>CAXUMX010000042.1:9598-28944 GCA_964252395.1 uncultured Acidobacteriaceae bacterium | reverse complement strand
GCGGTTGGCAACTGCCGGGGCGAGGCGTATCATAAACACAGACGAGTTTGCTCCGCGCGTGACGGAACCGGCGGAGGAGATGAGTGGGCGAAAGCCCACTTTTTCTTTGCTGCAAACCTGTGTGGACAGCGATGGCAATCGACCTAGACACAATTCGAGCGACAGCCGAGCGGGTGGCCGCCAGCCACGGCCTTGAAGTGGTAGACGCCGAGTTTGTGGGCGGCGGCAAGCATCGTGTCCTGCGGGTTTCTATCGAGAAGGACGCGCCGGGGCGAGCCCGTTTGGCGGCCGAAGCAGCTGCCCTGGCGGAGCGCGTCGCGGCCGGCGAAGTGGACGAGGATGGTGCGGTGCCGGCAGCGGTCTTGAGGGGCGAGCTCAGCACGGAGCATCTCTCCGGCGTGACCCATGAAGACTGTGAGCAGTTCAGCCACGACTTCGGGACGCTGATCGACGTGGAGGACCTGGTACCGGGCGCCGAATACACGCTCGAGGTCTCCTCCCCCGGGCTCGACCGCAGGCTCTATCGGCCTCAGGACTACGAGCGATTCCGCGGCAGCCTGGTGAAGATTGAGACCATGCAGCCGGTAGCGGGAAACCGGCACTGGCAGGGCCGGATGGTCGCGGTGGCAGAGGGCAGGCTGACGCTTGACCGCTCTGCGATTCAGCCCAAGGGTAAGGCGAAGAAAGCCGCCGCATCTGCCGAGGCGACGGTAGAGATCGAGCTCAGCAATATCAGGAAGGCGCAGCTGATCCCGGAAATTTAGCCGGGCAGCAGGCGGGCAGTAACAAGGCAGATTAGGCGAAGCCGGACAAGTATCCGGAAGGTGATCCGGGCTTCGCGGCAACAGACTAGACGAGAAGGAACAAACGAGATGGCGAGTCAGCTGTATCAGGTAATCGAAGGATTGAGCCGGGACAAGGGAATTGACCCGGGAATCGTTGTGGCCGCGGTAGAGGATGCCATTGCGCTGGCGACACGCAAGTACTACAAGACGCAGGAGAACATGCGCGCGGAGCTGGACAAGGAGACGGGCGAGATCCGGGCCTATGTCTACAAGACGGTCACGGCCACGGACGACGAGATTGAAGATGACCTGAACCAGATTGCGCTGGAAGAGGCGAAGGAGCTCGCGCCGGATGTCGAGGTGGGCGGCGAGATCCGCTACTACAAGCCGACGGATGTGCTGGGCCGCATCGCCGCGCAGATGGCCAAGCAGGTCATCTTCCAGAAGGTGCGCGAGGCCGAGCGCGATACCGTCTTCAACGAGTACGCGCATCGCACCGGCGAGATCATGACCGCGACGGTGAAGCGTATCGAGATGCAGGATGTGATCTTCGACATCGGCAAAGCAGAGGCACGCATGCCGCGGCGGGAGCAGAGCCGGCTGGAGCAGTTCAGCGTCGGGGAGCGTGTCCGTGTAGTGCTGCTGCGGGTTGACCGCGCGGCCAAGGGCCCGCAGGTGGTGGTCTCCCGTGCGGCGCCGGAGCTGGTGCAGAGCCTGTTCCAGAGCGAGGTGCCGGAGATCTACGACGGCACGGTCTCGGTTCGCGCCATTGCGCGCGAAGCAGGCGAGCGTACCAAGATCGCCGTGCAATCGCGCGACAAGGACGTCGATCCGGTAGGCGCCTGCGTCGGCATGAAGGGCATGCGGGTGCAGTCCATCATTCGCGAGCTGCGTGGAGAGAAGATCGACATCATCGAGTTCTCAGAAGAGATCACGACCTTTGCAGAAAAGGCGCTGCAGCCGGCCAAGGTAAGCCGGGTCACGATCGCCGACCTGACGGAGAAGCAGATCGAGGTCATCGTCGACGACACGCAGCTGTCGCTGGCGATCGGCAAGAAGGGCCAGAATGTCCGGCTGGCAGCCAAGCTGTTGGGTTGGAAGATCGACATCAAGAGCGAGGAAGAGAAGCGCCAGGAAGTGGAGCAGCAGATGCAGGCGCTCAGCGGTGGCCCATCGACTCCGATCGAGCAGGTGACGGAACTTGGCGAGGTCATCATCCAGAAGCTGGTGGCCGCCGGTATCACCACAGTCGAGTCGCTGGCCGACATGACCCCCGAACAGCTGGAAGAGGTACCGGGCATCGGCGAGAAGACGCTCGAGAAGATCTCTGTCGCAGTGCGGCACTACTTCGGCCAGTATGAGGAAGGCGAGGAGCGGCCCGCCACGCCTGCCGAGGGCGGAGTTGCATCTGAGTCCGGAGAGGGCGAAGCGATGCGGGCAGACGAAGCAACGGACATCTCGACGGATACCGTCGAGGCAGGGGAGCAGGCACTGGTGGAGCAGGAGCCGGCCGGAGACGACCGGGTAGAGGCGACCGTGCTGGGCAGCAACGACGTACTGACAGGTGGCGGCGAGGATAACGAGCGTGCCCCGAGCCGGTCCGATCTGGAGGCGATCGAGGCGGACGCCTCAATGGACGAAGAGCGGGCCAAGGCCGATGCCGAACTGGGCGAGGAGCTGGATGCGCTCGAAGTCGACCAGACCGACGGCGAGGGCGAGGACCAGCTGGAGATTCCCGACCAACGGGACGGCTCCGGGCGGGTGGTGGACGAGATTGCCCGCGAGCGGATGGAGGAGCTGACCGAGTCCGGCCGCGAGGTGGGTGAGGTGGGCATCCTGCCCCAGGACGCGGGACAGGACGACACCAGTGAGCAGCTGCGCCGGCACAATCCGCGGCCCAGCCCCATGCCGGGTGGCGAGGGCGAGGAAGAGTCCGTGCTGCCAGATGCCGAGCGGCAGGAAGAAGAGAGCGGCCTCTAGTGGTTTTCGCCCGGGCGGCGGCGCGGGTCGCGCTGCCCACCGGGAATACCCCGCGGCTGAACAGCAGCCGGCTTCGGCCGCGGCAGCATCTTCATGCGATGTGTGGCGCGGATTTGTGGATTTCAGGCGATAGTCACATATAGCGGTTTCCTGTAGGTGGACACGGCCCAGCGTCATTCATAGTTGGCTTCTCTCGCAGAGAGGCCACTCCGCGCGCCTTCCCCTCCGTGCACGGCATCAGGAAAACTGCTTGAGAGAACCAAGCTGTATGGAACGGCATGTGAACCCGCAGACCAAGAGGTTGCTATGAACAGCTGAGGGGCGGCAGGCAGAGTGCCAACAAAAGGGACGGATGAGTAAAGTTCGCATTAACGATCTGGCAAGAGAGCTCGAAGTTAAGAGCAAGGCGATCCTGGATGTGCTTCGCGAAGTCGGGGTGACTGAGGCGAAGACCCATTCAAGTTCGCTTGAAGGTGATGAAGCGCAGCGTGTGCGCGTCCATTTCCAGCGGGGCAGCCGCAATGGCGGCGGAGCGTCCAAGGGCGGCGACAACGGCGGCGCGCAAAAGATCGACTGGTCACGTGTCTCCAAGCCTGGCGATGTGCTGAAGGCGATTCAGCAACGCAAGGAAGAGGCAACACGTCCCGCACCGCGGCCCGCGGCCCCCACTCCACCCGTGGTGGCAGTCAAGCCGCCTGCCCCTGCGCCAGTTGCCGCGGCTCCGGCCGCTGCGCCTTCGGTTGCGGCGGCTGCGCCAGCGAGTGCTCCGGCACCGGTAACAGCGGCACCAACCCCTGCAGCGCAGGCGCCTCAGGCGGCACCCACCCCTCAGGTAAGTGCAGCGCAGGCGCGTGCGTCTGACAATCCTGCGCCGCGCCGCATCGTTCCCCAGCCGCGCCAGGCGCCGCCCATTGTGACTGCGGCACCGCCGCAGCCGGCGATTGCGGCCAAGCCACCGGCAGGTCCGGTGGTGGCACGTCCCCCGGTGAGTGCAGCTCCGGCAGGCTCTGCTGCACCCCGGCCAGCAATTGCTTCGGCTCCGCCTGCGGGTCCCGTGGTTGCGCGTCCGCCCGTGGTTGCGGCCGCTCCGCCTGCTCCTGTCGCCGCGCCGGCACCTCCTACTGCTGCTGCGCCGGTTGCCGCTGCCCCTGCCGCGCCCGCACCTACGGTCGCGGAGAGCACGAGCGCGCCGAACCTGGAAGCTGCTGCAGCTCCGGAGGTCACAGAGCCACCCGCTGCTGCTGTGCCGCCAGCACGTCGCGTGATTATGCCGCAGACTGGCCCGCGCCCGGTCTACAGTGCACCGCCACCTCGTCCGACGCCGCCGCCCAGTGCCGCCCCGCCTGCGGGCGCCGGTGCGCCCGGCGGTATCCAGCGTGGCCGTCCTATCTTCCAGCGTCCGGGTGGTCCGGGCGGCTTCCAGCCGCGTCCGGGGGCTCCCGGGGCCGGCGGTGCGCCAGGCTCCTATCCGGGTCGCCGTCCCATGCACCCCACGCGCACTGCGCCTACGGGCGCGCCGGGCGGTCGTCCTGGCTTCGGTCCGCGTCCCGGTGGTCCGGGCGGTCGTCCCGGCTTTGGTCCACGTCCGGGAGGTGCTCCAGGCGCAGGCGGCATGATGCCTCCGCCGGGCGAGGCTCCGCGTCCGCAGCGCCCCAGCGGGCCGCCGCGCGGTCGTGGCCGCCAGCAGTACCCGAAGACCAAGGAAGGCCCGATGAAGGGCTTTGCACCGCCCTCCCGCTTCGGCGGAGCGCAGGTGCCGCATGAGCCGCTGCCCATTACACGGACCATCCAGGTGACCGAGGGCATCAGCGTGAAGGACCTGGCCGAGAAGCTGGATGTTCGCGGCAAGGACTTGATCGCTACGCTGCTGATGCGCGGTGTCTTTGTCACCGTCAACCAGTCGCTCGATGCTGAGCTGGTGAAGGATGTCGCGCGCCAGTTTGGAGCCGAGGCCAACATCATCAGCTTCGAAGACGAGATGGCCAACGAGGCGCTTGAGACGCTGATGGGCCAGGAGGACGTGGGCGAGATCGAGGTCACGCGTTCGCCTGTGGTCACCGTGATGGGCCACGTTGATCACGGTAAGACCTCACTGCTCGACGCGATCCGTGAGACGGATGTGGCGGCGGGCGAGGCGGGTGGCATCACGCAGCACATCGGCGCCTACAAGGTGAAGATCACCAAGCAGGATTCGCCGGCGTTCGGCCGCGAGATCGTCTTCCTGGATACGCCGGGTCACGAGGCCTTCACCCGCATGCGTGCGCGTGGCGCTAAGGTCACCGACATCGTCGTGATCGTGGTTGCAGCCGATGACGGCGTGATGCCGCAGACGCTGGAAGCGATTGACCACGCCAAGGCGGCAAACGTGCCGATCATTGTTGCAGTAAACAAGATCGACAAGCCGGATGCGCAGCCGGACCGGGTCAAGCAGCAGCTGGGCGACCGTGGACTGGTTCCCGAAGCCTGGGGCGGCTCCACCGTGTTCGTCGATGTGTCGGCGAAGAAGAAGCAGAACCTCGATCTGCTGCTCGAGATGATCTGCCTCACGGCAGATATCGGCGACCTGAAGGCCACTCCGGATCGCTCCGGCCTGGGCACGGTGCTCGAAGCCAAGCTGGATCGCGGACGCGGTGTGGTGGCCAGTGTGCTGGTACAGAACGGCACGCTGCGCAATCAGGACAGCTTCATCGTCGGCAATACCTTTGGCAAGGTGCGTGCCATGTTTGACGATCGCGGCCGCGCCATCGACGAAGCAGGTCCGTCGACGCCGGTCGAGATCCTGGGTCTTGAAGGCATGCCGGACGCCGGCGACACCTTCCTGGTCGTGGCGGATCGTGACAAGGCCAAGGGCATTGCGCAGTACCGCAAGATGAAGGAGCGCGAGTCGCAGCTGGCGAAGAGCTCTCGCGTCTCGCTCGAGAACCTGGCTGAGCAGATCAAGCAGGCCGGGGTCAAGGACCTGCCGCTCATCCTCAAGGGCGACGTGCAGGGCTCCGTGCAGGTGCTGTCGGATTCGCTCAGCAAGATGTCGACCGAGAAGGTGCGGATCAAGATCCTCCACACCGGCGTCGGCGCCATCACGGAGAGCGACATCCTGCTGGCCTCTGCCTCGAACGCCATCGTGATCGGCTTCAACGTGCGGCCGGAGCGGAAGGCCGCGGATTTAGCCGACCAGGAAGGCGTGGAGATCCGTCTGCACTCGATCATCTACGAGTTGCAGGACGAGATCACCAAGGCCATGCTGGGGCTGCTCGATCCGGTCTTCAAGGAGAGCTACCAGGGTCGTGCGCTGGTGCAGGAGGTCTTCCGTATTCCCAAGGTCGGAACGATCGCCGGCTGCCGCGTCACCGATGGTTCCATTCGCCGCGACGCAGAAGTGCGCGTGATGCGCGGAGGCGAGCAGGTCTTCAAGGGCAAGCTCGCATCGCTCAAGCGCTTCAAGGACGATGCGCGCGAGGTGACCAACGGCATGGAGTGCGGCATGGGCATCGCCGGCTTCAGCGACATCCAGCAGGGCGATCAGATCGAGGCATTCGTCACCGAGAAGATGGCAGCGGAGCTGACGGCTCACTAACCGCATTGCCTAAGAGAAAAGGCCCAGCCGCATGGCTGGGCCTTTCTCTTGCTATCAACGGCCTACTTGGCTGGCGGAACCAGCGGCTTCAGGATGTCATCGAGCACATCCGGCTGACTGGCGACTCGCTCCAGGTTGGGATACTTCTCGCCTTCGTGGTAGTCCAGCTTGAGGGTGCGGAACTGATTATTGTTCGACACGATGCACTCGATCGGTTCGCTTCCGCCCTTCGCCGTCTTCAGTGCTCGCTTGAACGCTTCGTCCGAGTAGGCGATGCCGTTGACAGCGATCATCTTCCACTGCGGCGCAAAGCCTGCTTTATAGGCGTCGGAGAAGAAGCGAACATCTCTGATGGTGCCATCCTTGGCGATGCGCAGGCCGGCTGAGAAGTAGGCGTCCAGGTCACCGGACTTGGCGTTCATGGCTCGCTCCATGGCCACTGGCTGGTCCTGGTAGATCAGCTTGTAGCCGCCATGCTCGATTCCGCCTAGCACGGCGTGGTTCGCGTGCGTGGTCACGCGCTCCGTCAGGAAGCTACGCCAGTCATAGGCCACCACCGAGTTCAGATCGTTGACCACGTCATCCAGCGTGTAGGGCACCACCTTGGGCGGGGTGTTGCCCCCGACGCCGAGAAACTTCTTGCAGAAATCATCAAGCGACTTCTGCCCGTGGGTGAGCTGGCGGATGGTCACGTCAGCATCGAGCCAGATCATCTGGCCCTCCTGGTAGTAGTCCTGCCCGCGCCGCCAGTTGCTGTAGTTCTGGGTGCCGTCGCGCAGGATGGACGCAGCGATGGCCGTGTCTTCCGTATTGCGCCAGATGCGGCCGGGTTTCTGGTCCAGTTTGGCTGCAGTGACTGCGAGGAATTCGCGGAACTGCTGGGGTGTGCGCAGGCCACTGCGCGCGGCCAGCACCTCGCCCCAGTATTGCGTCATGCCCTCATACACCCACAGCAACTCGCCGCGCTGTGGCGTGGCGTAGTCGGGCGTCGCGAGTCCCACCGGCCTGCGGTACTTGCCGTTCCACGAGTGCGTGAACTCATGTGGCAGCAGGGAGGCTTCGACCGGACGCTCGGTTTCGTCCGACAGGGCGTGCTCTGAGATGCCGTTGTCGCTGGACTGGTGATGCTCCAGCCCCTCGGCGCGTATCTGATCGCTGAGCGAAAGCAGGAAGTGGTAAGTCTCGTAGTGGTGTGAGGCGTAGAGCGTGGATGCTTCGCGTACCAGCCGGTTGTAGCTGTCGAGCACCGGCGCGGGGATCTCGATATCTTCGGCTGCGTCTCCGGCGACATCGAGGTAGTGCCTGGGCGTGATCTCGGGCGCCAGCGGGATCTCGCGGAAGTAGCGGCCGGCGATCAGGGGCGAGTCGACCAGCGTGCCGACGGAGACCGTCTGATAGCTGCCGTCATTGCCGGTCTGCCCGGTCGGAGTCAGCGCCGTGCCGGACTTCCATCCCTGCGGCAGCGTGATGCTTGGCGTGATCGGAATGTCGGCGACTGGAATATGCGCCGGATACATGACAACGCAATTCCACTCGAGCACGGTCAGGTTGGCGCCGGTGGCGTTATCCTCGCCCGACCCAGTGGCGCCCGGCACAGCAAGGAAGTCGAAGGAGACATCGAGCGTGGTGATGCCCTGCGGCACGGTGACGTGGATGGCGTACAGGTCCACGTCGTCACGGCGCCAGGGCAGGTCCTGGCCATTTGCCCGGACGAAGACGCCGGTCAGGTTGTCGATCGGTCCGGTGGGCCGGTGATTGCCGGGGATCCACTGCGGATACTCGAGCACCAGCGGCCCCACGGTGACCGGAATCAGTTCATGGGCGTGCAGCAGGTGGCGCGGCGCATCGGTGAGATCGACATGCAGCTGGATGGGTTCGGAGGTGCGAGGCGCCTCCTTTGGATGCGGTGCGGCGGGGTGAGCAAGTACCGCGGCAGAAAACAGAGCGAGTGCACCTAGCAGGCCATTCATGGACCGGAATCATACTGCAAATGCAGGCCGCAGCAGGCTGCCTTCATGCACGCTTTGGATCTGCCGCAAGCCTCAGTGCCGCTCCAGCGCAGCGCGATCCCACTTCGCCAGGTCTGCGGCGGCGGAGTAAGTGCTCTCAAGGAATGCGAACACGGCCGCATCCGGGGAGGCTTCGCGCCGGACGTCGTTGTAGTTCAGCAGAAACTCGCCCAGGTTCTGGTCGTAGTGCGCGGCAGCGGGCTGGATCGTGGCCGCGGCCAGACCCTCCGGCGCCGGTGCAGCGTAGCAGTAGAACGCGGCCTGGCCATAGCCGCCGTTGCCCGGCCAGAAGCCCGCGCTGATCACCTCATGCGAGTATGCCTCGCGCGTCACCGGGTCGACGCCCGGGCGCTCCGGCGCGCGCCGGCCGGAAAAGCGCGTAACCGCGAGGTCGAAGCTGCCCCAGAAGAAGTGGACCGGGCTGATCTTGCCGATGAAGCCGGAGGAGAATTTCTGAAGCAGCTGGTCCGCGTGGACCAGCACGCGCCAGAAGCGATGGGCAGAGTCCGGGTCGTAAGTAGCGTGCTGCGTGTCTTGATCAAAGCGAATCGGCGCTTTCAACTCTACCGGCATCGGGTTGATGCGCACAGAGACGCCCAGCAGTCTGAGGCAGGAGAGAAACTCGCTGTAGAACTCTGCGACTGATTGCGGCCGCAGCGGCATGGAGAGCTCAGCGCCGCTGCTGAGCCGGAAGTGAAGATCGTGGCTGACGAAATCGAACTCGATGTCCAGCATCTCACTGCCGGTCTTCATGGCAGAGGTGCTGAGACCGCGTGCACTGACATACAGCGGTATGTTCCACCAGTGCGGCTGCATGGGGCTAAGTGCCAGACGAACCTTGCCGACGATCTGCGTCCACATGTGCAGCGTGGTAGCGGTCGGTTCCCACGCCGACCACTCAAGCTCCGGCCATTCATTTGCAGTTGCTGCCATGCGCACACCTCGTCCGCGAACGAGGCTATCTTCCGCCGATCGCGTTGTGGTTGCAAGCCGGTGCATTACGGCACGCGATGGAAGGTGGTGTGCAGCGGCGCCCTTGCGTCCGCTCCCGCCCACATATCGAAGTCTGCGGCATCCTGTACCCAGGCGTGGTCAGCCGCGCTCCAGGAACACATCGCCCGGCGGAAGGGTGAAGTGGAGTGTCTGCCGCGCATGTGGCGCAAGGTGCACGCGGGTAAAGCCCTTCAGCTCCCGCACCGGGCGGCTGGCCCGGCCCCAAACTCTTGCCGAGTCCGGTCAGACTCTTATCCGCACCATTCGGGTTCTTCTCAAAGACGAAGAGTTGAATTAATTGGCCGATCTTCTCTTCCGGCGTCATCTTCTGCAGCAGTTCACGCGCCCGCTGTTGCGCCGCAGCTGTGAAGATGGAGGCCGGCTTTGCCCCGGAGTCCTGGCTGATGGCGAGCGATGTCGGGATGGTGCTGTGGAGGGCGGCGCACAGACGAGCAGTTCCGAACATGGGCGGCATCATGAGCCTGCTCGAAGAAGAGACGCAAAGCTGCCGTGGATGCCGCCGAGCGAGGCTTAGAAGAGTGTGCGCACGCGGGCCAGGATGGCCTCCGTTGCCGCCGGAAGCGGGCCAATGTGGGTACAGCCGCTGGCGTTCTCATGTCCGCCGCCACCGAAGCTCTCGGCGATGGTCGCCACGTTCGCTGATCCTTTGCTGCGCAGGCTTAGTCTCACGCGATGGTCGGGCAGCTCCCGCAGGAAGACCGCAATTTCCACGCCTGCGATGCCGATGGCATAGTTCACGATGCCCTCGCAGTCCTCCTCCGCAGCCCGGGTTCGCTCCATGTCCGCCGTGGTCACCCACAGCCACGCCATGCGGCCATCGCGCCGCAGGTTGGCCAGCGCCGCGCCCAGCAGCAGCATCTTGGACATAGGATTCGAGAAGTAGACATCCTGCGCGATGCTGGCGGGACGCGCGCCCAGGCGGACCAGTTCGTGCGCCAGAGAGAAGGTGTGGGCGTCCGTGCCTTCGTAGCAGAAGGAGCCGGTATCGGTCAGCACCGCCATGTAGAGACAGGTCGCCATGTCCGGTGTGATGTCCACGTCGGCAGCCCGGGCCAGCGTGAAGACCTGTTCCGCGACCGCGCAGGCGTCCGCATCGATCCAGTTCAGGTGGGCGAAGCTGCGGCCGCTGGTGTGATGGTCAATGTTGATGAGTCGCCGGTTCTCCAGACCTTTCAGCCGGCTCCGCTCCACGCCATCGCACTCCAGCAGGATGACCAAGTCGTAGTCGCCCTCGACCCGCTGCCAGTGGCGGATGCGCTGCGCCCCGGGCAGCCAGCGGTAGATCAGCGGCACGCGGTCGCTGAAGGCCATCTCTACCTGCTTGCCCAGCTGCTCCAACAGCATGCCGCAGGCCAGCACAGAGCCCACCGCGTCTCCATCCGGCCGCGCATGGGCGGTCACCAGGATGCGATGGGCATCACGGATAGCGTCTAGTATGGCGGCGACCACCGGCGGCCGGCGGCTGGCATAGGACCCGAGCGAGCCTTCATGCACAGTGCCGACAAGGCTGGCGCCCAGTTGCGCGGCAGAGACCGGCTGCGGGATGGAGGAGCCCTGCTTCATGCGCCTGTCTTGGCCTTGGGTGCCGGCTTGGCGGCACGATTGGTGCGGCGACGGCGGCTCAGCAGCTCGTCGATGCGCGCGGTCATGCGGTCTGTCCGATCAAGATGGAAGCTGAGCTCCGGCACATGCCGGACGCCCATGCGGTCCAGCAGCTCATGCCGGATGAAGCCGCGGGCGGCCATCAGCGCAGCCATGGTGGGCTCTTCGTTCTCCTGGGGTAGATCGACAGAGACATAGACCTGCGCGGACTTTCCGCCGGGGTTGAGTACCACCTCGGTGACGTGTGCCAACGCAATCCGCGGGTCGGCCAACTCGCCTTGAATCATGGTGCCGATCTCATCGCGCAGCGTCTCCGCCACGCGATCACGATGGTACTTGCGGGCTCGCTGTTCCGGCATGACAAGAACTCTCCAGGTAAACCTCAAAGGATAGCAGAGTGTGCCGCTCACGCCTGCAGTTCCTTCCGGTGGGTGCCAGGACGGAACTGCGGGATAGGCCGGCGGTGCGAAACGGGTCAGGCTTCGAGGAAGTCCCACCAGGCGTCGCTTACCTCGGCCCCGTGCTCGGCTGCCAGCCGGGTAGCGGCACGCTCCAATTGCTGCATCAGTCCGCGCAGGTAGTCCCGCGATGCCGAGATGGCCGCAATCCCCAAGGTAGCCCGCTGCCAGGTGACCGCCTCGTCCATCTCCGCGACAGAGACGTTGAAGCTCTGCTGCAGCTTGTCCTTCATGCTCCGCACCACCTGCCGGCGGTCCTTAAGCGAGCGCGAGAGCGGGATAGAGATTTCGAGCGTAAGGGTGGCCACGGCCACCGAGGCACAGTGTAGCCCGGGATGTCTTGGGATTCCGGTTTGCGCGTCAGCCGGCGAAGAAGCTGAGTGTCTTCGACAGGTCGCCCAGGAACTCGGGCTGCGCGGGTTGGGGGTCAAGCAGGAAGGCGCAGACCCAGCCTTCGCCGTCGCCCTCTTCCTCGCGAATGCCGGCGACCACCGTCACGCTGTACCAGCCGGGTGTGACGTGCACCGGACGTGCTGCCCGCTGTTCCGGACTAGCTCGGCGGAGTTCCGGATCTTCGGCAGAGCGCGTCGCCTCTGTCCGACTGAGCCAGTCAGTGTTGCAGACCAGCAGATCGCCGGTCGCCGTGCCGAGCACGAAGCCGGTCGCATAGACGAGATGCGTCAGCGGCGTGAACGCGTCCTCTGTCTCGGTTGAGCGGACCAGCACGGTGTAGAAGCCTGCTTCCACTCCGAAGGCAGGTACCACCAGCCCTTGCGCGCAAATCTCCTGGCCACGACCGCTGCGGGTGAAGCTCTCCAGCAGTTGCGTATCCCGGACGTCGCGACCGAGATGCGCCTCCAACCGCGCCGGATCGATCAGAAACAGACCGTTGCGGGCGGCGTAGAAGCCGTGCGTCGCCTGCTCCGCGAAGTACGCCGGTGATCCCAGCGGCACCGCGGAGGAATCGCCTGGCGCACCAGCGCCGGCGCTGTGGCTAAGCGACCGAGGCGTCATGCGAAATGGCATCCTCCGGGAAGAAGGGTGCAATCTGCTCCCGCCGCGGTGGAGGCGTCAGTGCGCTGACCAGCGCCAGGCAAAGCAGTGCGCACAGGAGTGCGGGAAAGATAGCATCGCGCTCCGCCAGCGCCGCAGGCAGATGGCGGTGAACGAAGCCGGTGTCCCAGAAGACGGTGACGAAGGTGCCGGCAGCGATCGCCGAGACGGCTCCATAGCCGTTCGCGCGGCGCGAGTAAAAGGCGGCCAGCACCACCGGGGTCAGCGCCGCAGAGTAGATGGTGTAGGCGTAGAGAGTCTTCTGTAACACTGACTGCGTATGAAGCGCCTGGTAGAGCGCCCATAGCCCGAGCAGCACCACCATCAACCGGGAGACGATCAGCACCACCCGGTTGGACGCATTCGGCGCCATATAGCGCGAGAAGACGTCGTTCACCAGGTTGGTCGCAGGTGAGAACAGATAATTGTTCGCCGTAGAGATGATCTTGGCGAAGACTGCGCCCATTAGCAGCGGGCCCAGCCACGCCGGCAGGCCGTGCAGTGCGGACCAGGCGATGATCTCGCGTGGATGTTCATGGACCTCTCCGGTGGGGAAGACCGTCGACGCCACCACCGCAAGCGCCACGATCACGCTCTCGAGAAAGATCGTTCCGATGACCCACCCCACCACGGCCTGCCGTGCTGCCTTTTCCGACTTGGCAGAGAAGAACTTCTGATACATGGACTGGTTGCCAAGCATCAGCAGCATGGTTGGCAGGAACAGCTCCAGTGCGCGGATGAGTGAGAAATCGCCCAGCACCTGGAAGTGGGTGGCCGGCAACGCCGCGTGCACACCATGCCATCCTCCGGCCGTGTGGACGAGGAAGGGCAGCGCCAGCGCGATGGTGATGGTGGCCAGCAGCCCGATGACCACATCCATGTACGCCACGGAAGACATGCCGGCGATGGCGGTAAACACGATGACAAACGCCGCGATCAGATACTTGCCCGCATCCGAAGAGATCGCCGTGGGAAAGACGAGGTGCAGGATGTCGCCGCCGCCAATCAGCTGGTAGCTGGTGATCGCAGTGTACGCAAACAACACAGCCACTACCCCGAGCGCGCGCGCGACCTGGTTGTAGCGCACCTCGAGCAGGTCCGGAATGGTGAACTGCGCAAACTTTCGCGCCCGCGGCGCGATGAAGTAGATGAGAAGCAGGCCAGCCCAACCGCCGGCTGGCTGCCACAGCGCAGCGAACCCGTGTTTGTAAGCATTTTCCGCCCCGCCCAAGAGCGATCCAGAACCGACCCAGGAGGAGAGTAGCGTAAACACCAGCACCACTGCAGGCAATGAGCGACCGGCCACCAGGTAGTCATCCTTGGTGTGGGTAGTGCGCAGGCGAGAGATGGAGACCGCAAGCAGCGCGATGACGATGGCGGCAAGCACGCCGGCGTAGAGCAGGTTCATGTGTGCGCGCAGCACCCTTCCCTGAAGCAATGTGGTCGACTGGCGGTCCGGCTAGCAGCGATGCTACATGAGCGATCTGCCATGCGGCTCGGCGTTATGGCGGCTCAGGACTGATGGCTGTAGTCGCGGGCACCAAACAGCGCTGTGCCCAGGCGGATTTCAGTCGCGCCTTCCTCAATGGCCACGGCGTAGTCGTGCGTCATGCCCATGGAGAGCGTGGCGAAACTCAGCCGCGGATACTGCTGCGCGTAGCGGTCCCGCAACTCGCGAAGTCGTTGGAAGTACGGTCGAACCGCCTCCGCTTCACGGAGGTAGGGTGGGACGGTCATAAGGCCGCACATGGAGAGGTGGGTGAGGCCGGGCAGCGCCTCCAGAAGCTCTGCCATTTCGGTCGAGTCGGGCGCGACACCTTCCTTTGAGGGCTCATCGCTCAGCTTGACCTCAAGCAGGATGCGGAGCGTGCGGCCGGCGGCTGCCGCGGCGCTATCCAGCCGCCGCGCGAGCCGCATTGAATCGACGCTGTCGACCGAGTCGAAGAGCGCGGCAGCACGCCCGGCTTTGTTCGTCTGCAGGTGCCCGATGAGGTGCGCATGCAGCGGCCGCGCGGCGCGTAGGGCGCTCCACTCGGCCTGCTTGGAGTCGAACTCCTGCACCTTGTTCTCCCCGATGTGGGTGATGCCGAGCGCGACTGCCTCCGCGATCGCAACGACAGGATGCATCTTGGTTACCGCGATCAACGTGATCTCCTGCCGGGAGCGGCCGCTGCGGCGGCAGGCGGCGCCGATCTGCTCTTCGACAAAGGCGAGGTTGCTGGCAAGCTCCGCGGCTGTATTCATTGGGCCCCGGCGAGCTGATCGCCGAAGAGCACACAATCCTCCGCAAGCATGTCAAAGTCTTCCATGCGGCTGCGATGGTTGGTGATGGCGAGCCGCATGGCATAGCGGCCATCCAGTGTTGTTCCCGAGATGATGTGACGGCCGGACTCCTGCAGTTTGATCACGATGTTGCGGTTTACAGCATCGGTGGCGGCTGAGTCCAGACCTGCCCGTATGTAGCGGAAGCAGACAACATTCATTGGCCTCGGCGCTGCCAGCTCCAGCTGCGGCGAGTTCACAATCATCGACTCGAGGTACTCGGCCTGCGCCATGTTCTGTGCGATCAGTGCTGCATAGGTGTCGACACCGTGCACCTCGAGCGACATCCACAGCTTCAGTGCGCGGAAGCTGCGCGTCAGCTCGAAGCCGCGATCTGCAAAGGGCAGACCACCTTCCATGATGCCGCCTTCGGCCTCCTCGAGATAACTGGCACGGGTGGCAAAGGTGGCGGTGTGCAGTGCGGGGTCTCGGACCAGCACGCAGCCGATCTCAAACGGAAGGAAGATCCACTTATGCAGATCGAAGGCCAGTGAGTCGGCCTCCTCCATGCCGCGCACCACGTGAGCGTGCTGCGGGCTCAGCCGCAGCAGTGCTCCGAAGGCGCCATCCACGTGGAACCAGAGCTCATGCCGCCGGCAAAGCTCGGCCAGGGCGGGAAGGTCATCGATAGCACCGGTGTTTACCGTGCCACAGTTAGCGATCAGCACGGTGGGGCGGTGACCTGCGGCCTTGTCGCGCTCCAGTTGGAGCTCCAGCTGCTGCAAGTCGATCTGGTGCGACTGGTTCACGGGAATGCGGCGAAGGCTATCGCGTCCCATGCCCATCAGCTCCATGGCCTTCACCGCCCAGGAGTGGGTCTCGGTCGAGCAGTAGACCAGCAGCCTGGGCTGGCCGGACTGCAGGCCTTGCTGCCGCAGGTCGAATCCGGCGTGGGCGTGGCGCCCTACGGCAAGCCCCAGCAGATTGGCCATGCTGCCGCCACTGGTCAGCAGCCCTGAACTCTCGGCCGGCATGCCCATCAGGCTCGCCATCCAGCGCAGGCACTGCTCCTCAATCAGCGCGGGGGCCTGCTGCCCGCCCGCCATGTGCGCGTTGAGCCCGGAGGCGAGCATGTCCGCCAGCATGCTCAGCGGCGTCCCCGTGCCGCGCACCCAGCCCCATGCACGCGGATGCCGATTGCCGATGCTGTACGGAGCGACGTGCTGCTGGAAGGTGCGGTACACCTCCTCGGGCGCGCGTCCGGTGAGCGGGAGTGGGCTCGCGAGCGCGGTGGCCGACTGCTCCGGAAGAGGGCGCCATGCGGGTTGCTCGCGCAAGGTGGTCAAGTCGTCGAGCATGTCGTCGAGCATGCGGTGGCCGAGCGCGCGCAACTGCTGCCATTCCTGCGGCGTGGAGGGGTCCAGGGTTAACGATTCAGGTGAGGTGCGGTCTGGATGGCTCTGGCTGGAGAATAGGGTGGCGTCATGCACAGTCGGACGATCGGGCACAGGTAAAAGACCTCGCAATCGAAGTCGGGCGAGGCACGCCGGAAGGGTGCAAACCGCTCGGGTCCACGTCCCCGGATGCGGGGATCGCAGCGCCGTCCATCAGGATACCGCGTCGCACTGCCCGGAGGACAGCACTCAGGAAAGGGAGCTACAGAGCTTCTGGCAGTCGAGGGAGCAGGCCAGCATGATTCGTCTCGTACAAGGCGAGCAGCCGCTGACGCATGAGGTAGTAGCGGCAGACGCCTCATGGATATAGAACGGGATGCGCAGGCTCTGCCGGCGCAGCAGGATGGCAATGTCGATGCAATTTAATGGCTCGCTGCATGCGAGCGGCGTCCCGGCGCATGATCTCTGCAACTACCGTGGTCTCTTCGAAGTTCCATCGCTGGACGAAGACGGCCAAATCAAGGAACCTGCGACGAGGGTATCGCGGCGACGTCAAATGCGGAACAGACAAGTACGGAATGGAGCTAACAGCGCAGCGAAAACTAACCTGCAGCAGCTTGCGAGTGTCTGCGCTGCGCAAAAGGTCAAAGCCGCGATCAATAACGTAGTTCCCGTTGTGCGAGATAGGTATGCCAAAACCCGCAGCTTAGCGGCCCTGCTCTTCAAGGTACTTCTCCACTTCAAGAGCCGCAGCACAGCCTGAGCCGGCCGCCGTGATGGCCTGACGGTAGCGCCGGTCTTGCACGTCACCACAGGCGAAGACGCCTTCCACCCGCGTATGTACAAAGTCGTGGGTCACGATGTAACCGTCGTTATCCATGTCGATCTGGCCGGCGAACGCCTTTGCATTCGGTTCATGCCCGATGCCGAGGAAGAGGCCATCAATGCGCAGCACGGACTCCTCTGAGGTCAGACGATGCTTCAGGCGCACCCCGGTGACCTCTTTCTGCTCCACTCCCAGTACCTCTTCGACCGTCACGTCTGGAAGGAACTCAATCTTGGAATTGTTGCGGGCCCGCTCGAGCATGATGTGCGAGGCGCGCCAGGTGTTCGAACGATGCAGCAACGTCACCTTTGTGGCAAAGCGGGTCAGGAACAGCGCCTCTTCCATCGCAGAGTCACCCCCGCCGACCACCGCAACCTCCTTGCCTGAGAAGAAGAAGCCGTCGCAAGTGGCGCAGGAGGAAACCCCATGCCCGATCAGCGCCTCTTCTGACGGCAGGCCCAGCCACCGCGCAGAGGCGCCGCTGGCGATGATCAGCGTACGGGTCAGCACCGTATCGTTGCCCAGATTCAACGCGAAGGGGCGCTTGCTCAGGTCGGCCGAGACCAGGTGGGCCATGCGGAACTCTGCTCCGAAGCGGATCGCCTGCTTCTTCATGTTCTCGATCAGCTCCGGCCCCTGAATGCCCTCGGGCCAGCCGGGGAAGTTCTCGACCAGTGTGGTGATCGAGAGCTGGCCACCCGGCTCATGGCCCTCCAGCACCAGCGGCTTCAGATTCGCCCGTCCGGAGTAGATGGCAGCTGTGAGCCCGGCGCAACCAGAGCCGAGGATTACGGTATCGCGAACGTTGTCTGTCATGATCTGTGCATCTTTGATTCTAAACACTGATAAACGACTCGACGGGCCAGCAGCCCGACGGCCGCTTAAGGGAGACAAGGCGAATATGGCGAATCTGGTGCTGGTTTACGGAATGCGGCTGCTGCCCGCAGAGGAGGTAAAGCAGGTGGGGGCGGCTCCCATCGCGCTGAACAACGGCAATTCGGCCGAGGTCACGATGCACGTGCTTGAGGGCTCTCGAGAGCAGATCGAGAACCAGTTGAAACAGAGCATTGATGCATTTTTCGACTTTTATCCGGAGATTTGAAGAGGAGCGCAAGCAGCCCGGGCGCCTGCGCACCATCCTCGAAGCCTTCCCGGCTGCTGGCGCATCCCTTAAGGGACGATGTTTTCAGCAGGGCGAAGCGCAGCGTTCGCGCGGATTCAGGAGCTTCAAAATGGCGACGACAGTGGAACAGGGTACGCAGGGCAGGGCCAAGCGGCCGCGGGTTGTGGTACTAGGCGCAGGGTTTGCAGGGCTGAATGCCGCCCTGCACCTGGGCGAGATGGCCGTGGACGTCATGCTGATTGACCGGCGCAACCACCACACCTTCCAGCCGCTGCTGTACCAGGTGGCGCTGGGTGTCTTGTCGCCGGCGGATATCGCCGAGCCGATCCGGACGGTGCTGCGGGGCAAGAAGAACATTGAAGTGGTGATGGATGAGGTGGTGGGCTTCGACCTGGCAGCGCAGACGGTTGAGCTGCGCAGCAGCGCTGCCATCGCCTACGACTACCTGATCGTTGCTACGGGCTCGACCCACTCCTACTTCGGCCATGACGACTGGGCCAAGCTGGCACCGGGGCTGAAGACTCTCGAAGACGCGACAGAGATCCGGCGCCGCATCATGCTTGCCTATGAGCTTGCCGAGCGCGAAGCGGTGGAGACGGGCAAGCACCCGGCGCTGAACTTCGTCATTATTGGCGGCGGGCCTACCGGGGTGGAGCTGGCCGGTGCGATTCGCGATATCGCCAGCCTGTACCTGCACGAAGACTACTACCACATCGACACCACTAAGACGCGGGTCTTGGTGGTCGAGGGCGGCCCGCACATCCTGCCCTCCTACCCGGCGGATCTGCAGCAGAAGGCGCTCGACCAGCTGAAGTCGCTTGGGGTGGAGGTGATCACCGGCAAGATGGTGACCGACGTCAAGCCAGGGTATGTGATGCTGGGCAAGGGGCCGGATGCGGAGAAGATTGAAGCGCTGGTCACCCTGTGGGCTGCCGGCGTGCAGGCGTCGCCGCTGGGCAAGATGCTGGGCGTACCGGTGAACAAGAAGGGTTCGGTCATCGTGGATCCGTTTCTGAACCCGCCCGGACACCGCAACATCTTCGTATGTGGTGATCTGGCCGAGGTGACGGAGAACGGCAAGCCGGTGCCTGGAGTGGCGCAGCCTGCCATGCAGATGGGTACCCAGGCCGCCAAGATGATCGAAGCCGACCTGGAGGGGCGTCCGCGCAAGCCCTTCCACTACTTCGACAAGGGCGATATGGCGACCATCGGCCGGGCGCGCGCTATCGCGAACGTCAAGTGGCCGTTCCACGCACACTGGGGCGG
>CAXUMX010000042.1:0-9588 GCA_964252395.1 uncultured Acidobacteriaceae bacterium | reverse complement strand
CCCCGCCTGGGTGACGTGGCTAGCGATCCACATCTACTTCCTGGTCGGCTTCCGCAATCGCATTGCGGTGATGCTGCAGTGGGCGTGGACGTACGTGACCCTCGGGCACGGCGCCCGGCTGATTACAGGCAGCCAGAAGCTGCCTGGGTTCACCGAGCAGATGTCGGGTCGCCCTCCGGCGATGGAGGGGCCGCTCGACCTGGCCTCTCCGGCAAACTTCGACTCCCAGCCTGCGGCTATGCCAGCGTCGTCCAGCCGTGCGCAGGAGACCGCAGAGCACGCCACCGTATAGCAGGCCGGGGGTCGTATGGAGACGCAAGAAGGGGCAGCCTAGGCGGCCCCTTCTTGCTAGACCAAGTACGGCGACCGCAACGACGGTGGGCGCTACACGCCGACCGGCTCTGCCGCGCGAACGTTCACCGGTGTCAGCCAGTTGTAGCGGTCCGGCCGCGTGCCGTTCACGATGCCGAAGAACTCGTCCGCCAGCTGGCGCGTGATCGGGCCGGTCTTGCCGTCCTTCACCAGGATGCGATCGACCGAGCGGATGGGCGTGACCTCAGCCGCTGTGCCGGTGAAGAAGACCTCGTCCGCGATGTACAACAGCTCGCGCGGCAACGCCTGCTCGTAAATCGGAATACCCAGATGACGGGCCAACGTCAGGATGGAGTCGCGGGTGATGCCGTTCAGCACGGAGTTGGCTAGCGGCGTCGTGTAGAGGGTGGAGTTGCGCACGACGAAGAGGTTCTCTCCGGAGCCCTCGGAGAGATAGCCGTTCACGTCCAGCGCAATACCTTCGCTGTAGCCGTTGATGTCGGCTTCCATCCGGATAAGCTGGGAGTTGAGGTAGTTGCCGCCAGCCTTGGCCAGCGCCGGAGTAGTGTTAGGCGCCGAGCGGTTCCAGGAGGAGATGCAGACGTCTGCGCCCTCATCGCCCGGAACATACTTGCCCCATGCGTAGTTCGCGATATAAGTCTCAACCGGCGAGCCCTTGGGATTGACGCCGATCTCTCCATAGCCGCGGAAGCAGACCGGGCGGATGTAGCAGGGGGCGACGCCGTTGGCCTCAACGATCTCGACCACAGCGGCGTTCAGCTGCTCAAGCGTATAGGGCAGCTCCATGCGGTAGATGCGGGCGGAGTCCAGCAGCCGCTGCATATGTTCCGGCAGGCGGAAGATCGCCGCGCCCCCGGGCTGGGCATAGCAGCGGATGCCCTCGAAGATGGATGAGCCGTAGTGCAGCACGTGGCTCATGACATGCACTTGAGCTTTGTCCCAGGGAATGAGTTGTCCGTTGTGCCAGATGTGCGCGGTGGGCTGGATGGGCATCGGTGCTCCTTGTGTCGTCGGGGCGATCGCGGTCTGTCTCGGCGCTTCCAGGCAGGCCAGAGTGGAGTCCGCTCTGGCCCAATTATAGGGGAGCGGCGGCCATCCCTAGCGGAAGGTGACCTGGTCGAAGCCGAGGGAGTGCAGCAGGGTGGTGAGCGTCGCGCGGGCGTTGCCCTGCGCCGTGTTCAGGATGCCGCTGTCCAGAGCAGACTTCTTCAGATCTGCCTCTGCCTTTTGGCGGACATCCGTCTCCAGATTGGGGTCAGCGGGGACAAGCAGCCCGGTGGTGCGGGAGTAGACGCGCGTCTTACTGTTGTCGAGCGAAACAGAGAGCAGCTCCGCTGCAGGCATGGTGACACGTATTGAGCGCCCATCGATGACGACGTCCTGCGGCTGAATCTGTTGCAGGTCGACGCCTGCAATGGCCTGCCCGTGCACGATCATCAGCAGCTTGTCGCCGGTCAGGATGTCGGGAAGAAAGTCGCTGGTACGGTCCCCCTCCACCACTTTGTCCATGGTGTAGACCACCGACTCCAGGCGAGCCAGATGCTGAATGCTGGCGACCACGGTGGGCTGCGAGACATCGATCGAGTTGGAGCGGCCCAGCAGCGCTGTGCTGAGGCGCTCGCGCAGGCCGACGCCCACGTGGTGCAGCAGCGCCGGAACTGCCAGCAGCGTCAGCAGCAGGCCCAGCGCCACGCCCAGCAGCAGAGCGGGCAGGGCAGAGGAGCGGCGACGCTCGATAAGGTCAGGGCTGATCTGGGTGGGCATAGGGTCGGATGCTTGGATGCCGGGCGGCTGAGAGCATTATCCCATGTTCCGCGAAAGCAACGCGGGGCTGCCAGTCCACGCGCCCGTTCCAAAGTAGCTCATCGCTTGATGACAGTTCCCGATTAGAGCCGGCGTAGGACGCGTGTTCGAGATCCGATCATTCGCGACTACACCAGCGCATCTGGTTGAACGATCCCTTCGCTCAGGATGACAGGAATGCCAAGCGCAGTTGCGGGGGTGAGCGGTACAGTAGGGTCGATGCGAGACCAGAGCCAGCTTCCCAGCAGGAGCAGGGCCGCCATAGGGACAAAGCCGACGTTGTAGCTGCCCGTATGGGCCACGAGATAGCCAAAGGCGACTGAGCCTAGGAACCCGCCCAGCTGCGAAGCCAGGTTCATCGCTCCAATCATGGCGCCGGCATAGAAGCCGCCAATGTCCAGGCATACAGCAAACATGACGGGCATCTGCAGCGTGATGCTGCTGTAGGCCACAGAGAGCAGGACCAGCGCTGCCGTTGCGCTGTGGGTGAACATGACCGCGACAGTCGCGGCGGCCCCCACGGCCAGGCCCAGCACGCCGAGCGCGCAACGCCCCCACTTCAGCCCGATGCGCAGCACAAGCAGATTGCTGGCGAGCCCCCCGGCAAGGTTGGCGCAAGCGGCCAGCACGAAGGGCAGGGACGACAGCAGCAGATCCTTCTCGCTAAATCCCCGCGCCTTCACCAAGTAGGTGTGGAACCAGGTCTGGAAGAAATTGAAGGTGTAGACGTAGCAGAAGGCCGTGATCATCACGGCCCAGAAGTTTCCGGATCTGAGCGCCCGGCCCCACGGCAGGCTGCGGTGTGCTTGGGCCACTGGTGCCGGAGCCTCCTCCAGCTCAGCCTGGGGTACGCCGCGTTTCTCCCAGGGTGAGTCGCGGAACCATCGATACCAGACGCCAGCCCACACCACGCCAAGAACGCCAAAGACGTAGAAGGAGGCGCGCCAGCCGTAGCGGATCTGTATGGGAACCACCAGCAGCGGAGAGATGGCACCGCCCATCTGGGCGGCCGCCAGGATGAAGCCGAAGGCTCGGCCGCGCTCGCGCACAGGGAACCAGCGGGCCACCACGATCGAAGCATTGGGAAAGGCGCCGGCCTCACCCACGCCGAAGAGAAACCGCGTCACCAGCAGCGAAATATATCCGGCAGCCAAGCCGGTGACGGAGGTAAACGCCGACCACCAGAGCACGATGCGGGTCAGCACCCGGCGCGGGCCGATTCTGTCTCCCAGCACGCCGCTGGGAATCTCAAACGCGCCGTAGGCAAAGGTAAAGATCCCGCTCACCCATCCCCAGCCGGCCGGGCCGATGTGGAGCGAGTCCTGGATGCGCGGACCAGCAACCGAGATGCACACGCGATCGAGATACGTGATGACGACCAGCAGGGACAACAGCCCCAGCACGCGATTGCGGTATGCCATCCAGTATCCCCCTGCAAACCAGGCCCACAGGAGCATCCCAGATACCGTCTCTAGCCGGGCCGCGGGGATCTGGGCTGACTGTACCACGGCGCACGCTTGCCGAGTTCTGCTGCCGCAGACTTGAGCCAGAAGCGTCGTCACGTCATTCCTCTGCGAATCGCCAGAACACGTGAATCTGTGGCGGCTGCCGTAGACACGAGCTCTGGCCGACTCTTCTCGCAACGATCGGAAATGGTGCGGTCACTGGGCGAATAGGTGCTGGCAACCCGCTGCATGGTGCCGTGCCTACTTCAGAGCGAGCGGATGTTTCGATTCGACTCCGCTGAACGTGCCGACCGGGAAGCGGCAGCCGGAGTGTCGTTGCAGGTGTTCGATGTGGGCTCGAGCGCCGGTACTGGATTCTTTGAGCGCCTGCACCGGGCCATGGCAGTATTTGCAGCGCATGAGCTGATCGCGTTCCACAAGGGCTTCATAGAGGGTGCATGGCAGCCATCGCCCACGCACCTTTACCTCGCACTCTGTCATCACCGGCGATCGCTTCTTCTTGATCACGGCGCGTTTTCGATGCCTCAGACGAGAGTCGAGTTCAGCGACGAGCTTTGGTGAGAGCGCGAGGTGGTGCGGGACTCACGCATGAAGGAGACAGTCATTGTGGTCTTCTATGGTTCGACGCTCATCCGAGGACGCGTTGGCGACATGCGTGGTCAGTCTTGAATCGGATGCAGTGTCGACGAATCATAACCCCCGAAGGGGATGTCCTTGCGATTGCGATGCTCGCGCGGGAGATAAAGGGGATGTTCGTGCCAGAACTCCGGGGCGGCGTAGATGGGCCGGGTCGGATCTTGTTGCCAGGCATGCACCTGGGGCAGCCACGCGGGATAGATAAGGAGCAGGGAGGCTGTGCGTACGTAGTGAGCGCCCCCGCTGACCAGCAGCCAGATGAATAAAGCGCCTGCGGCGCGGGCTCTCCAGCGGGAAGTGGGCCGCAGCGTCGCCAGGAGCAGCGCGAGCAGCAGCATGGAGTTAGCGGGGAAAAAGTACCGGCCCTCGCGAACCGGCCAGCCGGGCAGTCCGGAGAGCGTGCAGGTGGCGCAGCCGTACCAGCTGAAGGCGATTGAGAGAAGGGCAGCGCCGTAGAGCGCCAGCGCCGAACGGGAAGTGTTCCGGAACAGAAGCCACCCACAGGCGACGAGCGCCGCGGAGAGCGCCACGAGAACTAGCATGGTGCGCGCGCCGGGATGAGCGAAGACGAAGTCGTCATAGGCCCACGCACCGCGTGACGTTGCGACCGGAAGAAAGAAGACGCGCGAGAGCCCGAAGGCAATCAGGTCGCGCCAGTGATGCGGTGTTACCTTACGGTCGCCGTTGCGGAGCGAGATGATTACGACTGCCGCCTGCAGCAGGGCGGCAGCGCTGAGAATGGCTGCCAGAGCGTAAGCGCGCTTCGAGCGGTCCCGCAGCGCGCGCCACCAAAAGAGCGGCACCAAAGGGGCCGGTGTGACGGAGGTGAGGCCTGCGAGCGCAACAGTGGCAGCGCGCAACGTGAAAAGCCGGGTGGTGCTCGAGACCATAATGACAGCCGCGGCCACAACAAGGAGCGACTGGCAGTTTTCGAGGTTGAGCCACGTCTCGAAGCTCGGCGTGACTAGCAGGAGCGCGAGAACGGCGAGAGAACGCTGGAGCGGCGTGCGCAGAACCTCCCACTCAATGACCAGGAAGATGAGCAGGAGTTGCACTGCGAGTGCCGTCCAGGTGAAGAACAGCGCCGTGACGGAGAGCGGCAGCAATCGCGCGGCGATCAGGGCGATGCCGTTGTCGAGCAGCGAGTAGTAGCCTTGGTGCGGCGCGATCAGCGCGCGCAGGGGCGCGGCGTTCCAGCCATAGCGAAGATAGGTGGTGCCCTCTTCCGCGACCACGTGTCCTTCGAGCAGCAATCGCGGAGCGCGCGCGAAGATGATGGCAAGCGCGCTCAGCAGGAGCAAGATGAGCTCTCGCACGGTCGGCGCACGCCATCCTGTCGCGCTTGGGTCGGTGACGAAGCCACTCGAGTGGAGATCGGCCGAAATCGTGCCCAATTCAGGCAAGGTGGACGCCATCAACGGCGAACCAGCACATCATCGGGTGTCTGCGTGCTTTCGCTCGTATGTTCCTTCTGCCGATGCTGGTAACTGGCCTCGATGAACGCGCGGAACAATGGGTGCGGCTCCAGCGGCTTGGACTTGAACTCGGGATGGAACTGGCAGCCCAGGAACCAGGGATGCTCGGGCAGCTCCACGATCTCGACATAGGTCGCATCCGGCGTGGTGCCGGTGATGCGCAGGCCAGCGCCGGTCAGTAGGGCCTCGTACTCGCGATTGAACTCGTAACGGTGCCGGTGGCGTTCGGAGATCTCGTTGGTCCCGTAGGCGGCAGCCGCCTTCGATCCCGGCTCCAGCAGGCAGGTCCACGCACCCAGCCGCATGGTGCCGCCCATCTCCTCCACGCCGGTCAGCTCGCGCAGCTTGTAGATGACGCGGTGCGGCGTGGCTGGGTCGAACTCGCTCGAGTTAGCCTGGTGCAGCTTGCACACATCCCGCGCAAACTCGATGGTGGCCGTCTGCATGCCCAGGCAGATGCCGAAGTAGGGTGTCTCCGACTCGCGCGCATAGCGGATCGCATTCAGCATGCCTTCGATGCCGCGCTTGCCAAAGCCGCCAGGGACCAGGATGCCGTCGAAACGGGCCAGCTGCGCGGTATAGTCCTCGGCCTCCAGGCCCTCTGCTTCCAGCCAGGTCACCCGCAGCTTCAGGTTATGCGACAAGGCGCCATGCACCAGCGCTTCCTTGACAGACTTGTAGCTGTCTTCGTACTCGACGTACTTGCCGACGATGCCAATGTGCACTTCGTCCTTGGGGTTATAGGCATGGTCAATCACCTGCCGCCAGCGGGAGAGGTCCGCCGTGCGTGTCTCCAGGTGCAGATAGCGCAGCGCAAGCGCATCGACGCCCTCCTGCGCGAAGTTCAATGGCACCTCGTAGATGCTTTCCACGTCGCGGGCCGCGATCACTGCCTGATCCTCCAGGTTGCAGAACAGCGCGATCTTTCCCTTGATCTCCTTCGAGAGTGCCCGGTCGGAGCGGCAGAGCAGGATGTCCGGCTGGATGCCAATCGAGAGCATCTCCTTGACCGAGTGCTGGGTAGGCTTGGTCTTCAACTCCTGTGCAGCGGCGATCCAGGGCACCAGTGTAACGTGCACGAAGACGGTATTCTCGCGCCCCAGCTCCTGGCGCATTTGGCGGATGGCTTCGAGGAAGGGTAGCGACTCGATGTCGCCGACGGTTCCGCCGATCTCGACAATGGCTACCTCGCAGTCGGCCGCCACCTTGCGCATGGCGTTCTTGATCTCGTTGGTGACGTGCGGGATCACCTGCACCGTCTTGCCCAAGTAGTCGCCGCGGCGCTCCTTGGTGATGATCTGCTCGTAGATCCGACCAGTCGTCAGATTGTTATCGCGGGTTAGCCGGGCATGCGTAAAACGCTCGTAGTGCCCCAGATCCAGGTCAGTCTCCGCGCCGTCGTCAGTGACAAAGACTTCGCCGTGCTGAAAGGGTGACATGGTGCCCGGGTCTACGTTCAGGTAAGGGTCAAACTTCATCAGGTTGATGCGCAGCCCACGCGCCTCCAGCAGGCAGCCGATTGACGCCGCGGCAAGGCCTTTGCCGAGACTGGACACAACACCGCCGGTCACAAAGATGTACTTTGCGGACACTGAATCACCTCTGATTGTGGAGTTGGACTGGTGTACCAGGTGGGCACGATCAAGTATCGCAGAGCACCCCGAGGATGGGAAGCAAATAGCAGTGCGGCGGTATTATGGATCCATGGCGACTGCTGCGAAAAAGCGGACGACCCGGGGAGCGTATAAGCCCCTGTCGGCAAGGAGGCCGGCGGCCGCGGCTGGTCATGCCGCGCACCCGGAGGAGCTTCGTGTGCGTGCAGCGGTTGAGAAGCATCTGCCCGGCGTAAAGGATCTGGTGCGCTCCTATGAGGTGGAGTTTCGGGAGAACTTTGCCGGAGAGCCTGCGGTGTACGTCACGCTGCGCGTTCCGTCTCCGGATCGAGAGTCGAAGCCGGGCGAGATGGATCGCATACTGGCGTTCTGGCAGAACGCCACGCGAGAGATACTGGAACAGGATGTGACCTACTTCCCCTACATCCATTTAGCAGGAAGCCCGAAGCGCTAAAATGTCGCTCGCAGACGATCTGCTGGGCCAATCCGCGCATTTGCTGAAACTGGACTCTAAGCGGCCGAAGCAGGCCAACCTGCGCAGGGCTGTTTCGGCGTCATACTATGCGCTGTTCCATCTGCTGACGAGCGAGAGCGCACGGCGCCTTAGTCCGACCTCGCCTCCCGTGCTCGTCCCTCTCTTGCAGCGGGCTTACGACCACAGTGTAATGCGACAGGCGTGTCGCGCAGTGCTGGCAAAGGATTCCGGATTGAGCCGCGCCTTCAACTGAACGCTTCCCAGGATCTGCGATTGGTAGCGGAGATATTTGGATCTTTGCAGGATGCTCGTCACAAGGCTGACTATGACACCTCGTACACTCTCAGTCGAAGCGATTCGGAGTTGTATCTGCGCTTGGCAAGCGCGGCCTTTCAAGCGTGGCGGCGCATTCGCAATTCTGACGAGGCAAACATTTTCCTCGTCGCCCTTCTTCTCAAGGGAGAGTGGCCGAGGAAGTGAGCTGTATTATGCGGACCGTTCTGTATTTAGCTCTTTTTCTCGCACTTCCGAGCGGTGTGCAGGCAGCGGCTCAGACCGAGCCGCCGGCGCCCGCAGTGTTGGCCACCCTGCATCGGCTGATTCTGACCGACGGCTCCTATCAGCTGGCGCGGCAGGTCGAGGTCAAGGGGGACCGGGTGCGCTACATCTCTGCGGAGCGCGGTGGAGAGTGGGAGGAGTTGCCGCTGAACCTGGTGGACTGGGCGGCAACCCTGAAGTATGAGCGTGGACACACAGGCGAGGGGCGACAGCAAACCGAAGCATCTGCTGACGCGGAGGCGCTCGATGCCGAAGCTGCAGCCGACAAGGCCGAGCAGAGCTCCCGCACGCCAGAGGTGCTGAAGGGGTTGCGCCTGCCTAACCAGGACGGGGTTTGGGCGCTCGATTACTTCGAGAACTCGCCGGAGCTGGCGACGCTGGAGCAGAACAGCGGCGATGTGAACCAGAGGACCGGGCACAACGTGCTGCGCGCTGCCATCAACCCCCTGGCCAGCCGGAAGCAGGAGGTGCGGTTGGACGGTGAGAAGGCTAAGGTGCATCTGCATGAGCCGCAGCCGGACCTCTATGTCAGCCTGACCGGCGGGGATGAAACCGCGTCGACTGACGCAGCCGCAGTCGACACACATGGCGCGAAGGGCGCTGCCGTCGTGAGCTCGCCCGAGAGTCAGTACGCGATTGTGCGGCTGGATGTGCGGCGGAACTACCGCGTGGTGACCAGCGTCAATCTGAGCGCGTTGGGCCGGGTGAGCCAGAGTCAGGATGTCGTGCCCACCACGACGACGATTCTGCCTGGCCGCCACTGGATGAAGGTGACGCCCAAACAGCCCCTGACCATCGGCGAATACGCTCTGGTAGAGCTGCTAAGCCTGAAAGAAGTGAACCTCTCGGTCTGGGACTTCCGCATCGACCCTGCGACTGGCGACAACGCCAACGCTATCCTGCCACTGCGGCGGTAGGCACTACTCTCCTCTATTTGCGAACGGGGAAGAGGTACAGGGGGCCGATTTGCGGCGTCTGAATGATTTTCATGTCGCGTGCTGCCGTGCCGGAGTAGAGCGGCGGTACCTCCAATCGGTAATCCGCCGATAGACCGCCCGGTGAACCGATGAAGTGAAGCTGGCCGCCTTGGGGAGAATAAGGAGACAGCAGGGCCGCGTATCTATGCTGGTGCAGGGACTGCTGCAGATCGGCTACCAGCGTGCGTCCGGCCGCGCTGTCGCCGGCACGGATGATGTCCCAGACGGGTACGCCATTCGCAAAGCTGGTCT
>CAXUMX010000041.1:18630-29344 GCA_964252395.1 uncultured Acidobacteriaceae bacterium | reverse complement strand
CAGTGGCGCCGCTTCTCTTCGGGACAGAGGTGCCGAATCGCTTCCCGGTTCACAACCGAAGTCGCATGGAGCCGAGCAGGGTGCCAGCTGTCCGGTTGTTGAGAGGATCAGGCGCCAGCTTCGCTCTTCGTGGCGCTTAGAACCGAGTGGAGCAGGCCGGGGAATGCGCGATCCACTTCACTGCGCCTGAGCGTAAGGATGAGATACCTTCCATCGCGTGTGGAACGGATCAGTCCTGCCTGGCGAAGACGGTTGAAATGGTACGTAAGCCTTGTCTTTGGCCCGAGCGCATCGAAGGAGCCGCAGCAAAAATCCTTCGCCGCGAGTTGCAGAACGATCTGTCGCCGGGTCGAATCGCTCAGGGCGTCAAGCACTGCCGAGAGATCGAGAGAAGGCTCGATCCGGTGTCGAATCTTGTTTGCCACACTCCAATGATACAACTGTTCAACGCATATTGAATAAGCCCGTATACACGCCTATACTCCAAGAGTTGTTGGACTGTTTATCCCTGGAGGGTGAATGATTCTGAAGACGTATTTCCGTGTCTTTACAGAAGACGCCGAGCAGAGCTTGCAATTGTTGATGGAGCTGACCGGGAAGGGCGCGGATATCCGGTTTTCCATGCCGGATCTGGGCTTAGAGATCATCGCCGTTGGCGACTTCTGCATCGTTGCGGGCGCCAAGGATGCGATCGATCCTCTTCGTCCCATGCAAGGACCGCTGGTGGTAGACGATCTGGACGCGGTGACCGCTTCGCTGTTGAGGCACGGTGCTGTCATCACCAAGCCGGCGGATGAGAGTCCGAGCGGGCGCTACCTCTTCGCCCGACACGCAGATGGGCTGAATGTGGAATACGTGCAGTGGAAGCCGGAGCTTGTAGAGAAATTCATCGCCCGGCCCCGGTCGTGATCCGCCCGATGGGGTGTTCGAGGCGAAGTGAGATCCCTTTTTGCGTCCATGCTAAGCGGCGTCTCGGCGTCACGAGCTAGCTGCGGGAGGGCCAGTTCGGCGTGCGCTTTTCGAGGAAGGCCGCGATGCCTTCGCGGAAGTCGTCGGTGACGCGCAGCTCAGAGTTGGTGGTGACGGCGGCGCGGATGGAGCGGGCCAGCTTTTCTGCCTCCTGGCGGCGCAGCAGGTGTTTGGTGGCGCGCAGGGAGCTGGGGCTATTGGCGAGCAGGACGGCGGCCAGCTGTTCGACGGCGGCGTCGAGCTCGGCGGCGGGAACGACCTGCTTGACCAGGCCGAGGGTGTGGGCCTCCTGCGCTTCGATGAAGCGACCGGTGAGCAGCAGATCCCGCGCCTGCTTCTCCCCGACCTGCATGAGCAGGAAACACGATACCAGCGCGGGTACGAATCCGATCTTGACCTCAGAGTAGCCAAAACGGGCATCGTCGGCGGCGAGGGTGAAGTCGCAGATGGTGGCCAGCCCCATGCCGCCGGCCATGGCAGCTCCGCGTACGGCAGCGATGGTGGGCAGGGAGAGATCGTAGAGGGTGCGGAAGAGATCCGCGATGTTCATGGAGTCGAGGCGATGCTCGTCGAGCGAGCGGCCGGCCATGGCGCGCAGCTCCGACAGATCGAGCCCGGAGCAGAAGTGATCGCCGGCGCCGCGGATGACGACTACGCCGGCGCGGCTGTCCTCCGCATCGCGCAAGGCCAGGGTCAGCTCCTGAATCATGGTGGAGGTGAGGGCGTTGCGCCGCTGCGGGCGGTTGAGCGTGATGGTGAGGATGTGGCCGGAGTGGCCGCCGCCGTCGTCGATGAGCAGTGTGCAGTACTTGGCCATGGGTGCGTTCACTTGCCGGGCTGGAGCAGTGGCTTCCGGTCCGGGGAAACGCTACTGTTTCACGCCGGAGTACGTTTCGGCAATGCCTCGGCTTGCGGTGAGCAGGGGGCCCAGATCGGCGAGTGCGGGCAGCGTCGCGCCGAGTGACTGCAGCTCCTGAATGGCGCTTTCAGTGGGCACGTTACCGACCAGGACATCCTGCGCGAAGGGGCATCCGCCGAGGCCGCCGAGTGCGGCGTCGAAGCGGCGGCAGCCGGCCTGATAGGCGGCGGCAACCCGGGAGGCTGCCTCCTGCGGGCGCGCGTGCAGGTGCACCCCGATCTCGGTTCCCGGCGAGGCGTCGAGGACGGCGGAGACGACCTGGCCGATCTGCTGTGGGGTGGCCAGGCCGACGGTGTCGGCGAGCGAGATGGATTCGATGCCGATATCCGTGAGCAGATCGCAGGCGGCGACGACTTCGTCGATGCTCCAGGGATCGCCATAGGGATTGCCGAAGGCCATGGAGACATAGGCGATCATCTGCAGGCCGGCCTTGTAGGCCAGCGAGCCGACGGCTTCGAGCGCGTCGACGGCCTCCTCGGGCGTCTGATGCTGGTTGCGTTCGAGGAAGCCGGGCGAGATGGAGTATGGGAAGCCGACGGTGGTGACGCCGCCCGAGTTGATGGCGCGCTCCACCCCTTTCGCGTTGACGACGATGCCGATGATGTCGAGCGGGTCAGTGGTAAGCGAGGGCAGATCGGCGAGGGCGAGCACCTGCTCGGAGTCGGCCATCTGCGGGATGGCCTTGGCGGAGACGAAGGAGGCGGCGTCGAGGGTGCGGAAGCCGGCGTTGACGAGGCCGCGCAGGTAGTCGGCCTTGACCTCCACCGGAATGACGGTGGGCAGGCCCTGCCAGGCATCGCGGGGGCACTCCACTAATTTGACGTTCGGGGTCATCGGACAGACGAGGGTAACAGAGTCGGCCGCGGGTGTTGGGACTGCGGGCTAGAGCCTTTGCCTCTAGAGCTGCGCGAGTAGGAGTACCGCCGCGACGGCGATGACGTGAACCAGCAGCAGGGTGCCGACGGCGCGGGCGAAGCCGGCGACCCGCCAGATGAGGCCGAAGAGCAGGCCGTAGAAGGGGAACTGCACGTAGAGCAGGCCCTGCGCGACGCTGTCCGCGGCTGTCTCCGCCATGCCGAACTCCGGCTGGTGGGCGAGCATGGCAAGCGGCGCCAGCAGGCGCAGGCGGAAGAGCCCGGCGGGGCCGAGGAGCGGGAGGATCTCTGCGTAGCGGACGGCAAAGTAGGTGACGCATAGGCCGACGAGAAGCGGCACCCAGAGCATGTAGGCGGGGCTGGCCCCGGACTTCTTCCTGGATTTCTTACGGGTGGCGGTTTTCTGACGGGGCAGTGCGTCTGCGCGTGCGGCCATGGAGTTGAGCATATCGGCCAGGTGGGTGGATTGGTGGGTTGGCGGCTGCGGGCGCATCTCGGTGGTCAACCTTGGAGACAGAGACCCGTCCTGGTGCAGGTTGTTTCGTCCGATGTTTGCTTTGGAGAGAACTGCCTGAGCCGAAAGGGGAGGCCGGCCAACTGCCGGGCTTCAGGTTTGGAGGACGCCGGGGTGGAAGCGCTCGACGACGGGGTTGAGGGCGGCGGCCTCCAGCGCGATGAGGATGGCCTCGCGCGTCTGTGCGGGGTCGAGGATGGCGTCGACCCAGAGACGGGCGGCGGCATAGCGGCAGTCGGTCTGCTGGTCGTAGCTGGCCTGGATGCTGGAGCGGATCTCCTGCTTCTCCTGATCGCTGAGCTTGCGGCCGCCGCGCTCAAGCGCGCGGATGCGGATCTCGACCAGGGTACCGGCGGCGGAGGCGCCCGACATCACGGCGTAGCGCGCCGTGGGCCAGGCAAAGATGAAGCGTGGATCGTAGGCCTTGCCGCACATGGCGTAGTGGCCGGCGCCGAAGGAGCCACCGACGATGACGGTGATCTTGGGCACGGTGGAGTTGGAGACGGCGGCGACCATCTTCGCGCCGGAGCGGATGATGCCGGTCCACTCCGCATCGCGCCCGACCATGAAGCCGTTGACGTCGTGCAGGAAGAGCAGGGGGATGAGGTTCTGGTTGCAGTCGAGGATAAAGCGGGCTGCCTTGTCGGCGCTCTCCGCGTAGATGACGCCGCCGAACTCGACACGCTTCTCGCCAGTGTGGCTGGTGTGCGGCTGGTGCTGCTTCTGGTTGGCGACGATGCCGACGGCAAAGCCGGCGATGCGGGCATAGCCGCAGAGGACGGTGCGGCCGTAGTCGGGCTTGTACTCGTCGAACTCGGAGCGGTCGACCAGGCGCGCGATCAGCTCGTGCGTGTCATAGGTGTTGGAGGAGGCGCGGGCGGGGTCAGGGTCGAGCAGAGAGTAGAGGTCGGTTGCAGGATAGCGGGGCGCGTCCTTGACCGCGTCATAGGCAGCACGGTCGAATGGCGCGCGCTGGGGGTGGCCCAGCTTCGAGACCAGAGAACGTAACCGGGCGAGGCACAGATGGTCGTTCGGCTCCTTGAAGTCGACGGTGCCGGAGATCTCTGCGTGCATGGTGGCGCCGCCCAGCTCCTCGGCGGTGTACTTCTGGCCGATGGCCGCCTCTACCAGCGCGGGGCCGGCGAGGAAGAGGCCGCTGCCTTCGGTCATCAGGACATGGTCAGTCATGACGGGCAGGTAGGCGCCGCCGGCCACGCACATGCCCATGATAGCGGTGATCTGCGGGATGCCCATGGCGGACATGGGCGGGTTGTTGCGTATGTGGCGCCCTAAGTCTTCCTGGTCGGGTAAGACATCTTCGTGCTGGGGCTGTAAGACGCCGGCGGAGTCGACCAGGTAGAGGGTGGGAATGTGGTTCTCCATGGCGATATGCTGCGCGCGCAGCACCTTCTTCGCGGTCATGGGGAAGAAGGCGCCGGCCTTTACCGTGGCGTCGTTGGCGATGACCATGCAGAGACGGCCGCTGACCCGGCCCAGCCCGCAGATGACGCCTGCGCCGGCGGCGCCGCCCCACTCCTCATACATTGCAAAGGCGGCGAAGAGGCCGAGCTCAAACAGCTCGGTGCCGGGATCAAGCAGCAGCGCGATGCGTTCGCGCGCCGTCAGGCGCTTCTTCGCGTGTTGCGATTCAACGGCTTTGGCGCCGCCGCCTTCGCGGATGGTGGCCTCCTGCTGCCGGATGGCGGAGAGCAGGGCGAGCATGCCAGCGGCGTTGCTCTGCTGCCGCCGGGCCTGCGGGTCGAGCTTCGACGCGAGAGCGCTGTTGAGCGTCTGCGGGGCAGGGGATGGAGTCTCAGGACTGGCCATAGGGACTGGTCAGCATAGCAGGTTGGGCTAGGGCACAAGGTGGAACCGCAGGCCATGCATAGGAAAGTCTTTGCGGTTGTCCGTTGCCATGACCAGATCGTGTTCCAGGGCTGTGGCCGCAACCATCGTGTCAGTAAGAGACAGCGTTCGGCCCTTCGCTGCCCAGTGTTGCTTGATGGCTCCGGCGCGTCGCGCGATCTGCTCCGTCATGGGATAGCAGTGGATTCCCCGCAGGAACTCCGCAGTGCCTTGCTCCTCATTCGCGCGCATACCGCCATACACTTCCGCAATGTTGACGGCGGCGGTCGCCAGCAGGTGCCCATCCTGCACCAGAGCGGCCAGCCATGCCCGCCTGTTTTTCTTCGCCCGGAGTACGTCAATCAGAACGGTAGTGTCCAGCAGCAGGATCAAGCCGGCTTCTTTCCGGTCCGCGTCTTTTTCGAAGGCGAGGAGCCCCGCTGTTCAGCTCGCATGGAGCGCACCCATCCCGGTGTTCCGCCGGCGAACTCCGGATGATCTTCGTCGCGCCAGACAGGCTTGTCGCTGCTGAGGAAGGTGAGGAGCCGGCGCCGTTGCAACTCGGCTCGTGCCGTCTCTACCAGGAATGCACTCCGGCCGCGAGGGCCAACCAAACGATCGATCTCCGCGAGGAGATCAGGGGGGAGCACAATATGGGCCCTCTGTGTGGTCATAGTAAGTCCCACTGCCAGTGTGCCATAGGATGGGCATGAGTGGACGGCGGCATCGCAGAGAATTGCTTCTTCACGCCCGCGACCAGCAAGGCGTTGCTGTCGTCAGGGGGCGTCGCCGGATTCGGTGAAGCGGTAGAGAGACACGTCCTCTCCGCTGAGCATGGCGAGCTGCTTGCCGGACTGGCTGAGCGCGAAGCTCTGCCGATTGACGGCGCCCCGGGCGGAGCGCGCGGCGTAGATGCGGTGGCCGTCGGAGACGCGGTATACGGACACGGCGATGTTCTGGAAGTCCGAGGCCAGCACGCCGTGGGTGAAATCGACGGGGCCGGTGGCCTGGGCGATTCCCAGGGCGAAGACGTCCGAGCCGGCAGGTGCGTCCGCATGCTCCAGCACGCCGGTGCCACTGGTGCCGGTCAGCAGGGTCTTCCCGTTGTCGCGCACGATCTTGTACCAGGAGCTGTTCTCATCGGCGGCGCAGCCGGCCAGCAGGATGAGGTTGCCGGGCAGTGTGTCGATGCGCAGAGGGCAGGGCGACTCCACGTGCGCGATGGAGCGCGGACTGCCGCTCCAGCCCAGCTCGCGAATGGTCCACTTGCCGCCCGCGCCCTGGTCGCTGAAGATGAGCCCGGTGTCGAGTACCTCTGAGGCGCTGAGGGCATGCTGGAGGCGGCGGCTGGAGTCAACGTTGAGCGCGCCGTCAAGCAGGGTAAGGTCGAAGTCTTCTTCAACGGTGGCGCCGGGTCCGACGAACTGCACGAGGCGGCGATGCTGGTCAGAGGTGTGACGCTCATGCGTGATGCCGGCGACGATGAGGCGGCGCGAGGGAGAGACGCGCACGAACTGCACGTCGCCGGGCGGCGTCCACTGGCGCTCCACACGGAGGCCGGGTCCGTAGACCACCAGGGCGCCGCCGACATGGGCCAGCACCCGACCGCCCTCAAGCGGCCAGAGGTAGGGCCCGTCGTCGGTGACGCGCCAGTCCTCGGCGCGCAACACTTTGCCGGTGCTGATGGAGAAGAGCAGCGCGCGGATGATGCGTGGCCCGGCGAGGCGGGCGGCCTCCTCATGGGAGCGGACGGTGAGCGTGTGCGCATTGAAGGTGACCAGCAACTGGTCTTCGCCGAGGAAGCGCACCGCGGCATCTTCAAGGAAGGAGCGCATGACGCGCTTGCCGCGAAACTTGTAGCCGTAAGGACGGAGTGACAGGCTGCGGACGAGCTGATCGCCCGGCGCGATTGCCGGAGTGTCGGCGACGGCGCATCCGGTCTCCACGCAATTTTCGAGCTCGACGACTTCTTTCGCTGGCGCGACGACGGGCTGGGGCTCTGCGGGTTCGGGGGCTGCCGGCTTTTCCGGCGACTTGGCTGACTCCGGAGCGGAGTGGGGGCCGATCTCGAGCACGAGGACGAAGCGGCTGTCGGGATCGATGAGGATCTGGTCGGAGGAGCTGAGCTGGGTGGGCTCTTCGGTGGTGTGCGGAATGGTGAGTGTGACGCCGGGGTTGCCGCGCACCTCGGCGAGTCGCAATGGCGGCTCCTGATCCGGCTGGGGCGCGTAGTTGCCCAGACTGCCGGCGGAGGCGGAGCGCAGCGAGCCGGGAGCGGAGGCGTTGGAGACGCCGGCTCCGCCGCTTTGGGCGGAGCCGGCTGCGGCAGATTTGAGATTGGAGGCGAAGACGTGTACCAGCTCCTGCTGGACGATATAGCTGGACGCGGTCTGGGGATGGCGGCCTTCCATGGCGACCAGGACGGGCGTGATCTCCTGGGCTTCGTCTCCGGAGCAGGGGATGGGGAGGAAGCGCAGGTCCATCAACTCACGCTTGACCCCGGGGCGCTTGCGCATGACCTTGGCGACGCGGCCTTCGATGGTGGCGCCGGCGTCGAGCTGGCATCGGCCCTGTTTCCAGGCGGTGGTGGTCTTCACGAAGAAAGGTGCGTCGTCCGCGACCCGACGGCTGTCGACGCGCCCGAGCACCAGGGTCGAGATGGACGACTGCTGAGCACCGGCGGCGAGCGCGGTGCCACAGAGAGCAAGGAGGGCGAAGCAGCGCAGCCTCAGCATGCTGCCTGCCCCGCGATGCCGGCGAGCCCGAGCGCGTCGGCGTTGTGCTGCATGGCGGCGAGGCAGAAGGCGATGTGCTGATCGAGCTCGACGCCGAGCTCCGCAGCCCCGTGGATGACGTCCTCGCGATTGACGCCGCGTGCAAAGGCCTTGTCTTTGAGCTTCTTCTTTACTCCGGCGACTTCGACGTCATGGATGGAGCGGCTGGGCTTGACCAGCGTGCAGGCCGTGAGAAAGCCGGCCAGCTCATCGGATGCGAAGAGTGCCTTGTCCAGATGCGAGAGGCGGGGTGTGCCGGTGTAGTCGGCATGGGCGAGGATGGCGTGACACATCGGCTCTGGCCAGCCCTGCTCTTCAAGGATACGGACGCCAACGTAGGGATGCTGGTCAGTGGCGGGGAAGCGCTCGTAGTCGAAGTCGTGCAGCAGGCCGGTGGCGGCGTAGAGATCGGCGAGCGCGGCGGCCTCTTGCGGAGCGAGTGCGAGCCGGCGGGCCTCCTGCTCGCCATGGGCGCGCAAGCAGGTTTCGACGGCGAGGGCGTGTTTGCGCAGGCTCTCTCCGGCGGTGTACTCGGTGAGCAGTCCCCAGGCGCGGTCGCGGGTGTGTACCTGATCAGTCAACGGTGTCTCTCTCCGGCGGCCTTGGTGTCTTTTGCCGCGCTCTTCGGGTTTTTTCGGCTCATGCGGTAGCAAAGTAGGGTTTCAACCTGAATTTTGCTTGACAAGAAAAAGACCACTCAGTCACTGTAGCAATGCGCGCGGGATGACTCCCGGCGCGGGAAGCCTGCTCTGGCCTCCGTACAACTTATGGCAACTACCTTAGCAAGCATCGAGGCGCGCGAGGTACTCCGTTGCACCCACTGCAGTCTCGTGCAGTTTCGCACGCTGAATGCAATGTGCAGACGGTGCCACAAATCCCTGGAGATGGAAGAGCCGGAACCGGTGATGCCGGTCGCGACCTCCCCCTCCATTGAAACCCCGGCAGAAGAAGAAGGCGGACTGCAGGTGGCACGCGCTGTGCGCGATGCCCGCCGTGGCCGCAACCTGTCGCAGCGTCAGCTGGCGGGCCGCATGCAGGTGCCCCGCACGTACATCTCGAAGATCGAGAATGGCAAGGCGATGCCGACGCTCTCGTCCCTGGAGCGGCTGGCGACGGCGCTGGAAGTGGATATGTGCAACCTGCTGCACGATGCCCGCAACCGCCAGCATGACGATCCGAACTCGGTGCTCTCCGATCCGTTCCTGTCAGAGATTGCCCCGCTGATCTCGAAGCTGGACGCGTTGCAGCGCTCGATGTTCCTGAACCAGGTGCGTGACATGGCGTTGGGCCGCCGGCGCACTGCGGTCGCATAAGCGGCCGACCGAACCTCCTTTTCTCCAAGCGAAACCGATGCGCGCTGCTGCTTTCTCCAGGCAGCAGCGTGCGGCGTTGTTTCCGCTTCACTGCAAGCAGCCGGGTATGCTGTTTATGCATGCTCCCAGCGGCTACGGCCGCGTTGCTACCGGCTCCGAGCCTGTGCTACGGTCGAAAGCTGAGAGGGAAGGGCGTTGTCGATGAAGTTACCCAACCGGGCCCATGAGCTCTCGCCGGAAGAGCTGATCGTCTACCGCGCGCTCGATCCGGAGCGGATGCCCGGGCACATCGCCATCATCATGGACGGGAACGGCCGCTGGGCAGGCCGGCGCAGCCTGAAGCGCTTCCTGGGCCACCAGCAGGGCGCCGAGTCGGTGCAGTTTGTGGTCGAGACTGCCTCCCGCATTAACCTTCCGTGGCTGACGCTCTATGCCTTCTCGCTCGAGAACAACCTGAAGCGGCCCAAGACGGAAGTGAACTTCCTGATGCGCCTGCTGCGCTCCTACCTGATCAACAATGTGGGCCGAATGAACGATAACAACGTGCGCATCGCCTACATTGGGCGCACGCATGAGCTGCCGTCCGAGGTGCAGGAGCAGATGCAGCAGGCAGCCGAGGCGACGGCGCGCAATACCGGCACGGTGCTGACGCTGGCCCTGAACTACGGTGCGCGGTCTGAGATCATCGATGCCTTTGCAGCGCTGACGCGGGAGCGGAGCGCGATGGGCCGGGGTGATGAGGCCATCTCCGAAGACGACCTCCATCGCCACCTGTACACGGCGCATATGCCGGACCCAGACCTGGTGATTCGCACCTCGGGCGAGATGCGCATCTCGAACTTCCTGCTGTGGCAGATCGCATATTCGGAGATCTTTGTGACCGAGCGCTTCTGGCCGGATTTTCGGGGGCTGCACCTGCTGGAGGCGATTGCCGAGTACCAGCGGCGCGAGCGGCGTTATGGCGGGCTCAAGGATCGCTCGCCGTCAGACGAAGAGATTCCTGAGCAGGCCGGGGCGCTGGCGGGGTAAGCGGCCCCGTCCAAGTCGACAAGACACTCATCAAGTTACGTATCAGCGGCGCCGGGTGCTGCTGCCGCCCAGGAGTGTGCCTAGCGCGCCGCGGATGATGTCGCGGCCCACCTGGGAGCCGATGGCGCGTGCGGCGCTGTTGACCATGGCTTGTGCGGGGCTCATGCGGCGGGAGGTGCCGCTGCCGAAGAGGGCGCCCATGGCCTCGTTGAGCATGCCGCCGATGGGGCTGGAGCCGCTGGCGGCGGACGTCTGCCCGGCTGTGGACTGTCCGAGACTGGTCTGCGATTGCGTCTGCACGGTGTCGCGCTGCGCCATCTGCGCGGGGGTAGGGCCCTGCTCTGCCTTGCCGGTGAGCCGCTCGTAGGCGGACTCGCGGTCGACCGTCTTCTCGTAGACGCCGGCAACAGGCGAACTGGCGATCAGCTGCTGACGCTGCTCCGGGGTGATGGGGCCGATCTGGCTGGCGGGCGGGT
>CAXUMX010000041.1:0-18620 GCA_964252395.1 uncultured Acidobacteriaceae bacterium | reverse complement strand
GACCAGGGCGCGCTCGACGATGCCGGGCGTGCCCTTCTCGTCGAGGAAGGAGACGAGCGCCTCTCCGACTTCGAGCTGCGTGATGACGTCTGCGACCTTGAGGGTCGGGTTAGGGCGGAAGGTGTCGGCGGCGGCGCGCACCGCCTTCTGGTCATTGGGGGTGAAGGCGCGCAGCGCGTGCTGCACGCGGTTGCCAAGCTGGCTGAGCACGACCTGCGAGACGTCGTTGGGGTTCTGGGTGACGAAGTAGACGCCGACGCCCTTGGAGCGGATGAGGCGGACCACCTGCTCAATGCGGGAGCCGAGTGCGGGAGGCAGGTCATTGAAGAGCAGGTGAGCTTCATCGAAGAAGAAGACCAGCTTCGGCTTCTCCGGGTCACCGACCTCCTGCAGCTGTTCGAACAGCTCCGAGAGCAGCCAGAGCAGGAAGGTGGCGTAGAGCTGGGGCGCCTGCATCAGCTTGTCGGCGGCGAGCAGATTGACGACGCCGCGACCCTGCGCATCGGTCTGCAGCAAGTCGTCGATGTTGAGCGCGGGCTCACCGAAGAACTTGTCGCCGCCCTGCTGTTCCAGGCCGACCAGGTTGCGCTGGATGGCGCCGATGCTGGCGGCGGAGATGTTGCCGTAGCCGGTCTTGTAGTCAGCAGCATGATCGCCGGCATGCTGCAGCATGGCGCGCAGGTCCTTGAGGTCCAGCAGGAGCAGGCCCTGGTCGTCCGCGATTTTGAAGACCAGCGTGAGAACGGCGGCCTGAGTGTCATTGAGATTGAGGATGCGGCTGAGCAGGAGCGGCCCCATCTCGGAGACGGTGGCACGGACGGGGTGGCCCTGCTCGCCGAAGACGTCCCAGCAGGTGACCGGGCAGCCAGCAAAGGCAGGCGCGGCGATGCCGAGCGTCTCCAGGCGTGCGGTGAGTTTGGGCGTGCTGCGGCCGGGCTGGCTGATGCCGGAGAGGTCGCCTTTGACGTCTGCTGCGAAGACGGGAACACCGATGCGGCTGAGGGCCTCTGCCATGACCTGCAGGCTGACGGTCTTGCCAGTGCCGGTGGCGCCGGCAACGAGGCCGTGCCGGTTGGTGAGTTGCGGCAACAGGGCCAGATCCTGTTTGGTGCCGGTGGTTCTGGCAATCAGCAGTGGTTGCGCCATCGTGTCTCGTCTCCGCTTGTAGGCGTCAGGCCAGCGGCCTGCACAGATTTCGTCTGAAGGTACACCGGCGGGAGGGGCGAGCGCACGGCGCTACCTTCGTTGGACGCAACCGTCTAATCTGGACGGAATGCCAGAAACGATGCATGTGCGAGTCCTCTTCTTCGGGGTGCTGAAGGATCTGCTGGCGGCCGGAGAGCGATCGGTCGACCTGCCGACGGGCGCAACGGTGGCCGAGCTGCTGGAGCGTTTTCGCGGCAGCGCGGCGCACCCGGTGTGGTCGGCGCTGGCGGTGGCGGTGAACCAGGAGTACGCCAGCAGCAGCGTGGTGCTGAAGAACGGAGACGAGGTGGCACTGCTGCCGCCGGTGTCTGGCGGGGTGGATGAGCAGACGGCTGAACCGCTGGTCCGGCTGACCCGCGAGCGCATTGACGGCGCACGCCTGGTGGCGGAGCTGGCCCAGCCGGGCGACGGCGCGATTGTGCTGTTCGACGGCATTGTGCGCGACAACACACGCGGCCGCAGGACGCTGTTTCTGGACTACGAGGCCTACGAGGAGATGGCGCTGGCGCAGATGACGAAGCTGGCGCGTGAGGCGGCGGCTCAGTATGCGATTGACCGCGTGGGCATCGTGCACCGGCTGGGCCGGCTGCAGATCGGCGAGAGCAGCATCGTCATCGTGGTGACCTCGGCACACCGGGGGCCGGCATTTGCAGCATGCCAGTGGCTGATCGACACGCTGAAGCGCACGGTGCCGGTGTGGAAGAAGGAGCACTTCGTAGACGGCGCAGTGTGGACCGACGGTGAGCCGTTTCCGGCCGAGCTGACGGCGGGGACAGGCGCGAGTTCCAGCGTATGAAATTCAAGGCGACGGCCATGGCTGCCGCGCTGATTGGCGGCACCGCGCTTTCACCGGCGCAGCAGACGACGCTGCATGTGGATGTGGGGCTGGTGAATGTGTTCTGCAGCGTGACCGACCAGGCGGGTGCGCCCATCGGCAACCTGACGCGGGACGACTTCGCCCTGTTCGAGAACGGAAAGGCGCAGCCGATCGCGGTGTTTGAACGAGATACGGCGGCGCCGCTGGCAATTGCCCTGGCCATTGATCTGAGCGGCAGCACTCACAAGGATTTTCCGACGGAGCAGCAGGCAGCGCAGCACTTTGCCAAGGAGGTGCTGCGGCCCCAGGATCGCGCAGACCTGATTGCGTTCTCCGACGGCACGCGCGAGGTGACCGGGTTTACCAGCGATCCGCGGAGGATTGCGAACGGGCTGGCCGCGTTGCGGCCCGGCAGCGGGGGCACGGCGTTTTACGGCAGCATCTACCTGGCGGCGCAGCGGCTGGGCCCGCAGCATGGCAGGCGGGTGCTGGTGGTGATCTCTGACGGCGGCAACACGGTCGGCGGCATCAGCTACCAGGAGGCGCTGGACGAGGCAGTGCGCGATGAGGTGATGATCTACGGCATCATCGATGTGCCGATTGCGGCGAGCGCGGGCCGGGACCTGGCCGGCGAGCATGCCATGATCACGCTTTCGGAGCAGACGGGCGGCCGCGCCTACTATGCCGACCAGGCATCGCTGGATGCGATCTTCCATCACATCGCCGACGAGCTGCGCGCGCAGTATCTGCTGGGCTACTACCCGCATGGCGGCGCGGAGAGCGACCAGGAGTTCCGATCGATCGCGGTGAAGCTGCGCGGTGTAACAGAGAATGCCCGATACAGCGTGCGGCATCGGCCGGGGTACTACCGATCGACTCCCTGAGACTCTGTCCGATTGGTCCGCTGTCCGGGTTGCATGCGGCAGAGCAAGTGTTGTGCAGGCGACTTTGAAGCGGCACAGCGTCGTGGCCGGGTAAGGCATTCGCTTCACAAAAGGTCGGCTACAATCGCGGGATGCCGACCGAGAATGCGCCGCGCAGAGGCAAAAAATCTCCACCCCCGGGCGAGACCGGGCAAGAGGCAGCGTACCTGCGCTTCCTCTCAGAGAAGCAGGTGCCGGTGACGGTGAAGCTGCGCGACGGAGAGAGCGTCTCCGGATGGATTGAGTACTTCGACGAGCGCATGATTCGGCTGACGCGCGAGGGAAGACCGAACCTGTTCATCTACAAGGAGCAGATTCGCACGATCGCCGAGCAGGGCAAGCGCGCAGCCCGGACCGAAGGCGAGGCGCGCCTGTGATCAGTCAGCTACCTGACTCGTTGAATCTGGGGATGGCGGTGCCGGCGGCAGCGATTGCGATCGAAGCCGGACTGCTGATCCACGACTACTACAAGCGCGGCGTGCTGACGGAGTACAAGGGCGACGTAGACCTGGTGACCGAGGCGGATCGCGCCGCAGAGACGCTGATTGTGGAGAAGCTGCACGAGGCGTTTCCCAAGCACGGCATCTTTGGCGAAGAGGGCACGCGGTCGCTGCTGGATGCGGAGTATCGCTGGTACGTGGATCCGCTGGACGGCACGACAAACTTTGCGCATGGGTTTCCGTACTTCTGCGTATCGCTGGGGCTGGAGCATCGCCCGGCAGGGCTGCCGCAGGACGAAGACGGCGAGCTGATCGCGGGTGTGATCTACCAGCCGGTGCACAATGAGTTGTTTGTGGCGGAGAAGGATGGCGGCGCCTACCTGAACGGTCGGCGGCTGCATGTATCAAAGACAAAGCTGCTGCAGGAGGCGCTGCTGGCGACGGGGTTTCCCAGTCACAAGCGCCACGAGAATCCGAACATCCACTTCTACCAGCAGCTGACGCTGCGCTCGCATGGGGTGCGCCGTGCGGGTGCGGCGGCGCTTGACCTGGCGTATACCGCGGCAGGACGCTTCGACGCGTATTGGGAGTTCAACCTGAACCCCTGGGACACGGCGGCGGGCGTGCTGCTGGTGAAGGAGGCTGGGGGGACGATGACCGGCTTCGATGGTTCGCCGTTCCGGCTGGAGAGCAAAGAGATCCTGGCCACCAACGGCCTGCTGCAGGCAGAGATTCAGGGCTTCTTCGAGGATATGTTCGCCGGCCGCGATATCGAGCCGGTGCCGACGCCGGCGGAGTTTGCGGCGCGGCGCGCGGCGGCGAAGTAGGACTACGGAGGCGGCCCGGTCAGCAGCCCCCGCGTTGCCAGCGACTACTTCGAAGCGGTTTCCGCGGAGTCCAGCGTGACGGCGCCGTTTACGGTCTTCGGGTCGACAGTGATCTCCTTGAGCTTGGCAGCTACGTCGGCGGGCACGTCTTTCTGGTAGCGGCCTCCGAGATACTGCGAGAAGAACTCCTCCACGGCGGTGATCATCGCCAGATTGTTGATGGGGCGAGCGAAGCCGTGGCCCTCATCCGGCGCGACCAGGTACTCGACTGGCTTGTTGTTGTCGCGCACGGCGGCGACGATCTGGTTGCTCTCACGGATATTGACGCGAGGATCATTCTTGCCCTGGACCACCATGAGCGGCGTGACGATGGATTTTGCCTTGGTGAGCGGCGACTCAGCGGTGAGCAGCGCTTTACCCTCAGCCGTGTTCGGATCGCCCATCCGCGTGTACATCTGCTTGCGTCCTGCCTCCCAATACGGCGGAAGCGCATCGAGCAGGGTGATCAGATTCGAGGGCGCGACGATGGCCACTGCCGCGGCATACACATCGGGCGTAAAGGCGACACCGGCCAGTGTGGCATAGCCGCCGTAGGAGCCTCCGGAGATTCCGACGCGTTTTGGATCGACAGTGCCATCGGCCACCAGCGCCTTGACGCCCCAGGTCAGGTCGTCCTGCATCTTGCGGCCCCACTCCCCGTTGCCGGCGTTGAGAAACTTCTTCCCGTAGCCGGTAGATGCGCGGAAGTTGGGCTGCAAGACCGCGTAGCCACGGTTGGCGAAGAACTGCGCGAAGGTGTTGTAGCCGTAGTTGTCTCGCCCCCAGGGGCCGCCATGGGGGAAGACGATCAGCGGCAGGTTCTTCGCCGGCAGGCCGTGGGGCAGAGTGAGGTACGCAGGAATCTCCAGGCCGTCCGACGACTTATAGTGGAAGGGCTTCATGGTAGCGAGCGCGGTACGGGGCAGCTCCTCGCGTATGCGGTACTGCAGGGTGAGCGCCTTGGCCTTGCGGTCCCACAGGTACGTTTCACCCGGCTCGGTGTCGCTGGTCGCGACCAGGATCCAGGTGTTCTCATCCTGTGAGTTTGAGGCGAAGCGAATCTCCTTCTGGGGCAGCTTGCCTTCCAGCCAGTGGTAGTCGCTCTCGAATGTCTTGTCTTTGAAGTAGAGGCGCTGGCGATCGTCCTCGTAGCGGGTGAAGAGGATGCGGTAGTCCATCTCAGAGGTGACGACGGCGTCCAGATCGACGCGGTTCTCCGGGTCGCTCTCAATCTTCGTAGCAGTGCCGCTGGCCGGATCAAGCAGCTGCAACTCAATCAGATCGAGCGCGCCTTTGTTCGTGGTGAGATACGCCTGGGTGTTATTTGGGGCGAAGCCGGCGATGTCGCAGCCTTCAAAGACCGTGCAGCTATAGATGGGCTTGAGGCTCTCCGCATCGACGCGCAGGATCTCCGTATCACCGGCGGTGGTGGTGCGCTCGGCGAGCCGCAGGTTGCCGCCGTTGTCGAAGATCCAACTGGCGATCTGATCGGTGTTCTTACGGACCAGCTTACGAAGGCCGCCGGGCTGGCCTGCGCACGCTGTGGATCTGCGACAGCCCCGGCACCCTGAACATCGCTGATGAGGAAGTAGCGCGTATCTGGCTGGCCCATAGCCTCACGATGTTCCTCGGGTGACCACTGGCTCACGAACTCGCGGGCTGCAGTGGACTGCTCGAGCCCAATGATAGCGGGCATGTCTTGCGGACGAGCGGGATGGAGCAGCATGGTGTCGACGATACCAAGATCGAGACCGGAGGCTGTTCTGACGCGGCTTTCGCCATGTCCAACGGGAGGCAAAACGGGCCCGCGCGCCCTGCTACAATCAGCAGGAACCTACACGTATTGGAGAACTCGCTTCATGGCTTACGTCATCGCAGAACCCTGTATCGGCACCAAGGACACCGCGTGCGTCGATGCCTGCCCTGTGGATTGCATTCATCCCAAGAAGGACGAGGGTGACTACGGCAATGTCGAGCAGCTCTTCATCGACCCGGTGGAGTGTATCGATTGCGGCGCGTGTGTTCCCGTCTGCCCGGTGTCGGCCATCTTTGCGGGCGACGACCTGCCGGAGAAGTGGGCTGGCTTTGCCGACAAGAACTCCGCGCACTTTGGCCGCTGATCTTCCTTCCCTTGTGAACGCCAACGCGCAGCCCTCGGGTTGCGCGTTGTTGCGTGTGGGGCCGGATGGAGGGTGGGTCCGATGATGGCCGAGGCGGTGGTGCTGCGCAGCTGGCCGATTCACGAAGCGGACCAGATCGTGGCCTTGTTCACGCGCGAATACGGCAAGCTGCGCGGCGTGGCTAAGTCTGCCGCGAAGAGCCGGCGACGCTTCGGCGGTGCGTTGGAGCCGATGACGCACGTGCGGGCCAGCTATGTGGAGCGGCCGCGGCAGGAACTGGTGCGGCTGGACTACTTTGAGATTGTGCGCTCGCCACTGTCGCTGGCGGTGGACTACACGCGGCTGAGCGCGCTGGCTTTTTTCGCGGAAGTGATCGATGAGACGCAGCCCGATCACGACCCGAACGACGCGGTGTTCCGCCTGCTGCTCTCTGTGCTGGAGGCGGCGGAGAGCGGTGGCATCTGGATGCCGGTGACCTACTTCGCGCTGTGGATGACGAGGCTGATGGGGTGGCTGCCGGACCTGCGGCGATGCCTGCTGTGCGGCGAGTCGCTGGCTACCGGACCGGCGTACTTCCACGCACTGTCGGACGGGCTGGTGTGTGTGGCGCACAAGCGGCTGGCGTCGGGCACGTTGTCGGCGGAGTCGCAGCAGATTGCCGCGCAGATCTTCCACTCGCCGGCGGGCGCACTGCCGGGGCAGCCGTGGCCACGGGAGCGGGCGCGCGACCTGCGCCGGTTCTGCATTCAGACGCTGGAGCGGCACCTGGAGCGTCGGCTAACCAGTGCGCGAGCGCTGACGCGGCTGGGCGGCTGAGTCGCGCAAAGAAGAAGGGCGGATGCCCCGGGGCACCCGCCTTCTGGTTGAGTAAGCTGGCTACTGGGGTTGCGCGTCGCCGGAGTTGTCGTCGAAGGTGCGCGGCTGCCCGCTGGCGGTGCGCGAGGTGGTGACGCTGACCGGGGACTGCAGCTTGAAGTTGATCAGCGTTTCGGCAGGGATCTTGACCTGCTCGCCGCGCGTGACCGCGTTGACGCCAGCACCGATGCCGCCGCCGGAGGCAGCGCCGATGGCTGCACCCTTGCCGCCGCCTGCCAGTGCGCCGATGATGGCGCCGATGGCGGCTCCGCCGCCGGCCTTCTCCGCGGTGTTCTTCCCGCGGCCCTTACCCTGCTCGGTGTAGGCACTGGTCACGACGGGCAACTGGCGACCCTTGAGGTCGATCTGGGTCAGCTCGAGCGAGATGAGTGCGCTGCCCTTGAAGTGGGCCGCGTCCTTGGCGTCCACGATGCGGCCGGTCACCTGGGTTCCGCGCGGGATGGCGATCATGTTCTCGGCGACGATGTCGGCTGCCAGGGTGCCGTGAATAGCCTGCCCCTGCTGTGCGGTGGCGCTGTCCAGCCCTTCGGTGAGGCGGACCGGCAGGGAGGTGCCGCTGGAGATGGAGACAGTGCGGGCAGTCGGCTGCGGCGGGGTGATGGGCGCAGGCGGTACCGTGCGCACCGGCTCAACCGGCGGCGCAGGCGCGGCGTTTCCTTCGTTGAAGGCCTGCTGTGCGGGTGTGGTGGACGCACGCGGCTCCCGGCGGCGCTGCGGCTCAGGGGGTGCCGGCGTCTTAGCCACCTGCGGCGGAGCCACAGTCAGGTTATTGATGACGGTACGAACGCCGTTGACCGAGCCGCTGTCCGCGGCGGCCAGCGCGCGCGCGGCATCGTTATTCACGGTTCCGTTGAGCGTGGCGGTGCCGCCGACGACGCTGACCTGAATGTTCTGGCCGGCCAGGGCAGATTCGGCCTGGATGCGCGACTGGATGCCCTGCTGCAGATCCTGATCGCTGGGCGCTGCCGGCGGAGCGGCGGGCGCAGTCTGCGTTGCACTCTGCGAGGCGGGTTTGCAGCCGGAGGCCAGAAGCAGCGATCCAGCGAGCAACCCTGCCTGCAATGATCGGTAGGTGACGTTACGACGTACCATAACTCTCCTCTATGCCGCACCCAGGCGCGACACTCCGCGGTCCATGGGGCTTCCTGGTTGGGATATCTTCGCTCTATTGTGAACGCACCAGCGGCAGAAAGTCGCGGAAATCGTGGTGTTTGTTTCGAGGTTCAGCGGGTTTTCTGCGGGAGCCGGGCAGCCACTCGCAATACGGGCCCGCAACAGCGGCCCCGTATTCGTGAGACGATGAGTGCGCTGGTTTGGCAGCAGATGGGCTGTGCGGGGCATCTAGTCGATTAGCGCAGCAAGACGCAAACGGGCGCATTCGCCCTGGCGCAATCAGATACGACGGCTGCGCAGCTCTGTTGGTGCGCTGCCGATCGAAGGAGAAGGATATGTCGAGTGACAAGGGTGGTGGATTCGGTTGGTTTCTGATGGGGCTGGGTGTAGGCACCGCGCTGGGTGTGCTTTATGCACCGAAGGCGGGAACAGAGACGCGGGATGAGCTGGCGGCCACGGCGCGGGAGAAGTCCGAGCAGGTGAAGCAGCGCTCCCGCCAGGCGGCGGACCAGGTGAGCGACCTAGTAGATCGCGGACGGGATCAGCTGAACGAGTACGTGGACCGGGGCAAGGAAGCGGTGGATCGCGGGCGAGCGCAGTGGGATCAGTATGTCGATCGCGGCCGGCAGATGGTGGACGAGCACACTGACAACCTCAACTCTGCGGTAGCGGAGGGCAAGCGGGCGTATCGCGAGACCGCGTCCGGGGACGAGTCCGAGAAGATCTCCAACGCAGTGGAGGCCGGACAGCAGGCCTTCCGCACCACGTAACTGCACGGCAGCACATCGAGCCCGCGGACGCGCATTGGCGGAGGCGGGCCTCCCCCCACAACATTCAAGCGAAGGAAACGGCCTGTATGCACGACCCGATTGCAAATATCCTCCTGGCACTGACCATCATCGTCGGCATCGGTGTGCTGACCCTCATCGGCGTTCTGGTGGGGGTGGCGGTGGCTGCCATAAAGGCCCGCAAGCGCGTGATGGCGCTGGTGGACCGGGTGGAGAGCGCGGTGATGCCGCATGTCGGGCCGATTGCGACCCAGGTGCACTCCGTCGTGGATGACCTGACACCGAAGGTGAAGCACCTCTCAACACAGGTGAACTCGGTGGTGGACGACCTGACGCCCAAGGTGAAGCACATGGGGACGAACGTCTCCGCGATCAGCGATACGCTGCGCGAGCAAGCCCAGCATATCTCTGTCTCGGTGACGGACGTGGTCGACCGTACGCACCAGCAGGCAGCGCGCGTGGATGACATGGTAGCGAGTACGTTGAGCGGCATCGGCAACGCGACGCATGCGGTGCAGGAGGGGATTGCGATCCCGATCCGCCACCTCAGCGGCGTGCTGGACGGAGTGCGCACCGGCTTGAATTCGCTGCTGCGGCGGGAGCGCCGTAACGGCAGCTACCGCGGCCCGGTGGCGGTGCGGAAGATCGATCCGGACCAGCTCTAGAGAGTGGATTCCGGCTGGGTGGCAGCGATCCAGCCCCCGCCGACGACGATGTCTCCCTGATAGAAGACGGCAGCCTGCCCCGGCGTGACCGCGCGGACGGGTTGATCGAAGTGCGCCGTGACCTGATCTGGTCCAGTCTTGCGCAAGGTGGCTGCGGCCGGCTCATGCCGGTGCCGGACCTTTACCTCGACGCGCACGGGTGCGGTGAGGTCTTCGATGGAAATCCAGTTTAAGCGGTGGGCCACCAGTGTCTGGCTGAGCAGATCATGCTCTGCGCCTACGGTGACGCGGCGACTCTCCGCATCGATGGACAACACGTAAAGCGGCGTGGGTGAAGCGACGCCGAGGCCCTTGCGCTGGCCGACGGTGAACTCATGGATGCCGCCGTGCCGGCCGGCAACTGTACCGCTCGTGGTGACGAGTTCACCGCTCGAGTCGGGCAGCATCTCTCCCCGCTCGTCGAGGTAGGCGGAGATGAAGCGCTTGTAATCGCCGCCGGGAATGAAGCAGATCTCCTGCGAATCCGGCTTGGTGGCGATGCCAAGATCATAGGCGCGAGCCTGCTCACGCACCTCCGGCTTGGTGTAGCTGCCGAGGGGGAAGAGCGTGTGGGCGAGCTGGTCCTGGGTGAGCCCGAAGAGGAAGTAGGTCTGGTCCTTCGCGCTATCGGCGGGGCGCTTCAGCAGCCATCGTCCGCTGGCCGGGTCGTACTCATTGCGAGCGTAGTGGCCGGTGGCGATCAGCTCCGCACCGATCTGCCGCGCGGTCAGCAGCAGCTGGTCAAACTTGAGCGAGTTGTTGCACAGGCTGCAGGGGATGGGAGTGCGGCCGGCCAGATACTCGGCGACGAAGGGGCGGACGACATCGCGCTCGAAGCGCTCCTGGTGGTTGACCAGGTAGTAGGGGATGCCCAGCCGCTCGGCCACGCGGCGCGCGTCGTAGACATCGTCGACCGAGCAGCAGCGTCCCTGCACCTCTTCCGGCATGCCTTCACGTCCGGCGAGACGGCGCTGATTCCACAGCTGCATAGTAAGGCCGATGAGGGTGTGGCCCTGCTGCTGGAGCATGGCGGCGACGGTGGAGGAGTCGACCCCACCCGACATGGCGACGGCGATGGTACGCGGCGGCGAGGCGATGCGAGCATCCGCAACATTTGTATCTGCGACGGTGGCAGAGCTCATGGGCGGGCCGCCACAACCGCGGGCTGGGTGCGGGCGTAGACGGGCGAGAGCTCCCGCAGCCGGGCCACGGCGTCGGGGACCAGGTCGATGGCGAAGTTGACGTCGTCCTCGGTGGCGCTCGAGTCGAGGCTGAAGCGCAGGCTGGCACGCGCACGCTCGGGCAGGATGCCCATAGCGGTGAGCACGTGCGAGGGCTCGGTAGCGCCGGACATACAGGCAGAGCCGCCGGAGAGGGCGAGTCCCTTCAGGTCGAGCGCGATCACGAGCGCCTCGCCTTCCAGGTGATCGAACCACAGATTGGTGGTGTTGGGGACACGAGGTGCAGAGCCGCCGTAGACGCCGGCTTCCTCCACCCGGGAGAGGATGCCCTGCTCCAGCCGATCGCGCAGAGCGGCCCAGCGCGTGGGCGCGTCGGAGGTGACGAAGGCCTGGGCCAGCTCCGCCGCCTTGCCCAGCCCGACGATGCCCGGCAGGTTCTCTGTCCCGGCGCGGCGCTGCCGCTCCTGCGGGCCGCCGAAGAGCAGCGGCTCCGGATGGGTGCCGCGGCGTACGTAGAGCGCGCCGGTGCCCTGGGGGCCGTGCAGCTTGTGCCCGGAGATGGTGAGCAGGTCACAACCGATCACGTTGACGTCGATGGGCAGCTTGCCGGCGGCCTGCACTGCGTCGGTGTGGAAGTAGACGTCGGCCTCAGCCGCGATGGCGCCGATGGCCTGGAGCGGCTGGATGGTGCCGATCTCATTGTTGGCCATCATGACGCTGATGATGCGGGTATTGGGGCGCAGCGCGCGGCGCACATCGTCAGGGTCGACCAGGCCGTTGGCGTCGACGGGCAGGAAGGTGACCTCAACGCCGCGGTCGCGCAGCCGCTCTGCCATCAGCAGGACGGCGTGGTGCTCAATGGCGGTGGTGATGAGGTGCTCGCCTGGCTTGATCAGGCCGGTCAGCGCAAGGTTGTCACCCTCCGTACCGCCGCTGGTGAAGACGACCTCGGCAGGTCGGCAGTGGAAGAGCTTGGCTACCTGCTCTCGCGCCCGCTCCACAGCGGCACGCGCCCGCTGGCCATGGAAGTGGATGGAGGAGGCGTTGCCGAACTGCTCTGTAAACCAGGGGCGCATGGCCGCGAACACCTCTGGCGCCAGGGGCGTGGTGGCATTGGCATCCATGTAGACGCGGCGCATGACTGCCACTAGTTTACGCCGGTGGTGCGCTGAGGCTCAGCTGTGTAGGGGTTGCGCGGCTCTACTCGACGCGGATGGCCTGGATCGGATCAATGGACGCGGCGCGCCATGCGGGATAGAGGCAGGCCAGCGCCGTGACACCGAAGAGCACTCCGCAGACGGCCAGCAACATCCTCGGATCGTGCACACCGGCCAGGAGGGACGGGGGCAGCATCCGGGCCAGTGCAAGGCTGAGCAGCAGACCGGCGGCGGCGCCGACGCAGACCGTCAGCAGAGACGACTCGAGCACCAGCCGGACCACGGCGCCGCGCTGTGCTCCGAGTGCCATGCGGACCCCGAACTCGCGTGTGCGCTGGGAGACGGTATAGGAGACCACGCTGTAGATGCCTGCGGCCGAGAGCGTCAGCGCGAGCGCGGCGAAGACGGAGAACAGCGAGGCGAGGAAGCGCTCGCGCGCCCAGGCCTGGGTCTCCAGCAGCCAGCTGAACTCGTGCTCGGCAGCGATGAAGATCTCCGGGTCGAGCCGATGCAGGCTGGTTTCGACGGCATGGATGGCGGTCTGCGGATTCCCTTTGGTGCGGATGATGAGGGTCGCGCTCGGATCGACGATGAAGCTGTCCGGGACGAACACGGCAGGCTGCGGCGGGCGGTCCAGCCCGTCGTTGCGTGCGTCGTCGACCACGCCGACGATCTGCAGCCACGCGTCATTGTCGGGCGCGGAGACCAGGTTGCCGTTATCCAGCTTGAGCGCCGGGCTGCGCACGCTGGTGCCGAGCGGGTTGCCGTTCTGGATGTATCGCTTTACGAACGCGCGGTTGACTACGGCAACGTGCGCGGCGCGTGCCTCCTCCTGCGGAGTGAAGAAGCGGCCCTGCAGCAGCGGCACGTGCAAAGTAGTGAAGATGTCGTCGCTGACCAGGCCCAGCATGGCCTGCGCATCGGTGAGGTTGGGGTTGCTGGAGACGGCGATCTTTCCGACGTAGCCGTTGAAGCCGGGCATCCAGCTGTTCGAGATGCCGGCGGACGCAACTCCGGGCGTGGCCTGCGCCGCTTCGAGATAAGAACGCTGCTTGAGCGAGAGGTACTCCCAGGTGTGGACGCCACCCCTGGGCACGGAGACGTTGACATAGGAGAGGTGGTCCGGGTCAAAGCCGAGGGGCGCATGGTAGAGCATGGAGAAGGCATGGAGCGCCGCCCCGGCGCCGGCGAGCAGCAGCATGGTGAGCGTGACCTGTCCGGCGATGAGCATCCGGTGAGTCAGGCGGCCGCGCACGCTGCCGGCCAGCTTACCGGAGGCGCCCTGCATAAGCGGCCCGATGTCCGGACGCGAGAGCTGCCAGGCCGGCGAGCTGCCGGAGAGCACCCCGGTGATCACCGCGACGGCCACAGCAAACATCAGCACGGTCCCGTTGAGATGGATGGCTGCTTCGTGCGGGAAGGAGTTCTCCGGCAGGTGTTGTGCCAGCAGATCGACACCTTTGTAGGCCAGCAGCACGCCGGCGCCGGCACCAAGCAGTGAGAGCATCAGCGACTCGGTAAGCAGCTGGCGCATGATGCGGGTGCGGGTAGCGCCGACCGAAGAGCGCACTGCGAACTCATGCTGCCGGGCCGTTCCCCGGGCCAGCATGAGGATGGAGACATTGGCGCAGCCGATCAGCAGCAGCAGGATCACTGCGGCGAAGAGGGCGAGCAGAGGAGCCTCAAAGCCGTGGAGCACCTCCTCATTCAGCGTCTTGATCTGGACCCGGGTGCCCTGCGGGAAGTTGGTAGGGTCGCGCTGGGCATAGCTATCGACCAAAGGTTGCAACTGCGCGGCAACGGCCGCATGCGATGCGCCAGGCTTCAGCTTGAGGAAGGCGGGCATGTAGTAGTGCGGGTCGGCCTTGAAGTTGCCGGGCATGTAGACATCCGAGTCACCCCAGGTGAAACGCGGCGACGCAACGCCGATGACGGTGTACGGCGTGTGATCGAGCGAGATGGTTTTGCCCAGGATGTCGAGCCTGCCGCCGTACTGCTTCTTCCAGAATTGGTAGCCGAGCACCGCGACCGGGGCTGCGTTGCCATGTGGCGCGTCAGCTGGTGTGAACAGACGGCCGAGGTAGGGCGGCACACCCATGTAGTCGAATAGGTTCGCGGAGTAGTAGCCGCTGCGTACGGAGATAGGCACGGCATCGCCGGTCAATGCCTGCCTCTTGTTGTCCATCAAGAAGACGTCATCGACCAGCGGCAGCTTCTGCAGGTCCGCGAACTCGGCCGCAGTTACTGAGAGCAGATTGCTGTTGCGATCATCGTTGTTCTGCATGAGCTCGACATGGATCATGCGGTCCGCGTCTTTGTATGGATAGGGATCGAGCAGGACTGCGCGAACCACACTGAACACAGTGACGCTTGCCGCGATGCCGAAGGCGAGCGATCCGATGACGACGATGGCGAAGGCAGGGGACTTACCAAGCTGGCGCAGTCCGAAGCGAAGGTCCTGCAGAAGCATCGCGAGGGAGGTGGTGACGCGGTCCGGACCTGTCCTATGCATGGCACTGCGCTCCCGAGTGCGGGATCTGTAGAAGCAAACGATACGTCACCGGGCACGATCCGCAGGCTTCTGCGGGAATTGTACGCAGGTAGAGACAGGGAAGTTCCGCGCGCGGAATGCGTCCAGAATCGGAAACGCGCGCGATGTGTTGTTGTAACAACCTGCCTCGGACCTTCTGCTAGGCTTCTCTCCGGTGCCAGCAGGCACAGGAGGCTTCAATGATTGGTTGTCGAGCATTGCGCGGTATGGCGGTGGCGGTAGCGTTGCTGGTGGGTGGAACGATGGTGCACACGGACGCACTGGCACAGGCTGCGAAGGCGAAGAGCGCCAGTGCGGGCGAGACGGTCGCGCCGGCCGAGGTGTATGGCAAGCTGCTGAAGAACGGATCGAAGGAGATCATCGACGCGGCCGAGGCGATGCCGGCAGACAAGTACGACTTTGTGCCGACCGCAGGCAAGTTCGACGGAGTGCGGAGCTTCGGCAGCCAGGTGCAGCATCTGGCCGAGGCCAATTTCTTCTTCTTCAGTGGATTCGGGGTCGGTCCGATGCCGGATGAGGCGAAGATGAAGAGCCTTAAGTCGAAGGATGAGCTGGTGCAGGCGCTGAAGGACTCCTTCGCCTATGCGGACAAGGCAATCGCCACGATGACGCCGCAGAATGCCTTCCAGACCGTACCCTTCGGCAAGCAGACGATCACGCGCGCAGGTGCGGCTACCTTTGCCATGGCCCATGCGAACGATCACTACGGGCAGATGGTGGAATATCTGCGCATGAACGGGATCGTGCCGCCAGCGAGTATGAAGAAGTAGTCGCGCGTGCAGCGAAAGCAAAATGGCGCAGCCCGCGGGCTGCGCCATTTTGCATGGGGTACGGCTTAGCGCTTATCGATGGGCGTGTACTCAGCCGGGTACTCGGGTCCGATGTATTCGGCGCGGGGTCGGATCAGGCGATTGTCGTCCAGCTGCTCGATAACGTGCGCGGCCCATCCGGCGATGCGGCTGACGGCGAAGATGGGCGTGAAGAGGTCGATGTCAATGCCGAGTGTGGTGTAGGTCGAGGCGGAGTAAAAATCCACGTTGGCGTTGAGCTTCTTCTCCGCCAGGATGTATTTCTCAATCGCGCGTGACATGTCGAACCACTTGGAGTTGTTGGCGGAGCGGCCGAGCTCCTCGCTCATGCGGCGCAGGTGGGTCGCACGCGGATCCTCGGTGTGATAGACCCGATGGCCGAAGCCGGAGATCTTCTTCTTCGCGGCGAGCATTGCCTTGACGTGGGCGACCGGGTCCTCGCCCGCCTTATCGATCTCAAACAGCATGCGCATGACAGCTTCATTGGCGCCGCCGTGCAGCGGTCCCTTGAGCGCGCCGATGGCCCCAGTGATGGCGGAGTGAATGTCGGAGAGGGTGGCGGCGATGACGCGCGCGGCAAAGGTCGAGGCGTTCAGCTCATGGTCGGCGTGCAGGATGAGCGCCACATCCATCGTGCGGGTTGCAGTATCGGAGGGCTTTTCGCCATTGAGCATCCAGAGGAAGTTGCCAGAGTGCGAGAGCGAGGGGTCGGCCTCGACCAGGGGCTTGCCCTTGCGGATGCGGTCATAGAGCGCGACCAGCATGGCGATCTGTGAGGTGAGGCGGAAGCTCTTGCGTACATTCGCGTCGTGCGTGTTGTCCCGCTCGTCCGGGTCATAGCAGCTGAGCGCAGATACGGCCGTACGCAGCACTTCCATGGGCGTGGCCTGGCGGGGGAAGGTGCGCAGCAGGTCGATGATCTTGCCGTCGAGCACGCGCGCCCGGGCCAGCTCTTCACCGAACTGCTTCAGCTCGGCGGCATTTGGGAGCCGCCCGTTCCACAAGAGGTAGGTGGTCTCTTCGAAGTTGGACTGCTCGGCGAGGCGGTGGATGTCGATGCCGCGATAGGCGAGGACGCCCGCGTCGCCGTCAATCCAGCAGATGCCGGAGGTGGTGGCGACAATACCTTCCAAGCCCTTCGAAGCAACAGCAGTCCCCATGGTTCGGTCTCCCTCGCAATCGTCCTACGCAGGTGTGATGTCAGATGCGGGCCGCGAGGAGCACGGCACCGCGGCACAGGCACCAGGCTGCGACTCACCGTTATAGCGCAGGCGCAAAGCGGTTGTCACATGATGCCGGGTGCAGCACACGATGAGGCGCAAACGCGGTCAGGTCGAGGGGCGGGCGCTCAACCGGCTCTCCCATGTGGCTGAGGATCGAGGCAGTGAGGACAGCGGCGGTTCCGGGGGCGAGCAGGATGCCGTTGCGGAAGTGGCCGGTGGCGATCCACTGCGCTGCTGCCGGATTCTTTGCTCCGAGCACAGGGAGTCCATCTTCGGTTGCGGGGCGCAGGCCGGCCCAGGATTCGAGTACCGGCGCATCCGCGAGCGGCGGCCACAGGCGGGCGGCGCGGCGTTGCAACTGCTCGAGTGCCGCGGGTTCGACGGTCTTCGAGAAGCCGGCGTCTTCGACGGTGGCGCCGATGGCGACGCGGCCATCTCCGCGGGGGATCATGTAGACCTCGCGCGAGCGCACGACCGACTCGAGGCCGGGAGCAGAAACCGCCAACATCTGTCCCTTGCGAGGGACGACGCGGGCGGCGGGCGAGAGTTCGCTGGACCAGGCGCCACAGCAGTTGACGAAGTGGTCCGCGACCAGCTCCCGGCGGGCGGTCTGGACGCGCACCTGTCCGGGCTGGGGGGCAAGGCTCCTGACCGCCTCATGCTCGTAGATCACGACGCCGGCGGCGCGCGCGGCCAGGGGCAGGGCAGCGCACAGATCGCGCGGGTCCAGGCTGGCCTCTTCGAGCAGAATGTAGACTCCGTCCGGGGCGCAGAGGCCGGGTACATACTGCTGCGCCTGGCGCAGCGAGAGGCTGCGGCCTTCAGGGTGCGTACCGCGGTCGGTCAACTGCAGCGTGGTCCGGGTGCGGAGGGGCACCGGCGAGCCGGAGAGACGAGCGACCTGGGCGAGGAATGTAGGGTAGAGGCCGCGGCTGAACAGGGCCAGGGGCAGAAGCGCCGGAGGGTTCTCCGGGTCGTGGACTGCGAGCATTCCCCCGGCGGCCCAGGAGGACTCATGCATGGCCTGGCCCGCGTCACAGACGGTGACCTGGAGACCGCGCAGGCGAAGCTCCAGCGCGCAGGCCAGCCCGATGACGCCAGCGCCCGCGATGACGATATGAGTGTGCCCTAGGGAGTGCCCCATGGCTTCGATTCTATGTGGACTGCGGACCGACGGATCGGCGCCGGTTTCGACCCCGCGCAGGTCGGCTAGTTCTGCGGCGCGGGGAGGGTCACCTGCTGGTTGTTCGAGAAGGAGACGGTGATCCCCATCGACTTACGGTGATCCCAGTCATCCTTGCTCATGGGATAGCTGAAGACGAGCAGGCCGTCGAGCGACTGGTTGGGCGGGATCACGCTGTGGCGGCGCAGCGGGTCCATGCGCAGCGGCGCCAACTGGGGGTAGGCGAGGAAGACCTTGTCGAAGTCGGAGGTGCTGGCACCGAGGCTGCGGCGGGTATCGCCACTGGCCAGGGTGACGATGCCCCAATCGTCGTCGATGGTGAGCGGGGTGGCGTTTTCGTTGTGCAGCTGCACATGCGCCAGCACCAGGATCTGTTTGTAGATCTCGTCCTGCCCGGGCATGCCTGGTGTGTCTGGCATGGCACCCTGGATCTTGGCTTCCACGGGGTAGACGGTGAGACGAGCAATCTCGCCGGTTGCGGTAGGCGGCTTGTGCTCAAAGTGCACGTACGCCCAGAGGGCGACGGACGTGATCACAAAGGCGAGCAGAACCAGCAGGGCAGGACGGGCAAAGCTGGGCGGGGGGTCGACCTGGGTCAGCCGCGGCCCGGCAGAGGAGTTCAGATCTAACGAATCGCTCACGGTTCCCTGCATTCTACCGTCT
>CAXUMX010000040.1:10412-30230 GCA_964252395.1 uncultured Acidobacteriaceae bacterium | reverse complement strand
CCGGGGTGATCGCCCCCCCCCGTCGGGGTAAATAGGGGCGCCCGCCCGGGGTGGTTGGGGGGGCCCTTCTCTGCCTTCGTACAACGGCCTACTACTTGTCGAAGGAAACGTCGGGCAGCACGCCAGTGCCTTCCAGTTGCACCGCCTGCAGCTCCCGCGGGTTCAGGCCGAGCGACTTCAGGATGGTGGGGGCGACCTGCGTGGTGGCCACGTCGGAGTACACCGTGCGCCCCTTGAAGCTGGGGTTTGAGAGCAGCAGCATCACGTTCGTGTCGTCGTGGGAGAAGCCGCCGTGCTCTTCCTGCTTCTTGCTGCTGCCTGTGTAGATGACACCGGGGTTGGGGGTCACGATGATGTCCGGGGTGCGCGGATCACCGTCAGGCGGCAGGCCGGGCTTGTTGTAGTTCAGCGAGACGGTGGGTCCGTAGAAGATCGTGCCCAGTCCAATCGCGCTGCTGTTGGCCTCCAGCAGGGCGACGGCTGCGTCCGTCTGCTTGGAGTCCTTCAGCCAGATCAGCGAGACGTCGTCTTCGGTCGGACCGATGCCGGTCGGGTTCGACGGCGCACCAGAGAAGGGAATCAGGCCGGCATTGTCCAGGACCGTCGCTGGTGAGCTGCCGTTCGGCTGCTTCAGCTGGGGTACGAAGCGATGCGGGTCGATGGGTCCCTGGCCGTGCTTGGCCGTGATCACGATCAGCGTGGAGTGGTAGCGGCCCGTGTCCTTCAGCTTATCGACCATCCTGCCGATCTCGGCGTCCACATACTGGATCTCGCCCAGCAGAAGCTCGCTCGGGGTACCGGCTGCATCCAGGTAGCCGCCGCTCCCGACACCCTTCTCGATCAGCTTCTGGCCAACGCTGACGGCCTGGAAGTTCATACCGAAGAGCGTGGGTACGCGGGACGGCCTGCCGTTGTGGTCCTTGCCCTCAATCTGCTTCAGGATGGCATCGGCCTTGATGGTGTCGTAGCACTGGATGTTGGCGAAGCTGTCAGTCCAGGAGCCGGTCTGGGAAGGATCAGGAACGGTGCTGCAGTCCACACCAGCCGGGGTCTTGTAGCCGGGAATGGGCACCACCAGCGAGTTGATCTCCGGAGCGAAGAACTCGCTGAGGCCGTTGCCGCCGGGACCGGCGACCGAGGTGTAGGAGGGGTGCTTGTCAAACCAGGAGGTATAGCCGCCCGCCTTGCGAACCACGCCGAAGATGGTGTTAGTGCGTACGAAGTTGTAGGGGTAAACGGGAGCGCAGCCAGCCTTGGGGTCGCGGGGCAGTCGCAGCGGATCGATGGAGTTCGCACCGCCATCCACCAGGCCAGCGCCGGGCGCGCCGCCATTCAGCTTGGTCTGGTCGATGTCGATGCCTTCCTCGTACTCGGTGGTGGTGCCCGTCGGCGCCGCGCCGGGGGTGCACAGGCCGGGTGCGCCGGCTACGCCATTGCCGGTGGTCTTGGCGGGCGCATCGAGCGAGCGATCATAGGCGACGTCGTAGTAGGCGCCTTCCACGCGCGGGGTTCCGCCGGAGACGATTGCGGTCAGGCCAGGGAAGGAGTCTGAGGGCCGCGAGGTGCTGGCGGCAACGTAGTTGATGCCTGATTCGCCCAGCTCTGCGAGGTTCGGGCAGTACGGCTTGCCATCGTTGACTCCGGCAATGCCGTGGGCGCAGTTGCGATAGTCGATCGCATGCATTCCGTCGATGCTGATCAGCAGAACATGGCGGATGTCGCGGTCTGCGTCATCCCGATCGTTGTCACCGGCATGTGCCTGGATGCCTGTGAGGGCCAGCGCGGCGGTGCCGGCCAGAAGTAGTGCACTGAATTTCATAAAAACCTCCGCATCGTTCATACCAAGGCACGAGGATTCTGCTTGAGGCGCAGCAGTGAATTTTCGGTAAAACCATCGAGCAACATTAAGCGGACCTTAAGTGTCTGCAACCGGTCAGGGCGGCTCTGCCGGCACCGGGTTGGCTCCCCGCCTGCGGAGATGGCACAATGGATGGTTTTGTGACCCCCGGAAACATAGGAGAGCTATGGGCGCTGCCACGGCAAGCACGATATCGAAGAGTCTGCTGGACGGTCCGCACGTGCACCGAAACCTCTCCACGCCGCAACTGGTAGAGGCCGCAATCGCAAGAGGCGAGGCACGGCTGGCCGCCAATGGCGCAGTGGTGGCGCTTACCGGCGCGCGCACCGGCCGCTCTCCACGTGACAAGTTCATCGTGAAGGACGCGATCACCGAGGGCCGTGTGGACTGGGGCAAGGTGAATCAGCCGTTTGATCCGGATCGCTTTGCCGCGCTGCTGGAGCGCGTCCAGAATCACATGCAGGAGCGGGACCTCTATGTCCTGGACCTGTATGCGGGCGCGGATCCCGAATACAGGCTGCCCATCACGGTCGTCGCAGAGTACGCGTGGCACTCACTTTTTGTGAAGCAGTTGTTTGTGCGCCCGGAGGCGGCAGAGCTGGCGACCCACGTGGCGGAGTTCACCGTGATCGCCGCGCCGGAGTTCGAGGCCGTGCCGGAGCGCGACGGCACCACCTCGCCGACCTTCATCATTACGGACTTCACCCGCAAGATCGTGCTGATTGGCGGCACCAAGTACGCCGGCGAGATGAAGAAGTGCATCTTCGGCGTGATGAACTACCTTCTGCCGGAGCGGGATGTATTCCCCATGCACTGCTCGGCCAACCTGGGTGCGGATGGCCGGACGGCACTGTTCTTCGGACTCTCCGGCACCGGCAAGACGACCCTCTCCGCGGATCCATCGCGGCGCTTGATCGGCGATGACGAACATGGCTGGGGCAGCAAAGGCGTATTCAACTTCGAAGGCGGCTGCTATGCGAAATGCGTGGATCTGAGCGAGGAGAAAGAGCCGCAGATCTTCCACGCGATTCGCTTCGGCGCCGTGCTTGAGAATGTAGTGATCGACAGCAAGACCGGCGTGCCGGACTACACCGATATCCGCTATACCGAAAACACACGCGCCGCCTACCCGGTTGACTTTATCGAGCGGGCAGTGATCCCCGGCATCGGTGGCCAGCCCACGAATGTGCTGTTCCTGGCTGCGGACGCCTTTGGCGTGCTGCCGCCGATCGCGCGCTTGACGCCGGAGCAGGCGATGTACCACTTCCTCTCCGGGTATACGGCCAAGCTGGCCGGGACCGAGGCCGGGCTTGGCTCCGAGCCGGTGCCGGAGTTCTCCACCTGCTTCGCATCGCCGTTCATACCGCTGGCTCCCAAGGTGTACGCGGCCATGTTGGGTGAGCGGTTGCGCCAGTACGGGGCGCAGTGCTGGCTGGTCAATACGGGCTGGACTGGAGGCGTCTTTGGAGTGGGCAAGCGCATGAGCCTGCCTCATACACGCGCACTGGTGACGGCAGCGCTCGATGGCGCACTCGCAGGCGTTGAGTTCGTCACCGAGTCTGCCTTCGGACTCAGCATTCCGACCAGCTGTCCCGGAGTGCCGGCAGGGCTGCTGAATCCGCGAAATGCGTGGGCAGACAAGACCGCTTACGACCAGCAGGCAGCAGCGCTGGCCAAGCGCTTCGAAGAGAACTTCGCGCGCTTTGACGCTCCGGAGGCGGTTCGCACCGCCGGACCCCGCCCGTCATCCGGGGCAGGAAAGTAGCGAAGAATGTTTCTGCGCAAGCTCCGTGTGGAGTACGTGCGGGAGGGAGCCGCCCCCACACCGTGTCCGTTGTCATGGATCGATAACTTCGCCATGCGCAACTTCACAAATGACGCCATCTTCGATGACACGCTGCCGCTGGCAGACGGCCGGATGGAGGCTGGACTGCGAGTACCGCTTGACGCACTGGAGCAGGCCATGGGGGCGTGGTTTCGCCGCAAGAGCTACTTGCGCGGGGACGACACCCTGCACGTCACGTTGGAGAGCTAGAAAGGAAACGGGCTACTTAGATGCCGCGCGCCCGGATCTCGACGCACATGCCCACTTCCAAATCGCCCCATGTCATCGGCACGACACTCCGCACAACCCGTTTGTGCAAAACATCCTCTATGCAAGACGAACGGCTACATAAGCCGTAGAGGAGAGTGCACTATGTGGATCGCTATTGGGATCGTGTTGCTGGTGCTGTGGGCGGGCGGTTTCTTCGCGTTTCATGTGGCAGGATTCTTCATTCACATCCTGCTGATTCTTGCCGTGGCCTCGTTGATCATCCACTTCATTACAGGATCGCGAGCAGCTGTTTAGATCTCTTGCTGCAACAAGGCGAGTGAAACGGGCGAAGGGCGGAAGCATTGCTTCCGCCCTTCGTCGTTCTGAGAGCAATCGAGCTCTACTCGTCGTAGTGCAGCAGGCTGAAGACGTCGAAGTCCGGGAAGCGCTCGCGCCCCTTGAGGAAGTCCAGCTCCACTGCAAAGGCCAGCCCCGCAATGCGTCCGCCTAGTTGCCGCACCAGCTTCACCGTCGCCTCCATGGTTCCACCTGTAGCCAGCAGGTCATCGACCAGAATCACATTCTGGCCGGGCTCGATGGCGTCGAGGTGTATCTCCAGCGAGTCGGAGCCGTATTCAAGATCGTAGGTGACCTTCGCCGTCGGGGCAGGCAGCTTGCGCGGCTTCCGTACGGGAACAAATCCGGCGTTCAGGCGGTACGCGAGGGCCGGACCAAAGATGAAGCCCCGCGCCTCAATGCCGAGCACCAGATCGATGTCCCGGTCCAGGTAGTGAGCGGCGAGCGCATCGATCATGGTGGCAAAGCCGACACGATCCTTCAGCAGAGTGGTGATGTCGTAGAAGAGGATGCCGGGCTTGGGGAAGTCGGGCACGGTGCGGACCAGCTTCTTGAGTGGCTCGCAGTTGATCGGTTCTAAGGACATACGCGGCTACCAGGCTCCTTCGATCTGAAATGGTCCCAGGGATATGCCCTCACTGGGATCGAGGTCGCGCTGCTCGATGGCATCGACCCGGCTGCCGCGCGAACCGCGCCGCAGCGCTGCTTCAAGGCTGGCCAGTTGCTCCTTATCACCGCGAGCCAGCACTTCCACGTGGCCGCTCTCGGTGTTGCGCACCCATCCGTGCAGGCCCAGCGCGGCGGCCTCGCGGTGCACAAACCAGCGGAAGCCGACACCCTGCACGCGGCCTTTCACAAGGTAGTAGCGAACCATAGCGGTGGAAGCGTCAGTGTGGCAGAGCAGTGGGGTGAAGGCAAGCCAGCCCCGCTGGAAAGGAGCCCGAGGCAGAGTCGTTCTGCCCCGGGCTGAGATTCGTAACTATGCGCGGGAGAGGTAAGCGCCTTCCGCGGTGTCGACACGGATCTTCTCGCCCTCGTTAATGAAGGGCGGCACCTGGACGACCAATCCGGTCTCAAGCGTCGCCGGCTTGGTGACGGAGGAGGCGGTAGCGGACCGGATGCCCGGCTCAGTCTGCATCACCGTCATCTCGACCGTCTGAGGCAGCTCAATGCCGACCGCCACGCCGTCAAAGAAGGAGACGCGTATCTGCAGATTGGGTATGAGGTACTCCACGGAATCGCCGAGTGTGTCACGCTTCAGGTGCGTCTGCTCGTAGTTCTCCGTGTTCATGAAGTAGTAGTCGTCGCCGTCGGAGTAAAGGAACTCCATTGCGACTTCGTCCACGATCACGCGTTCGATCGGGTCAGGCGAGCGGAAGCGGTGCTCAAACATGGCGCCAGTGCGCAGGTTACGCAGCTTGGCCTGGATGAAGGCGCGCAGGTTGCCGGGGGTGCGGTGCTCCACGCTGAAGACGGCGTGCAGCTCGTTATTGTGCTTGATGATCATGCCCGGGCGCATCTGGGTGGCGGGAATCGCCATACGAAAGACTCCTTAAGGTTGTTCAAAGGGAAGGCGGAGAGAAAAGACCCCGCACCTAAAGTTGAATTGTAGCGCAGCAGATTGCTTGCTAAGGTGGCCGCACGCACGTCCGTTTCTTTCTCGGGCGGTGTCTTCAAGATGCGGAGGAACTATTCAAGATGATGCAGCGACGCGAGTTTCTGGCTCACCTGATGCGCAGCGGCGTGGCCGGCTCAGCAATGCTGCTGAGTCCGGGTGTCAGTAACGCACTGCCCACTTCGTCTCCGGAGGGAACCGCCCGTCGCGTATCTGTGCTGGACTTCGGCGCGGACGGCAGTGGCCAGAAAGACTGCACAGAGGCCGTGCGGCGTGCCATCGCGGCGCTTACCAAGCGAAATGCGCGGCTGGTGTTTCCGGCAGGGAAGTATCTCTTTACTACTCCCGGCGGCGTCGTGATGGACTTCAGCGGTTTCGAAGGACTGGAGATCTTCGGCAACGGCGCGGAGCTGTTCTTTACCGGCGATACACTGCCCTTGCGCATTGCCCAGTGCCGCGACCTGGAGGTGCATGATGTGATCATCGATTGGGTGCGTCCGCCGGTATCGCAGGGTGTAGTACGCGCGGTGGACAATCACAGCGTCACAGTGGCTGTCGATCGCGGCTATCCGGTCACCGGAGCTGAGCGTTTTACCGCGATGGTCGGATTTGAGGAGCGGGCGAAGAGCACACTGATCACCGGGCCCGTCGTCAGCGGCAACATCGGCGCGGTCGAGATGATGACTCCGCAGGTGCTGAAGATTGCAGTGGCAGCAGCGCCGCATCTGGCGGAGGGCGCGCGGGTCGCCCTGTTGCACAGCGCAGGCGTGGCTCCGGCGATACGGTTGGAAGGCTGCGATCAGGTCCTGCTAGAGTCGCTTCAGCTGCATGCTTCGCCAGACACGGCGATCTCGCTGGCAGGCTGTCGCGATATCACGCTCGATACGGTGTATGTCGTTGCCCATCCGGGTACGGGGCGCGCCTTTTCGGCGAATGGCTGCGGGGTGGAGATGCTGGACTGCACCGGCGCCGTGACCGTTGCACATGCCCGGCTGGGCGGAACCTTTGGCCCCTCCATGCGAATCCAGCAATCGTACTGGCAGCTGGTACAGATCTCTGGCCCGCAGGCTGCGCTCCTGTCCACCCGCGATGGAAAGCCAGTAGAGCCCTGGGCGCTGCCACGCGCCGGCTCCTATCTGCAGCTGAGTGAAGCAGGGACTCTAAAGCTGCTGGGCGAGATCGCCGTGACCAAGGCGGAGCCTGCGCCGGGCGGCATGAATGTCACGTTTGAGGAGACCTTGTCGCCCGCAGTTGGCAAAGGCACACTGCTCTGCCTCAGCGCCACCGACCAGCCGCGTCTGAAGCTTGAAAACTGCGCCTTCTCCGGAGGCGCTTCGACCGGACTGGTGGCACAGTCGCGCGCCCGGCTACAGAACACCAGCTTCGCAGGCTACGCGGGCCCGGCGGTTCTGCTGGCTCCAGACTTGACCCGGATGCGCGGTCCGGTGGTGGAGAACGTGCACATCAACGACTGCCGCTTCGACTCCTGTGAGCTGGATGCGAGTGTGCCGGCGCGGGGCACGGTCGTCATCGATACCAGTGCTCAGGGCGGTGCTCCGACCGCGATACGCGTCAACGAAGGCATCACAGTGCAGGGCAACACCTTCAATCATCTGGGCGGTCCGGCTGTCTACTGTGCGGGTGCGTCCTGGCTGGACATCGAGTCCAACCACTTCAACGACTGCGACCTGCGGAGGGCGGCGGGGACAATACCGCGTGCGCTGGTGCTGCACAACCTGACCGACAGCACTATCACACTCAACGACGCACGGGCTGACGCCAGCATCGTCATGACCGAGTGCACGGACAAGGTGAAGGCGTCTGACAACGGTACGCTGAGCATCGCAAAGGCCTGAGCTCAGTCTCAGGGCTGGACGACACTGCCGTCCTTGCTGAAGTAGCTGAGCTGGCGCCGGTAGCAGCGCTGCTTCTCAAGATCGAAGGCGATGTAGCTGTCGAAGGGCTTCGAGTAGACGTGGAGGCTGATACAGCCGGTCTTTCCTGCATTCTCGATCTGATGAATGGTCTGCAGCTTGTCGACCGTAACCATGCCCGTGCCCTCGGAGCAGAAGACCGTCCCGACCTTGTCGATCTGCAGCTCGGTCGCTCCGCCCAGGCAGTCGATGTTGACGACGTTCTGATTCTGCGGGGCATTGCAGCTGGTGTGGTGAAACTCGTGCGTACGCACCTCGCCTTGCGCGACGGTCATCCAGCCGAGCTGGCCATTGTGGGTATGGATCGCAGTCTTCTGGCCGGGTGACCAGCAGATGGTCATCACCTCGAACAGCTCATCGCGGTAGATCAGGTTGCGCGTATAGAAGCTGTCCCGCCACCAGACGTAGTCCTGGAGGGCTTCGGCACGCAGCGGATTGGCTGCCATGTAGGCGGCGATGCGGTCCTTGGTAATGTAGTCGCGCTCCAGCTCCTGCAGGCCGTGAACGAAGTCCGCGACGCTGGTGTGCAGAGGATGCGTGTGGGTGTTGGAGGGCATACAGGCTCCTGGTGAAAGGGTACACCTCAGGCCCGCGCTTCTTCTGTCGGGCTGACCACCGGAGATAGTACTCCAGTGCTCCATATTCGGTCGCGCCTATTGCCGGGTCAGCTGGCCGGCTCAGCCCCGAAGATCCTCGAAAAAAAGTGCCCCACACGGCGGAAGAAACCTCGCGGCTTTGCCTCGGTTGCAGGTGGGGCTGCAGGCGCGGGCGGCGGAGGCGGCGTAGCTACGGCCGCAGCAGCAGGCGCGCTCGGCGGTAATGCTGCGGGAGCCAGAGGTGAGGCGGCGTTCCGCATGTTGGATGGGACCGGAGCCGGCGCCGCGGGCGATGGGGGTGGGATCGCCGGGGCGACGTCCCCGCCTTCGCTGGCAACGGGTGCATGCGCGTCGTAGACGAAAGGAACGGCCACCTGTGCGTGCGCCTCGCCTGCTGCGGCGACAGGGGTTGTAGGCTCAGCCGGCGCCGGCGTCAGCCCTTCACTTACGGCGAGTGGAAACTCCACATCAGCCTTACTGCTGGAGGGTGTCGGAGCACCCTGGGTGGCAGCTGCAGCCGAGGGTACGGCCGCAGGCGTTCCGGAACCTCCTGCCGCGGCGAGGGAGACAGGCTGCGGGCAGCCGCACGGCTCGGTCTCCGTATCCACCACCTCGCGCAGACTGCCGTGCTGGAAGCTGACATGCTGGCCTGGCTGCACCCGATACACCCCGCCCTCCAGCTGGCTCGAGACCAGAATGTACGGAGCCCGGGGGCCTCGATTGTCGATGCAGGTGTCGCCCTGCCGACTGACTCGGATGCTAAGGTCGGCGACACCTGGTCCGGAGATCAGAATGCGCAGATCGGGGGTCAGCAGCACGTCGGAATACTTGCTGGTGGTGTAGCGGGCCTCAATGGCGCCACGGTCGAGCGCCAGCAGCAAGCCAGAGGCGTCCGGCGCTTCGATGGAACGGTCGCGGGACAGGTGCACGCTGGTGGTGGCGCACAGCCGCAGTTCCCCGCCCCGGGTCAGCGTGATGGGGATCGTATGGTCGGCGGCAGTGATGGTGCTGCCATTGCCCAGCTGCATCTCTCCATTGCGCAGGTGGACGTCGCCGGAGACCTGCACCTCCTGGGCGCGGGTGCGACCGATGGGCGCGGCGTTGGTCGACATCGTGTCCTGACCGGGAACCTGGGGAGCAGCCTGCTTCGGACCCGACGTGAAAGGCTCCGCAGATGCGGACAGCGCAACCCACCCGACCAGCAGCGTGGTCAGGCAAACGGCCCCCAGCGTCCTGCGAACGGTGGACACCCACGAATTTGGCATGGTCTGAGTCAGCGCGGTTGTTTCCAATACCATTGTAAAGACGCGCAGGGTGGCGGCATGCTCCGGGTGGTGAGTCTGGGAGCGGCGCGGGCACGGAGGAGAGACGGGTTGCAGACAGATCAGCAGGACGGCACGCATCATCCGCGGGCAGGGACTGCCGGGGAACGGAGCAGCAACGCAGCCGGCTACATACAGTTCGGCTGCGGGCTGTGCGCTCCGCAGAGTTGGCGAAACTTTGACGCAGGTCCGGCCTTCTGGCTGCAGCGCCACCTGCCTATCGCCAGACCGCTGCTGGTCCGGCGCGGCTTCCCGGATTATCCCCGCAACATCGAATATGGCGACGTCATCAAGGGGCTGCCGGTCGCCCCTGGCTCTGCCGCGGCCGTGTACTGCTCCCACGTGCTCGAACACTTGGCGCTCGATGAGTTCCGCACCACGCTTCGCCACGTGTACAGCTACCTGGCCCCGGGTGGAACCTTCCGCTTCGTGCTGCCGGACCTGGAGGGACTGGTGCGCAGCTATGCCTCCTCCACGGACGGGGAAGCGGCGAGCCGGTTCATGCGCGATTCCTACCTCGGCGTCGATTCGCAGGGCAAGGGAGCCTCACGTCTACTGCGTGTGCTCTTCGGCCGGAGCGCTCATCTGTGGATGTGGGACGAGAAGAACATGACGCGGGAGCTCGCGGCAGCCGGCTTCACCGACATCCGACGCGCACAGATGGGCGACAACCCAGACCCGCACTTTGCCGAAGTGGAGGATCTGGGCCGATGGGAGAACTGCCTCGGGATGGAGTGCCGCCGGCCGGCAAGCTGAAGGCGCGCAAGCAACATCTCAGGCGGCATGCGAATCTCTTGCACGATGCGAGCGATGCGTACCACCAGCGGCCTGCTTGTCACCTTGCTCCTTCTCTCCGGTTGCACCTCCAAGAAGAAGGCAGCCAGCAATGAGAACTTCAAGGCGGCAATCAACGCCTATTTCTACAACGGCCGCGACGAGTGCCTGTTCCCCACCGCGCCTTTTAAGTTTCCCGCTGAGGTGAAGATCACCGAGAAAGCGGATATGAAGAACCTGGACGCACTGGCGAAGGCCGGCCTGCTGACCCGGACGGAAGATGGCGCCTTCAAGCTGGTGCGCTACGCCATGACGCCGCTGGGCGCACGGGCCACGCCGCGCTTCTGCTACGGGCACCGCGATGTCACGGCGGTCGACAGCTTTACCCCGCCGCGAGTCGTGGAGGGTCGTCAGGCCTCTGACGTGACCTACCACTACAAGATGGCAGACTCGCCCGAGTGGGCCAATGATTCAGGGCTGAAGAAGCAGTTTCCCGAACTGGCGCGCAAGACCAGCGACAGCGCCGAAGGCAAGACGACGGTGATGTCCGCCTACGCCGGCTGGGAGGTTCCCGACTACGGCAAGCCGGTCATCGAGTAGAGCAATCTGCCGGCGCCGCTAAAGCTGCAGGAAGTTCTCGATCAGCCGCTTGCCGTCTCGAGTCAGCACGCTCTCCGGATGAAACTGCACGCCTTCAATCGCGTATTCCCGGTGGCGCAGCCCCATGATGATGCCGTCCGCAGTGCGGGCTGAGACTTCGAGCTCGTCGGGCAGGCCATCCTCGGCAACGATCAGCGAGTGATAGCGGGTGCAGGTCATGGGGCTTGCAATACCTGCAAAGAGACTGCGCCCATCGTGGTCTACCGGGCTGGTTTTGCCATGCATCAGGTGCGGCGCCCGCACCACACTGCCGCCGAAGGCTGCGCCGATCGCCTGATGCCCGAGGCATACCCCTAGCAGTGGCACTTTACCGGCGAAGTGGCGGATCAGCGGAATGCTGATACCGGCCTGCTGCGGGGTGCAGGGACCGGGGGAGAGCACAATCCGCTCCGGCTGCAACGACTCCACCTCCGCCGGTGTCAGCTCATCATTGCGGCGCACCACGACGTGAGCGCCCAGCTCACCCATGTACTGGACCAGGTTGTAGGTAAACGAATCGTAGTTATCGAGAACGAAGACCATAAGTAAAGGGGTGCGAGCACTGCCTCGCACCCCTCCAGTGTACGTGCCCGGTTCGTCTAGGAGAGGACCGGGATGGTGATGGTCTGGCCGGCACGGATCTTGTCCGGATCAGCGATGCCGTTGGCCTCCGCGATCTTCTGATAGTGGTTGGCAGATCCGTAGAAGTGCTTGCTGATCTTCGACAGGTTGTCGCCCGCAGCGATTGTGTACTGCTGCGAGGAGCCGGTGGTAGTGATCTCGTGATGCAGGTCTGCGTAGGACGGGTCCACCTGCTTGATTGCATCCCAGACGCGATTCGCGATAACGGGCGAAGGCACCGAGGCCTTCAGCAACAACTTGTCGCCGTCCAGGCTCTGGTCCTGCACCTGCGCACCTTCCGCGCTGAAGCTCTCAATGGTCTGCACCACCGGAGCGTACTTCTGCTTGAGCTGTTCGAGATCTGCCATCTGCGGAACTCCCTTTCCTGTGAGCGCGCAGCAGTTGCGGGCGGCCTGTGCTGCCCGTTGTTGCGCGGTTGACTTGTTGTTTTGAGAAGTTAGAGAAGCTTGCTTAGGAAGCTCTGCGCCGCACCCGCCATGCCGCTGCCCTGCTGGTTCACAGCACCGTGCTCGGCAAAGTGAGCCACGATCATCGGCAGCAGCACCGCGGCGGCGCCCTTCACCATGGTGGGCGACATGCCGGTGCGCTGGGCAATGGTGTCGATGACGCCCGATCCCAGCCCCTGCTGCGCCTGGTCGGGAGAGATGGGTTGATTGGGCGTACCCGGCTGCTGCCAGGAGTCGACGTGATCTCCCATGCCGTTCTGCTTGAAGTTACTCAGGATGCTGCCCAGGCCGCCTGGATGCTGTTGCATCACGTTCATCAGCTCCGACGCAACGCCGGAGTGTTCCCCTGCCATTGCCCCTAGATTGTCGAGTAAACCCATCGTATGCCTCACTTTTCCGGTCAGCATGCTGCTGTTCCAGTTAGATGCAGTCAGGCCGCCCAATCCGGTCTCGGCTGCTTGCGCGGTAACCATACTCCAATGCTCCGGCCGTGGTCTCTGCCCTGGTCATGAAAAAGGCGGCAGTTTGGCAGGAGCACAACCGATTCGGCGGCAGCCGAATATTGGTAACGCGTTGATCGCGAGCTCCGGCCGATGAGGAGATAGTGCGGCAGCCTTCAGCGACGTAATCGTGCGCGCTCCACCGCCCGCACCAGCGCCTGCGCTTTGCTGATGCTCTCCTGGTACTCAGTCTCGGCTACCGAGTCCGCGACGATGCCGGCGCCTGCCTGGATATAACCCACACCGTCCTTCACCAGCATGGAGCGGATAGCGATACAGGAGTCCAGATTGCCGGAGTAGTCCGCGTAGAGCACGCTGCCGCCGTAGATGCCGCGGCGGGTGGGTTCCAGCTCTTCGATGATCTCCATGGCGCGCACCTTTGGGGCACCGGAGAGTGTTCCGGCAGGGAAGCAGGAGCGGAATGCATCGACTGCGGAGAGGTCCCTACGCAGCCTGCCCTCGATGGAGCTGACCAGATGCATGACATGCGAGTAGCGCTCGATGATCATCAGGTCGCGCACCCGAACGCTACCGTACTCGCTGACGCGGCCAACGTCGTTCCGCCCCAGGTCGACCAGCATGATGTGCTCGGAGACCTCCTTGGCGTCGGCCAGCAGATCTTCCCCGCGACGGCGGTCTTCCTCCTCATCCTGGGAGCGTGGACGTGTGCCGGCGATGGGCCTGTACTCCACCTGCCCCTGTTTGACGCGCACCAGCAGCTCCGGCGACGAGCCGACAATATGTAACGGCTGAGCATTCGTATTGTCAGGCTCCACATCCAGGCGCAGGAAGTACATGTAGGGCGAGGGGTTCACGATGCGCAATGCACGATAGACGGCGAACGGATCGTCACCGGGATCGATCTCGAAGCGCTGGGACAGCACCGTCTGAAATACATCGCCGGCCACGATGTACTCGCGGATGCGCTCGACGGCGGCGAGGAAGTCCGCCTTCGCCATGGAATGGGTCAGCTTGCCCATGCCCTCGCGCCGGTGCTCCTTCGCTGGCGGGAGTGGTTTTGCCAATTGGCGTTCCAGTGCTTCCAGCCGGTGCAGTGCGTCCTCGTAGGCGGCGGTCGGAGTCTGGTGCCGCACATCCGCGTTGACGATCAGCAGCAGCTCCTTCTTCACATGGTCGAACGCGACAAGCTCGTGGAAGAAAGCGAGGCAGGCGTCCGGGATGCCCAGGTCATCCTTGGCGCGGGAGGGAAGCTGCTCAATCTGCCGCACTACGTCATAAGCAAAGAATCCGATGGCCCCGGCGGTAAACGGGGGCAGGCCAGGAACATGCGCCGGGCTATGGCTACCAAGCTCCGCCTTCAAAATGGCGAAGATGTCCCCATCCTCTGTCGTCGTCTTGCCGTCCTGCCAGATGGTGATGGAGCGCTGACGCGCGATCAGCTTGCGGTAGGGGCGGACGCCCATGAAGGTATATCGCCCCAGCTTTTCGCCGCCTTCGACCGACTCGAGCAAAAAGCACTCCGGCTCCTCCGCAGCGAGGCGCAAGAAGGCAGAGACGGGCGTCTCCAGGTCTGCGACCAGGCGCCGGCAGACCGGGATGAGCGTATGGCTGTGCGCCAGCGTCTCAAAGACAGGCAGAGCAGGGAATAAGGCCTCTGGATCGACGGGATTGGAGTCAGGATTGGGGGTCATGGGACAGGCTCATGGTACATGCCGGCATAGCACGAGCAGGGAGCAGCGGACACACAGGTGTGAGGGGATGGAGTGCTCCGCAGGAGCCAAGGGACCAACTGTAGCAACGGTGTGGTTGTTGGGGTCACACGGGCGGGCCTATACTCGTGAGTTTGGCCTGAGCAAGGTAGGAGATCCGGCAGGCTAACCGGGGGAGACGGCGCACACCCCATTCGTAGCATTTCCTGCCGTCCTTTGCCTGCGCGATGCTATCTCGCTCGCAAAACAGCGGCTCAACACTGGCTGGAACACTGGAGAGATGGAATGCAGACACTTACGCTCGAGCAGGAGATCAACCCCTGGGAAGCCCAGGCTGCTCGATTTGACTTCGCGGCGCAGAAGCTGAACCTGGACGACGGACTATGGAAGGTTCTGCGGTATCCCGCCCGCGAACTGATTGTGCACTTCCCCGTAAGCATGGACGACGGCACGATTGAGGTATTCACCGGTTATCGGGTGCAGCATTCAATCGCGCGGGGGCCGGCTAAGGGCGGCATCCGCTACTCGCCAGACGTCACCCTGGATGAGGTGCGGGCGCTGGCCAGCTGGATGACGTGGAAGTGCGCAGTGGTCAACATTCCCTTCGGCGGCGCCAAGGGCGGCGTGATCTGCGATCCCAAGAAGATGTCTATCGGTGAGCTGGAGCGGATGACGCGCCGCTATACCGCGGAGCTGATCGAGTTCATCGGGCCGGAGAAGGATGTGCCGGCCCCGGACATGAATACCAACGAGCAGGTGATGGCGTGGATCATGGACACCTACTCCATGCACATGCGCCAGACTGTAACCGCCGTGGTCACCGGAAAGCCGTTGAACATCGGCGGATCGCGGGGGCGACGAGAGGCCACCGGCCGCGGTATCGGCGTGGTGTGCGATGAGGCGCTGCGCTACCTGAACCTGCCTCGTGAGGGCTGCCGGGTCATCATCCAGGGATTTGGCAACGTCGGTTCGAACGCCGCCAAGATCATGATGGACAAAGGCTACAAGATCATCGGTATTGCTGAGTTCGACGGCGGCCTGCTAAACACCAACGGAATCGATATCCACCAGCTCATCGAATACCGCCAGCGCAACGGCACCGTGCTCGGCTTCAAGGGAGCCGAGGCGGCCGACCCTCAGGAGCTGATCCTCGAAGAGTGCGAAATCTTCATTCCTGCCGCAACAGAAAATGTATTAACCAGCCGGAACGCCGAGCGCCTGCGCGCGAAGATCGTGTGCGAAGGCGCGAACGGGCCCACCACCGCAGTGGCCGACGAGATCCTGGCGGACAAGAAGGTCTTCGTCATCCCGGACATTCTGGCCAACGCCGGCGGTGTGACCGCCTCCTACTTCGAGTGGGTGCAGGACCGCCAGGGCTACTTCTGGAAGGAAGCCGTGGTCAATGAGCAGCTGGAGAGCATTCTGGCGGAGAGCTTCGACGACGTGGTGCGCTACTCCGAAGCGCATGGCGTCAACAACCGTATCGCTGCTTACATGCTGGCCATCGACCGCGTCTCCTTCACTATCAAACAGCGCGGAATCTACGCCTGAAATGCGCTGACTGCATGCTCTGACGCGGGGAGACCATGTGGTCTCCTCGCAGTTCTTTGAAGATGGTGGTTGCTGCCGGGTGAAACCCGCCTGCATACTTGGAGGCGTGATACGCCCCTGTTTCCTCGTCATCGACTATGAGTATCCGGACAGCATCTCAAGCCGCAAGCTGGTGCTGGAGACGGCAAAGTACAACGTCATCACCGCCTACAGTGCGCGGGAGGCGCTTGAGACCTTCCGCCAGTTCCCCAATGTCTCCGGCGTGGTGATGCACGAAGAGCTCTCCGACATGGACTGCGGCGTGCTGGTGAAGGAGCTGCGGGAGATCCGCAAGGACGTGCTGCTGGTGGTTACCTCCAGCCACGGCTTCGCAGAGTGTGGTCCCGTGGATCATCACCTGGATAACTTCAATCCCGCCGAGCTGCTCTCCCTGCTCCGCAAACTCGTCCCCAATCCACTCGAACGCGTCTAAATCCCGACCATAGAGGCGGGCACGACCTCCGCTGAGAGGCATACCGATGGCCACACGGATGCCGTCCGGTCCCGTCCCTTCCTCATTGGCGGGGCAGGGAGTTCGCTCGGTCAGGCATAATGCCTATGGACGTGCGCTGAAGCCGTCCCGCGTGGATGCCGCATGAACCTGCCCAACTCCATCACGATGAGCCGCATCGTGGGCGTCCCGCTACTGATTTGGATGCTCTCTGCAAGCTTTCCTTTCCGCGACGGAAAGGGTGAGCAGGAGCTGATCGCCTCCGGCATCTTCATCCTGCTGGCCATTACGGACGGCGTGGATGGCTATCTGGCGCGCAGGCGCGGTCAGATCACGACAATGGGCATGCTGCTTGATCCGCTGGCGGACAAACTGATGATCTCGGCGGCCTTCATCTCGCTGGTCGAATTCACCCCCAGTCTGATGAAGCCGTGGATCGCCATCCTGGTCATCGGCCGCGAGTTCCTGGTCAGCGGTCTCAGATCCATCGCGAGCGTTGAGGGCTTCACCATCCAGGCCAGCGGTTTGGGCAAGCTGAAGACGATCGTGCAAATCGTCGCCGTGGTCGCGACGATTCTGGCGCATCGCTGGTATGAATGGCAGTTTGGCTGGTACATCCTGCCGGTGCGCTGGACCGCCTACACCGCGATTTACTTCATGGTACTGGTCTCTATCGTGTCGGCAGTGGACTACTTCCAGGCTTTCTGGCGCAAGATCGATCATGCGTCGTCTGAGACACGCAAGGCAGCTTTCGTTATGGAACGCACCAAGAAGAAGAGCGCACCGGTTCCCAACTGAGCAGGCACACCATCCACTCAGGCGCGCCCGGCATACTCCCGCGTTTCCGTTGCGACCTTGATCTTTTCGCCTTCTTTGATGAAGAAGGGGACGCGGACGGATACGCCGGTCTCCAGCGTGGCAGGCTTAGTCACGCCGCCGCTGGCAGTGTCACCGCGGACCCCGGGCTCGGTCGAGGTGACGGCCAGTTCCACCTGTGCCGGCAGCTCCAGGCCAATCGGGTTGCCGTTGTACTTGTCAATTTTGAGCAGCGTGCCCTCGACCAGCAGGTCCAGCGCATCGCCGACCATCGCTCCGGAGAGCGAGATGGTTTCGAAACTCTGCTGGTCCAGGAAGTAGGAGGCTTCGCCATCGCTGTACAGGTAAGTCGCCTCTACCGTCTCCAGATCCGGCTCTTTGAACTTATCGCTGGCCTTGAATGTCTTGTCGAAGACGGCACGCGTCAGCATATTGCGCATGCGCAGGCGGACCAGCGTCTGGCCGCCACGCGCGGTGGGGGTTGAGATCTCTGCCTCCAGGCAGTAGTAGGGAACGTTCTCAAACTCGAACGTCATCTTGCGCTTCACATCGATGGCGTCGATCAGTGCGGCCATGGGTCCTCAAAGGGGCGAGAATGTCCCTAGCCTACCAAAGCGAGCCAACCGCAATCATGCCGCGCAAGGAGAAAGGCCCGCTGGTGCGGGCCTTCTCTTGTTGCAGGGAGAATGCTGTTAGGCAGGGATGCCGGGAGCGATGGTCTGCGGCCGGGTAAGCCGGTGGACGAAGTGATACGGAGGCCAGGGACCGCTGAGCTGCATCTTGCAGTCCTTGAGGAGCTCCCGGGTAGTGGCGAACTTGTTCTGGTAGCGCTCTACGCAGCGCGCGTCAATCAGGTGCGAGATGTCGAGCAGCATCTTGCCGTTGTCCATCCGGCGGCACGTCACCTCTTCGTCGAGCGGCGCGAAGAGGCGCTGCATCTGGATGCTGACGGCCCTGCCTTTGGTCTGGCGCTCACGCTGCCGTGAGGCAGTCTCGCGCAGGTTGGAGAGGTACTCCTTGCCGGTGCGCTCGATGGGAGCAAGGGAGCGTACGGGCTGGGGAAGACAGCAGTCCTCCACGATGACTTTGAGGTGCATCTCCGCCTTGCCGCGGAGACGCTCTACGTGGGTAGCGTAGCTGCGTTGATTGGAGCGGATAGAGCGGCGCAGCGCCTCGTCGTCGCTAAAGACAGTGCCGAAGCGGAAGGGGAGCACCGTCGAGAGTTTGAAACAGTCGCCGACAACCCGTGCATGGTCGCGAGCTGCCTGATGGTCGAGTTCTTCTGAGGGATTGTGTTCAGAGACGATAACAGCAAGGTCACTGGCTGGATAGAGGAAGATTTGATTTCCCGAGATGCCGGTCAGGGCTTGCAGGGGGACCGGTTTGCGGTGGCGGGCTAATTCGGGAAAGGCCTGTTTTTCGCTGATGCAGTAGGCGTACCACGCCATAGAGGGATTCACTCCATTGCGCTGGCGAGTTTTCGCCAGATTTAGATTTACCAAAGCCCTGCTACGCCCTGGCGCGCCTTCTGGTAAGGGCTGCACCGAACTCACGGCACATCCTATGCTCAGAAATACACGACTGGCAACTACAAACCCGGAGTGCTGATTCCCTTGGGGAATCGCGCCTTCGCGCCGCCCTATCTGTCAGGTCGACCGTGGATCCGGGTTCTCTGCCCTGTCTGGAGCGGGCCGCCCCGGCCCCTCGGGCGTCAGCTGTGGGAGACGCGGGAGAGCATAAGCCCGCAGAGCGCGGTGATGGCGACGAGCAGGAAGATGATGGCGAAGAAGAGGCCGCGCAGCAGACTGGAGAGGCTTTGGAATGAGGCTGCCAGACGGGCCTGCGCCTCGTCATTGCGGGTAGTGGCGGCTGCCAGTTGTTCAAGTTGAGCGGCGAGGCCGGCAAGCTGGCCGGACTGCTCGCTCAGTTGCGCGGTGAGCTCACTATGGAGGGTGCGGCGGTCGGTCTGCATGCCACCGAACTGCCGGCTAAGGGAGGTCCGCTCTGGCGGGGGCCGGGCAGGGCGCGCCTGAGGGCCTGGGGTGGGACCAACGCCGGTCAGCAGGGGCAGCAGTTTGACAGCGTAGGGAAGCAGCGATCGGAGCTGGGCCAGATTGGGCAAACGCGGATGTCCTCAGGTGGATTCGGGTCTGAGGCTATCATCCCGGGTTCCCAAAGGCGGCCCGCCCTGGCGAAGACTGAGATCAGGCGTCGGTTCCGTCAGAGGGTAGCTGGCGTAGCGCGTGCACGACGACACGGCGCATGTCCGCCTCCGGGGCAGGCTTGCCGGTCCATATTTCGAACTGCCGCGCGCCTTGGTGGACGAACATCTCGAGACCGGGAATGACCGGGATGCCCTTGGCCTGGGCCATCCTGAGCAGCGGCGTCTCGATCGGGTTGTAGACCATGTCGAAAACGAGGCGGGCGTTCAGCTCGTCCGCCTCCAGCAGCGAGCTGGCCCGGCTTCCGTGCATGCCTGCAGGGGTGGCGTTCAAAACGACATCGAACTGAGTCTTCTTTAGCTGATCGCGCCGGGCGACATGGACCTTCGCCTCGGCGGCAAGGGATTTGGC
>CAXUMX010000040.1:0-10402 GCA_964252395.1 uncultured Acidobacteriaceae bacterium | reverse complement strand
GCTCTGGGGTCCGGTTCAGCAGGAAGATCTCTGCACCGCGCTCCTTCAGTCCGAAGACGGCGGCCCGGGCCGCGCCTCCGGCCCCAAGGATAAGGACGCGGGTGCCCTTGAGCATGAGTCGCCGTTCGAGCGGACCCAGCACCGCGCCGGCATCCGTGTTGAAGCCGAAGAGCCGCCCGTCCTGTCCGCGGACGACTGTATTGCAGGCGCCGATGGCCGTAGAGAGGTCATCGACGCGGGCCAGCGCGCAGAGGATCTCCTGCTTGAGCGGCATGGTGACGGCGAGGCCGGCGAGCGGAACCCGCTCGACCAGGGTCATCAGGTCTGCCAGCTTGCCGCTTTCGAGCGGAAGGAAGACGGCATTGATGCGCTCCCGCCGGAAGGCCATATTCAGCATCAGCGGGGAGAGCGAGTGCGCGATGGGATGGCCAGCCACGCCGTAGATCCGTGTGGCAGGGTCAATCTGGTCGAACCGGTACATGGAGCGGAGCCGGTCCAGGCTGATCTGGCCCGGCGCAGTCTCCTCGCCCGGCGATGCGGAGGCAAAGGTGAAGGCGCTGCCGGCGCGCACACTAAGCAGGCGGCTGGGTACGCCGGGCTGCCCCATCGCCATGGCAATCAGGTTGTCCTGATCGGCATGTCGCTGCAACAGGTCCAGGATGGCTACGTTATCGGCGAGTGTGCGTGCGGTGGAGACGATCTTGTAGAACTCCGGATCGAAGGCGCGCATACGCTCCAGCGTCTTCTCGAGATGCCGGGTGTGGCTGAAGTCGTGGAAGGAGAGCAGCATGGCCGCGCCGCTGGAGCGCAGACGATTCCAGTCGGCAGTCCGCATGGCCTCAGCGGACTCCAGCTCCACGTCGATCAACTGGCAGCCGGCACGGGCTGCCGATTCCAGAATTTCTGCCTGCTCGAAGAGTTCGCCGACAAAGTCGCCGCCGCCTTCTGTCCGACGACACGTAGCGATCACGGTGACGTGCCGGTGAAGCGCAAGAAAAGGCTTCAGCTTCGCTGCGGCTGCCTGCGGCTTATGGAGCGAATCGAGGCGCAGTTCAAGGAAGGGATTCTCTTCAGCGACGCGCTCCGCGCGCCCCAGCATCTCCCCCGGGGTGGCTCCGGTAATCGGCACGCAGACCTTCGCCATGCGCGCGCGCAACTGGGGTACGGACAGGCTGAGGGGAGTGGTGGTCATGGCCAAAGCTGCGAAATGGTAACCACGGTCGGGTCCTACTTGCAAGCGATAGAACCATCTTCGCGCCGTCGTGACAAAGCAAAGACAAATTCGGTGCCGCCGAACGTTCGGAAAGCATGCGATGCGTGGCACATCAATGGACACTGTTCGCGCTGCGTGGCCTGCGCAGGGGAAAGGAGCGTTACCCTGTTAACAGATGAATGCGCATTCAAGCAGCGAAACCGCCTCTCCCTCACTTGCAGTAAAGCCAGGCCGGCATGCGTGGAGTCAGGCATTCGGTAACGAACTGACACCAGAGAGCCTGGAGAGCTGGGCCGAAGCACAACTGGAGTTGCATCGCGTGAGCGTGGCACGGCTGCTGGCCGAGCCCAGGCCGTCGCTCGAGAGCACCTGGCGCGCCTACGACGACGCGGTGGCCGCGCTGAGCCAGACCGGCTCGGAGTGTGGACTGCTGGACAGTGTGCATCCAGCCAAGCCCGTCCGGGATAAGGCACAGCAACTGGCGCAGCGCGTGGCCGAGGCGGCGACCTCGCTCAGCCTGAATCCGGATGTCTATCGTGCGCTGTCCGCAGTCGATACTGCGAATGCCGATGCGGCAACGCAGCACTATGTGGAACGCACGCTGTTGCAGTACCGGCTGGCGGGCGTGGACAAGGACGAGGCGACTCGTACGAAGCTGCGGGAATTGCAAGATAAGGCGACGCTGCTCTCACTCACCATCGGGCGCAATGTGCAGGAAGGCACGCAGCGCGTTAAGGTCGAGGACCTGACAGAGTTGGAGGGACTGCCGGAGGACTTCCGCCGCAACCATCCGGCGACCGCGGACGGGGTGGTGGAGCTGACGACCGACTACCCGGACTACCTGCCGGTCATGACGTTCGCGGCCAGTGATGCACTGCGGCAGCGCATGTTCCTCTCCTACAACACCCGGGCGTACCCGGCGAACCGCGACCTGCTGCTGGAGCTTTTCCGTACCCGGCACGCGATCGCCAACCTGCTGGGCTTCGCAACCTGGGCCGACTTCGCCACGGCCGATCAGATGATCGGGTCGGCGAGCGCGGTGAAGCGCTTCCTCGAGCGGCTGGAGAAGGCAACGCGCACCGGCGCCGAGCGCGAGTACCAGACCGTGCTGGAGTTTGCGCAGAAGCAGCGTCCAGGCCTGGACGTGCTGGATGCCGCCAGCCGCGGTTACTGGCTGGAGCAGTACCGGCGTGCTGCCTTCGCCTTCGACTCACAGGCAGTGCGTCCCTACTTCCCCTACGCACAGGTGGAGGCCGGCATTCTGGCGACCGCCGCGCGTCTGTTCAAGGTAGAGTTCCGTCCGGCAGCGGATGCGGAGATCTGGCACCCCTCGGTGGCGGCCTGGGATGTGTATGACGGCGTCAAGCACGTCGGCCGCTTCTACCTGGACATGCACCCGCGCGAGGGCAAGGACAAGTGGTTCAGTGCGGCGCCCCTGGTACCGGGGATCGCGGGCAGGCAGTTTCCCGAGGCAGCTCTGATCTGTAATTTTCCCGGCGGGGCCTCGGATTCTGCTGGCGGGGACGACGATCCGGGCGACCCGGGGCTGATGCAGCACTCCGACGTGGTGACCTACTTCCACGAGTTTGGGCATCTGATGCATGCCATCCTGGGTGGCCAGCAGCAGTGGGCAGGCATCAGCGGGATCGCCACCGAAGGCGACTTTGTTGAGGTGCCCTCCCAGATGCTCGAGGAGTTCTTCCGCGACGCACGCCTGCTCGAGACCTTCGCCCGTCACTACCAGACCGGCGAACCGATACCGGCCGCGCTCGTCGAAACTATGAACCGCGCCGGAGCCTTCGGGCGCGCGGACTGGGTGCGGACGCAGTTGTTCTATACCACCTACTCGCTCGAGGTGCACGATCGCGATCCGAAGACGCTGGATCTGGATGCGCTGCTGAAGGCCGAGTACGAGCACTTCCTGCCCTACCGCTGGATCGAGGGCAATCGCATGTACGCGAGCTTCACCCATCTGTGCGGCTACTCCTCGAACTACTACACCTACCTGTACGACAAGGTGATCGCCATCGACTTCTTCAACCAGTTCGATCGTGCGGCACTGCTCGAAGATCCGGCCACCATGCGCTACCGGCGCGAGGTGCTGGACCGCGGCGGCGCAGCGCCCGGTCGCACGATGGTGCGGGAGTTCCTAGGACGAGACGAGAGCATGGAGTCCTTCGAATCCTGGATCGGCGAGGGCCTAGCCGCCGGGTAACTACTGCCACGCAAAGCAGCGTTCCTCGAAATATTTCGCTTGACTCCGTCCGCTCTGCGGCGCAGAGTGAGCATGTTGATTCACTCTGCGATACAGAGTTCTCTGTTTAGGAGGGGGCGGATGCCAGAGACAGTGGAGCGCGCGCGAGGGACGGCGATGGGGGCGGCAGTAATGGCGGGCTTTGGGACGGTCTGGCTGGCGGTTGGACTGCTGGCCATGGGGACCTCCGGCTGGCTGGTGTTGGCGGTGCTGTGCCTGTTGCTCGGGGTGGTGTGGTGGCTGGTGGCTAGCCGACTGCGCGGATTGCCCGTGGAGATGGTCCCCTCCAACCACCGGCCCAGCGGCGAGGCGTTCGCGGCGGTGAATGTCGGGGAGTGGCTGGCCATCCTCACAGCGGTCAATGTCCTGCACTGGCTGCATCGGGAGATCTGGCAGGCCCCGGCCATCCTGCTGATTGTGGGGCTGCACTTCCTGCCGCTGGCGCGCATCTTCCGCACCCGCTCCCATGTGGTGACCGGACTCGCGCTGATCGTGTGGGCGCTGGCCTCTCCCCTCGTAGCGGAGCCGATGCGGGTGCAGGCCGTCTGCCTGGGCGCGGCCGTGATCCTGTGGATCAGCGCTGCTCGCGCGCTGCTGGTGGCTCAGAGGATGGGTTCAGGGGTAGAGCTGGGCAACCCGGGCCTGCGGGCTTGAACGGGTCTCACCTGGCTTTCGTTTGTAGGGGTTTATTCCGGATACGAGGAGGATGTGCGATGCAGGAGCAGGAGCTGAACGAGCGGCTGGCACTGATTGAGTCGATGATGCTGGAGGGGCGCAAGACGACGGAGTACTGGGGCTGGAGCATGGTGCTGTGGGGCATCAGCTACCTGGTGGCGATCGCCTGGGCCTCGCTGCTGCCGGCGGCGGGCGGGCGCGCCCTGGCCTGGCCCGTGACGATGGTAGTGGCAGCGGTGCTGACGACAGTCATCGCACGCGGGCGGATGCGAGGCAAGCCGACGACGGATCGCGGCCGGGGTATCCACGCGATGTGGCTGGCGGTGGGCTGCGGCATATTCGTCTTTGCGTTTCCGACCGCCTATAGCGGGCACTGGGAGCCGCACATCTTCATGGCGGCGATCGAGGTGCTGCTGGGGGTAGCGAACGTGGGTTCCGGAATCATGCTGCGCTGGCCGGTGCAGATCACGGTCGGCGGGCTGTGGTGGGCCTCGGCCATCGCCAGCTGTTTCGTGCCGGAGAGGGCGTGGGGATGGTCTTCCTGGCAGCCACGCTGGTGTGCATGATCGGATTCGGCATTTACCTGATGGTGCGGGAGAGCCGCGCCAAGGCGCAGGCGCGTGCCGGGCTGGTGCGGCATGCCTGAGCTGCCGGAGCTGGATCCGGTAGTCCACGGCAAGCTGCGGCTGGCGCTGCTCTCCCTGCTGCATGGGGTGGCAGAGGCCGAATTCACCTGGCTGCGGGAGAAGACCGGGGCGACGGACGGCAACCTGGGGGCACACCTGATGAAGCTGGAGGAGGCCGGGTACGTCAGCGTTGAGAAGCGGTTCGAGGCGCGCAAGCCGGTTACGCTCTACCGCATCACGGATGCGGGTAAGGCAGCGCTGGAGGGTTATATCGCCGCTTTGAAGGCACTGCTGGGGCGGCAACTGCTGGGAGAGACCGTCCCCCGTTGAACTGATCCGGTCAGAGAAGCAGCCTGTGGAAAACAATCTGCGGAGGCCCGGCAACCCTTTTTGGTCGCCGGTGCTCTCACTCCCCAAGAACAGAGGCAACCCGCGGTCGTAGTACCCACCCTCGTCGTATCCTTCTTCCTCCGGGGCTCCTGCCCCGCCCTCACGACTATCCGACATCCTTCGCATGCCTCTTGAGCGGGCCCGCCAGAAAGCGGGCCCTTCGCTCGTTTGAGTGCATGTGAGCCCTCCGCCTGCGGCGACACCGTAAAATCAGGGCAGCATGCAACGCAGGATGGATACAGCCGCCGCGATCGGCGCAGTGGATGAGTTGCTGGCGGGGGTCGGGCTGAAGCACGGAAGCCGAACGATCCGCCGGGAGAGCCCGCGCTATCGCAGGCAGGACGAGGATCTGCGCGAGGAGGTTCCCGCGACGGAGCTCGCGCTTCGCCAGAGCAGCGGCGCATCGGTACTGCAGTCTCCGGGCTGGCAAGCAGCCGGCGTGCCGCATGGTTTCAGCGTGAGGCCGGGCGGCCACTCCACGGTCTATCGGCGGGGAGAGGCGTCCGACGGCGAGATGAATCTCGGCTTCACCGCCTCTGACGACGCTGCGCTGGTGGAGCAGAACCGGGCGCTGCTGGTGAAGATTTCGGGAGCCGAGGGCCGGGCACTGATCACGCTGCGGCAGGTTCACTCCAACCTGACTAGGCGAGTGACAGCGGCAGATCAGAGCCGCGTCCTGCGTGCAGACGGGCTGATGACCGATGATCCAGCTGTCGTTCTGGGCATCCAGACGGCGGATTGTGTACCCGTACTGGTGCGGGATGCGCGAACCGGCGCAGTGGCGGCCTTCCACGCTGGCTGGCGGGGGACGCTGAAGCGCATCGTCGAGGGCGGTATCGGCAAGATGCGGCTGGAGTTTGGCAGCCGGCCCGCGGATCTGGAGGCGGCGATCGGTCCCGCCATCGGCGCATGCTGCTATGCAGTAGGCGAAGAGGTGCGCAGCGAGTTTCTATCGCAGTTCTCGTACGCCGGGGCTCTCTTCTCCGAGGTGTATGACTCTGACCCGGTGAAGGAGAAGTACCCACTCCTGTTTCTGACGGCTCGCGCGCCGGGGCACAGCAACATCGGTCCGAGCCTGCACCTGGATTTAGCCGAGGCCAACCGGCGGCAACTGATAGACGCGGGCGTGCCGGCGAAGGCGATCACGATGGCGCATCGCTGCACCAGTTGTGAGCCGGAGTGGTTCTTCTCCTACCGTGCGGAGAGTGGGTTTTGCGGCCGGATGATGGCGGTGATTGGGGGTGGGAACTCGCCCAAAGCCAGTACCGCCCGGCGCTAGCCTTCGCCGGGGGTTGCGGTGGAGGGTGCTGCCGGATCGGCCTGCCCGGCCTCCCGGGGATTCACCAGGTCGCGCAGCTCTTTGCTGGGTTTGAAGTAGGGTACCCGCTTGGCGGGCACCTCGACCTTGTCGCCGGTCTTCGGGTTGCGGCCGGTCCGCGGCTTGCGCTGGCGAATGCGGAAGCTGCCGAAGCCGCGAATCTCAATCTTGTCACCCGACTGCAGCGCCTGTATGACGGCGTCGAAGACCGTATCGACCACGACTTCGCCGTCGCGGCGGGTGAGGTCTCCGATGTGGGTCACTTCTTCAACCAGGTCGGCTTTCGTCATGACGCGATGGCTCCAGGCTCCTGACCGGACTGCAAGGGACTGCTTCGGTCGGTACGACTGTAAACAGTACAGCGAACTCATGATAGATGCCGCGCGGCTGATTGCGGGCGGAAAAATCCCGAGCGAATTGGTGCGGTCGTCTGGTTGCTTTAAGGGCCAGGATCCGTCGCTTATGATGAAGGAGCTTTGAGAACGGTTTGCAAAACGCAATTGCAAACTCCGGATGAGGCCGCTTTGAACCCACCGCCGCAGTACAGCATCGTGATTCCGGCTTACAACGAGAGTGCACGCATCGGCGGCGCACTATCCTCGGTGTCAGCCTGCATACGCGACCGCCACTGGCGGGCAGAGCTGCTGGTGGTCGATGACGGCTCAACCGACAACACCGGCGCCATCGTCGAGGCCTGGGCCAAGGACCACCCCGAAGTGCACCTGCTGCGGAACGAGAGCAATCGCGGCAAGGGGTATAGCGTGCGCAACGGCATGCTGCATGCTTCCGGAGAGATCGTCATGTTCACCGACGCGGACATGTCCTCGCCGATTGAAGAGGCGCAGCTGCTCTTCGATGCGATTGCTGAGGGCGCAGACATCGCGATCGGCTCGCGCTGGCTGCTGGGCAAGAGGATCGTGCACGCGCAGCCGTTATACCGTCGTATCTTCGGACGCTGCTTTAATGCGCTGACGCGGCTGGTTATGCGGCTGCCCTTTGCCGATACGCAATGCGGGTTCAAAGCATTCCGCCGGCAGGCCGCCCAGATGGTCTTTGGGCTGCAGCGGATCGAGCGCTGGGGCTTCGATCCGGAGATACTGTTCATCGCGATCACGCGCGGTCTGCGCGTCACCGAGGTGCCGGTGACCTGGGGGCACGATGAGCGCAGCCGGATCAGCTATCTGCGGGATGGCATGCAGATGCTGCTGGAGCTGTTCTTCATTCGATATAACGCGGTGACCGGACGGTACGCGAAGACGCCGCTGGGAGCTCTGCGAGAGGCTCCGATGCCTACAGCGCCCAAGAGCTGAGCGCGTCCAAGCAGTGTCGATGAATCGGTCTTAGGACGCGATCGAGCGCGGCGGTTCGTATTTCGGCAGTGGGGTGGCCGAGTTGCGAGCCTGACGCGGGCTGATGCGAACGCCGTCCTCTGGAGTCTGCTCCAGCAGGAACTGGTTGCTGCAGCCGCCACAAAGCCAGAAGTGTTCCATCCGGTGAGTCCGTTCAGCGGCCGCCGGGGCGAAGCGCGTCACGTCGAAGACGTAGACGCGACCTTCCCTCAAGTAGTGAAGCGGTTTTCCGCACTGCGGATTGGCGCAGTGATTGAGCATACGGGGGAACCCTCGCGAAGCAGCCGGTTGACGCGGCTCTATCGCAGCTGTACTGCTCGTGGGAAATCTTCAAAAGGGCGCGCGGCATGGGGCGGCACGCGAGCCTGTCAACAGAACTCAGATGCATCCAGTCTGCTGCGGTTGTCCGGTTGGAGACAAGGGCTTCACCGGCTGCCTATTTCCCTGCTACTCAGTTACGATACTCCGTCCTGAGCGGGTGTGCTGCCGGTGTTTTGCAGTCTCGCCTAAGCTGTGCGAGGATCACGAGTTAAGCAAATCCTCTGATGCATGTCGGGCAGGGTCGGCGCGCGGGAGTGGGCCGACGCGCTCATGGCCAGCGGTCGAGGGCCACGACGCACGCACTGGGGAAGCAGCTTCGCACCAGACTTCTATATGCCTCTTCTGCGCAGCACCTTCATCGCTCTCTCTCGCAATACGCCGCTTCGCCGCTTCTCGGAAGCATCGGTGCTGGGTCGCCGTCTCTCCTCCCGCTTCGTGGCCGGCATGCGCCCGGAAGAGGTTCTGGAGGCGGCCGAGACGCTGAACCGCCAGGGCATCTCCGTAACGCTGGACAGCCTGGGCGAGAACATCCACTCGCCAGAGGAGGCGGATCGTTCGGCAGAGATATACCATCGCCTGCTGGATGAAATTCAACAGCGCGGGCTGGACGCCAATGTAAGTGTCAAGCTGAGTCAGATGGGCATGGAGCTGGATCCGGCGCTGGCCGAGCGTATCGTCCGCCAGCTGACCGAGCACGCGCGGCGGACAGGGTGCTTCGTCCGGGTGGACATGGAAGGCAGCGAGTACACGCAGGCGACCATCGACCTGGTGCGCCGCATCCACGCCGAGCCCGGTAACGCTGACCACATCGGCGTGGTGATCCAGGCGTACCTCTATCGCAGCCAGGCGGACATCGGCGTTCTGCTGCGCGATGGCATCCGCATCCGGCTGTGCAAAGGGGCCTATCAGGAGCCGCCGGATAAGGCCTTTCCGCAAAAGGCGCAGGTCGACCAGAACTTCGTCAAACTGACGCAGATCCTGGTGGCAAGCGGTGTCTACCATGGCATCGCGACCCATGACCCGGCGATGATCGCCGCCACCCGAGCGTTTGTAAAGGCGCAGGGAATCGCGACCTCCGCCTTCGAATTCCAGATGCTCTATGGGGTGAGGCGCGATCTGCAGCGATCGCTGGTCGAAGAGGGCTATCGCATGCGGGTGTATGTGCCGTTCGGCACCGAGTGGTACCCGTACTTCATGCGCCGGCTGGCGGAGCGTCCGGCGAATGTCCTGTTCCTGGCCCGGAATCTGCTGAAGAGCTGAAGATTCAGCGCGGGTTGTAGGGCTCGACCGAGAGCAGGTTGCTGAGCATCTGCCGCTCATGGTCGCTGTACTGGGAGCGGAATTCCGGCGACTGCAACTGCTGCTGGCGTTCGCCCGGCGGCAGCTCTCGCAGCGAGCGAAAGGCGCTGCGCAGCTCACGCTTGCGTGCGTCGGGCATGGCGCCCAGCTCCTGCGCGGAGGCGCGCACCTGATCGCGACGATCCGGGGTGAGGCGCTCCATATTCTCGATGCGGCCAAGTGTGCGCTGACGCTGGTCCGGCGGCATGGTGTCCAGCTGATGCAGGCGGTCGATCAGCCGCTGCTGCTGGGGCTGCGGCAGCCGGCTGAAGCCGGGCTCCTGGCGCAGCGACTGCTCCTGAGTGGCGAAGGACTGTCCTTGGTGGCTTGCAAGCCAGCTGCCCAGGTGCTGCTGCCTGCCTGGGATGGCAGGCGCGGTGGCGTATGGGTTGCGCTGCGGAGCAATCCCGGAAGGCGGTAATGCCCGTGGCGCCTGCTGGGGCGAACCAGAGGGGGGCTGGGCCGTAATCAGCGGCCGCGGCGGAGGCGGGTAAGCCGGGGCGCCGGGGCGCTGATTGCCGTAGTTCGGAGCGGCATAGTTGGAGGCCGGATAGTTGGGCGAGGCGTAATGTGGTGCCACGTCACCAGGCGCCCGATACCCTTGAGGAGCCTGCGCCCGGGGCTGTGGGCGCGGCACGCTGCCGGCGGCAGCTGGGTGGCTGGAGACATTGTGCGTGGGCGGCTGAGGCGCAGTCGCATGGCCCTGCTGCGACCAGGCGGAGAGCGAGAAGGAAGTGGCCACGGCGAGCAGACCCAGGCGGGGCAGGGGACGGAATGCAGCGCCAGCCGAGCTAGCCTTCTGCCGCTTGACGTGCTCCACCGGGTTGTCGCTGCGCCGAAGCATGATCAACTTTCAGAACTTAGGCCGCCGGGTGGCAAGTGTGATCGCCGCGGTTGCCTGTTTGTGGTGACTTCGCC
>CAXUMX010000039.1:30032-30355 GCA_964252395.1 uncultured Acidobacteriaceae bacterium | reverse complement strand
GGATTTGGCCCGGTATTCGGTTTTGGAGGGGGCCTTGATTTTCGTCGCCATGAAGGTCGCTGTCAAGCAAAGACGCCCTCTTGCCGCAGCCGGAGATGAAGAAGCGCGACCCTTACCAAAAGGGAGTAACGTCTATGTGGGGCCGCTTGGGGGCTGGGCCCTCCCGTACACATACCGAATGGTGTCGAACGAGTCGGATAAGGCCTTTGAATTCGGTGTAGCCAAGCCGACAACAGGCATCAGCCCCCAAATTTCAAGCTGACCCACTACCCGGCGTTAACGTGAGTCGATTGCAATCGACGGGAAAACAGAAAAGGGGCGCC
>CAXUMX010000039.1:0-30022 GCA_964252395.1 uncultured Acidobacteriaceae bacterium | reverse complement strand
GTTAACGTTGTTGATTTTCAAAGCCCGGTTAAAACCTAACCGGCCCTGGCTTGCGCGAGGGCCTTTTCTGTTCGTAACTCATGTTCCAGCTTGTTCGGCCTGCGTACCGGCGACCAGAGGTCGCGATCCGCCGTCCGCGCAGGACTAGTACATGTCGCCCATGCCGCCGCCGTGACCGGCGGGCGCGGCCTGCTTGGGCTCGGGGATCTCCGATACCATGGCTTCGGTCGTCAGCATGAGGCCGGCGATCGAAGCAGCGTTCTGCAGGGCAGTGCGGGTGACCTTGGTCGGATCGATGACGCCGGCAGCGACCAGGTCCTCGTAGGAGTTGGTGGCTGCGTTGTAGCCGTAGTGGGGATTCGTGTTCGCGTGAATCTTGCCTACGACGACGGCACCCTCTTCGCCGGCGTTGCCGACGATCTGGCGCAGCGGCTCTTCGATGGCGCGGCGGACGATCTGTGCACCGATTTTCTCGTCACCCTGGAGGGTCTTGAGAAGCTCGTCGACATCCTTGGCCGAGCGGATCAGAGCGACGCCGCCGCCGGGGACGATGCCTTCCTCAACCGCAGCGCGGGTGGCGTGCATGGCATCCTCAACGCGAGCCTTCTTCTCCTTCATCTCGGTCTCGGTTGCCGCGCCCACCTTGATGACAGCGACGCCGCCGACCAGCTTGGCGAGCCGCTCCTGCAGCTTCTCGCGATCGTAGTCGGAGGTGGTCTTGTCGATCTGGTTGCGGATCTCCTTGACGCGGCCTTCGATGGTCTTGGAGTCACCCTTGCCTTCGACGATGGTGGTGTTGTCCTTGTCGATGGTGACGCGCTTGGCGCGGCCCAGGTCCTCGAGCTTGACGTTCTCCAGCTTGATGCCGAGGTCCTCAGTGATGGCCTTGCCGCCGGTCAGCTTGGCGATGTCCTCGAGCATGGCCTTGCGACGATCGCCGAAGCCGGGAGCCTTGACGGCCGCGACCTTGAGCGAGCCACGCAGCTTGTTGACCACCAAGGTCGCCAGTGCGTCGCCGTCAACGTCCTCGGCGATGATGACCAGCGGCTTGCCCGTCTGCACGGTCTGCTCGAGCAGCGGCAGCAGGTCCTTCATGGTCGAGATCTTCTTCTCGTGGATGAGGATGTAGGGCTCATCGAGCGCGGCTTCCATGCGGTCCGGATCGGTGACGAAGTAGGGGGACAGGTAGCCGCGGTCGAACTGCATGCCTTCGACGACCTCGAGCTGGGTCTCCAGAGTCTTCGACTCCTCGACCGTGATCACGCCGTCCTTGCCGACCTTCTTCATGGCCTCGGCAATGATGGTGCCGATGGTGGAGTCAGAGTTGGCGGAGATGGTGCCGACCTGCGCGATCATGTCGCCGGAGACGGGCTTGGAGAACTTGGAGAGCGCGCCCCCCTGGACGACGCCGTTCTCATCGCGCTTGCCGACGATGGCCTCAACCGCCTTGTCGATACCGCGCTTGAGTGCCATGGGGTTGGCACCGGCGGCGACGGTCTTGACGCCTTCGCGATAGATGGCCTGGGCCAGCACAGTGGCGGTGGTGGTGCCGTCGCCGGCAACGTCGGAGGTCTTCGATGCGACTTCACGGACCATCTGTGCGCCCATGTTCTCAAGCGCATCCTTCAGCTCGATCTCCTTGGCGACGGTGACGCCGTCCTTGGTGATGGTAGGCGAGCCGAACTTCTTCTCGATGACGACGTTGCGGCCCTTGGGGCCGAGGGTGACCTTGACTGCATCCGCGAGCGTGTTGACGCCGCGCAGGATGGCCTGACGGGAATCTTCTCCGTGCAGAATCTGCTTTGCCATTTGCTATCTCCTTGGTTGCTCTCCGCGATTTCGGCGGAGTTAGAAGCGGAACGTTTTGAGACTCAGATATCTGAAAAGCTACCTAGCTGCAGGGCGCGACTACCGGGACTTCAGGATGCCGAGGACTTCGTCTTCCTTCATGATCAGGAAGTCTTCGCCGTCGATCTTGATCTCGGTGCCGCCCCACTTGCCGAACAGGATGCGGTCGCCGGCCTTGACATCGAGCGGGAAGGTCTTGCCCTCGTCGTTCGACTTGCCCTTGCCGACGGCGATGACCTCGCCCTCCTGGGGCTTTTCCTTGGCAGTGTCGGGGATGATGATGCCGCCACGAACGCTTTCGGTCTCTTCAACGCGACGAACGAGGATCCGGTCGTGCAGCGGGGTAAACGTAGAGGTCGCTGCGGATGCTGTTGCTGTAGGCATTGCTTCTCCTTGTTGGCTTGCGCCGGGAGGGAATCCCGGACGCGGTCATGCATAGGGGTTGAGGGTGAGCAGCCCGGCCACAGCGGCGTTAGCAGTGTCACCCGTCAAGTGCCAAGGTAGGCCAGCATGGGTGTGCGTGTCAAGGGGGCAACGGAAAATATGAGCGGGTTATGCTCATGTTAACGGCTGGTGTACGCGCGCCGAGCAGTGGGGCACTCACCGCCGCCTGCTTCGCCCCTGCGGGCCCGGAGTTTTACAATGGCTCCATGCTGTCTCGCCTTGTGCTCCGTCCGGTTGCGCTGGTTACTCTGGCCGGCGCTTTTCTGTTGCATGCGCAGGATCCGCGGGGGCGCAAGTACAAGCCGCCACCGGAGACGATGAAGATCAACATCAGCGTGGTGCGCGCCACCACCGGCAAGCCGATCCCGAACGCGGCGGTGATCTTTCACCCGGTGGACGCGAAGGGCCATCCGGAGGGCGCCCTGGAGCTGAAGACCGACCTGGACGGCAAGACTGCGCTGGACGTGATCCCGATCGGGGAGACGGTACGGCTGCAGGTGATCGCGAACGGCTTTCAGACCTTCGGGAACGACTACGTGGCGGACGCCAATGCCAAGGAGATCGTGATCCGCATGAAGCGGCCGGCCGACCAGTACTCGATCTACAAGGGAAACGCGACGGGCGACCAGAGCGGGCAGGCGCAGGAGACCACGACCGAGCCGAAGAAGTCTGACCCGCCCAAGCAGTAGCCGGACGAACCAGGGCTAGCTGCGGCGCTCAAGTAGCAGGGGCATCCCTGCCTTGGGGCGCAGCGTGATGCGCGGGACCACCTGCAGCCGGCCAGAGTGGCCGGGCGGCAGTGTGATGCGCCACTCGCGCACGATCGTGGCCAAGGCTAAAACACCCTCCATCCAGGCGAAGCCTTCGCCGATGCACTGCCGTGTGCCGGCTCCGAAGGGGAACCAGGCCAGGCGGGGGCGCCCTGCGTCCTCGCGCGCGCCGGGCTGGCCGCTGCGCGCCGGAGTGAAGCGGCTGGGGTCGAACTGCTCCGGCGCAGGCCACCAACGCGGGTCATGCTGGATGACGATCTGTGGGGCGATGAGGATGGCGCCCTGCGGGATGTTGAAGCCGCGGAAGCTGTAGGCATTGGCGGCGGTGCGGGCGGTGACCCAGACCGGCGGATAGAGTCGCATGGTCTCTGCAAAGTGCTGCCAAGCCAGCGGGAGTTGAGGGTAGTCTGCCGCGCCTGCGGTCTCGCCTGTGATAGCGGAGGCGGCCTCCTCGTGCAACTGCTGCTGCCAGTCGGGGTGTAGAGCCAGCAGCCAGAGCGCGAAGCTGAGCGCGTTGGCAGTCGTCTCATGACCGGCGAGCAGAAGGGTCAGGCACTCATCGCGCACCTGCCGGTCGGTCATGCCCCCGGTCTGCTCCTCAGTATCGACAGCGGCCAGCAGCATGGAGAGCAGGTCACCTTGGTCCACGCCGGACTCGCGGCGTTGTCGAATGACGGCATAGATGAGTGCGTCCAGCTCCGCCTGGCCGCGGCGGATGCGCTGCATCAGGGGCAGCGGCAGCTTCAACAGAGTGCCCGGGAAGGGAAGAAAGGCCAGCGGCAGAAAGCCCATGAAGGCATCGACGGCGGCGGAGATGTTGCGCACGTCCGACTCGACGTCTGCGTTGAACAGACACTTGCCGACGATGCGCAGCGCCAGCAACAGCATGTCGTGGTGCAGGTCGCGGGTCTCGCCATCCTGCCAGGCGCGCGTCATCTGCAGCGCGTAGTCCCCGATGACGGCGCCGTAACCGGCGATGCGGTCACGGTGGAAGCCGGGCTGGGTGAGCCGGCGCTGCCGCAGATGCAGCGGCTCCTCGCTGGTAAGCAGACCGTCGCCCAGCACGAAGCGCGCGCGCTGCATCACGATGCCGCGATGATGATGGGCGACATCGCGTACCAGCAGCTCCTGCACCAGGGTAGGGTGATTGAACTGGAAGACGTGCCGGCCGCCGGCCGTGAAGTGAACCAGATCGCCGTAATGCGCGGCATTGTGGCGCAGGAACTCTGCGCCGCTGTAGCGGAAGATCTGTCCGCTGACGATGCGCCGGGTAGAGGAGGGGCCCGCGGGCCAGCGATGATTCGCAAGGATGCGAGGAGCGATGTCGTCCATGGATGCGTGAGCCGGAACTGAGACGAACTGCTTCGGAATCAGCGCCCAGCCTGTCTGCATCTTATCCCTGGCGCGACAGGAAGCGGTTGCTGCGCTGCTGCATCAAGGACGCGATTGCAGCGTTTGCTTGATCCAGCAAACATCCGCTTACGTCCGCACCACACCGCACCACAGTACAAACGAGAGTTCGAACGAGGAGTGAAGCAGAGCATGGCGCAATTCGGCGGAAGTACTATCACGTGGCTGGGCCACGCGACACTGCACATACAGACGGCCAAGGGCACTTCGATCCTGGTGGATCCATGGTTCGAGGGCAATCCCTCCTCACCGAAGGGCTACCATTTGCCCGACACCATCGACCTGCTGCTACTGACCCACGGGCATGATGACCACTTCCACGACGCGGTGAGTCTGGCGAAGAAGTACAAGCCCAAGGTGGTAGGCATCTATGAGCTGACCAGCTGGATGCAGGCGAAGGGCGTGGACAATCTGCAGCCGATGAACTACGGCGGAAGCTACCGGTTCAAGGACGTTCTGGTGTCGATGGTAGAGGCGCGGCACTCTTCGAGCATTGTCGAGGACGGGAAGGCCATGTACGCAGGCGTGGCCTGCGGGTATGTGCTGGCACTGGACGGCGGTCCGGCGATGTATCTGGCGGGCGACACGTCGCTGTTCGGCGATATGCGGTTGCTGAAGGAGATGTACTCGCCGGAGATCGGCGTGCTGCCAATCGGCGATAACTTCACCATGGGACCGAAGCATGCGGCCAAGGCGGCAGAGCTGCTGGGGATCCGGACGCTGGTGCCCATCCATTACGGCACCTTTCCTGCACTGACAGGCACGCCGGAGGAGCTGCGCACGCACTTGGGAGACAGCGGGGTTTCTGTCGCAGTATTGAAGCCTGGCGAGCCGCAGAGCTAGTCGGTTGAGACGAGGAGCAACAGAAGAGGGCGGCGTCTGCCGCCCTCTTTTTTCTGGGAGGAAAGGTACTGAGATGTTGGCCTTGCCAGCCGCGTAGCCGAAGTCTGTGCGGGCTGGGGCCCGTCTGGGAACTACTGGTTGGCGGACTTCTTACGCTCTGCCCAGCGCTTCCGCATCGCTTCTGCGATGCGCTTGCGGCCTTCCGCAGAGAGCTTGCGCTTGCGGGGAGCCCCGCTCTTGGCGGCCTTGGCAGACTTGGCGGGCGCTGCGGCTGTTTTGACTGTCTTAGAACCGCGCGGACGCCCGCGCCGGGGCTGATCGCCCGCCAGCAGTTCGCGAGCATGCTGCAGCCGCGCTATCTCCTGGTCCAGCCCCGCCAGAATTTGATTTAATTGCACGCATTCCTCCGTGAAAGATCATAAATACACTACTTATCCCTATTATGGGGGGAAAGTAGGCAGCTTGGCCATGAAATGGCCAATGTATTTTCAGAAAAAGTCGCTTGACTATGTCGATGCTAGGTCAGTAGGAGATGTCAGTCTTATCGGCATTGGGCTTGGGTGCGAGGATGCTGTAATCATTGGCGCCGTCGCGAGTGGTACGTGGCGCGAGTGAGGGACCGGAGCCGGGCTCCCTGCTGCCGCGCTTGAGCCCTTTCAGGGTCTCCTGCTTATCGCGTGCGTACTCACTGGCCAGACGCGTAAGCGCATAGGTGACGATATCGCTGTGGTGCAGCTTGTCCAGATCCGGATCGCGGCGGAAGGTAAGCCAGAGCCGATGGACCAGCTGTACGTCGTCGGCGCGCAGGGATGGGGCGTGCGGGCCGATGTAGTAGGACTGCGCGGTGCCATCTTCCATGACGACGATGAAGGTGAACTGGCGCTTCGGTTCGGGCAGCGCCTCCCAGGCCTGGCCGACGTAGTAGGCCTGCTCCTGCGGGGTGAGCTTCTGCGACATGCCGGAGACGACGGTAGCGGCTTCGAGTGAGTTGGCTGTCTGGACGAGCGCGGCAAATACATCGCCTGCAGGAACGACCAGCAGGTTGACGTGCTTGCCGAAGCTCTCCGCGACAGAGACGGCCTTGGTAAAGAGCATCTGCTCGTGCTCGGAGAAGGACTGCTCGGAGGCGTCGAGCAACTCCGGACCGCCGGCACCTACCATGCGCGCGGTGAGGACGACGACATCCTGTTCTTCTGTATCGGTGCGGGAGAGCGCCCACTTGAGTGCGAAGGGATTGGCGGCATCGCGCATGGTGACCATCAGGCAGCCCTGGCGTATCTGCAGTGCCTCACGGCCGATGGTGTCTTCATGCTCCAGCTGGAAGTGCTCGCGCATCTGGCGGTCGGTGAGTGCATGCCGCTTCTTGTTCTGCCGCTCCGAGATGGAGAAGACGATGAAGAAGATGATGGCGAAGGCGATGCCGCTGACGGTGGCGATCGACTTGGTGAACAGGTTGACCAGCGCAGTCGAGAGCAGCACCATGAAGACGGAGATCAGTCCGATAGGGATCTCACGGTCGCCAATACGGAGATTCGGCGGCACCTTCCAGCCACGCTCGCCCTTGTACTTCCAGCGGAGAACCAGCATGGCGAGTGAGTTGAAGGTGAAGCTCCAGATCACGCCGAAGGCATAGGCTTCGCCCAGCACCAGCACCTTGCCGCGGCTGATCAGGATGGTCAGCAGCTGCATGATGGCGACCAGGTTGACGATGCGATAGGAGGTGCCGAAGCGGCGGTTGGGCTTGCGGAACCAGTCGGTCAGCACGCCGTCTTCGGCAACGCGCATCAGCACGCCGGTGGAGCCGATGATGGAGGTGTTGATGGCGCCGGAGAGAATCAGGAAGCCGACGATGACGACGAAGACGCGGAAGGCGATGCGGAGCACCTGCGGTCCAGCCATGTACATGGCGAGGCCGGCGATCAGGTTGTCGCCGTAGACCGGGACGCGCACCGAATCCGGGATCAACATCACTGCCAGAAGGGACGCCATGCCGGTAAAGACCAGCGAATAGATGGCGATGACGATGGCGGCGCGCTTGAGGTTCTTAAGCTTGGGGTGCTCGATCTCGCGGTTGACCTGAGCCAGCGACTCTTCGCCGCTCATGGCGAGCACGGAGTGGCCGAAGGCCATGAGCACACCGAAGAGGCCGAGTGTTCCGGTAAGCGAGGTGTGCTTCAGGAAGCCGAGCGCATCTTCAGAGAAGTGCAGCGTCGAGGGCGAGGGTAGGGGTGGAAGCACTGCTCCGCGATGGAAGACGGTATAGAGGCCCCAGAGTAGAAGGATGACCACCATGACGGTGGTGATCTTCATGACCTCCAGCGCCTTGTCGCTGGACTCGTGGATGCCCTTGATGTTCTGCCACCAGTAGTAGACGGTGACCGCCGCGGCGAAGAAGGCGGAGGTCAGGTCCATGGGCAGTTGCGGCACATGATGGTGCGCGACCATGGCAGCCGGCAGCCAGTTGTGCTGTGCGGCCACCACGAACATCCCGTCGAGCAGGCCGGTGATGTATTGCCCGGCAGAGACGCCCGAGATAGGCCCGGTGAGGATGTAGTCGAACATGAGCGCCGAGACGCTGAGTTTGGCGAAAGTGCCGCCGAGCGCTTCTTTCACCACGCGGTAGACGCCGCCGCGGGTGAACATGGAGCAGCTCTCCACGTAGACAGCACGCACGGCGAAGGAGAACAGCATGACGCCGAGGATGAACCAGGGGGCGGACTTGCCGACGGCCTTCTCCGCGATGCCGCCGGCATAGAAGGCGGAGGAGCCAAGATCGTTCAAGACCACGGCGGCTGCGCGCCAGAAGGAGATGAACGAGAGCATGACCGAGGAGGCAACTACCAGGCGTACTCGGCCACTGGGTACTGCGACTGTCTTCTCGTAGGCCATTCGATCCTGACGACCGGAGGTGCGCTCTACGCGGAGCGTCGCCATGTGCCCGGAGTACTCGGCTGAGTGTAGAGCGGATGCAGGGGAGCGTCAACGCAGGCAAGTGCCAGTTGGACGCGAGGTCAGTAGCGCTCTGTCACAGGCTGCTGGTACTCAGGATGGAGTCGTATTCCTTAGCCCGCAGTGCGACAGAGTGCTTTCTAGGGCGTCTTATCCGCAGGCACAGCGTCATCGGTGTCGAACAGTTCTTCCGCGTCCTGAATGGAAGTGATGATGACCACCACGGCCGAACCGACGATGCCGACGAAGAACATGATCTCCAGCAGGCGCATGCCTAAGACTGCCAAATGCATATCGATAGTGTACGCCGGTGCGCCGGCCAAGTGGTAGCTGGTGAGTGACGGGATAGATCACCCAAAACAGGTGGGACGAGAGCAGATTCGGGGCGGCTTTCATAGAATCGACATAAACGCCACTGCCTGTTGCAGTACATCTAGGTCAGGGATGCTTTAGACTCCGACTCGGACGACCGGCTGTGCACCTTTGAGGAACATGCAAAGACGATCACACTACTATCTGCTGGCGGTCGTCTCTGCCTTGTGCCTGAACGTATGCTTTCCGCTGGCTGGGCCGGTGGCGGCGTGGCGGATCGTGTTCGCGTTCTTCGGAGCGGTTCCCCTGCTGGTTGCGCTGCTGGCACGGTCAACCGATCAGCCTCGCTATCTCAGGGAGAGTCTTCTGCTGGGGTGGTGCTTCGGCACGATCTGGTACGTCATTAACTGCTACTGGATCTACCAGACGATGTTTCTCTACGGCGGCCTTCCGGCGCCGATCGCTGCCGCCATCCTTGTACTGTTCGGCATCTTGATGGGGCTGTACTACGCAGTATTCGGGTGGATGGTCGGATTTCTGCGCAGCAACTTAGGACTGAGAGTAGCCGTGATCGCGGTGCCGTTTCTGTGGGTAGCTGTCGACCTGCTCGGGATTGTTGCATTTCGCGTGCCGTGGGATCAGCTGGGCTACTCCCAGGTGGGCAACGGAGTGCTGACCAACCTGGCCCCGTGGACCGGGGTCTACGGCCTGACCTTCGTGCTGCTGGTAATCAATACGATGCTGGCAGCGGGCGTGCTGCGGGGCAGAGGGCGCTCGCGGATGCAACTGCTGGGGGGCGGTGTCGCGGCCTGCATCCTGGTGGGAGCCGGCGCGCTATGGCAGCCTGCGGTGGCTCCGGTGACCGCGCGTGCCGTGCTGCTGCAGGCCAACCTCGATGTACGCGGCGATAACTCCTGGAGTGGCACGCTGTGGGATCAGCAGGCGGGCCGCTACGTGGACGAGTGGGACGTACATACGGCCCATTTTGTGCAAGACAGCGCGCAGGACTGTACTCCCTACATCGCGGGCATGCCGGAGACCTCCGCACCGCTGGTGACCGCGGCATGCCAGCCCAAGCCGATCGCGGTAGTGGTGTGGCCCGAGGCGCCTTCGGCCTTCAGCGAGCGGGACCCGCGCTTCCAGGCGCTGGTGCGGCGCATGAACCAGACGACCGGTGCGGCGGCCATTATCGGCAATGCGGCGACGGACACGCGTGGCGCCCACGTTGACCTGTACAACGCGGCCAGCGTCTTCGGTGCGGACGGCGGACTGGTGGGCCGCTACGCCAAGGTGCACCTGGTGCCGTGGGGCGAGTACATCCCGTTCCAGAAGATGTTCTCCTTCGCGCATGGGCTGACGCGCAACGCGGGCCGGTTTACGCATGGTTGGTCGCGGCCAGTGTTCCGGCTGAAGGGTGAGCACTACGGCATCTTCATCTGCTACGAGTCGATCTTCGCGGATGAGATACGGCAGTTTGCGCGGAACGGGGCCGAGGTGCTGGTGAATATCTCGGACGATGGCTGGTACGGCGATACCAGCGCGCCCTGGCAACACCTCAACATGGCCCGCATGCGCGCGATTGAGAACCGCCGCTGGCTGCTGCGAGACACCAACACCGGGGTGACGGCTGCCATCGATCCTTACGGACGCATCACGCAGAGCGCGCCGCGGCATGTGTTCACCTCACTCGCGGTGGATTATGGGTTCCGCGACGACCTGACCTTCTACACGCGCTACGGCGATGTCTTCGCGCTGCTGTGTGGGATACTGTCGCTGGCGATGCTGGCGCGTGCGGCGCGTGCCACGGTACGGCGTATGTCCAGCCGCGGCACCCCGGTTCACAGCAGCGTCGCCTGAAGCGCAACCAATCTGAAGTCAGGTCAGGCCTACCAATCCCATGTTGAACGATCTGGAATTTGCCTACGCTCCCGTACGCGACCGCGTGCGCGACCTGCGGGAGTATCTTTGACCCGGCGCGGCTGCGTGCGGATCTAAGCCAAGTTGAAACCAAGCTGGGCGACCCTGCGGTGTGGGGCAAGCCGGCAGAGTCCCAGGTCTTGATGCGCGAGCGCAAGCGCCTGGAGGAACAGCTGGCGTACGACACAGAGCTGACCCGCCGCACGGAGGAAGCAGAGGCCTACTTCGAGCTTGCCCGCGAAGGGGAGCAGGTGGAAGCGGAGCTGAAGCAGGCCATCGACTCCCTGGGCGCGTATGCGGAGGAGCTCGAGACGCGCACCATGCTCTCCGGCGAGACGGACTCGCTGAACGCCATCGTCACGGTGCATCCGGGTGCGGGCGGTACGGAGAGTCAGGACTGGGCCGAGATGCTGATGCGCATGTACCTGCGCTGGGCCGAGCGCGAGGGCTTCAAGACGGAGATGAACGACTACCAGGATGGGGAAGAGGCCGGGATCAAATCGGCGACCTTCACTATCACGGGCGAATCGGCCTATGGCCTGCTCTCTGGCGAGACGGGGGTGCACCGGCTGGTGCGCATCTCGCCGTTTGACCAGGCAAAGCGGCGGCATACCTCCTTCGCCAGCGTCTTCGTGTCGCCGGAGATCGACGACTCGATCCAGATCGACATCAAGCCGGATGAGCTGCGGACGGACACCTACCGCAGCGGCGGCAAGGGCGGCCAGCATGTGAATACGACCGACTCGGCGGTGCGCATTACGCATCTGCCGACCGGCATTGTGGTGCAGTGCCAGAACGAGCGGTCGCAGCACAAGAATCGCGAGAAGGCGATGAAGATGCTGCGCTCTCGCCTGTATGAGTACGAGCTGGACAAGAAGAAGGAGATCAGCCGCAAGCTGGAGGATTCCAAGCTGGAGATCAATTTCGGCTCGCAAATCCGCAGCTATGTGCTGCAGCCGTATCGCATTGCCAAGGACCACCGCACCAAGGTGGAGGTAGGCGATGTGGACAGCGTGCTGGACGGCGCACTGGCGCCGTTTATCCGCGGCTATCTGCTGATGCGGCGGCAGGGCGGCGTGCCGCCTGCGGCGGCCGGCGACGATCTGGACGTTTAGTCGGATGCCTGTAGCAGGAGTATGACTCTGTCCGTGTATAACTTAGCCGGGCCATCGCAGATGCACGATTCTGGAGGTGCCGATGTCACGCCGGTCCTTCCTCTCGCAACTGGCTTCTTTGCCGTTTCTTGCTATCAGTGGTCTGTCTGAAGCAAAGGCGCAGACCGCCGCTGCGCCCGCCAATCGTAAGTCTCTGAACATCATGATTCGCCCTGCGTGAACCCGCGCAGTCTACGCGATGCGGGAAGCAGAGGGGACCCCAAAATCGTGCCGCGACTGGCTACACGTTGAACTTGAAGAACAGGATGTCGCCATCCTTCACCACGTACTCCTTGCCTTCGGAGCGCAGCAGGCCCTTCTCCTTCACTGCCTGCTCGCTCCCCAGGGCGAACAGATCGTCCGAGGCGTAGCAGTCCGCCTTGATGAAGCCCTTCTCAAAGTCGGAGTGAATCACCCCCGCCGCGCCGGGGGCCTTGGTGCCGCGGCGGATGGTCCACGCGCGTACCTCCTGAACCCCCGCAGTGAAGTACGTGATCAAGTCCAGCAGGCGGTAGGCGGAGTGGATCAGGCGGTTCAATCCCGGCTCTGCCAGCCCCATATCCGCCAGGAACTCAAGGCGTTCGGCTGGTTCCAGCTGCGCAATCTCGCTTTCCATGGCGCCACAGATGCGGACCACCTGGCTGCCCTCCTCAGCCGCCCGCTTCTCCACTGCTTCGGTATAGGGATTGCCGCTGGCCAGGCCGGCTTCATCTACATTCGCGACGTATAGCTGCGGCTTTGAGGTGATCAAGAACAGATCCCGTGCAATCAGCTTTTCATCATCGGTTAACTCTGCGGTGCGGGCGGGCTTGCCGGCCTGCAGCACAGCCAGCAGCTTCTGCAAGACCGCATGCTCCGCCTTTGCTTTGCCGTCAGCCGAAGATTTGGCGGCGCGCTCCACCTTGGTGTTTCGCTTCTCGACGGTATCGAGGTCTGCCAGCAGCAATTCCGTATTGATGATCTCTATGTCGTGCAGGGGATTCACCGCGCCCGCGACGTGCACAACCTCCGGATCGTCGAAGCAGCGGACCACATGTGCGACGGCATCGGTGGCGCGGATGTGACCCAGGAACTGATTGCCCAGCCCCTCACCTTTGGACGCGCCCTCGACCAGACCTGCGATATCGATGAACTCCATCGTCGTGGGCACCAGACTCTTGGGCTTGATGAGGGCAGCGATCTTGTCCAGCCGCTCATCCGGCACGGTCACCACCCCGGTATTGGGGTCGATCGTGCAAAAGGGGTAATTCGCAGCCTGGGCCTTGGCCGAGGTAAGCGCGTTGAAGATGGTGCTCTTGCCCACGTTGGGCAGACCGACAATTCCGCAGTTCAGGGGCACAGTATCGTTCCTTTTCTTCCATTGAAACATGGCGCAGAGCCGGCCTCGCGCATGGTTCCGGCCTGCTCTCGACATGCGTTGCTGACTGTGTCACGCTGAAGACACCGCAATCGGGATCTTTTTCAGTTCCGCAATGCATCGGTGACGAGGGCGCTTTTGGTTGCAGTTCGCAGCTTGTGGTATCGCGGATCGCTGGCCGATGCCGCCCAGTGGATTCGGCCAGCCGTTCGCCTGCTGCTGCTGCTGACCAGCGTGCTGATTCTTGTGATGCCGCTTACTGAATCGCTCTGGAACTGGGATCACTTCCTGCGCGGCGGCAGTGATGTCGAGTTCACATTGCTCTCCACATTGCTCTTCGCTGGACTGGTTCTGCTAGCCATTGAGCGCAGCCTGACGCAGCCCATTGCTGCCTTGCTCCTACATACCCTTCTTGCTCTGCGCGAGTTTGTCGTCCTGCTGCGCGATGGGCTGCGAACATGGCAGCTGAAGAGCGGCTCCGCAGCGGAGTCTCAGGGAGGCATATTCGCGCTCGCGCGAAGAGCGAGGCCCGCGGTCGCCGGTACACACGTGACCACCCCGCTGCGCATCTGATTCCAGGCGTGTGCCCGCACGATCTGCGGTCCGTGTTCTCTTTACCGGCCGAGTGCACGATCTGCAGCATTTAATCCGGTGCCTGCCCAACCTCGACGGGGCAGGACTGAGGGCCTCATGAAAACATCAGACGTATACCAAGCCTGGAGCGCGATCCTCTCCGGCCGCCGACCTTCACTCTCCATAGAAATCACCAAAGAATGCCCGCTGCGCTGCCCCGGCTGCTACGCGTTCGATCCGGCGCACCTGGGCGGAGAGATGGAACTGCGCCAGCTCTCCGACTTCCGCGGGAAGGAGCTGGTGGATGGGGTACTCCGGGTCGTCGATGACCTCCGTCCATTGCATGTCTCGCTGGTAGGGGGCGATCCGCTGGTGCGCTATCGCGAGCTCGAGCAGATTCTGCCGCAGCTGGAAGCCCGCGGCATTCACACTCAGGTAGTCACCAGCGCCTTCCGGGTCATTCCGCCCGAGTGGAAGCGGTTCCCCCGGCTCAACGTCGTCGTCTCCATCGACGGTCTCCAAGCGGAGCACGATGAGCGCCGCAAGCCGGCCACCTATGAACGCATTCTCAAAAACATTGCCGATGCATCCGTGACCATCCACTGTACGATTACCGGACAGATCGCCTCCACCAGTGGCTATCTTGAGCAGTTCCTCAGTTTTTGGAGCGCGCGACCGGAGATCAAGAGAGTATGGTTCAGCCTGTTCACTCCGCAGCGTGGCGCCACGGGCCCGGAGATACTCTCGGCCGGGCAGCGTACAGCGGTGATGGAGGAGCTATTGCGGTTGCGTAGACAGTATCCGGTCCTGGATATGGCGGACGCGGTCATCCGTGAGATCGCCCGGCCCCCTGCCAGCCCGGATGACTGCATCTTCGCGCGAACCACCCATACCGTTTCGGCCGATCTGAAGACCAGGATCACGCCCTGCCAGTTTGGCGGGGATCCGGATTGCGGGCAGTGCGGCTGCATTGCCACCCTGGGACTATCGGCCGTCGGGCACCACCGCGTGCTTGGCCCCCTGACAGCGGGACATCTATTTAAGGCTTCGGACCGGGCAGGGCAGCTGTGGCGGCATTTCCGGCGACCTTCCGTGGTATTCCCGTCCACGCAGTCTCCCTTCAACATCCTAGAAGCAAAGAGGCCATCATGACCCAGACCATGGACGCACGAGTTAACGGCATGTGTGAGAGCATGCCGCCAATCGGGCAGATGCGCAGCGAAGCTACCCTGCGCGATCAACTCGCCGGATTCAGTGCAGATCTGCATGCCTTGGGCTTCGCTCCCGGCACGTCTGGCAACCTCTCTGCACGGCTGGATCGTACCCGGGTGCTGGTCACGCCGACGGGCTGCTCCAAGCGCGCCATTGGCACCACCGACCTGGTGGTTGTCGACATGGAGGGGCGGCACCTGCAGGGTGACCGCTGTGCCACCAGTGAAATCGGCATGCACCTGACCATCTACCGTGAGCGCCCGGATGTGGAGGCTGTGGTGCACGCGCATCCGGTCTTCGCGACCGCCTTCGCCTCGAGCGGCATGGCCCTGGATCAGCCGCTGTGCTCCGAGGTGGTGATGACGCTTGGAACCATCCCGCTGGCGGCTTACGCCACCACCGGCACCCACGAAGTGGGGGAGGCTCTGCTGCCCTTCCTGCAGGAGCACGATGCCGTGCTGCTGGCCCACCACGGGGTCGTCACCTACGGCAGCTCACTGATGGACGCATTGATGAAGATGGAGACGGTGGAGCACTTCGCGCAGATCTGCCTGGTCGTGCGGCAGTTGGGCGGCGGCTCTACTCTGCACGGCAAACAACTTACCGATCTGTTGCACGCCCGGGCCGCTTACGTGGATCGCTCGCGCCGCCGCATTCCCGGCATGAGCGTCGTCCGCGACGAGGCGTAAACTCCCAACCAAAGTGAAAGGCCGCTGGGGTACTCCAGCGGCCTTTCACTTTTTCGGCACAATTACCCAAGGCCCTTAGATCTTAATGAAGATCTTCTTGCGGTAGAGGGGCAACATGGCCAGCCAGCAGACCAGCACGTAGGTCAGCGAGTAGACCAGCGAAGCGACGGGCGGCGAGGGAATGATGCTGGCGAGCTGCAGGTAGTACCAGTGCAGCACGTTGACATGCGGCGCCACCATCACGTGGTCAAGGCCGGCACTCATCAGCTCCGATAACGCGTATGCAGTGATGGCGTTGGTACCGAACACCATCAGGGGCGAGGTCCAGCGGGGTGCGACCGCCGGGCCAGCATCATCCTTCCGCCGCACCTGCAGCAAGTACCAGAACAGCGCCAGTAGCAGCAATGACCAGCCCGCGGCGAATAGCACGTAGCTGGAAGTCCACAGCTTCTTATTGATAGGGAACCACGGGTTCCATAACAGACCCAGCACCACGCCACCGAGTCCAGCCGTGGCCAGTCCCAAGACCTTCTGCAGGTCAGGGCGGCTGGAGCGCAGGAAGAGCCCTGCCAGGACGCCAATGACAGTAGTTCCGAGTGCCGGAATGGTCGAGAGCAGGCCCTCCGGATCGCGCGTGTGCTCATACAGGTGGTTCGCGCTGAAGATGCTGCGGTCCAGCCACGCGACCAGGTTGCGGTCCGGGTCCAGCAACGGTATATCGCGCCCGGGCACCCCGAAGCCTGGCACCGGTACAAACCGCATCAGCAGGTAATAGCCAACAAGGGATAAAACCAGCAGCCCGACCTTGTCCCATATCGCGGGACGGCCGCCAGGTAGGTCGGAGTCCGGCGTTCGCAAAAACAGGTAGAGGCTGCCCACCACCAGGTAGCAGAGGGCAATGCGCGGCAACACTCCGTAGAAGCGCATCGTGTGGACATGGAAGAAGGGGAATGCGTGGATCAACACGCCCAGCACAAACAGAATGATGGAGCGGCGCACAACGTGACCGAGCAAAGAGATGCGGGTCGCCCCGCGCTTCAGTCGCGATTCGGTTGAGAAGACAATCGCCGTTCCCACCAGAAGGAGAAAGGTCGGGAACACCAGGTCGGTTGGTGTAAACCCGTTCCACTGCGCATGCTTCAGAGGCCAGAATGCGAGGTGTTCATCGCCATTGTTATTGACCAGGATCATGAAGGCGATGGTCAATCCACGAAGGACATCGACGGCGTGATACCGCGGCAGCAGACCTGCCGCCTGCGGTGCGGAGATGCTGGGTGCGTTTACGGTGCGAGTGGCGGCGGTCATAACAGCGTGCGCAGAAGTGTACGTCTCCGGCGAAGGCTTTGGAAAGGGCGGGAGCGTCACCGGCGCAGCCGGTCTAATTGCGGCGCAGCTCACGCTCCCACCAGTACCTTCAAGGGTTGTCCGTATGCTGTCGACCGGCGACGGTGCAGATCAGACCCGGTGTCTCGGTGCACCGGCGAGGGGCGGGTCAGATGCCCGGTCATACAGCTTTAGTATCCTCGACTCAGGAGGATCGTTCCCTGTGACCTTCCCTGTGACCCGGGACCAGCCAATCAACTTCCGTAAAGCCCTGGAGGGCGTGACCGACTACTGGTCGCCTCGCGTGATTGGACAGGTCAACGATCAGTACATCAAGGTCGCCAAGATCAAGGGTGAGCTCGCCTGGCACCAGCATGAGGCAGAGGACGAGATGTTCCTCGTGGTCTACGGCAGCCTGACCCTCCAGTTTGAGGCGAAATCCGTAACCCTGGGGCCGGGCGACTTCTACGTGGTTCCGAAGGGCACTCTGCACAACCCGCTCGCGGCCGAGGAGTGCGGACTGGTGCTGGTGGAAACCGTCACCACGCTGCATACCGGCGGCGTCGACACACCTCTGACCAGGTCCATTGCGCAGCAGCTGCAGGCCTGAGTCTTTCGCTATCAATAGAAGGAGATCGTTCGAGTGCCCTTTCGCCCCGCGCGCGTAGCGCGCGCCTCAATCGTAGCCACTCTGCAGCTGGGTGCTTGCTGCAACACCACCATCCCCGCCGAAGTTCGCGGACGCGTGACCGACACGCTGGGCGCGCCCGTGAGCGGCGCGGAACTTGCGCTGGTGGAGGCGGGCAGAGTTGTTTCCAACGCGCGCAGCCTGCCGGACGGCACATACACGCTGCGCACCGGAGATGCAGGACACTTCTACGTTATCGTGGTGAGCCAGACCTTCCGTCAGATCGCCACGCCTTCGTTCTACGCCGGCGTGCTCGACCAGCACGTGCAGAATGTCGTGCTGGAACCAGAGCGCGTCAACCAGCAAGTTGTGGTCACCGCCACGGCCACTCCCACGCCCGAGGCCCAGGTCAGCGGCTCCATCACCGCAGTGCAGCAGCCGGAGTTTCGTAATCGGGCTATCGTGACCGACGCACTGCGGCAGGCGCCCGGCGTCTTTGTGGTCCAGCAGGGGCAGTATGGCGGCATCACCTCGTTGTTCGTGCGCGGCGGCAGTTCCACCGCGAACCGTGTGGTGCTCGACGGCGTTCCAATAGAAAACATTGGCGGGACCTTCGATTACGCAGATGTCTCCACCACCGGTATTCGCAGCTTTGAAATCTATCGCGGTGCCAACAGTACGCTCTACGGTTCCGACGCGGCGGCCGGTGTCGTGAACTTCGAGACACCGCGCGGCTCCACTGCGTTCCCCTCGATTCTTTACGAGGGCGATGCCGGCAACTTCCACACCTATCGCAACCAGGTGCAGGCGGGCGGCACCTTCCGCCGGCTGGACTATTACGGCGGCTTCTCTGCCTTGCGCTCTTCAAACGCGCTTCCGCAGGACGAATATCACTTGAACACCGAGACTGCGAACCTGGGCTACGCCATTACCAGCGCGACTTCGCTGCGCCTGACGGCGCGCCATACGGATGCTGCGGTCGGTCTGCCGGGCGCTTACAACCTGTACGCCGTCACCAACGATGGCAAGCAGAGCGACCAGAACATCTACTTCTCCGGAACTATTGAGAACCAGACGAGCGAGTCGTGGCACAACCTGGTGCGTTACGGGCTCACTCGCAATCGGGAGCAGTTCGCGCAGTGGTACCCGGCGGGAATTCCCATCACCACCGACTCCGGCTTCGGCCCTACAACGAACTACTACGGGCTGCCTGTGGTGATTCGCGGCGCCAACGGCTTCACCGCCTCCGGCCAGGCGATCCTGAACTTTGCCGGCAACTACCCCAACCGCAGCGACTCCGCCAGCAATCGCGACCAACTCTACTTCCAGAGCGACTACCGATTTACGCCGCACCTGACCGGCCTGATCGGCTTCCGGTACATCAATGAGCGCGGCAGCTTCAACTTCCCTGATCCCAGCTTTCCTACGGCGGATCAGTTGGAGCGCAGCAATTACGACTACATCGGTCAGTTCTCGGGCGATTTCAAGAACCGCTTCTTCTACACACTTAGCGGCGACGTTGAGAAGAATCAGCTGTACGGAACAGTGGGGCAGCCGCGTGTGGGCGTCGCCTATTTCCCGATACGCCCTGGGGCCGGTATCGCGCACGGCACCAAGCTGAAGTTCAACTTCTCCAAAGGAGTACAAGAGCCGGACCTGTTCTCCCAGTTGGGTTCATTGCGCGCGACGCTGGAGGCGAACGGCGCGGGTGCGATTGCTGATGAATTTCACATAGGTCCAATCGCGGGCCAGCAGTCCCGCAGTTATGACGGTGGCGTGGAGCAGAGCTTCTTTTCGCAGCGGCTGCTGTTGAACGCAACCTACTATCACAACTCGTTCACCAATCAGGTTGAATTTGTCAGTCCCAACGATCTGCTGGGCCTGGGTGTGCCGCAGGCTGTCGTCGACACATTGAATCAGTCTTTCGCCTTCGGAACCGACGTCAACTCTCTCGACTATCGTGCGCAGGGCGCGGAGTTGGAGCTGCAGTCGCAGATCACGCGTCACATCTTCGCCAGGGGCGGCTACACCTACACGGATGCGGTGGTCGTGCGCTCCTTCGCCTCGGACGCCCTGCGGCCGACGGAGAACCCGCTGCTGCCCGGAATCCTGATAGGCGCGTCTTCGCCGCTGATCGGTGCGCGTCCCTTCCGCCGGCCGCCGCATGTCGGCTTCGCAGGTGTCACCTACAACGGTGGCAAGTGGTTTGGACAGGTGCAGGGTTCGTTTGCCAGCCGCAGCGATGACTCGACGTTCCTGTCCTTCTCAAGCCTCGCCGGAGACAACTCGCTTCTGCTGCCCAATCGCAACCTGGACTCCGCCTACGCCAAGATTGACGTAGGCGGCAGCTATCAGGTGCGCCCATGGCTCGGCGTCTTTGCGCAACTCGACAACCTGGTCAGCGACCAGCACATCGGTCCCATAGGGTACCCGTCCCTGCCGTTTACCTTTCGCAGCGGCCTGCGCCTTGCTTGGGGTCCGGGCAACAAGAAGTAGCAGCGCCGGATTTATCTGCCGCGAAGCAGGAAGTAGAGCAGTGCGAGCAGAACGATGACGCCGAGTGCGCCGCCTGGCCAGATGAAGCCGCCACCTTGGCTTGACCAGCCCGCGACCAGGCATCCGGAGAGCGGCAGGGTCAGCACGGCGGCACTCGCGGCTGCAAGCAATGAGTGCGCCGGCTTGATTTGGCGGCTCGATGAACGGTTGATCATGCCTATCTCCTCCAGCAGCCGACCGCGCTGCCACTGGAGGCTAGGATGCGCCTGGCCCCCGTCGCGCGCTCAGAGCCGTTCTCCTGATCCAGCCGCTTAGTGCTGTTCGCCTTCAAGGATACGAATCGCGTCCTGATAGGTGAGCGTCGGGCTTACCCGCGCGAACATGGAGCTGTCCTCGGTGGTCTGGATGTTCAGGTTCTTCATCATCAGGATCTTGCCGTGCAGGTTCAGCCCCAGGTGCGTGCTCTCCCAGTGGTTCTCACCCACATCACGCTGTTCCACCAGGATGGTGCCGCCCTTGAACAGTCTTCCGACGATACCCCAGCCGAAGTTCACGTCGGCAATAAGGTGCGCGTCCAGCTTGGCTACTCGCTTCTGTGCGGAGTCGATCCACAACTCGCCGGCCATCCCGTGATACACCTCAGCCTCCCGGTTAGGAGGAATGAAGTTCGGATTGGGCTGGAAGGTAAGCCGCCATGCCGGCCCACTGGGTGTAGTCACCTCCCCGGCATAGGTGTAGAGAAAGGCGTCCGGCAGCAGACGGATCATTCCGTTGGATCGGTCGCTATCCTCCACCTCTTTCTTGTGGCGGTGCGCCTGCACATCCGGATGTGCCAGCAGGTTATCCAGGCGCTGCTTCTCCTGTGTCGCGCGTTCCGGTGTCAGCGGCTTGTCGTCGACCGCGATCAGCCGCGCAACATCGCCGTCCTTGGTTTCGATGATGTCCTTGGTAGTGATGCCGTTCTCATCCTGCTTGCGGATGCGAAAACGGAAGGGCGTCTTCCCATTGGTTGCGTGCAGCTCGTTCCACGAAGCAGCGCGCACCAGTGCAACGGGGTCAGAAGCTGGCTGCTGCGCTAGGAGTAACGGCTGCGTCGCAGCCGCAAGAGTGACGAAGGTGAAGCACGAGATGGCACATCGAGTGAGAGTCCTTCGCAATCGAGTCTCCTTCAATCGTCGCGGTTCGAGGTTCAAGCGTACCAGCCATGAGGCCACTACTGTGAGACGCAGCGCAGCGCGCAGGGTTGCGGCGCAGTTGCCGTGTTGCGTATAGTGCGCTCAGAGTGGGAACGCCGCAAACTGCGGCTCGAATTTGTGAGGAGAGACCAAGTTATGGCGGCAGGGGAGTCCGGCGCGGCAGTGATCGGGAAGTCAGTCCAGATACGCGGCGAGTTGAACGGCAGTGAGGATCTGCTGGTCGACGGAGTCGTGGAGGGGACGATTATCCTGAGCGAGAGCCGCCTGACCATCGGTCAGAACGCGAAGGTAGCCGCGAATGTTTCGGCCAAGGATGTGATTATCGTCGGCGTGTTGCAGGGCGATGTTCGCGCCTCAGGCAAGGTGGAACTGCGACAGGGCGCAACGCTGACGGGTGACATCACGGCAGCCCGCCTCTCTATTGAGGAGAACTCTAACTTCAAGGGCAAGGTAGACCTGGTTCAGGCAACCGGGCAGAAGCCAGCGCAGCAGCAGCAGTAGTAAAGCCAATGTGCCGTCTGGATTGATGCAGCCCGACGGTGGGAGAAACCAGAGCACACGTGTTCCGAAATCCATTTCAGCGTACCAAGGAAGACTCGGCGGGCAGCACTCCCACTGTGCTCAGCGGTCCCCGCATTGCCCGCCACTCCAGCGGCTGGTCCGCACTTCGGAAGCAGTTGCTTTCCGAGAGCGGCCTGCGCGTGCTGGATATTGGACCCACCTCGCCGACTAACATCAATTTGCTAACCAATGCGGGTCACAGCGTATACATGGCGGACCTGGTGCCTGAGGCGCTGAAGCCGGATTGGATGAAGGTGCCCGAAGAGGGTGGCGATCCCGTCTACGACGTTGAAGCGTTTCTGGAACAGAACTTCGACTTCTCCGGTCGTGAGTTCGATGCAGTTCTGCTTTGGACAACGCTCGATTATCTGCCAGAGCCGCTGGTTCAACCGCTGGTGGATCGTCTGCGCTCATCCATGCGGCCTGGCGGTAAGGTGCTGGCGCTATTTCATAATAAGCAGACCGGCGAGAACACCGCCTACTGCCGCTATCACATCAGCGAAACGGATGCGATCGATCTGCAGGAGAGTTTGAAGGTGCCGATGCGGCGCGCATTCACCAACCGCAGCATCGAGAAAACGTTCGAGCGCTACGCCGGCTGCAAGTTCTTTCTCGCCAAAGACAATCTTTACGAAGTCATCATCACCCGCTGAAGCTTCAGCTAATTCGCGAGCCGTCGCGGCCTTGTTCTAGAGCGAGTAGCGGAATGCTCGCTCCGGTGGCTTGCGCGGAACGCCCGCGAGCGCGGAAGCAGGGAACAGCTGACCTTCGGTTGAGGCTGCAGTAGGCTGGTAGCCGATAGTGCGCGTCAGCAGCGCATCATCTCGCCGTTGATCCAGCCCATGTTTGCGGCAGGCGGCGCGCACCAGGTCGCGGCAGCGATCTGCATAGGCCCGCGGCACAAACGCCTCGCTCTCATACCGTGCACGATACAACGGTTCCAGAGCAGGGAAGTGTTCCTGGATAAAGGCAAGGTACGTCGCCTTGGAGCACGGCTTCAGAAACAGTGGGCTGGCATGGAAGAAGCACGCCCGCGCCTTTCTTGCGAGGCCTGCCATGCGGTCGAGCGACGGGCCAGTATCCGTGAGCCCCGGCAGCAGCGGAGAGCAGAGCACACCCGCGCGCAACCCAGCCTCACGCAGCCGCCGCACAGTTGCGAAGCGCAGGTCCGGCCGCGGTGCCCGCGGTTCCAGCAAGCGGGCCAGCTGCAGGTCATCGGTCGTGATCGTGAGATGAATGGTGAGCTCGTTGGTGCGCGCGATTTCACACAGCAGCCGCAGATCGCGTGCAATCAGCGCCGACTTGGTCACAATGCCGATCTGTAGACCGCGTTGGTCGGCCAGCACCGCCAGCAGACTCTGCGTGATGCGCATTCTGCGCTCGATCGGTTGATATGGATCCGTCGCCGTGCCGATCGCGATCTCCTCACCTTTGCCGACCTGCTTCAGCTCCTGCCGCAGCAGCCAGGCGGCGTTGTCCTTGGCGAAGATCTTGCGTTCGAAGTCATCCGGATCGCGCAGCTCCATGAACTCATGGGTGTACCGGGCGTAGCAGTACCGGCAGGCAAACTCGCAGCCGCGGTAAGGATTGATGCTCCAGGCGAAACTGAGGCCGCGCCGCGAGGTGCTGCGGTTCAGGATGGACCGCACCGGCAGGGACCGGAACTCAACCAGGTGCCCCTGATCGAGCGGCCCGGAGTGCGAGGCCATCGCGGCGATACCCACGGCGGGCGACTTCGGACCGGCAGCGCCGGGTAGCCGGGCTTCCGGGAAGAGGGGGAGGGTGCTGGCCTTTATATTCGCCATTTGTTCGCCTCTACTAGCAGATTAGGCCTTGCGCCCGGTACACGTCAAGGCGCGTCGCGCACCACGCTGGTAGAGTGGCCAGGACCATGCGAACGATCGCCTGCCTGTTGCTGTCACTTGTCCTGGTGGCCATGGATTTACCGGCACCCATTACAGCCGCTGGCGCCAATAGGGCCGGCGAGCCCGCAACCGCGGCTGGGAACGTATCCACGACCAGCGACCCCTGGATGCTCGGCCCGTTCCGCCGCGCTGCCGACGCGCAGCCTCTGATTACCGCCCGGCCGGAGTCATCGTTCATCGACCCAATTCTCGGCAAGGTCGTCCATTGGGAGGCTCTGCACACGTTCAACCCTGCCGCCGTCGTACGCGATGGCCGGATCTACGTGCTCTATCGAGCGGAGGATGACAGCGGCGCCATGCAGATCGGCATGCACACCTCCCGGCTGGGCCTGGCCGTCTCCGATGACGGCGAGCACTTTACGAGGGAGCCCGCCCCGGTCTTCTACCCCGCAAAGGACAACCAGCAGGAGCGCGAGTGGCCCGGCGGCACAGAAGACCCGAGGATCGTCGAGGCGCCGGACGGCTCCTACGTCATCACGTACACGCAGTGGAATCGCCAAACCTACCGAGTCGGTATCGCCACCTCGCATGACCTGCACACCTGGACCAAGTACGGTCCCGCGTTCGGCATGCAGCGGTACGCAGGCCTGAAGTACAAGTCCGCCGGCATTCTCACCGAGTGCGTCACACACCAGCGCTGCGTCGCCGCCAGGGTGAACGGACATTACTGGATGTACTGGGGCGAGGGCGAAATTCACCTCGCCACCTCCGAGGACCTGATTCACTGGACGCCGGTGCTCGATGCGCAGGGTCGGCCCAGGGTGCTGCTGCGTCCGCGTGCTGGCCGCTTCGACAGCGGGCTGCCAGAGGTAGGGCCGCCACCGGTGCTCACCAGGGCGGGCATCGTGCTGATCTACAACGGAAAGAATGCGAACCCCTCCGCACCGATGGCAGCCCGGGACAATACGGCCGCCGCGACGGCAGAAGGTCGCGAGCCAGACCCGTTGCTTGCTCCTGGAACGTACGCAGTAGGTCAGGCGCTGTTTTCTGCCAAGAATCCAGCGAAACTGCTGGGGCGCAGCCGCCTGCCGTTCTTCCAGCCGGAGCTGCCCTGGGAGAGGAGCGGGCAATACGCCGCCGGCACCACCTTTGCAGAGGGACTGGTTTGGTTTCGCCATCGTTGGCTGCTCTTTTACGGCTGCGCGGACTCCCGCGTCGGCGGGGCTGCGACACCGGTTCTTGATCCGGCGCAGTCGAGCGTCCGGGCGGATGGAAGGATCGCGGTTCGGTCCCGATAGAATTCAGGTCTATGGAACGTTTGGAAGGCAAGGCTGCGCTGGTTACCGGTGCCGCGAAACGGATCGGCCGCGCACTGGCGTTGGCATTGGCGCAGCAGGGGGCGGATGTCGTCATCACCTACCGGAACTCTGAGGCAGAGGCACAAGGAACCGTCGACGCACTGGGAAAGTACGGCGTGCGCGCCGGAGCCGTGCAATGCGATGTCACCGATCCGGAGAGTGTCCAGCGCGCGGTGTCGGCTTGCATCGCCCAGATGGGACGGCTCGACCTGCTGGTCAACAACGCAGGCCTGTTTGAGACGACGCCGCTCGAGAAGATCACGCCCCAGCAATGGGACACCATGCACTCGACCAACACGCGGGGACCGTTCCTGGTGGCACAGGCGGCCTATGCGGAACTGGCCGCGCGGGAGGGCCGCATCATTAACATCGGCTCGCTGGGCGGCATCCACCCCTGGGCCACGCACGGGCACTACTGCGTCTCGAAGGCAGCCCTGCACATGCTGACACAGACGATGGCCAAGGCCTGGGCGCCCGCCCTTAGCGTCAACTGTGTGGCTCCAGGCATGATCGTCAACGGAGAGGTCGACGCCGGCTACGAGCATTTCGCGGCCAAGACGCCCATGCAGCGCAACGGTACTGCGGACGATGTGGCCGCGGCCGTGCTGTTCTTCGCCACGGGTCCGCGCTTCATCACCGGCCAGATCATGTCTGTGGATGGCGGACTCGGACTCTAGCAGGGGAGCCCGAAGCGCAGCAAAAAAGTGGGGAGCCGGTGGGCTCCCCATTGCGCATTCATTTGTCCTGCTTCAGATAGCAACAGTGTGCCGTGAAGTAGGCAAAATGTCTGGTGAGAACAGCAGGGCGCAGTGACGCGCGACTCGAATCGTGGTTACGCTGGTGTTGATAACGAGGTAGGCGTGTGGGTTGATTCGCGGTATACGCCTACGCCGAATGCAGGTTGATTAGGAATTCTTAGGGAGATCGAGAGTGAATCCGCGGCTGACGGTCTGAGATCGCCGTCGAACCGCGGAGAACCTAAGCAGTCTTAGGACAGTCTTGCAATTGTTGCAGGTGTAAAGAACCAGGGAAGATGAATCAGAACGTCAGGTAGTGCAGCGGAACAGAGCTGGAGACTGCGTGGAGGGCCAGCGCTCCCAAAAAGCTAGGACGATCAGGAGGCCTGACGGTCTTCGCGAAGAACGTTGGGGAAGGCAACTACCTTCTCGCGTTCAAAGAGCCACTCGGGCTCAGAATGCAGGGCCGCGGCAATGGACTGGCGCAGTGCTTCGCCTGGCTCGCGGCTGCCGTTAACGATGCGGCTCAGGTAAGCCTCATGAATGCCGACGAGCTTGGCAAGGCGGTTCTGCCGAATGCCCGTCTTGTAGATCGTCAGCTTCAGGTTCGGGTAAATAGATCTCTCGTCGACTTTCACTTTTTACTCGCCTCAGTAGAGTGTCGCCGCGTGAGTGACGCCTGCGATGCACCCAAAAGTACAACGGCAAGAAAGGAATTGACACCGAGCAATGGTACTCGCGTGGTCACCATGCCGAGGTTTTAGTACTCTTACCGCTACATTTGAGTACTAAACGATTACTACTCTGGTCAAAGTACCCACAATTTGCCTCCTTTAAAGCCCTGTTCGGCGTCGTATCGCGCTCGAAATGGGAAGAGCGAAATGACAGAACTTTGGACGAGAAGCCTCTTGGCTGGCCATCCACGTTCCGAGTAATTTCTACCAGCGCTCAGCCGTGTCTTGGCTTGCAGCCTGCCGGCTACATGCCCGCAAGCACGAACGCGAGGATGCTCTCACCCGCTGGCACTCCGGAAAGGACGGCGAATTCGTCCAGATTGGAACCTGCTTCAGGCGGCTCCGGCGCAATCGCCGCCACCGCAATCTCGCTCGGCGTTGCATGAGTGAAGCAGAGTTCGCACATCCCGTAACCGCCCTCTGTCTCGACCGGCGGCCCGAAGACGCGGCAGGTATGAGGCCTTGCCTCGTATAAATCGCAGGTTCCGCGTAGCGGGTCGAGCGCGGGGCACACCTCATCGTTTCCAAACGCCTCGAAGGCCTCGTCCGCATCAGCGGCCAGAATTCTGCAGAGAGCCGTTGCCAGGATGCCTCTGCCCGCGCGCGGATAGCGAGCGCCCGTTCCGGTTCTTGGACAGACAGGTCTGCCCAGCCTCGGAGAATCCGCGCGCGGTCTGCAGGGCCGATCGCGAAGACGCCTACGCAGCACTGATTGCACCCAGGGCGGCACAGCAGGTGCGGGCCGCTGCGCGCCGCCGCATCTGCAAAGGCTCCATCCACCCATGCAATGAAGGCTTGGTCTGCAGCGCGAAACTGCTTTGGCTCGACTGGCTGGGTGCGCGCCGGCCGGTTCTCAGCGAGAGGAGAAGTCACTTCCTCGCGATCACTACTCATGCGTTCAGAGTAGCGCTTTCGTACGCACCCGCGAGGGCACACTGCTTCCGGGCCCGGCGGCCCCACGCGGGTGTGCGCAGATGGAATGGGCTAGGAGAAGGAATCGGCCATCTTGCTTGCACTCTTCGATACCTTGCGAGCGATGACGTCGGCCTGGGAGACCACATCATCCGCGACATCCTTGGCGCGGGAGTAGACCTTGGAAGCCTGCTTGCTGAAATCTCCGCTCAGGTAGTCGCTTGCGTCATCGAACTTGCGCTTCCATTGCTTTCTCGTCTTATCGCCGGTGCGCGGCGCATAGGCCAGCGCGACAGCCGTGCCGGCAGCAACCCCAATCGAAAAAGCGGACCAGAACTTAAATGCACTCATGCGGTACTTCCTCCTGTCGTCTTCGCAGTCTCTCCTGTTGCACAGCAGGACCGGGCAGCGCTCATGCTTGCGGCGCCGTTGCCTGTTAGAGCCAGAGGGGGAGAGATAGGTTGCGTGCCCGAGCGTAGCAGAGATCAGGATGGAGGAGGGCGCAGTGCAGAGGATGAGGTCTAGTGTGGGGCCAAGTCTAGGGCTGGCCGGGTACGACTGTGGGCAGGGCAGACTGGTTTTGTGTAGAGGCCGGCTGTGCCAGGAGGAGGGGAGTCCGACGGCTGCGGCGGAAGAAGGTGTGACGTGGGCGTGCCTGTTCCATGACGCGCTGCAGCAGCTCCGGGGATATGGAGGGCGCTTCCGCAACCGCGAGCATCCCGGCGTCGAAGCTGGGCTCTGCCCCGCTGGTGTTCAGAAAACCGGAGTGCTGTGGAGCCACCTGGAAGAGCAGATGAGATGGCGAAGCCGGCTCCGCGTAGACGAAGCACACGGACATAACCAACATGAAAGCAGCGAAGTAAAGGAGATAGCGGAAGCGGTACGTGAGATCCATGTGTGTGCTCCCCGGCGACGGAGGTCTGTTGTCTTATGAGATTCCTGGCATCAGGGTCGTACACAGGGCACGAGGACGTGAATGGCACGGTCGTTGTATTCGGCGATTCTTGGTTGTACTTCGTTCGGGATAGCGCAGCGTCATCCTCACCTGGACCGGCTCGCCTATCGACATGTCGGCCTGGTCCGGATGCAGAGCGGCAGTACTTACTTGATCATTCGAGCCGGTGACCGCCTTGACCGGCTGGCGGGTAAGTCCTTCCCTAGCATTGCTTTTTGATGAAAATCAGGGTATTCTTACTTGTGGGTCAGGAGCATCGAGCGCCGTCCTGTGTGAGCGCCGAAAAGGAAGCAGCCCGTCGAGACTGCTCTCTGCCCATCATTCTTCCACGTTGAGGAACAGCGAATGGCAAAGCGTCGCGGTAACCCAAATTGGGGAAAGCCGGAACCCATCGGTCCGGTCGTCCCTACAGTGACTTCGTTCGAACAAGTAGTGAAGGAGTTTAAGTTGACTCCGGATCAGTATGTTCGTTCGACCCGTCTGCGCGAGTGGGCACGGCGGAACAAGAACTCGAAGTACATCCCGGAAGCGCTGCTTGAGGCTTGGGGATTCGAGATCGAATCCACCCTGTAGACGAGCTCTGCGCCGGAAAGACGCCATCCTTCCGGGTGGCGTCCTTACGTTTGGAGCACCCAGAGCTAATTTTGTCGGTTCAGGACTGCCGCTCAAGACGCTGCGCGGCAGGCGCTCTCCGCGGCCATCCGCACCAGATAGCTTCCGCACAGTAGCTTCAGCTGATCCCGCAGCTCATCGATCCGCGCTGGGGTCGCGCCAGTCTCAAGCAGGTGCCGGCTGGTGCCGGCAATGACGGAGATCAGAAGCGTTGCAATCGAGTCCAAGTGGCCGGCGGGCAGATCCAGATTCGTGCCCAAGGCGGTTGCCAGTGCCGTTCGCGCGCGGTCCATCACCTCTCTTGAGATCCGCAAGCCATCCAGCTCACCGCTGACAGAGTAAAGGGCGAGCGAGAGCTCCGGTCGCTCAAACTTCGCCGTCACAAAGGCGTCCACGATCGCATCCATACTGTGCTCGAGTGGAACGCGGCGGCACTGCCGGCACGCCCGTTGTACGGCTTCGGACAGATTCTCCAGGTGACGCGTCATGACCGCATGCAGCAACGCCTGCTTGTTGGGGAAGTATTGGTACAGCGTTCCGACGGAGACTCCCGCACGCGCCGCTACACGCGTCGTGGTTAGCCGGGCGCTGCCGACAGCCAGCAAGACCTGGGCAGTCGCGTCGAAGATGGCCTGGACCGTCTCGGCAGATCGCGTCTGCACCGGCCTCTTCCTTACCGCAAGCTCCCGCGTTCCCTGGCTCGCCATACACTGTGTCCTAATCTGAAGGATTCTTCATCCCAGACTGTAACTGGGTAGCAGGCTGCGCCTACGGCCGCGCAGGTTCGAGGATGGGCACCTGCTCGACGATCTCAAGATCGAAGCCTTCAAGCGCGGGAACGTGGGTCGGCGTGTTGGAGAGAAGGCGGATCTTGTGGATGTTAAGGTCGGCCAGAATCTGTCCACCTAACCCGACCTGGCGCAGTACCCGTTGGTGCCGGTCCTCGTGGGTGGTGTCGACGTGTATCTCCCGTGCGCGCGTCTCGCGATGCAACAAAATGCGGGCCGGCTGCACCCGCTTGTCGACTTCGAATCCCGTGCCGCTATTGTGCAGGTAGATCAGTGCGCCACGTCCTGCCTGCGCAATGCGCTCAAGCGAGCGCTCCAGCAACTCACGGCAGTCGCAGGTCACTGCGCTGAAGACGTCCCCGGCCATGCAGTGAGAGTG
>CAXUMX010000038.1:0-30504 GCA_964252395.1 uncultured Acidobacteriaceae bacterium | reverse complement strand
GGCTGAGGAGAGCGGATTGCCCGCCTGGCCGGAGCCGAGTATCAAAACGTCGTAGTGATCTGCCACCGGGAAGCCCCGTTCCTAAGCGCCGAAGCGCGAGATGACGAACAGCGCCAACAGGATTGCGACTGCATCTTCGAGTAGCGCGATAGGTAGATCCGGAACCCGCTTCCGCGTCAACTCGCCGGTGTTGGTGTTGCCGATTGTGATGGTCCGGCGTAGCCAGTAGCCCGCATACGCCGCAGCCACCGCTGCAATGGCCCCCAGCAGCGCGGGCAGAATCCAGCTTGCGCCGGCGGCAACCGCCAACGCGCTGGCACACAGTCCGCCGAAGACAGCGCGCGCGCCCAGCGGACCGGGCGTAATTCGGGAAGGAATCGCGGGTGTCTTATCGGCTATCAGCTCGCCCAGCGCAAGCAGGACGAAGATGTACATCGAGATGGGCCGGGCCAGGAAACCGAGTCCGGTTCCGGCCAGGTGCAGCCAGCCCAGGTGTGCACCAATCGTGACCATGGCGATGCCGGTCATGCTGCGCAGACCGCTCACCCCGCCTATCAGTACACACAGAACATAGAGCATCGTCAGCGTCATCGTGCGGCGTCCTTGGAGCTGCAGTCTGCGGGATCAGCACTCCTCTGGATGCAGGGAGCGAGGCCGGCCCGTCCATCGCTTCACCGTAAACAGAACCGGGCGCAAAAGCAAAGAGGACGCCGTTTGGCGTCCTCTTTATTCAGAGCTGTCCGCGATTAATTTTCGCGCAACATGCTGGGCTCCTCCGGAGAGCGCAGCCGTACCAGCCGGTCGATGGTGTACGGGGCGCGCTGCTGGGAGGTGTGATAGTGGCGCACCTGCAGCTCTCCAAGCAGGCCGATGGCCAGCATCTGGATGCCCGCCAGGATCAGCACACCCGCGACTACGAACAGCGGCCCGTGCTGATCCATCACATGCTGATGCGTCATCACCTTCAGCGCTGCCAGGAAGACAGAGATGGCGCCGCCCAGAAGGATGCTCAGCGAGCCGAAGCTGCCGAAGAAGTGCAGCGGCCGCGTCATGTACTTCAGCAGGAAGCGGATGGTCAGCAGGTCGAAGAAGACGCGCAAGGTGCGCGAGATGCCGTAATGGCTCTTGCCGCGCAGCCGGTTCACGTTCTTAATCGGAATCTCGCAGATGCTGGCGCCATACCAGGCAGCCAGGGCGGGGATAAAGCGATGCATCTCGCCGTAGAGCGGAATGTTGTGGATGACCTCGCGCCGGTACGCCTTGAAGGTGGTGCCGAAGTCATGAATATCCACACCGGAGAGTTTGGCCATCAGCCAGTTGGCGCAGCGCGACGGGATCCGCCGCATGATGAAGTTGTCGATGCGCTCCTTCCGCCAGCCGCTGACTACGTCATAGCCCTCTTCCAGCTTTGCCAGGAAGTTCGGAATCTCGTCCGGATCGTGCTGCAGATCGCCATCCATGGCCAGGATGAACTCGCCTTGCGCATGATCGAATCCCGCCGCCAGGGCAGACGTCTGACCGAAGTTGCGGCGCAGCTTGACGACCAGCACGCGGCTGTCGACCGCCGCAATCTCCTCCAGCAGCTTGTAGGACCGATCGCTCGATCCGTCGTCCACAAGTACCAGCTCGAAGCTGTCGCCGACCGTCTCCATTACCGCCTTCAGCCGGTCATAGAGCGCCGTGACATTCTCTTCTTCGTTATGAAACGGAACGACAATCGAGTACCTGGGCATAGTCATCTGATTATATCGAAAGCAGCCTCCGCGATCGCCGCCGGAATGTCGAGAAAGCACCCAGACCATCCCGGCTTTGCAGCAATTCCGGTACCGGGCATTGAAGATCGTTCTACATCAGCTGCGGGCTCCGTGGAGAACCGTCCACAGCTGCTCGACTGCCTGCTCGCAGGCAGCGCGGCCGGCATCGCGGTGCGTGACGAAGCGAACCTCGTCCGTGGCTGCCGTCCCGCACAGAATGCCTCGATCCTTCAACGCCGCCACTACCTCCGCCGCCGTCTTCTGCAAGGGGCGGAAGATGACGATGTTCGTCTGCACCGTCTGCAGGTCGATCCCGCACTCGGGCATGTGGGAGATCTGCTCGGCCAGCCAGCGAGCGTTCGCATGATCCTCATGAAGGCGCGCCGGCATCTCCTCGAGCGCAATCAGCCCGGCCGCAGCGATCACACCCGCCTGGCGCATGCCCCCGCCCAGCATCTTGCGGATAGAGCGGCCCCGGTCGATCAACAAGCGCGAGCCCACCAGCAACCAGCCAACCGGCGCGCATAGACCCTTGCTGAGGCAGAACATCACTGTGGCGAAGCCGCGCGTCAGCGTGGATACCGGCAGCCCGAGGGCCGTGCCTGCGTTGAAGACGCGGGCGCCATCCAGGTGCACCGGCAGGCCGCGCGCCGCTGCGCCAGACCATACCTCTTCCAGCACATCCAGCGGGGTCACCGTGCCCCCCGCCATGTTGTGCGTGTTCTCAAGCGAAATCAATCCGGTCTGCGCGCGGTAATAGATCGGGGCAGCAATGGCCGCGGCAATCCTGGGCCAGCGCAACACGCCTCGCTCGCCCTCAACCTGTCTCAACTGGCAGCCGCTGAAGGCAGAGACCATGGCCATCTCCCAGTCCACCAGATGCGCGCGCCGCTCGCAGATCACCTCCTGGCCATGCTGGGTGTGCAGCCGGACGGCAATCTGGTTGCCCATGGTGCCGGTCGGCACAAACAGCGCTGCCTCCTTACCGAAGATCTCTGCGGCGCGCTCTTCCAGCCGGCATACCGTCGGGTCCTCGCCGTAGACGTCGTCGCCCACTTCGGCTTCGGCCATGGCACGACGCATCGCATCCGTGGGCCGGGTTACTGTGTCGCTGCGCAGGTCGATCCCGCCGGTTCTCGCCGTGCCCGTCTGCTGCGGCTTGCTTGCTGCTGTTTGCCGCTCCTCTACCTGCGTGCTGTTGCTGGTCATCGCGCTCTCCGCCATATCTTCGATCCTAACGAAGTCCTCTTCTCGAGGGAGCCGCGCTCGTTCGGCTCCGAGTGGTAGCTTCGGAGGAAAGACATGCCAGAGCCCTCGCAGCCCAGCCATACTCATCAGGCCGACCCCTTCGCCGCCGCGGCGGCGGATCCGTTCCCCTGCTTTCGTGCCTGGTTCCAGGAGGCGGAGGCGAGCGAGCCGAACGACCCCAATGCCATGGCGCTGGCTACCGCGACACCCCAAGGTGCGCCGTCCGTTCGCATGGTGCTGCTGAAGGGTGTCACCGACGACTCCTTCGTCTTCTACACCAATGCAGAGAGCCGGAAGGGCACGGAGCTGCGCGCCAATCCGCAAGCCGCCCTGTGTCTGCACTGGAAGACGCTGCGGCGCCAGGTGCGCATTGAGGGCGGGATCCGTGAGGTATCTGCGGCAGAGGCGGATCAGTACTTTCACAGTCGCTCCCACCAGAGCCAGATCGGCGCGCTCGCATCACGCCAGTCCCGTCCACTTGCAGACCGGGCGACGCTGGAGGCTGCGGCCGCCGCGCTCGAGCAGCAGTACCCTGGCGAAGTACCGCGCCCGCCACAGTGGACGGGCTTCGCACTGCGCGCGGAACGAATCGAGTTCTGGCGCGACGGTCCGCATCGTCTGCACGACCGCATGCTCTACATCCGCAGCGGGGATAGCTGGGCCCGGCAGCGCCTCTACCCGTAGCAATCGCAGGCCCGATCATGTGACGTCTCTCTCCACGCTCCGGGAGGCCGCATTTACGATAGCTGCGTCCTGTCAATCCGCACGTCGTGTGCTGCCTGCCGCGACGCGCTACCCAGAGGAGAACTGATGCGTCTCTGCTGCCTGCTCGCGACTTTGGCCGCGACGATTGCAGTCACTGCACCCTATCTGCCGGCCCAGGACTACGCGCGCGATCCGCATCAGGCCATCGACGAGTCCTACACCGCGGGCATCCGTAAGTACACCACCCGGCCGGAGTTCAACTCGGCGCTGACCGACTACCTACCCGCCTCCGGCAAGGTGCCCACCCCGGCTGCGACGCTGGGAGATGTTGCCGGGGCGGCGGACATGCTGCCCTACGCTGAAGATGTCTACAAGTACATGCGCACACTTGCTGCCGCCACTCCCCGCGTGCGGGTGGTCACGATCGGCCACAGTGAAGAAGGGCGCGAGATGATCGCGGTCGCCATTGCCGACGAATCCTTACTGGCGCACCAGAAGGAGAACGACGCGCGGCTGGCCCAGCTCGCCGACCCGCGCACCATCGGCATGGACGACACGAAAGCCGCGGCGCTGGTCGCCGCATCGACTCCGGTGTACTACATCACCGGCACCATTCACTCGACGGAGACGGGCGCTCCGACCGCATTGATGGAGCTGGCCTACCGACTGGCGGTGGATGACTCTCCCTATATACGCAACATCCGCACGCACGTGATCACGCTCATCACACCGGTCGTCGAAGTCGACGGACGCGATCGTATGGTCGATCTGTACCGCTGGCACAAAGCCAACCCAGACAAGACATACCCTCCGCTGCTGTACTGGGGCCACTACGTCGCCCACGACAACAACCGCGACGCCATGACCATAAACCTGGCGTTGACGCGCAATGTGCTGAATACCTATCTGGGCTGGCACGCGCAGGTGCTGCACGACCTGCATGAGTCTGTGCCGTTTCTGTACGACAACACCGTGGGCGACGGCCCCTACAACGCCTGGATCGATCCCATCCTGAACGGGGAATGGCAGCAACTGGGCTGGTCCAACGTGCAGGAGATGGAGAAGCTCGGCATGCCCGGCGTCTTCACCCACGGAGACTTCGACACCTGGAGTCCCGGCTACCTGATGTTCCTGGCGACTATGCACAACGGCATCAGCCGCCTCTATGAAACCTTCGGCAATGGAGGTGCAGATACCGTAGAGCGCGTGCTGACGCCATCAGAATACGCGCGCACCTGGTTTCGTCCCAACCCGCCGTTGCCCAAGGTGCTGTGGTCGCAGCGGGACAACAATAACTACGAGCAGACCGCGCTGCTGACCACCCTCAGCTACTTCGCCCAGAACACCAAACTGTTCCTGAACAACTACTACCTGAAGAGCAAGCGCTCCATTCAGAAGCCGGCGCAGAATGGGCCGGCTGCCTATGTAATCTCCGCCGAGGAGCCGTCCCCGGGCCGTCGCGCCATGCTGCTCCGCATCCTGAAGGACCAGCATGTCGAGGTCTGCCAGACTACGGCGCCCGTCACCGTGCAGCTGCCACCGGTGGATTCGACCGACAGCGCAGATGATAAGAGCAAGACCATCGCGAAGAATGATCCCACGCCGTCCACTTCACGCACGTTTCCTGTGGGCAGCTACGTCATCCGCATGGATCAGCCTTACTCCCGTATCGCGGATGCGCTGCTTGATCGGCAGTTCTGGTCTCCTGAGGATGCACAGAAGCATCCCTACGACGACACGGGCTGGATGCTGGGTCCGCTCTTCGGAGTAGACACCGCGCGCATCCTGGATCCCGCGATCCTGAAGGCTCCAATGCAGCGGGTCGAGGATCCCACCGCGCCGCCGCCACCGGCTCCCCTGACCGGCGACACTTTCCTGGTGGAGAATCACGCCGACCCTGCTCTGATCACACTCCGCTACCAGTTGCCTCACGCAGCAATCAGCGCAACCGACACAACCATCACGATCGCTGGCCACAACTACCCCGCAGGCACGTGGATACTGCGCGGCGTTTCGGCGGAGGAGGTACAGAAGGTCGCTTCACCCTTGCACCTGGTCGTCACCGCAGCTGCAGCTCCGGCCGGCATCTCTGCGCATGCGGTCCCCATGCCGCGCATCGCACTGATGCACACCTGGCTGGACACGCAGCAGGAGGGCTGGTGGAGGCTGGCACTGGACACCCTTCACGTGCCCTACCACTACATCAGCACGCAGACAGCTGCCGCCGAGCCGGACCTGCGCGCCAAGTATGACGTGATCCTCTTCGGCCCGGTGGACGTGGGCAACACGCAGCGCATCCTGGACGGCATTCCCGACTGGGATGGCGTGCCCGGAGCGAAGAGCAACGCGATGCCGTGGCAGAAGAGTGAGCTGACTCCCAACCTGGGCAGCATCGACGCCACTGCTGACATTCGCCCCGGACTGGGTCAGCAGGGGCTAAGCCACCTGCGCGAATTTGTGAACAAGGGTGGGCTCCTGATCACCTCGCAGGACAGCGCACGGTTTGCCATCGAGACCGGCCTTGCGCCGGGAGTCTTCGTCGCGCCGCGTGCAGATGCACGCGTCGTCGGCACCATCCTGAACACGGCCCTCGTTCCCGGCCAGCAGTCCCCAGCCAACGCCATCCTTGCCGGCTATACAAGCGCGCCTGCCGTTTACAGCCAGAGCGGAATGGCATTCACCGTCAGCAACCTGACGACTGGTGATGCCTCTCTGCGTGCCGAGGCCAAGCTGCCCCGTCCTACGGGTCGCGGCGGTCCGGATGACCCGGACGTGCCTCAGGACCGTGCCTTCGCGGCTCCGCCCGCAGCGGCAAAGGCGAAGACCTGGGAGCCGTGGCCGCTCTCTGTTGAGCAGACACGTAACAACCGCGACGTGATACCGGAGCAGCAGCGCCCTGTCGTCCTGCTCCGTTACGCAGATAGCAAGGACCTGCTGGTCGCGGGACTGCTCGATCACGCAGACTCGGTGGCTGAACATCCCGCGGTGGTCGCCGCTCACCTGGGTGCCGGAACCACGCTCCTGTTCGCGAACAATCCGCTCTACCGCGGAGAGACCATCGGCAGCTACGCGCTGGTGACCAACGCGATCCTGAGCTACAAAACTGCGAAGCCGTAGCGGCTCTCGATAGCGCGTCGTTCTGTCGTGACACGAAAGGAAATCGGTGACGCAACCGCTTGGCCGCCTTCCCCCATGAAGAGAAGCTCGAAAGCGTAGGAGCGCTTCATGCATTGCGATAGACTCTCGAAGGTATCCTTTTCGTCACAGCAGACATCCATTTCCGCGTGGGGGAGCAGCTCGTTGCAGTCAGATCGTTCGGATAGAGGCCTCGTCCGCAGTATGCGGACCGTCGAGGCACTTGGTTTGGCTCTTTCTCTTATGAGCCTGACGCTCTCAATGTCGTTCCTGGTTCCACTGGCAGTGCAAACGGCGGGGACGGCTGCTCCGCTGGCCTTTCTGGTCTCAGGGGCGGCGATGATCGTTATTGCATTCTCGTTTCTTGCTTTCAGCCGGGAGATTGCGCATGCCGGATCGGTATATGCCTTTGTGGGATCGGTCTTTGGTGCTCGCTGGGGCTTTCTCACTGCATGGGTGCTGCTGCTGAGCTACGCCGGGGGCTGCACGGCCACCTTTGCTCTGACCGGGAACTTCGCTGCGGCGTCTCTAGCGCACCTGGGGCTGCACCAGCCGCACCTGTGGCTGCTGGTCGCCGCACCCAGCGGCGTGCTCACAGTGTGGCTTGCGCTCAGGCAGATTGGGAGCATCACGCATCTGATGCTCGGGCTGGAGTGCATTTCGATCCTGGCCATCGTCGCACTCGGAGTTGTCATTCTGCGGCACAACCCCGGAACGCTCGCGCCATTTCATCCCGATCCGCACCGGGGACTGTCCGGCATTGGAGCTGCGATGGTCTTCGCCGTCTTCTGCTACAGCGGATTCGAGGGAGCTGCCACGTTAGGTGAAGAGACGTATCAGCCGAGGCGCGCCATCTCGATTGCGATGATCAGCGCTCTCCTGGTCGCCATCGTCGTCTACGTCTTCAGCACCTACACGCAGCTGGTCGGTTATGGGATGGATCGCATCCAGGCGCTGGCGGACGCTCCGGCGCCGCTCGACAGCCTCTCGACGCGGTATATCTCCGGCGGGTATGGGGCGTTTCTGGACTTCGCTGCGGCGCTCAGCGCCTTCGCCTGCTCCCTGGGGCTGCTGACGGCTGCCGCGCGCCTGCTGTACGCACTCAGTCGCGGTGGTCTATCCCGCCGGCTGAACGCGATCGATAAACAGCACGCGTGTCCACGGCCTGCAGTCCTGCTGATCGGACTCCTCAGCCTGGTCTGTCTCCTCACCTTCGGCAGTTGGGCTGGAGCCCAGGCATACAGCGATGCCGTCTACGCCACAACCGGACTGGCCATCATCCTGGTTTACATGGCCATGTGCTTCGCACAGGGAGTTCACGCTTTCCGAACAAGAAGAGCAGCCGGTTGCCTGCTGTGCACCGTTGGATTGCTTGTACTCTGCTGGCCCCTGGCCAACAGCCTCTATCCTGTGCCGGCCTGGCCCAGATTTTTATGGCCTCTGCTGAACGTCGGTTGGCTCGGTGCAGGACTGCTGCTGCTCGTGATCCGTCCGCAGATCGCCCAGGCGTCCCTGCGCGACGTTCAAACGGACATGGTTCGCGAGGAACCTAGCCTCGAGGCCGTCTAGACGCTCAGTCATTCGGTTCGTCGTTGTTGGTGTGTTGGAGCAACAATCAAAACTACAGGAGCTTTATGACGGAATCTGGTTTCAAGGAATGGCTTGATATCTATGGCAAGGGCTGGACAACTGAGTCGCCTGACCTCTTTCTCTCCTGCATGGCTGAGGATGTTGTCTACAAGCACTCGCCGTTCCATCGGCCCATGAAGGGCCGGCAGGATCTCCGTCAGTACGCGGAGCGCGCCTTCTACTACCAGCAGGATGTGACCTTCTCATACGAGATCCTGGCGGTGACAAGGGAGTACGGGCTAGCGCATTGGAAGGCAGAGCTGAACTGGAAGGACACAGATCTGCACTACTGCTTCGACGGTATGTTCCAGATCTTTCTTAACGACCACAATCTGTGCACGGAGCTTCGGGAGTGGTGGCACAGCAGTCTGCCACTGCCGGAAGTCAACACGCCGGATGGCGGAGTGCTGGCCACAGAACTCGCAAAGGAAAATCTTTAAGAACGCGTCTGCGGTTACGGAGACCCTTCCGAGAAGGGGCGGAGATGCCTTGATCGAAAGGTCCGAGGCGTTACGCCCCTTTCCCGAAAGATTGTCGAAGGGTAATGCAACCACCTGGCAGCTTGATCGGCTCCATCACCACGCGCGAGACTCGCGTTTAACAAACAGAATCTCCGCTTTCGCTTCATCGCCAAATGACGGCTACACAATACCAAGGCCAGGGGAGCACGGACAACGAGCAGGACGTGGCCGAGTGGCCGTGCGCAGTTGCACCTATGAGCGCTACAGCCTCGTGAAGCAGGACGAGGCCCGCCCACCGCACCATGCTCAGCGACTGACCAGGTCCGTGACCTCCAGAAAGCGCCCAAAGACCGCGTTCGAGAGCATACGCCCCCGCACCGTCAGCGCCACCCGATCTTCGGATCGCGTGATCAATCCATCCCGGGTCAGCTCCTCGATCAGGCTGTCACTGGCTGCGAGGGACGCCGGGCCAAACTCCTCCGCAAGCGCGGAGAGCGACACTCCCTCGTTAAGCCGCAGGCCGAGGAACCAAGCCTCCTCGAGTTCTGCGTCGCGGTAGACAGTCTCCATCGCCCCCGCCGCATTGCCACTCAGGTAGCTCGACAGGTCGTCGGTGTTGCCGAACCGGACCGGCGTGCCGTCGTCGGTGCGCAGCATCGAGTGCGCGTCCAGACCCACCCCAAGGTAAGGCGCTCGCCGCCAGTAGCGCAGGTTGTGCTGGCTGGCAGCTCCCGCTCGGGCGAAATTTGAAATCTCATACTGCGCCAGGCCGGCCCGCTCCAGCCTCTCACAGCCCAGCTCATACATCGCCGCAACCGCGTCGTCGTTCGGCACCAGACCGGCTCCGTAGCGCGCACCACCGCCAATCAACTCACGGCCCAGCCGGGAATCCTCATCGACCTCCAACATGTAAATGCTGGCGTGCTCCGGCTGCAGCGCACACAAGGCCTCCAGCGACTCCTGCCAGCTGGCGAGGGTCTGGCCCGGCAGACCGGCGATCAGGTCCACGTTGACTGCGATCTCGGCTGCCCGCAGCCGGGCAACGTCGCAGGCGACATCGGCCCGGGTATGTGTCCGCCCTGTCGCGGCAGCTTCTCTGTCGATCAGTGACTGCACCCCAAGGCTGGCTCGGGATGCGCCAACTTCAACCATAGCTTGAAGAAAAGCGTCCGAAATCTGTGCAGGCGCGCACTCAACCGTAACCTCAGCGTCCGCCGCCACGTTCCAGTTGCGCCAGATCGCTGCGAAGATTTGCTGCAGAAGGCCAGGCTCCAGCGTACTCGGCGTCCCGCCGCCCAGGTAGACGCTGCCCAGCCGCCGGGGTAGCTGCCAGCCCTCCTGCCGCGCGCGCTCATGGGCTCCGTCCAGCTCGGCGCACAGACGGGCCACATAGCGCGCATGTTCACTCAGCGGGAAGACCCCTGAGGCGAAGTTACAGTAGGTGCACTTTGCCCGGCAGAACGGAATCGAGAGATAGAGGCCCGCGGTCGTATCCCCGGCCAAGTTCCAGGGTGCTTCGCCGGCGATAGAGAGCCGATCTGGCCTGCTCATTCATCTATTCTCCCATCTACGTAGAATAAGGGAAGCATGGCCCAGCAGAGTACCGCCTACCCCCGGCAGGACCCCGAGAAGAAGGTCAAGGAAAGCGGCGCAGACAAGCCGAAAGCGGCCGGGCAGGAAGACGACGTTGTCGGGAAGGCATATGACAGCCGGCTGATGGGGCGTCTACTGACCTACCTGCGCCCGTACAAGTGGCAGGCGGGCATCTCCCTTGTTGCCATCCTGCTGAAGTCTATGGCGGACGTGCTGGGACCCTACCTAACCAAGGTGGCGGTCGACCGGTACATGACGCACGACGCCACCGGCAAGCCGAGCTGGCTTGCCCGCCATCTCAGTGCCTCACCCGCCGCTGGCATCACCCAGATCGCGCTGCTTTACATCGGCGCACTCTGCTTCTCCTACGTCTTGGAGTTTGCCCAGACCTACCTGATGCAGTGGACCGGGCAGAAGATCATGTTCGACATGCGCTCGCAGATCTTCCGCCACCTGCAGCGCATGCATGTCGCCTTCTTTGACCGCAACCCGGTGGGCCGGCTCGTGACCCGGCTTACGTCTGACGTCGACGCGCTGAACGAGATGTTCACCTCCGGTGTCTTCGCCATCTTCGAAGACGTCTTTGTACTGCTGGGCATCGTGCTGGTGATGCTGCGCATGAGCTGGTGGCTGGCCCTGATCGCCTTCGCTGTGCTGCCCATCATCGTGCTGGTGACGCGCGTCTTCCGCAACAGCGTCCGCGACAGCTACCGCCGTATCCGTACCGCCATCGCGCATATCAACGCCTTCACCCAGGAGCACGTCAGCGGGATGAGCGTAGTGCAGCTCTTTGGCCGTGAGCAGCGCGCCTACAAGGACTTTGAGTCGGTAAACCGGACCCACATGGAGGCGTTCAAGGACGCCATCCTGGCCTACGCCCTCTACTATCCGGCAGTTGAGCTGCTCTCCTCAATCGCCATCGCACTGGTGATCTGGATCGGCGGCCGCGGCGTGCTGCATGGCGCGGTCACGCTCGGCGTGCTGGTCGCCTTCATCCAGTACTCGCAGCGCTTCTTCCGCCCCATTCAGGACCTCTCCGACAAATACAACATCCTGCAGGCAGCCATGGCAGCCAGCGAGCGGGTCTTCAAGCTGATCGACACTCCGGCCGAGGTGACCTCGCCGACGGAGCCGAGCCCCAGTCCGCGTGCCGGGCGCATCGAGTTCCGCGACGTCTGGTTTACCTATGAGCGGCTGACGCCGGAGCAGACCGAAGCCATCGACCGCGCCACCCCGGCCGAGCTCGAGGCGATGCCGATCGAGTGGATCCTCCGCGGCATCTCCTTCGCGATCGAGCCGAACGAGACCGCCGCCATCGTCGGCCACACCGGCGCCGGCAAGACCACCATCATCTCGCTGATGATGCGCTTCTACGATGTGCAGCGCGGCGAGGTGCTGATCGACGGCATCGACGTGCGCTCGCACGACCTGACCGCGCTGCGCCAGCACTTCGGCGTGGTGCTGCAGGATCCCTTCCTGTTCACCGGCACCATCGCCGACAACATCCGCCTGGGCACCCCTTCCATCAGCGAGGAAGACATGGAGCGGGCTGCCGAGGAAGTGAACGTAGCCGACTTCATCCACAGCCTGCCGCACGGATTCTATGAGCCGCTGCGCGAGCGCGGCGCCGGTCTGTCAACCGGACAGAAGCAGCTGATCAACTTCGCCCGGGCGCTGGCTCACCGCCCCCGCATCCTCATCCTGGATGAGGCGACCTCATCGGTCGATACAGAGACGGAGATGCGCGTGCGTACAGCACTGGACCGCATGATCACCGGCCGCACCTCCGTGGTGATCGCGCATCGTCTCTCCACCGTGCAGCGCGCAGACACCATCCTGGTGATGCACAAGGGGCAGTTGCGGGAGCATGGTCCGCATCAGCAGTTGCTGGCGCAGCACGGCATCTACTGGAAGCTGTACCGCCTGCAGTACCGGGATCAGGAGGCGCAGAGTGCAGGCGCACTTACGGATGCGCCGCTGGCTCTGGGCACGGATTAGCGGCACCGGGCCGAGCCGGCGTAGCATGGCTGGCCATGGACAGAACCACCGACTCGACCCGCCGCTCGCTGTTCCTCCTGTTGCCCGCTCTCGCAGCAGCCACTGCTCTTCGAGCAGATCAGACTGCTCCGCTGGCCTCCTTCGCCAGAACCTACGATCAGTTGCCGGTAAAGCAGAACGGGGCCAACGCCTCTCGCTCCATCCTTGAGGGCACCACGTTCGCGAACGATCACCTGGAGGTGCATGAGACGACGCTCGCCCCTGGGAGTTCGCCCCACCCACCCCACCAGCACCCGCACGAAGAGTTGTTCCTCATCCGCCAGGGGCAGCTTGCGGTGACCATCGCCGGCAAAACCACGGTGATCGGCCCGGGCGCAGCAGCCTTCGTGCACTCGGGCGAACTGCATGGTGTGCGCAACCCCGGAACAGAGCCGGCAGAATACTTCGTTGTGGCGATGGGAACATAGCCCAGCCGCCCGCTCTTCCGTACGCCTGCCCCCTGTGTTAGCGTCGCTTGCAACCACTCCCCCGCACACTCCGATGTAGCGGGAGTTCCATGCCTCGTTCGCTTCGCCTCCTGACGCTTGCTGCCACCGCACTCCTCTTCACGCTGCCCACCGGGCTGGCGCAGACCTCGTCAACCTACCCGAGCGAGACGCCTGAGCACTTGGTGCCCACCCAAGACGGATTCGACCACGTGCGGCGCGAGGTGATGATTCCCATGCGGGACGGGGTCAAGCTGCATACGGTCATCCTGGTGCCTAAGGGCACGAAGAACGCAGCCATCCTGCTGACCCGCACCCCCTACAATGCCGACGAGCTGACCACCCACGCAGCCAGCGCACACCTTGGACCCTTGCTGCAGGGTTACGACAATGCCGTCGATGTGATCGTGGACAGCGGCTATATCCGCGTGGTTCAGGACATCCGCGGCAAGTACGGCTCAGAGGGCGACTACATCATGAATCGTCCGCTGCATGGGCCACAGAATCCGACCATGGTGGACGAGTCGACCGACACCTACGACACCATCGAGTGGCTGGTAAAGAACACGCCGGAGTCCAATGGACGCGTCGGCATCCTGGGTATCTCCTACGATGGCTTCCTGCCCTTGATGGCGCTAGTCCATCCGCATCCGGCGCTCAAGGTAGCAGTGCCCATGAATCCGATGGTCGATGGCTGGATGGGCGACGACTGGTTCCACAACGGCGCCTTCCGCCAGCAGAACCTCTCCTACATCTACGAGCAGGCCGGGACGCGGGCCAACACCGCGCGCTGGTGGACTACCAACTATGACGATTACGACATGTTCATGGAGGCGGGCTCTGCGGGAGAGCTGGCGCGCCGCCGCGGCCTGACGCAGATTGGCTTCTGGAACAAAGTCGCCCAGCATCCGGCGTACGACGCGTTCTGGAGCGACCAGGCGCTAGACAAGATACTCGCGAAGGAGCCGCTCACGGTTCCCACGCTTCTGGTCCATTCGTTGTGGGACCAGGAGGACATCTACGGCGCCATCGCTGTGTACAAGGCCGTCAAGCCCAAGGACACTGCCAACGATAAGGTCTTCCTGATCATGGGACCGTGGCACCACGGGCAGGAGATTGAGGACGCAAGCACGCTGGGTGAGCTGCACTTCGGTTCCGACACCGGCCTCTACTTTCGCCAGCAGGTGCTTGCACCCTTCCTGGCCCGCTACCTGAAGGCGGACGCGCCGCCACCGCAAATTCCCGCCGTGACCGCCTTTGAGACCGGCACCAACACCTGGCGCCAGCTGCCGGCGTGGCCCGCCGGTTGCGACCACGGCTGTTCTATCCAACCAACCCCGCTCTATCTTGAGCCGCACGCAGGGCTCGGCTTTGACAAGCCGGCAGCCGGGTCGGCCTATGACGCCTACATCTCAGACCCGGCCAAGCCAGTGCCCTTCCGCAAGCGGCCCATCCAGCCCATGGGCTACACCGGTGAGCTCACCTGGTCTGAGTGGCTGGTGGATGACCAGCGCGAAGCCAGCGGCCGTCCGGATGTTCTCTCATACGTAACGGGTACGCTTACAAAGCCGATGAAGATCAGCGGGCAGCCCGTCGTCCATCTAGTCGCATCCACCAGCGGGACCGACTCCGACTGGGTGGTCAAGCTCATCGACGTCTATCCGGATGAGGTCGCCAGCAATCCGCATCTCGGCGGCTTTCAGCTGATGGTTGCTGCGGATATCCTGCGTGGCCGCTATCGCGAAGGCTTCACCACAGCCAAGGCCATCAAGGCGAGCACGGCCCTTCCCTACCAGTTCGACCTGCCCACTGCCAATCACGTCTTCCTACCGGGACATCGCATCATGGTGCAGATACAGTCTGCGTGGTTTCCGCTGTACGACCGTAATCCGCAGACCTTCGTGCCAAACATCATGTTCGCCAAACCGGCGGATTACCAGAAGGCAGAGCAGCGCGTCTATCATGCGCCTGACAATGCCAGCTATATCGAGCTGCCGCTGGTAAAGGCGCAGTAGCTTCTCGACTGCGCAGGAGCAATCTTCTGCGCCGTCATCTCCATCTCAGTGTAGGAACCACACTGCGACAGGAGACATGATGAGCGAGTCATTGCAGGATCCGCGGGAACGCTTTCCCAAGCCGCCTTTTCCCAAACAGAAGCAGCCTGCCCCGGGCGCTGAGCGGGCCATGGACCCGCCCGCTGAGGATGGGTCATCGACTTACAAGGGCCACGGACGGCTAAGCGGCCGCGTGGCGTTGATTACGGGCGCGGACAGCGGCATTGGCCGCGCCGTTGCCATCTGCTTCGCAAAAGAAGGTGCAGACGTCGTCTTCACCTGCCTGCCGGAAGAGCAGCGCGATGCGGACGAGACCGTGGCCCTGGTCCAGAAGGCCGGGCGTAAGGCAGTCGCGCGGCCCGGTGACATCCGCTCGAAAGAGTTCTGCAGGACTCTGGTCGATGAGACGATGCAGCAGTTCGGACGCCTCGACATCCTGGTGAATAACGCCGCCTTCCAGCGCACCTACGAGAAGCTGGAAGACATTCCGGAGGACGAGTTCGATGCTGCCTTCCGTACGAATGTATACGGAACGTTCTTCATGACTCAGGCGGCGCTGCCGAAGATGAAGCCCGGTGCTGTCGTACTAAACACCTGCTCCATCGAAGCCTTCGAGCCGAAGGATCAACTGGCGCCGTATGCAGCCACTAAGGCTGCGCTTGTCAGCCTGACCAAGAGCTTTGCCAAGCTGTGCATCAAGCAGGGCGTGAGGGTGAACGGTGTGGCCCCCGGCCCGGTATGGACGCCGCTGATACCAGCGACCATGCCGGAGGAGGAGGTAACGCAGTTCGGAAAGTCATCTCTCTTCGGACGGCCTGCCCAGCCGGTAGAGCAGGCCGCCGTGTTCGTCTTCCTCGCCTCGGATGATGCCAGCTACGTGACAGGCGAGATCTATGGAGCTACCGGAGGCAAGATGCCGGTGTAACTACTCCGCCGTCACGGGTACGGACACGTCCGTCGTATCCCACTTCACGTGCAGCGCACTGCGCTTGTTCTTGAACGGATCAATCGTAATGGACATCGTCTCCTGGGGTGAAGACAGCGTGGTCTTCTTCATGTCGACACGGGCCAGGTCCTGGCTTTGGTCATACTTGGTACCCCACTGACCTGTCTGCTTGTTGATGATCAGCTTCCATGTGCCGGTCGAGGGCAGCGAGTACAACGTGTAGCTGCCCGCCGGCACAGTAGCCGTGCCGATCTTCAGATTGGCGTCGGTCTTCAAGGAGGTGGCGGCATTCGCTCCCGTTCGCCATACCTTGTCATACGGCACCAGACCGCCAAAGATCTCGCGGCCCTTCTTCGAAGGCGCGCTGTACGCAATCGCCACCGTCTTGCCATCGACAGTCTGCTTGGTCTCTGCGGGCGGGCTGGCCGGCGCCTTCTCTGGCGACTGCGCCAGTAGCAGTGGAGCAACAACGAGGACTGCAGCAAACGCGACAACGCTGGTGCGAGCTTTCACGTGATTCCTCCGGATGTTTTGATAGGTAGTCTCATGGCGGGCCACGAGACAAGTCAAAGAGGCGGCGCCACTTCGCGTTGAAGGCGCGCAGTCGGTGCAGCTAGATCTTGGGTGAGAAGTCCGTCAGCGACAGAAAGGTCGAGTCGATCTTGTCGGTAAGGCTGCCGTTGACCTCTGAGGCCTTCTTGACCGCGATCCACTCCGGATCGCTGCTGAACGCCTTCCAGTTGGCTCGCGCAGCCTCGCGGCTGGGATGCGCCAGAATGTAATACAGCGTCCTGCCCGCCAGAGGCTCATCCGTCGGCGTCCAGTAAGCCACACTGCGCAGGCCGTGCCGGCTGAACAGAGCCACGGTGTGATCACGGAATCGAGCCAGCAGTGGCTCCAGCTTGCCCTCGGCCGCGTGGTAGACACGCAGCTCATAGACCGGTCCAGACCCGCCCGATGCCGCTTCGCTCTGCTCCGCTCCGCCCTGCTGTGCCTGCGCCATATGCGTCAAAGCATGCACCAGACCTGCCGCCGATATACCCTGCAAAAGCGTCCGTCGTTCCATGGGCGGCATTCTACGCCTAGAAGCGGTCTCATAAACCCGCAAGCGTATGCGATGCCCCAGATGAAACCCTCCGCCGAAGCGGGTCTCACGCAGTCCAGCAAAGCCACGACTCTATTCATGAGACCGCTTCTAGGGTGTTTCGTTGCACACGTACTGCTTCAACAGGTAAGCGCGCGCCTGGTTGACTGCGCCTTGCGTGTTGTCATTCGTCTGCACTGCCTGGCGATACTCACCGACTGCGCGGTCGCGTTGCCCGGTGCAATCGAAGACCTTCCCGATCTGAATGTGACTCCAAACCTCGGTCCACTTGGGGTCATCGTCGCCACGCAGCGCATCCCGATACGCGTTCACCGCAGCCTGGTAGTTGCGCTGCGTGAACAGCACCTCGCCGATGCGGTAGTTCGCCAGCGAGCTGGACGGATTCGCCTTCAGTGCGTTCTGAAACTCTTCAATCGCACCTGCAGTGTCGCCCTGGGCCACCAACTGCTGTCCACGCAGGATGGCCACGCGCACCTGCAGGTCCGGCGTGTTCTTCAACACATCGTTGTCCGGATCGATCGCGATCTTGCGCGGCAGACCGAAGGTGTCGATCACGTACTGCGAGTTCGTCCCCGAAACTTCCACTTGCTTGTTCTCGGTCTTGCCTTCGGTCTGCACCGAAAGGGTAACCGGCATCCGGAACAGATCCAGGTCCTGCTGAATCTCCCCGATGGTGCGGAAGCCGGAGCCATTGCCCAGCCGATACACGGTGTACTTGTTAGTGAACTGTGGTGCTCCCGTACCGTCCAGCCATTGCGCGAAGAAGGAGGTAAGCTGCTGCTGGCTCGCGCCCTCAGCAATCTTTTCAAACTCACGCGTGCCGATCGCACCATCCCGGTGCGTGCTCAGCACAGTTTGCAGAGTCTTCTTGAACGCGTCTTCGCCGATGACGTAGCGCAGCATATGGAAGACCGAGGCGCCCTTCTCGAGCGTCATCGACTGAAACTGCGGCGAGAAGGCGTCCAGCCGTCCGGCCGAGGTGAGCGGGATGGTGTCGTAGGCGAGCGCACCCGCCGAGACATCCGTGACCGCCTGCTCGAGCGCCTGCTTACCGGAGACATCCTCGAGATACATCAGCTCGCTGTAGCGGGACATGCCATTGGTGATCCAGGCATCGTTCAGCGTAACCGGCGACACTTCAGAACTCCACCACTGGCGGGCGATGGTATTGGCGAGCAGCCGGAAGGCGTTGCGGTCCCCGATTCGCGCTCCGGCCACCAGCGCCATCTCCGGCGCCCAATAGGCGGGCACGGTATCGTCCGGCAGCTCGATCACGTTCAGCCTCGCCGTCTCCGCCGGGCCGAAGCTGCCACTGAAGAAGTCGAACTCGCGGTTCGCCGTCTGCGCATACTGCGCTGCTGCAGCGTCGTGCGCCGGCGTCGTGTAGACCTTGATGTTCGCAGCACCCGCGACCGCCGTTGGCTCCTTGAACTTGCCGGCAATAATGGTGCCGGGAAAGCCCGGCCGGTCCCAGTTGAACTGCCAGACCTGTCCTTGACCGCTCGCGTGCGGCGCCCCGGTGAAGCCGGAACCCAGCACCTTGTATGCCGCAGGCGCATGCACCGTGATGTCAGCCGTAAAGCGATCCGTCAGATAGCCGGTCATCGGAAACCAGCGCGCCGGGTACAGCAGGTAGCTGACCGGATCGTCGATGGCGGCCAGCTTCAGCCCCTCTACCGGCGACCCTTCTCCGTTCGCCAGCTCCCCTTCGTATTGAAAGGTCCACTGCACAGTGTCGCCTTTGCTCAGAGGCTCCGGGGGAGTGACGCGAATGGTGGAGGACTGGCCCCGCTCTGCGCTGAGAGGATGATTCTTTGTATCGGAGACGCGAATCACCTTCAGAGCCGAGTGCAGCTCGAAGGTCGCAACCGGCAACACGTCGAGTGCGGTAAAGGTGACCCGCGCCGTCGCACGCAACTGGTGCGTTGCCGGATCCAGAGTGGCATCGATCACATAGCCTGTGATGTTGATCAGCGGCTTGGTCGAAAGCTGCTGCTGTTGCGCCCAGGCGCCCTTACCTGCCAGCATCAGCAGAGTGGCCACACATACCAAAGCTGTGCAGCGAATGAGAGCGCGTACACCAAGGTCTGTCATGAGTCTTACACTTTTCATGGTCATGCGTGATACGTACCAACCGGCTGGCTCGCCGCTCCTGCGTTAGATGTATCGCGTGCAGCGTGTGCCTGCAGCAGATCCAGCGCGACCCGGGCCGCTCGCTCTGTCGCGCTGTGGCTGTCATCATTTACCTCACCACGGCGCAGCCGCCCACCAACCTCGCGAAGTCCGGCCATCATCTCCCTGCGAACTGCACCCTCCTCCAGCAATGGCTGGATGGCGCTCAGGATGTTGGCTGCGGTAAAGTCCTGCTGGATCAGCTCCGGCACTAGTCGCCTGCCCGCTATCAGGTTTGCCATCGCGACATGCGGCACCTTTACGAAGCGGCGCGCAATCGCGTAGCTGAGCGGCGAGAGCTGATAGACCGCCACGAACGGGTTGCCCATCAGCGCCGCCTGCACTGTCGCTGTGCCACTGGCCACCACGGACGCGCGCGCATGCAGCAAAGCGGCGCGGGCATCGTCGACGAGCGCCATGTGCGGGCGACCCGGCAGGGCAGGACCGGCCGCGGCGGCTATCTGTGTTCTATCCAGAGTTGGGGCGACAGGCAGCAGAAACTCGTACGCGTCACCCAGAGCAGTCATGGCTTCGAGCATGGTGGGCAGATTCAGAGCCACCTCGCGGCGCCGGCTGCCGGGCAACAAGGCGATCCAGTATTTGGACGCATCCAGGCCATGTTGGCGAGCGAACTCCTCCCGGCTCACCGCCGGCGCAGGCTGCTCCGCCAGCGGGTGGCCGACAAATTCTGCCGCAATTCCCCGCTCACGGTAGAAGGTCTCCTCGAAGGGGAAGATGACCAGCATGCGATCCACATAGCGCTTCACCCGGCGGATGCGACGCCGCTTCCAGGCCCAGAGCTGGGGCGACACGAAGTACACCACCGGCACTCCGTTGCGATGCAGATGCTGCGCCAGCCGGAGGTTCACGTCCGGAAAGTCGATCAGGATGGCCAACGACGGGCGCTCCGCGGTGATGGCCCGCTTCAGCCGCTGAAACTGTCCGTAGATATAGGGCGCATGACGGACGACCTCTGTAATGCCCATGTGGGCGACATCCTCTGCCCGCACGACGGCACGGAAGCCCTGCGCCACCATGCGCGCGCCGCCCAGGCCGAAGAAGCCTGCGCCCGGCTCTTGCCTGCGTATGGCGGCCATCAGCTCGACGCCATAGTGCTCACCCGAGGCTTCCCCGGCAGAGAGGAAGATGAGTGGCGCCGTCGCGTGCAGGGACTCAGCCATGGTCTGCTAAGGGTAGCAGCGGCAGTGGTTTCCGTCTCTCCGCCTGATAGTGAGCCTGCAATCGAGCGGGCCCGCGTCTACTCGTAACGCAGCGCCTCGATAGGATCGAGGTTGGCCGCACGCAGGGCAGGCACCATGCCGCTGACCAGGCCAACGACGATCAGGATCGCAGTCGAAACTCCCACGATCAGCGGCGAGATGAGCAGGCGGATATCGGCGTCCGTGGCATCGGCGGCGACGGCGCTGTAGAAGGTGATCCTGCCCACACTCAGTGCGACCGCGTACGCCAGCAGCATGCCCAGGACGCCTCCGGTGGCGGAGATCACCAGCGCTTCCGCCAGAAACTGCACCAGGATGTGCCTGCGCTGCGCTCCCAGTGCCTTCTCCACGCCTATCTCGCGGGTCCGCTGCTGCACACTCACCAACATGATGTTCATCAACCCGATGCCGGCTATACCCAGCGTCAATGAGCCGATGAAGGCCATCAGCACCTCCAGCGCCGCCTCAATGATGCGGAACTGCGAGAGCTGCTCCATCAGGTTGGCCACGTGGATCGCGTTGTGATCGGTGGGCCGGAACCCATGCGCCGCACCCAGGGTGTTGCGCACCGCCTGCTCTGCGGCAGTGGAGTTGCCGTGGTAAGTCAGCCAGATTCCGTCCAGATACTTTGAGTCTTTCAGATCCGCCATGGTCCGGAAGGGGATGTGAACGGTGCGGTTGATGTCGTTCTCGTCCTCAGTCATCTTCGCCTTCAGCACACCGATGACGGTGAAGCTGATGCCGCCAATGCGAATCCGTTGCCCGATCGGGTAGATCCCAGAGAAGAGCTTGGTGGCCGCCTCGGAGCCGAGAACGGCGACGTGCGCGCGCTGCTCATTGTCCTGCTCCGTGTAGAAGCGGCCTTTGACCACGTCGTAGTTCAGAATGCTCGCGATGCTCGCGTGGCTGCCCTCCAGCGTCCAGGTGTAGTTGTGCAGCTCGTTCTGGACTGGCGTGTTCTCCTTCTCGAGCGTGGCGGTCAGCGACTCCAGCCCGGGCACACTGGACTCCAGCCTCTCCACGTCGTCTTGCGTGAAACGGACCTTCACTCCAGCCTTCTGGCCACCCGCCTGTTCGCTGGTCGTACCCGGGAACACGCCGATGGAGTTGACGCCCCACTGCGAAAAGATTGCCTCGATGGCATGGCTGAATCCTGCTCCATAGGCCAGCAGCAGCACCACGGTTGCGATGCCCCAGGCCATGCCGGCGATGGTGATGAAGGTGCGGCGCCGGTTATGACGCATGGCTTCATAAGCCTGCTTCAGCAGATCGAGAGTCATGCCGTACCTCCGGCGCCGGCGATTCTATTCACGGCGAAGCGCCTCTACCGGCTCCAGGCGAGCCGCCTTGCTGGCCGGAATCAGACCCGCGATGATACCGCTGGCCGTCAGCGCACCGACTGCCAGCGCCGCCGACCAGGGCACCAGCCGCGGCGGGTCGAACCCCTCCATATTGGAGCCGATCGCCTTCTGTAGCGCGAACATCAGCAGCGCCGAGCCGGCGATACCGATCAACCCGCTGACCCCGGTCAGAAACAGCCCTTCCAGCAGAAACTGCACCTCCACGCTGCGATTGGTCGCGCCCAGGGCCTTGCGCAGCCCGATCTCGCGAGTGCGCTCAGATACTGAGACCAGCATGATGTTCACGATGCCGATGGCGCCCAGCGCCAGGGTCACGACGCCGACGCCCCCGAGGAAGACGTCCATGGCAGTGAATATCTTCCCCACCGTGCGCTCGCTCTTGATCGAATCCCACTCGTCGAAGGCGTCCTTGTCGCCGGAGTTGAAGGAGTGCCGCTGCGCTATCAGCCGGTGCACATCCGCCACGGCAATCTCGTTATCGCCCTTGGTGCGCGGCTGGTACTGGATACTGCTGAGCGCATCCTCGGGCAGGTTCTCTCCCTTCAGCGGGAACATCTCCTGCATCACCGTCAGCGGGATGTAGGCCTGCTGATTCACCGTCGTGTTGTTGCCGCGGCCGGTCTTGTCGGCCACGCCAATCACCTGGAAACGCGCGCCGTTCAGCAGGATCCACTCACCCAGCACGGGCCGCCCGGAGAACAGCAGTTGCGCGGTCTTCTGCCCCAGCACCACGACGTGGCGGCGGTCGCGAAGGTCGTCTGCATTGAACAGCCGGCCCAGGGCCATGGGCAGGGCGCGGATCTTGCCATACTCCGTGTCGATGCCTTTAACTGTGCCGCCGGTGGTGGCGTATTGGCTGACCTGCTGAATCGACTCGTCCTGCACCACCGCCGTAACGTTGCGCACGGAAGGCAGCGCGCGCATGGCTGCCGCATCAGACTCCCTCACATGATAGGGACGCATGCCGGTGTGCTGGCTGGGCACGGCAGGTATATTGCCGCCCGACAAAAAGATGACGTCATTGCCCAGTGTCGAGAGCTGGCGCCGCTGCCCGGAGCGGAAGCCCTCTCCCAGACCAATCAGCAGCAGCAGCGACCCCACGCCCCAGGCGATGCCGAACATGGTCAGAAACGAGCGCAGCTTGTGAGCCCAGATTGCGTCCAGTACCTGCCCGACGATGTCCCGGATTCCGCCCACAATGCCTCGCTCATCCATCTCTGCTGAGCGGTGCCCGGCAGAGACGCGCCTAGACGTGACCTGCCTCGCAGGGACGCATAGGACGAATACGCACCCTCTATGGTGGCAGTTCCACCAACAAATGTTGTCAACGATGTGCAAAACAGGCGGGCGGGCGGCGGCAGGCCACTCCGCCCTTGTTGGCTGGACTACTTCTTTTCGACGGTGACCTTGTCCAGTGCGGTCAGCACTTCGGTAGCATTGGGCGAGCTGACCCGCAGATACTCGCTGACCCGCTTGCGCTCCTCGGCCGTTAGGGTAGGGGCGACGGCGAGCAGGCGGCGCATGGTGGTGGCTACATCATCGACATAATTCATCATGCGAATCGCTTCGCCGGACAGGGGCATGGTCATGAGTCTCCGCTTCTTCAGTTCGTTCCCACCATTGTCCCGTGGGGGAGCACTGTTCGTAAAGCTGACCGGTTGGATTCGGCCCGCCAAGCAACCGTTCTCCGCGCCTTGTGCTCACAGCGGATGACCCCGTGCGCACATCTGCTCCTGTTTCAAGAGGAACGCCGGGGTCTGCCTCAAGGAATGAGCTCAAGCACCCTATGGAACCCGACTGCATACCCGGCCTGCTGCGCACAGATGTGCGTGTCCCCGTCGCCACCTACCGCGTGCAGATGCACAAGGGATTCGACTTCGACTGTGCCGCCGGCATTGTGCCCTACCTCAAGCGCCTCGGGATAGGCGACTTCTATGCCTCTCCGATCTTTGAAGCGCGCCCGGGCAGCATGCACGGCTACGATGTCGCCCGGCACGACCGGCTGAACCCGGAGCTGGGCGGAGACGAGCGCTTTGTGCCCTTCAGCGAGCGTCTGCGCGAGCATGGCATGGGCCTGCTGCTGGATATCGTGCCCAATCACATGGGCATCGGCCGCGACGCCATCTGGTGGCAGGACGTGCTTGAAAACGGACACGCCTCCCGCTACGCAGAGTTCTTCGACATCGACTGGAGTCCACTGAAGCCGGAGCTGCGCAACAAACTGCTGCTGCCGATTCTCGGCGGACAGTACGGCGAGGAGCTTGAGGCCGGGCACATTCAGGTCGTCCTGGAGGACGGTAAGTTCTACGTAAAGTACTTTGAAGATCACCGGATGCCGGTAGCTCCACGAACCATCCCCCTGATCTTCTTCCGCCGGCCCATCGGTACTCTGCCCTCGGAGCAGGAGACCGGCGGATTCCCGCCAGAGCTGGTCGAGATCCTGCGCGAGCTGACCCAACTGCCGCCGCACGAGACGGAGGACCCGCAGCTCAAGTCGGAAAGACAGCAAAGGCTGCAGCACCTGCTGCCGCGCCTGCGCGCGCAGCTGCAATCGGAAGACAGCAGACCCTTCGTCGAGCAGGCGCTCCAGCAGATCAACGGGCAGCCCGGAGACCCGCGCAGCTTTGACGCGCTGCACGCACTGCTGGACGTGCAGCCATATCGGCTGGCCTTCTGGCGCACCTCCGCGGAGGAGATCAACTACCGGCGCTTCTTCGACGTGAACGACCTGGTCGGCCTGCGCATGGAAAATCCGGAGGTCTTCGCGCAAACCCACTGCCTCATCCGCCAGCTGCTGGGCCGGCACCAGGTCACCGGCCTGCGCATCGACCACTGCGACGGGATGTTCAACCCCCGCCAGTACCTCATCCGCCTGCAGCTGCTGTACCTGGCAAGCCAGTGCGCCGGGCCGTCTGCCGCCGGGGAGACAGCAGCCAACGGCATCGAGCGCGAGGTGCTGGACCAGGTGCGCGGCTACGACTGGAGCACCTCGCACGGGCCTCTCTACGTCGTGGTCGAGAAGATCCTGGAGCCGCGCGAGTATATGCCGCCGGAGTGGCCGGTCCACGGCACCTCCGGTTATGACTTCGTCTACTTCGCGAACAACATCTTCATCCAGGGCGAGCATGCCAAGGACTTCGACGCGCTCTACAACCGCGTGCTGGGCCAAAATGCTAACCCGGACGAGATCATCTATCGCGCCAAGCTGCAGGTGATGCAGAACTCGCTGGCCAGCGAAGTTCATGTGCTGACCAACATGCTGAGCAAGATAGCCGCCGCCGACCGTCATGCGCGCGACTTCACGGACAACATCCTCGAGACCGTCATCGGGGAGACGATCGCCTGCTTCCCTGTCTACCGCACCTACATCGATGAGCGTGGGACGTATCCGCAGCGCGACATCGCATACATTCAACGAGCCATCTCGCTGGCCAAACGGCGCAATCCTGACATTGACGCATCCGCCTTCGACTTCCTCGCCGACATGCTGCTGCTGCGGCGCAAGGTGAAGGTGAAGGAGGATAGCCGTCCGGGTGAGATCGATCCGGCACAGCTCCACTTTGCGCTCAAGTTCCAGCAGCTTACCGGCCCGGTGATGGCTAAGGGGGTCGAGGACACGACCTTCTACGTATACAACCGCTTCCTGTCTTCGAACGAAGTCGGCGGAGCGACCAAGTCCTTCGGCATCACCCTGGAGCAGTGGCATGCGAGCAACCGGGAGCGCCTGCAGTATTCGCCGGACTCCATGCTCACCACCTCTACCCACGACACCAAGCGCAGCGAAGATGTACGCAATCGCCTGAACGTCCTTTCGGAGATGCCAAAGGTGTGGGGCGCCGCCGTGCGCCGCTGGCAGCGTGTCAACGCAAGCAGCAAGCGCACCCTGCCGGACGGCCGCGTGGCTCCTGACGCGAATGAGGAGTACCTGCTCTATCAGACGATCGTCGGTGTCTGGCCCTGGCGCACGGACGAAGAAGGGTGCATCCCCTCGCTGCTGAAGCGGCTGAAGGAGTACACGGCTAAGGCACTGAGCGAGGCTAAGGTAAACCTGAGCTGGATCAGTCCCGACCCCGAGTACCTGGCCGCCGTGCACGGCTTCCTCGACGACATCATCCTGCCCGATCGCCGCGGACGTCCTACCCCGTTTGTGCAGACGCTGGAGAAGCTGCTGCCGGAGCTGCGTCTGTTCGGCGGCGTCAACTCGCTGGCGCAGACTGTGTTGAAGGCCACCAGCCCGGGCGTGCCGGACTTCTACCAGGGCACCGAGCTCTGGGACTTGAGCCTGGTCGACCCGGACAATCGCCGCCCCGTGGACTACGCACTGCGTGATCGTCTGCTGGAACAGCTGGACTCGCGCGCCCAGCAGAGCGGGGCTGCCGCCGTCGCGGCGGAGCTCACCCGCGATGTAAGCGATGGCGCCATCAAGCTGTGGACTACCGCGCAGCTGCTGCGCCTGCGTCAGAGTCATCACTCGCTCTTTCGTCACGGCAGCTACCTGCCGCTGCAGGCGGCAGCGAATGCGCAGGAGCATGTCGTCGCCTATGCGCGTCAGCATGAGGGCGCAACCGTGATCACGGCCGTGCCGCGCTTCGCCTACACCCTCATGAAGGGCAAAGCGCAGCTGCCGCTCGCCGACGCCTGGGACGACTGGGTGCTGCCACTTCCCGATGGCCTGCAGCAGGGTTCCGGTAGGTTCCGCAACATCTTCACCGGTGAGGAGATCGGTATCGAGGAGCAGCAGCTTCGCCTGCGCAATGTGTTTGCCGGCTTCCCGGTCGCCGTGCTGGTGCAGGAGCCCTGAGCGGTTTGCTGCTTAGCCCTGTCGCTGACCCGGCAGGTCACGGTCGGTCAGCTCCGTGATCGCGGCGAGCCGCTCTGCGTGGCTGGGCAGCACGGAGCCCGGCAGCATGCGCCAGCTCCAGTTGTTGCCTGCCTCGGCCGGCGTGTTCATGCGCGCCTCGGAGCCCAGCTCGAGCACATCCTGCAGCGGGAAGATGCAGGTGTCTGCGACAGATTCGGCCGCAGCGCGGATCAGCGGCCACACGATCGATTCCCTGCCCGACGTTCCCGTGTAGGTGCAGACCGCCTCGCGCTCCTGCTTGCCGGCGCCATCCGCCCACCAGCCCGCGGTGGTGTTGTTATCGTGCGTGCCGGTGTACACCACCGTGTTCGGCTCAAAACGATGCGGCAGGTAGTTATGGGCACCGCGGTCGCCGAACCCGAACTGCAGAACGCGCATACCGGGGAAGCCAAACTGCTGGCGCAACCGGTCGACCTCCGGCGTAATCAACCCAAGGTCCTCCGCGATGAACGGCACGCGGCCCAGCACCTCCTCGAGCCGCGCAAACAGCTCGTCTCCGGGACACTTCACCCACTCACCGTGGATCGCCGTCTCCTCCTCGGCCGGAATCGCCCAGTAGGCTTCGAAGCCGCGGAAGTGATCCAGCCGCACAATCTCATACAAGGCAAGCGCGCGGCGCATGCGGTCCACCCACCAGTCGAAGCCGCGCTCGCGCAGCACGTCCCAGCGATACAGCGGGTTGCCCCAACGCTGACCGTTGCTGCTGAAGTAGTCGGGCGGCACGCCGGAGACTCGGATCGGGGAGAGGTCCGCCCGCAGCTCGAACAGCTCCGGATGGGTCCACACATCCGCACTGTCATAGCTGACGAAGATGGCAACATCGCCGATGAAGGCGATGTCCCGCGCAGCGCAGTAGGCGCGCAGGGCACGCCACTGCTCATCGAAGGCGAACTGTACGACGCGCTCGACCATCAGTCGGTCCCGGAACTCCTCACGCACGCAGGCCAGCGCCTCCGGCCGGCGATGCACAATCTCCTCCGGCCAGGTATTCCAGGCTGCCGAGACGTACTCCCGGCGCAGCACGTTGAAGAGCACGAAATCCTCAAGCCACGCTGCGTTCTCGACGCAGTAGCGCTCGAAGCGCTGCCACAACTCTGCAGCCGGCTGCGCCACGAAGCGTGTCGCCGCCAGCTCCAGCAACGGAAGTTTGGTGTTGCGCGTCAACTCGAAGTCCACTCGCTCCGGATGAGTGCCTGTAACGGCGACATATTCCGCCAGCTCTGCCGGCGTCAGCCAGCCCCAGTCCACCAGTCCGTCGAGCGAGATCAGCAGCGGGTTCCCGGCAAAAGCAGAGATGGACGAATAAGGCGAGCTGCCGTAGCCGACCGGATTTAGTGGCAGCACCTGCCACAGGCGCTGCTTGGCTGCGTGCAGAAAGTCGGCGAAGGCGTAGGCCGCCCGTCCCAGGTCACCGATTCCGCCGGCAGAGTCGAGTGACGAGATGTGCAGCAGCAGCCCGGAGGCACGATCAAGAGACATAAGGCAAAGGAATCCAATCAGGAAGGTGGAGTGCTCTCACTGCTGTGATGACATATGGCGCGAAAAAAGACCCGCACCGGTGAATGAATTCAGCGGGTGCGGGCCTCGTTCTGTGTGAAGCAGCAGTTAACCCGGGACGCCCGGCTGCGGCTGCTGTGCCTTCTTGTTGATACTGACGCGGCCACTCTTCTCGTATTGCTGTGTAATTGAGCTGACGTAGACGGCGAACATCTCCTCGCGCCGCTGCGACACCATCTGCTCTCGCGCCTGCGCCAGGTTCTTGGCCACGTCCTCCGGCGAAGGCTCCTGCTTCCCGGTCACCTTCAGCACAATGCCGCTGCGTCCGGTGTTGATGGCATTTGAGACCTGGCCGTTGTTCAGGTCGAAGGCCTGCGGAGCGATCTGCCCGATCTGCCCCAGCTCCGGTACCTGGCTGTCCCGGCCTACGAAGTCGCTGGTCTTCAGTGTTGCTCCGACTGCCTTGGCCGCGCTGGCCAGATCGCCCGACTTCGCCTGTGCCGCCAGCTCGTTGGTCTTGCGAGCCAGCAACTGCGGCAGCTGCTGCTCCCGGAAGTCATCGGCAATGTGCTGCTTGTACTCCTCGAAGCTGGGGGCGTGGGCCGGGTGGATATCTACCACCTGGAAGGCAGCATAGCCTTCGCCGGTGGGCGCGACCGCGGGAGGCGCGTCCTTCTTAGCGGTGAACGCCTGGGTCAGCAGCTTGCTGCCGTCCGGCAACCCGCCGATGATGGCGCCCTGCGCCAGATAATCAGTCGTCGTCAGCTGCAGGTGGTGCGCGGCGGCCGTCTTCGCCAGGTCGGTCTTCTTGGCCTCTGCGGCCAAGGACTGGGCAAAGCTCTGCGCGGCCTGCGCCTCCTTGTCACGAATCAGCGTGGCCAGGATGCTTCCCTTCACCTCTTCGAAGGGCTTGGTGTGCGCCGTCTGCTTCTCCTCAGTCTGGATGATGTGATAGCCGAACTGAGTCTTCACCGGCTCCGAGATCTGGCCGGGGTTCTGCGCGAAGGACACCTTGTCGAACTCCGGCACGGTCACACCATGCTGCAGAAATCCGAGCTCGCCGCCCTGTGCCTTGGAGCCGGGATCGTCCGAGTTCTTCTTCGCCAGCTCGGCGAAGTCCGCACCGCCACGAAGCTGCTTCAGGATGCCCTCGGCCTTGGCCTTGGCTGCAGCATCGGCCTTGGCGTCTGCGCCGCGCGGCACAGAGATGAGGATGTGGCGCACCCGGGCCTGCTCCGGCACCTGGTAGTCCTTCAGGTGCTGCGAGTAGTACTGCTGCGCCTGGGCGTCGGAGATCTGCGGCGTTCCGCCCGGAACCTGGTCCGGAGTGAACGCGATGTAGGCGAGCTTGCGGGTCTCCGGGATCGCGTCCTTATAGCGTGCGGCATTCTGTTTGAAGAAGGCCTGCAGCTCCGCGTCCGTCGGGTTGATCTGCTTGCGCAGGTCCTCTCCGTTCAGCACGGCATAGTCGAACTTGATCTTGGTCTGCTGACGACGGTAGCTGGTCTCGACTTCCTTATCCGACACCAGGACACCGCCGGTTACCAATGCCTCCAGGCGGTTGATCTCAATCTCCCGGCCAATCTGCTTCTCAAACTCTGCGCGGGAGACACCGAAGGCATTCTGGACGAAGTCTGCGTACTTGTCGTCGCCGATGTACTGGCCCTTGGGAAAGAGGTACTGGGAGAACGGTCCTTCGCGCAGCTCGCGCCGCAAGTCGGTCGGCGTCACTTTCAGGCCCATGTGGTCGGCCTGCTGGATCAGAATTTCGCGCTGGATTAGCGCCTGGCCGGCACGCGGCAGCAGGTACGGCACGGCAAAGTCCGGCAGGTGCTGTTGCTGCGCCATGCGCGCTGCAATCTGGTTGACCTCGCGGTTGCTGATCTCCTTGGCCCCGCCGAAGATCCGCCCCAGCGCGCCGGCCGAGTGAATGCTTGCGTAGGTGTCGGAGCCAGTGGCCGCATCGGCGAAGATGCCGGGAACTAGCGTGATCACCATGGTGACGCAGGCGAGCCCGATGATGACGATGAAGATGCCTTTGATCAGGCGTGAGTCTTTTTGCAGGAAGCGAATCATGGAGCGACAGGGACCTTTGGAGGGGGCGAAGTCCGGAGAACGCGCGTGTCGTCAGACAGCCGCTGTTCGCCAGAGTTGCCTCTGGGCTATCCGCTGCTGAAGCCGGATCGCTTCGATTATAGCGGGCGCGCCTCCCCGTCCGGGAGGATTGGAGGTGCGCCCGATCTGCTTCAACGCCCGTAGTAGTAGCGATAGGGGTAGTAC
>CAXUMX010000037.1:0-30597 GCA_964252395.1 uncultured Acidobacteriaceae bacterium | reverse complement strand
GGTACGACTTGCCCTGCACGACTGCCTCCGCCGGGTGGGCGGCCGCGCCGCCAGTCTGCTGCGCGGGAACAGGTGGAGGCAGAAGCAGCACGGCACAGCAGGCCGCAGTGACTGCCGTCCTGGCCGCGACTTGCATCCAGCTTCTCTGCTCCATCCCGCACGCCTCCAACGTGGTTATAGACGTAACCTGCCGATGGGGGATAGCGCAATGGCACGCGCGGTACTCTGGTGACAGCAGATCACCTTTCCGCTCTGATTCGCACGCCTCACAGTCGTCATGACACCAGACCCGACAAGCGAACTCGAGGACGCCACGCGCCCGCTTCCCCAGACCGAGGCACTGCTCCAGCAGGCCGCGCGCAACCGCGTCTTCCCCGGCTGCGTCTACGCCGCCTACGCGGCGGGTCAGGTACGCGCTCACGGAGCCGTGGGCAGCTTCCGCTATGAGGCGGACGCGCCGCCTGTCCTGCTGGATACACGCTACGACGCTGCAAGCCTGACCAAGGTGCTGGCCGCGACCGCCGTGGCCATGCTGCTCTACGACATGGGCAGGCTTCCGCTGGACGAGCCCATCATGCACTGGCTGGGCGCCTTCGCTGATGCTGCAGATCCGCGCCGCTCGACCGTCACCGTCCGCATGCTGCTCGACCACTCCTCCGGTCTGCCCGGATACGGGCGGCTGTTTGAGACAGCACACGACCGCAGCGGCATCTTCGACCTTGCAGTCAAACAACCCTTGGTGGCCGCTCCCGGCACGCACGCCGAGTATTCGGACATCGGCTTCATTCTCCTGACTGCGATTCTTGAGCATCTGTGCGAAGAGCCGCTCGACTCGTTTTGCCAGCGGCATATCTTCGCGCCGCTCAGCATGTCGGCCACCGGCTTCCGCCCCGCGCCCAATACCCGGGTACTCATTCCGCCGACGGAGGACGACCGCGAGTTCCGCCGGCGAGTGATTCAGGGCGAGGTGCACGATGAGAACTGCTGGGTGATGGGCGGGGTCAGCGGGCACGCTGGACTGTTTACGACTGCTCTCGACGCACTGCGCTTTGCCGCGTGCATCCTGGACGGCGGCCATACGGTCGCCCGGAAGCAGCTCTTTCAGCCGGCAACCATCGACCTCTTTGCCACGCGTCAGTGTCACCCACACGACAGTACCCGGGCGTTAGGCTGGGACACGCCTTCATTCCCGTCCTCTTCTGGCACTCGTTTTTCAGCGCGCTCTATCGGCCATCTTGGCTTCACAGGAACTTCGCTGTGGATCGATCGAGAGGCGGCGGTAGCCGCGGTCCTGCTCACCAATCGCACCTGGCCCGACCGCAGCAATCAGGCAATCCGCGAGCTGCGCCCACGCTTCCACGATGCGCTGCGGATGGAGCTCGGGGTGTGACACAGAGCATCCAGAAACCGCGCAACACGCATCGCAGAGTGTGCCGCTACACACCGTCGGCACGTCGTTGGTCACTACGTCAGTAATGGCGGCAAAGCATTTTGTTAGCTGGTGTATGTTGCGCGAGCGGTAAAATAACTGAGGATCACACGTCCTGCTATGGCCACCCTGACACCCACGACCCGAATGACGACCCCCGAAGATGATGACGGAGCAAGCCGCATCCCGAACGGACAGGATCTCACTGACCTGACGACAGAGAGTGTCAACACCGCCTCACACGGGTTTGACACCAAATCGGCGCTCGAGATCGCTCGCATCATCAACCACGAGGACAGCAAGATTGCCGGCGCAGTCAAGAAGGCGCTGCCGGAGATCGCCCTGGTCATCGATACCGTGGCACGTTGCCTGCGCGATGGCGGACGGCTTATCTATGTCGCCGCAGGTTCGAGCGGCCGAATCGCCGCGCTTGACGCCTCCGAGTGCCCGCCCGCCTATTCGACCTCGCCGCAGAGCGTGCAGTACATTGTCGCTGGTGGTCCCAAGGCGGTTGCTTCGGCCGTCGAGGTGAACGAAGACTCTCCCGAGCTGGGTCAAAGGGATATCGCCCGCCGCCGTCCCACTCGCAAAGACATTGTCATCGGCCTCTCCGCCTCCGGGCGCACCCCCTACGTGGTCGGCGCGGTAGAGTACGCCCGTAGCCGTGGCGCCCACACCGCAGCCGTCGTCTGCAATCAGGATACTGCCTTGGCGACGGCGGCAGAGATCGCCATCGTGGCTGAGGTCGGGCCAGAGGTCATCTCCGGATCTACCCGGATGAAGGCGGCGACCGCGCAGAAGATGATCACCAACATGATCACCACCGGCGCCATGACGCGGCTCGGTTATGTATACGAGAACATGATGGTGAATGTGCATATGCACAACGCCAAGCTGGTGGAACGCGGCATCAACGTGCTGATGCGTGCCTGCGATATCGACCGCGAGACCGCGGTGCAGACCATTAAGTCCGCCGGCAAAAGTGTTCCCATCGCACTGGTGATGCTTAAGGCTGGTGTGGACAAGCCAGAGGCGGTCCGTCGGCTGGCAAAATCAGACGGGAATGTCCGACTGGCCATCGAGGATACCGTCCTGGAGCTCTGAGCCGTTTCCACGACCCATCCTCTTCCGCAACCGAGCCGTCCTGAGGCATCCTCACGGGCGGCTCGCTTTCTTGCTGACGCCCTCTCACCCGTACCCGCTGCGGCATCATCTGCGACCAAAGCGCTACTTTCCTCCGTCCGCCTGACGTGTCATCCTGAACACGTTCTCCTACATGCCTTTGAGGTAGACAGCGCTTCCATGGAAAAGTTTGTCATTCGCGGCGGCAATCCGCTGCTCGGCTCCATTCGCGTCTCCGGCGCAAAGAACTCCGCACTTCCCTGCATGGCTGCCGCCATCCTTACCGAGGAGGAGGTTGTCCTCGAAAACATCCCCCAGGTGCGCGACATTGAGACCGAGCGCAAACTGTTGGTCTCCATGGGCGCAGAGGTGGAACTGGGCTATGGCCGCGCGCAGCACCGGACCTCCATCTGCTGCCGTGTGCTCTCCGATCCTGTGGCCAAGTACGAGATCGTCAAGACCATGCGTGCTTCGTCGCTGGTGCTGGGGCCGTTGATCGCGCGCACCGGCCTCGCCCGGGTCGCGATGCCGGGCGGCTGCGCCATTGGCGGCAGGCCTATTGATCTCCACATCAAGGGTCTGGAGGCCATGGGCGCGGTCATCACCCAGGAACACGGCTACCTGGAGGCGCGCACAGAGAGGCTGAAGGGCGCCCACATCCTGTTTGACAAGATCACGGTCACAGGCACCGAAGACCTGCTGATGGCAGCCGTGCTGGCCGACGGTGAGACGGTCATGGAGAATTGCGCGCGTGAGCCTGAGGTCACCGATTTGGCCGCCATGCTCATCTCCATGGGCGCACAGATTGAAGGCGCCGGCACCAGCACCATCCGCGTGCACGGCGTGGAGAAGCTGCACGGCACCCGGTACCGGATCAATCCGGATCGCATCGAAGCCGGAACCTTCCTGGTGGCAGGAGCGATCACCGGTGGCGATCTGAAGGTGACGCAGTGCAATCCGGCACATCTGGCGTCTGTCATCGCCAAGCTGCAGGAGTGTGGCGTGCGGCTGGACGTTGAGGGCGACTCCATCCGCGTGCGCAGCGAAGGCAATCTGCGGGGCGCCGACATCACGACGGAGGAGTATCCCGGCTTCCCTACTGACATGCAGGCGCAGTACATGGCCCTGGCCACGCAGGCGGAGGGCACCTCCGTGGTGGTCGAAAATATCTTCGAAAACCGCTTCATGCATGTGCAGGAGCTGGCCAGAATGGGCGCCAACATCCGTGTTGAGGGCCGCACGGCCACCGTGCGCGGCAAGACGCCGCTCTCCTCCGCGGCCGTCATGTGCTCTGACCTGCGCGCCTCCGCCTCCCTGGTGCTCGCCGCGATGGTGGCCGAAGGCGAGACCATCCTGGACCGCGTCTACCACATCGATCGCGGCTATGAGCGCATTGAGGAGAAACTGCGCGGCGTCGGCGCGGAGATTCGCAGACTCGGAAATATCTTCGCCAGTAAGGTCGGCGCCTGAGGGATACAGCAGGCGCACCCTCCCCTCGGGTCCGCTTCTGCGGCGAAGCATTAAAATCGTCGCAATAGCCTGATGGAGATTGTCGCCCCATTTGCGATGCCAAGCCTGCTTGCTGCGCGGCCCGTCCGCGTTTGGGTAGTGCTGTTTGCCTTCATTCTCTACGTCTCCTTCTGCTTCGCCCTGCTTTTCGGGACAGTCGCGCCGGTTGCTGACTTCCCCTTCCAGCCAAACATAGAGGCCGATTCCTCCACCTACTGGGCTTTTGCAGAAGTGAAGCCAGACACCGAAGTGAGCGGCTCCGCGAAGGCGGCAGCTGGAGGAAACACGAAGTCCTTCCTCCTCATCGGACCAGTTCTAGAAGCCTATTTGCTGCGCACTGACTTGAACGCGATGTTGTTCAATTGCGCTCTGTTTCTCAGTTGTCTCTGGATTTTGCATCGGACGCCAGAGTTCGATCGTTCGACATTTCTGCTGCTGGTGATGATCAATCCTTTTCTTATCAGCGCACTGACAACGCTGAACAAGGAGATCTTCGCTCTCGCCGGCGCAGTCTATTTCGTCGCGTACGCCAACGCGAAGCGATACCGGATCCCGCTGCTACTGGCAGCGCTGGCGCTGTCGTGGATGGCACGCTGGCAGCAGCTGGCGGTGCTGATGCTGTACCTGGTCTATGAGAGCCGATGGTCTCCCCTGCGCGGCCGCCGCCGCCTTGGCGTCGCCCTCACCATCCTCGGATTCGGCATCGCTTACGCCGTGATCAACCAGCTGTTTCCGTACTACTTCGCCGCACTTCTCACACAGGCGGATGCGGGACGCACCATCGTGATCCTGGATGCAATTCAGGCAAAGTTCGGGTTTCCGCTGGTTGTCATCCCCAAGATCATGATGGACTGCCTGGGACATCTGATCACGCCGTTGTACTTCCTCACCGGCTTCTGGTACCAGCCGATGGACAATTGGCATGATCAATTCTTCCTCAATCTGCACTGCTTTCTGATCACCGCTTTGCTACTGATCTTCCTATTCACTGGCAAGCTTCAGCTGCGCCGGGCCGGCAACTACGTTCTTGTCCTCTACCTCATTATGACGGCAGTCAGCCCCATGGTGCAGCCGCGGTATGAGTACCCGGTCTACGTTCTGCTCTGTCTGGAGGCGTCCCGCTATTGGCGCTTTCAGAACAGAGGCGCTACGCTCGCTTCACTGCCCCAGCAAGCGACCTGACGGCGACCAGCCTTCGCAGGCGCGCATCAGACAATGCGGAGGAATCATCAGTGGCCGATACAAACGACAAGGCACTACGACAACATCTGGCAGGCCTGGTGCGCGGTGGCCAGGCGCACGCAACCGTGCGGGATGCTGTCGCGAACTTTCCGCTGGAGCGTGCAGGCGAAAAGCCGGCCAATCTTCCCTACTCGGCGTGGCAGATCGTCGAACATATCCGCATCGCGTTGCGCGATCTCCTGGAGTTTGCAACCGACTCTGAGTACACCGGGATGGAGTGGCCTGCCGCGTATTGGCCTGAGGAGGCCGCGCCTGCGAATGCCGAGGCATGGAAGCAATCAGTAACCGCAATCCAGGCCGACCTTCAGGCATTCGAAGAGCTGCTTGAAGATGAAGAGAGCAATCTGTACTCCGCCATCCCGTGGGGGAGAAACGGTGAAACGCTTCTGCGCGAGGTTTTGCTCGCGGCCGATCACACCAGCTACCACGTGGGTGAGCTGATCGTGCTGCGTCGTCTGATGGGGATCTGGAAGTCCTGAAGCAGTGGCCTAGCGCCAGCTGACCGCGAGCTGCCACCGAAGCCGGCGCTGGGCTGTCTTGCGCAGCACGCGCTCAAACTCTTCGATCTCTTTCAAGACCTGCTGCGTCTCAGTGCCAAGCGCAAGTGGGTGCTCGCGCAAAAAATCGATCAGGGTACAGACTGTGATCAGTCCGTCCTCTGCGGCAAACCACTGTGGTGGCGGCAGTGTCTTTGCCCACTCCGGATCGCCCGCGCCCTCCTCAAGCAACAGTGCCATCGAGTTCTCGTCTGCCGAGAAAAAGTCGAGGATCGGACGCACAGCAAGCTTCTGTGCCAGCCGCTCCAGCGCATCTTCATTCCTCGCCAGCGCGCGGCCGTTCACGAAGATGTCGAACCCGGGATCTTCACCCTCAACGACGATGTACATGGACGCAGCCACGGCAGCAGTGTACTCCAGTCGCGAGCGCGTGGTACGTCCATCGCGCGTCGTTTACGACCCAGTAATCTGAAGCATCAACGCCCGGTCTTGTTCGGGAATGATGAAGGCGCGGGACAACCCGATCAGGACCAGCGCCGCTCCCAATAGCGCTTCCCATCCTGGCCGAACCTGAGTCAGTAGGGCCGATTGTGCGAAGGAGATGAGTAACTGCAGCCATTGCAGCATTCCAACCTTCGCTGGTCCGAGTTTCCTCAACACGAAGTAAAACAGGATATACGCGGCCACGGTTGCAAATAGCACTTCCACCAAGAATCCGATCGCCTGGCTCGACGACCAGGCCAGGGACCGCTTCTCAAGCATCGGACTTACCGTGCCCGTCAGCATGGCTGCTACTACGAATTGTACGAATAAGAACGCTGGGAGAGCTGCTGCTTCCATCAGCGACATGACACGCTTCAGGCTCCACGTCAGCGCAAGCGCGCCCGCAAGCGGGCACAGCAGCCATGGTGCCTGCGGCAGGTGAATGGTCAGGCCATTCGCCACCAGGAAGACCACACCGGCGAAGCCGCACATCGCCGTCGCGATCTCACCGGAGCCGGCAACCGCGAGCATCAGGGGAACTGCGGCAAGCGCCAGCAGAGACCACGCGGCTGCAAGATGCTGCGCGGCGACGGCCGTCACTATCTGCGGAATGGCAAGCAGACCCACGCCCGTTGCCAGCACAGCTGTGATGCGGGCCAGTGGCCAGCGCCAAGGCCGTCCGCGCACCGCCCAGGGAAGCAGCAAAAGGGCGGCGGCGCCGTAGCGTAGCGCAAGTGAGCGCAGAGCGGGCTGTGCGGGGAGCGATGCGGCAAGCATCCACTCTGAGCCCCACAAAAGGGCGAGAACGAACCAGGCAAGGATAGGAAGACGCGCGATCACATGTATCCACAAGAAGAAGGGCTACGCGTCTCGCGTAGCCCTTCTGTTGTTTACCGGCGTCCTGGACCACCTGAACCACCGGCCGGACCGCTACCTGGCCCACGGCCGCCGCGTCCCCGACGACGACGGCGGCGCGGGTCTCCGCCCGGCGCTCCGTTCTTCGCAGCAACGCCTTCCCCGACTGGTGCACCATCGGCACGATTGAAGTTTGGCTCGTCCTCTTCGCCGCCCTCTTCATCGACTTCGTCGAACTCCTCGCCACCTTCGATGGTGATGGTGCTGGCGTTCGAGGAGGGCTGACGCTCCGCGCGATCCGGACGCTCGGTGCGCTCCGTGCGCTCCGTGCGCTCTGACCGTTCCGCGCGCGGCGCACGAGGCGCAGCATCGCCAGAGTCTCCACTTTCCGCGCCCGCCTCCGGCAGACCCAGCTTCATGCGCTGCTCCTTCAGCAGCGCCTTGCGGGACAGCTTGATGCGGTTGCCTTCGATGGCCAGAACCTTCACCAGGACCTGGTCGCCCTCCCGCAGCTCGTCCTTCACGTCCTTCACGCGGTGTTCGGCAATTTCGCTGACGTGCAACAGACCATCGGTGCCCGGGAAGATCTCCACAAAGGCGCCGAACTCTGCCAGCCGCACTACCTTGCCCAGGTAGGTCTTCCCTACTTCCGGCACAGCCGTCAGGTCATTGATCATGGCCAGAGCCTTGGTCAAGCCGACCTCGTCGCTCGATGCAACGTTGACCCGGCCCGTATCGTCGACGTCGATCTTCACGCCAGTGGCATCGATGATGCCGCGGATGACCTTGCCGCCCGGTCCGATCAGGTCGCGGATCTTGTCCGTCGGAATCTGCAGGGTGTGGATGCGTGGTGCGAACTTGGACCGCGTCTCGCGCGCGCTCTGCAGCTCTGCATCCATCTTGTCCAGCAGGAAGAGCCGTCCGCGACGCGCCTGTTCCAGCGCCTCACGCATGATCTGCCCGGTGATGCCGCTAATCTTGATATCCATCTGCAGCGCAGTGATGCCCTGCCGGGTTCCGGCTACCTTGAAGTCCATGTCCCCGTAGTGATCTTCCGCGCCCGCGATGTCGGTAAGGATGGCGTACTGATCGCCCTCCTTCACCAAACCCATCGCGACGCCGGCGACCGAACCCTTCAACTGCACGCCTGCATCCAGCAGCGCCAGGCTGGCGCCACAAACACTGGCCATCGACGATGACCCGTTTGACTCCAGAATGTCGGAAACGATGCGGAAGGTGTAGGGCGACTCATCCGCGCTCGGCAGCACAGCCGCAATCGCACGCTCCGCCAGCGCTCCGTGGCCGATCTCGCGGCGGCCCACGCCCGTCATGCGGCCGGTCTCCCCAACCGAGAAGGGCGGAAAGTTGTAGTGCAGCATCAGCCGCTTCTTCTGTTCGCCTTCGTACGTCTCAAGCCGCTGCTGATCGTCTGTGGTGCCCAGGGTGACGGTGACGAGTGCCTGCGTCTCACCGCGGGTAAACAGTGCAGAGCCGTGGGTGCGCGGCAGCACGCTGGTTTCGATCGTGATCTGGCGGATCTCATCGAATGCGCGGCGGTCCGGACGGATCCGGTCTTTCGTGACCTGGTCGCGGAAGATGCTCTCCCGCAGCAGCTCGTAGTACTTGGCCAGCTTCTTCTTTGCGTCCGGCTGATCTGCCGGCAGCTCCTTCGCCAGCTCATCCTTGATCTGCTTGATCAAGGCGTAGCTCTCCGCCTTGGGGTGGGCCTTGGTGTCAAGCGCATCGCGCAAGCGATCGCCGATCTTGGCTTCGAGCGCTGCCGCGTATGCATGGTCGATCTCGACCGCCGGCAGGGCGCGCTTCGGCTTGCCCGCCCTGCTGACCAGGTCGTCAATGGCGGCGCAGATCTTCTTCACTTCCCCGTGGCCAAACTCGATCGCGTCGAAGACGACCTCTTCGCTCTCTTCCTTCGCGCCACTCTCCACCATCACGATGCCGTCTTTGGTACCGACGACCATGATGTTCATGGTGCTTTCCTTGCGTTCTGCGTAGGTCGGGTTGATGACAAATTCGCCGTTCAGGCGACCGACACGAACCGCGCCAACCGGGCCGTTAAAGGGGATGTCGGAGAGCGCAAGCGCCGCCGACGCGCCATTGATGCCGGCGACATCCGGATCGTTCTCCTTGTCGGCGGAGAGCACCAGCGCAATCACCTGGGTTTCGTTCCGAAAGGTCTCGGGGAACAGCGGACGCACCGGGCGGTCGATCTGCCGCGAGGTCAGGACTTCCTTCTCGCTGGGCCGGCCTTCACGCTTAATGAAGCCGCCGGGAATGCGTCCACCGGCGTATGTGTACTCCCGGTAGTCGACCGTTAGCGGGAAGAAGTCGATTCCCTCGCGCGGCTCCGGCGCCGCCACCGCAGTAGCCAGCACCACCGTGTCACCGACCGTTACCACTGCGGCGCCAGGCGCCTGCTTCGCCATACGGCCGGTCTCAAAGCTCAATTGCTTGCCACCGGCAAGCTCAACACTCACAGTTTGTTTCATAGGTCCTCATTTCCTTGTGGGCGCGCAGGTATGCGCGCGGGAGTCTCTCAGACTCCGTCGGGCGGGGCGGGAACGCACCTAAAGCGTGACGCTCCTCGAAAGCACTCACCATCAAGCCCGAGCCGCCCGCCTCCGAGGCAAGCGGCAAACGCAACAGGGGTCTGCGGCCATGGCACACCACGGCTCGAGACCCCTGTCGTCTTCTTGATTGGCGTGCTGTGGGCAGGCAATGTCGCTCTTGGCTTACTTACGGATGCCGAGCTTGCCGATGACTTCGCGGTAGCGGACCGAATCGTTCGTCTTCAGGTAGTTCAGCAGACGACGACGCTTGCTCACCAGCATCAACAGACCGCGACGCGATGCGTGGTCCTTCTTGTGGGTCTTGAAGTGCTCGGTCAGCTCGCCGATCCGCTCGCTCAGGATTGCGATCTGCACCTCAGGGCTCCCAGTGTCCGAATCATGTGTCCGGAAGCGGGAGATGATCTCCGTCTTCTTCTCAGTTGCCAGCACGGTATTACGTTACCTCTCTATGCTTTTCAGTCGAGTCCACTCTCTAAGTGTCTGGCTTAAGAGTAACATGGAGGGCTTCGTGACCCCGATCGAACCCCAGTTACGGGCAGGAATTCCCGCAGTTCCTCCGCTAAGCCCGTCGAACAATAACGAGAGCTTGCACCTTGCCTGATGCAGTCACGTTACCCCCGGATACGACTTCCCGGTGAGTGACCGCCCATTCCCGGCATGATCTGCTGAGTTCGCAAACGAAACTCACCGGAGCTTTCCCAAAACTGGGATCGGCGCTCGCGAGCGTGCTCCGCTATTGTCCTGGCACGGACGGGCCTAATCCCCACCCTGCCTCACTCTTCTTCTTTGTCTGCGACTTTCTCCGCTCCCAGTAGCCGGCGGTGAGGAGACATCCGTGCAAGACACCTTATGCCCACGATCTGCTCTGTCTGAGAGACCGACCAAACGTATGCGCGCACTCCTGGTCACTGCCGCCGGCCTCGGCCTCATACTCGCCGGCTGCGGCGGCGCGAGCTCCGCCTCTCCGAAAAACACTGCCTCCGTCGGCGGGACTTCCAACGGCAGCGGCGCGGGAGCAGGAACAGGGTCTGGTACCGGCTCTGGTGCCGGCACTGGCACTGGGACCGGCAGCGGTAGTGGCACGGGTGGCGGAGCCAATCCTCCCTCGTCCACCCCGGCCAAGAGCAGCAAGCGCGGCATCGCTTACGATCTGGCCGATCCAGCCGACCTGAGCGTCCTCTCCCCGGCCACAAGCTGGTGGTACAACTGGAGCGCCAGCCCGAATTCTCACGTCCCCGCCAACTATGCGAGCGCCTACGGCATGGAGTTCGATCCCATGCTGTGGGACGGCAACTTCAACGATGCCGCCGTCACTGCCTGGCTGAAGATCAATCCCGCAGTTCACTACGTATTGGTCCTGAACGAACCCAACCTGACCAGCCAGGCGAATCTGACCCCACAGCAGGCAGCCACACTGTGGCCGCGGTACGAGGCCATCGCCGCTCAGACTGGAGTCAAGATCGTGGGGCCCGCCATCACCTGGGGCACCATGCCCGGCTATCAGGATCCAGTCGTGTGGATGGATGCCTTCTACTCCGCCTACGAGGCAGCGAACGGCGGGCGCAAACCGCAGATCGACTACCTCGCCTTTCACTGGTACGACTACGGCCTCAGCGGCCAACTGGACCGGCTCACGAAGTATGGCAAGCCATTCTGGGTTACTGAATTCGCGAACTGGCACAGCCAGAACGACGGAGCCCAGATTGACACCGCGGCCAAGCAGCAGATGCAGATGACCAGCATGGTCGCAACCTGCGAGTCGCGTACAGACGTATTCCGCTATGCCTGGTTCACCGGTCGCGTTGGCCCGGACCCACACTTCGACAGCCTGCTCGCCGGCAGCGGCACACTGACCGATTTGGGTGGTCTGTACCTTTCACTGCCCTGGTAGCCAATCGCAGCAGCACTCCCCGAGGAATCCATGACTCTGATCCTGAAAGTGATGAGGGCAGCGCTGGTTGTGCCCATGGCCTTGATGCTGGGTTGTGGCAGCACCAGCAGCAGCACCCCTCCTGCGAACACCACGCCGATGGCGGGCACTCCTCCTGCCACACCTCCACCCGCTCCGCCTCCGGCTCCGCCATCGCCACCCGCGACGCCCACCGACTTCCCTGCCGGCTTCTGGGACGCGACCAACATCCCACCTGCCAAGAACGTGATGATCTTCAAGTTCCTGAATCGGACAAACGGCAAGTACACCGACGATCAGGTCTTCTGGAAGGTGAGCATTAACGGCGCCGTCACCAGCAACTCCATTGCCGCGCAGCCCACCTTTGACATGCCGGCCAACGCATCGGGACGCATCTATGTCTACCTCGGCGGCCTGAACAGCAAGTACTACGACTTCATGGAGTACACCATCGGGCCCACACAGTTCAACGGCAACACTACACGCGTAGACGCCTTCGGTGTGAAGCTGACCATGCGGCTGCACTGCGCAGATGGCTTCGAAGCGACCGTGGGTGAGAATTATCCGACCTTCGCAGAAGATCGCGCCGTCACCTTTCAGCGCTTCATCGACGCAGTCCCGCCGGAGTTTCAGCATCTGGCGCAAGTGCAGGCGCCGTACCGCATCCTCAGCCCGGACTCTGCTTTCCAGACTGGCGGGCAGTACGCCAACTACTATTCCGCTTACGTGGACCAGATCTGGCAGGCGAACGGCATCACCGTTCCCAAGCCGGGGCCCAACGGCAGCGGACTCGGCTCTTATCCCAACCTGTCGGCCGCGATCTTCCGCCACGTGGGTGCAGCCGCTGGCAGCTTCTCACCGACTGGCGACCTGATGGACAAGAACCTTTGGGCGAACAGCCAAGCCTTTTACCAGAACGCACCCGCGAACTACTACGCAGATTTCTGGCATCAGAATGCCGTCAATGGCAAAGCTTACGGCTTCCCCTACGACGATGTCGGCGGCTATTCCAGCTACATCTCTCACCAGAATCCGCAGTACATGCTCGTCGCTATCGGCTGGTAGTTGCATACACGCTGCTAGCGCGAAAACTCGATCATCCTGATAACGCTCTGGCGATCGAACTGGGTGTAGTAGAGGGTCTTCCCATCCGCAGTAGCGCTCAGGCTTGGCTGCAGCCGGGCAGGACGTTGCTCCAGCCGCAGCACCGACGTGATGCGATGGGTCGCGAAAGAATAGAACTGGATGGTCGGGCGCGGTTCAGCCTCCGCGTCCATCAAATATAGCCCGGTTTCAGTGACGGCAAAATGCCCCCAGTAACCGACCTGCGGCTTGTTGGCAATCACCAGCGATTCGGTCCCACCCCCGGTCGGCACGCTCCAGATTCCGGGCTGCTCAAACCGCGAAAAGTACACACTGCGGCCGTCGTACGACTCAAACGGATTGAAGCCGCCATGCTCGGTCAGCCGCGACTCTTGCCCGTCGGCCAGTACATGCTTCCAAAGCTGCCAGTCTCCCGTTCGCTTCGAGGCGAAGTACACGGCGCTTCCGTCGCGCGACCAGCTCGGCACCGCATTGTCATACTGCCCGTCGGTGAGCGCGTGCAGGTTCCGGCCTTCGCTATCGATCACGAATATCTGCGAACCATGCGGCGTGTAGCTATCGAAAGCCACCCACCTTCCGTCCGGTGACCAGCGCGGTGTTCCTGAGTACCGGTCGAGGCGCGTCAACTGCAACGGATTCCCGCCACCCGCACCGCTGGTCCACAGCTCCTCAAACCCTGTCCGGATCGACATCCAGACCATCCGGCTCCCATCCGGGGAGGGCTGCGCATCCATCTCCGGATACTGCGTGCTGATCAGCTTGCGGTGGCTTCTTACTGAACCACCGGCGGTGGCCAGGTCGGCGCGCCAGATAGCAGGAAGCTCAGCGCTGGTCTTCTCTGAATAGACAAACTCCCGGCCGTCCTTCGAGAAGCTGCCCAGCCCCGGGTAGTTGGTCTCCCGTACCAGCGCTCCCCCGCTTGCCGGGACCCGCCACAAGGAAGGTAGCGTGGAGCGGTTCGACACCAGCACGATCGACTTACTGTCCGGCGTCCACATCAGCCCGCTGCAGCCGTAGTCGGTCAGCGTGTTGCAGCCCAGCTTGCCTTCGGCGGTCAACTGCTCTGGCCGGCCGCCGGACAGGGGCACGGTGAATATGTCGCAGCAGAGCGATGCTGTCGTGCTCTTGTAAGCCACCCTCTCGCCGTCTGGAGAGAGCGCAAATCCGAACCCGGCGTCCGCACTCTGCGGTGACCCAGAGTCGATCAGGCATTGCTTCCCGCCCGTGGTGAGCGAGAACCGGACCAGGCTGAACGTATCCGAGCCGTCACGGCCAGCACAGTGGTCGATCATGAGGATCTGTTTGCCGTCTCCCAGCCATGCCAGCGGACCGGGCAGCGTATACAGGCAAGCCACTGTCGTCAATTTGCGTTCCGCACCACCCAGCGCAGGTACGACGTAAACACCGTCGTCCTTGCCATCGCAGCGGGTGAAGGCGATCTCGCGCCCATCGGGAGACCACGCCGGCGCGCCCAAGATCCCACCCTTGCTGTAGGTAAGGCGTAGCGGCTGCTCAGCACCCAGCAACTGCACATAGATGTCATATCGCTTCCGCTCCGGCCCATTCCAGGCAAATGCGATCTCCCGTCCATCGGGGGAGAACGCAGGAGAAATGGCATCGCCCGGCGCCGTCGTAATCGGCACAATGCGCAGCACCGTTGCGCTTGCCTGGCTGCCTGGAGAGCTGCGATGCTCCCGCCGTATCAAGTATGTGCCTACCGCGATCAGCAGCAGACCCAGCACGGCCCCGATCAGCTCCATGCGGCGCCGCCCTGCCAAGCGCTCCACGTTGAGCGCGGAGGCACTGGCGACCTCGGCGAGCGCCTCGTCGAGCCGCATACCGCTCCCGGTATACACAACTGGCACGCCCACAGCCGGGCGAGTTGGTCCCAGCGCCGCCGCGCCTTCAGGGACTGGCGAACCAGCACCTGCCTTCTCTCGCGCCACTGGCGCAACAAAGCGGTAGCCGCGCTTCGGAATGGTCTCAATGTAGAGCGGCGCGTCGGCGGAGTCGCCCAGCACCTCGCGCAGCTTCATCACCGCAGTGTTCAGGCTGTGGTCGAAGTCGACATAGGTGTCCGAAGGCCAAAGTGCCCGCCGCAATTCATCACGGGAGACGATCTCACCGGCGTGCTCGACCAGCAGCACCAGGATGCGGAAGGACTGCTCGCGCATCTTCACCACTCGTCCAGCACGGCGGAGTTGCCCTTGGCGCGGGTCTGCTTCGAAGACTCCGAAGCGCCACTGAACGGGGGAATCGTCTGCTGGGATCACAACAATGCTCCAGACGAGGGGCCCACCTCGCCCGGGCTGGCAACGTCCCACCCGCACCGAGCGCGGATTGCCTGAAGCATACGCCTGTGCAAACCTCCTGAACTCACAAACATGCCAGGCGATCTTCGATTCACCCCGGATTTACCCGCAGTGCATGGTCGCAAACCCCGCAGCGGCGCAGATTACCGAACATCGCAGCGTGACCGGGTTCCCAACGGCAGCCGCAATCCAGTACGGAGGACGAACTTGTCACGCTCTTCAGCAGTCGCCGCCAAACTGCTCCTCAGCCTTCCCCTGGCCACCGGTCTGCTCTGCGCAGCCCCTTCCGCCAGCGCGCAAACCACCAACACGGTCACCATTCCCTTCGCCTTCACCGCCAACAATCGTCCCATGGCAGCGGGTACGTACCAGGTCCAGGTCGGCAATGGGCCATTTCTTGGCATGTACAACATCGCGGCCCATCGCACTCATGTGATGATGGTCCGTCCCGACTCCGGGCCAGCCATCACTGAGAGGAGCCACCTCACGTTCCGCCTCAGCAACGGGCAGTACTATCTGTCGCAGGTCTGGATCTCCGGATCCAGCACGCACCGTGATCTGGTCGCGCATCCGAGGCGGAATCGCGAGACCGCCAGCGCAATTGAGCCAGTCACGCAAAGCTATGAGATCGCGATGAAGTAGTCGCCAGTAGCAAGAAAAGGGGCGGGCCGCCGGTCACCAGCAGTCCGCCCTTTTGCATTCTCGTGAGTGCGTTAGTGCACGGCGATCTCACCACTGCCCGCTCCGGGCTGATTGCGGTCGAGCAGGAAGCTGAGCAGCACCATAATGGCAGAGGCACCCGCCAGCACGAAGTACACGTCGACGTATGCCTGCGTCTGTGTCTGCTGCTGCAAGACCGTGTAGATGCGGGCCTGCGCACCCCCGCCCGCATTAGCTCCGCCCAGGTGTCCGGAGAGGGCACCCGTCATCTGGCTCAGGCGCTGCTGGAAAGCGGCATTGCCGGGATGCAACTGGCTGAGAAAGTTCGCCTGGTGGAAGGCGGCACTCTCCGTCACAAAGGCATTGGTCAGCGATATCAAGATGGAGCCGCCGATGTTGCGGGCAAAGTTAATCAGACCGGCGACCTGGTTATTCAGCTCCTGTGGAATGCCGAAGTACGCGGCAGTGGTGACGGAGATGAAGACAAAGGGGATCCCCATCACCTGCACCACACGCAGCCAGGACGCGAACCCAAAGCTCATACCCAGATTCGTGCGTTGCGCAGAATACAGGAAGCCCAGGACGAAGATGCTGAAGCCGAAGATGATGATGTTGCGCGCTGGAAACTTCGAGACCGCTAGGCCGGCCATCGGCATCGAGACCAGTAGCACCAGCCCGCCGCCGGAGAGCGCCAGACCGGCGATGGTTGCCGTATAGCCGAGCAACTGCTGGGTAAACTGGGGCTGCAGCACCGTGGATGCGTTCAGAATGCCGCCGGTCATGAGCATTAAGAACGAGCAGACGGCGAAGTTCTTGTACCGGTAAAGCCTTACGTCCATCAGCGGCTTTTTGGCCCCCTTGAGTTCCCACACGATGAGGGAAACAAAGGACACGGCGAACGTCAACGCGTAAAAGCGTATCCAGGTCGAGCCGAACCAGTCCCACTCCTCCCCCTTATCGAGGAAGATCTCCAGCGATCCCATGGAGAGCACGAGCAGAAGGATGCCAACATAGTCGACACGCCAGAAGTTCGCGCGGTCCGGCTTCAGATAGGGTGGGTCCTCGACCAGTGTCTGCACCAGGAACAGCGCCATAATCCCGATCGGGATGTTGATGTAGAAGATCCAGTGCCAGCTGTAGTTGTCGGTCAGCCAGCCTCCTACCGTTGGTCCGATGGACGGGGCGAGCACCGCCACTAGTCCATATAGAGAGAAGGCAAGACCGCGTTTGCTTGGCTCGAAGGAGTCTGCCATGATGGCCTGCGCCATCGGCTGAAGACCTCCTCCACCCGCACCCTGCAAGACCCGAAAGAACAGCAGCATGCCCAACGACGGCGCGAGCCCGCAAAGGAACGAAGAGCCCGTGAAGATGAGCAGGCACAGCATAAAGAAGTTCTTGCGCCCGATCACGCTGGACGCCCAGCCGCCCATCGGCAGCACGATCGCGTTTGCCACTAGGTAGGTGGTCAGCACCCAGGTGCTCTCGTCCCGGCTCGCGCCCAGTCCCCCGGCGATATACGGCAGCGCCACGTTGGCAATCGAAGTGTCCAGCACCTCCATGAACGCCGCCAACGCCACCGTCGCGGCGATGATCCAGGGATTCGTCTTCGGCTTCCAGGTGGTCTGGGACGTCGCTGCCGCTGAAGCCATCTCTTCCTGTTTGCTGGTATGGGATTGAGCTGCCGGCGCCGGAGCTCCGCAACGTCAGAAGGATAGATGCAGGAAGGCATTCCAGAGGAGCGGAATTGGAATCAGCCCGGGACGAGGTAAAAGAGTTACAAAGACGCTATCAGTCAAGCAGGGTCTAGGAGCGCCCCTCATCCAGCTCGCCTGTCCATCGCAGAAAGCTCAACAGCCGAGACTTCTCCCGCCAGACAAACCGGAAAAACTCGCGAGCATCGATGCTATGCGCGTCCATACCCGAGTAGGTTTCTATACGCCAACGCAGGTATTCGCTCCGCCAAGGGCGCAGTCGGTGTCCGCGAGTCGCGTTCCACAGAAATCGCACCGCCGAAAGCATGCGGAGTTGACTCCCCGGGGACGTGTCCCCAGGCGAGTATAGTGGCTCGGGCATCGGCTACAGCCGGTCGAATAGCGAGCCCTGCTTCTCCAGCCCGACGATGACCGATTCGATAGCCGACTGCTGCGTTTGACTCGAAGCGAGCGCGGTAGCCGCTACACCGAAATCAGTCTGCAGCAGGTTTGTCTGGTCCGAGACCAGTTGGGTGCGCTCCTCGGTCGCATATGCGGACGCGGTCTGCAGATGGTTGATCGAGCTATCGAGCGAGGTGCGCTGGGTGCTGACCTGGGACAGCGCTGCTGTCAGTTGCGAGGTAAGCGCGCTGGTTGCGGTGGTGTTCCCACTGCTGAAACCCTCAATGAGTGCATTTAAGGTGCCCAGTAGGTCTCCGCCGGCTGCTGTGAAGACGCGATTGCCCGGCAGATTGATTGCTACGTTCTGGCCGGCTGGCGTGGTGATCACGTTCACGCGGTTGTCGCCCAGGTAGGTGGTCGTTGCTGGACTGGTCGACGTATCGAGCGCAAAAGGCGGCGCGTTGCCGGCGGTACCGGAAAACAGGTACTGCCCCCCGTAGCTGCTGTTGGCCAGACTGAGGATCTCGTCACGAATGCCCGTAAGTTCGGCCGCCACACTGTTCCGATCGCTCTGAGTGTTCGTGCCGTTGTTCCCGGCAGTAGAGATCGTCAATGCTCGATTGATCTGGTCCACGACCGAACCTAGCGTCGAGTCGGTAGCCTGCAAGGTCGAGGTGGTTGTCGCCGCGCTCTGGGTGAAGCTGCTATCGGCCGCAATCTGGCGCGAAAGCACAACATTCTGCGTGGCCGCTGTCGGATCGTCGCCCAGGCTGGTCACGCGCACTCCGCTTGCGATCTGGCCTGCAATGCGCTGCTGACTGGCACCGCTCTGATCCAGCGATTGCACCAGAGTATTCAGATACTGCGGGTCGACACGCATCTTGGCCTCGCTCCTCTCTTCGCTCGTGTTCTCGTCCGCTACAGTTTTCTATGCAACGGACGTCTGCACACCTAGGTTGAGCGCGCTGGCATACACGGTGTTCAAAATGCTGAATACCTTTGCTGCGGCTTGGTAGGACTCTTCAAAGCTCTGCAACAGCGCCGCCTGGTCGTTCAGGTTCACGGACGACAGCGTGCTTTGCTGCGTCTGCAACTGGGTCAGGCTGGCAGCCTGCGAGGACTGGAGGGTAGTGGTGAGGCTCACTGCTGACCCGATGCCGCTGATCAGCGCAGCGTACGCGTCTCCCGGTGTCTGTCCGCCAACGATACCGCTCCTGGCCAAGGAGGCGAGCGCATTAGCATTGCTGCCGTCCTGCGTTCCGCCGCCGCTCCCCGCGGCAGCAACACCAGCGGGATCCGTAAGCACCACAGCGATAGAACCCGCCGCGCCGCTGACCGATGCGCTTACCGAGAAGATGGGCGCACCCAGCGCGCCGTTCGCGTCAAGACCGCTCGCCTGCTGCGCATTCACCGAGATGGCGACTGTCGACGCAAGCTGATCGAGCGACTGCTGAGTCGCGGGGATGTCCTGGTCCCGCGCCTCAAGGACACCGCCCAGCCGGCCGCCACCAGCGGCGAGCGCCGCCGTCTGATTATTGGCGCCGAGAACAAGATCGGTGACACCGCTGACGTTCTGAGTCTGAAATACGTTACTTGTGCCGCCGGCCACCAGCACCGCTCCGCCGGTTGTCGTGATGGTCAGGCTGTTCCCTTCGTTGGTGATCTGGTGAATGCCTACCAGCTGCGACAGCTGCTGAATGTCGTACTGCCGCTGATCTTCAAGTGCGCCGGCATCAGCGTTCGGGCTTTCCGAGCTGATGCTGCTGTTCAGCTTTGCGATGCTGGCGGTGAGAGCGTTGACCTGGTCCGCAATCGAGCCGACGGTCGCATCCAGACCGGCGCGCTGTTGCGTGAGGCTAGAAGACGCCTGGTTGAAGGTAGCAGCCAGCGAATGCGCAGCCGTCAGCACACCATTCCGTAAACTTACGTTCCCCGGGTTGGCGGCGAGGGACGAGAAGCTGGTGAAGAAGCCAGTCAGTTGTTGACCCACGTCGCTGGCGGCACCGCCGGTCCCTGTCCCCGTGGTCGCATTCAAAGCGCCGGAGAAGATGCTTTGTAAGTCCTCAAGCGCGGAGAGCCTTGCTGCGCTAGCGGCAGAGTCCTGCGTCTGTTGGTCGATACGCTGATTCAGGAGGCGGTCCCGCTGCGACGAGACGTTCGAAACTGCCACGCCGGCATTTACCGCACCGCCGTTGATCGAGACGTGGTCGACCGCGGCAAACTGGACAGACCGTGTCGTGTACCCCGGCGTGTTCACGTTCGCCGTGTTCCCCGCCACCACACTGATCGCCGCTTGGTCGGCCTGGAGAGCGGAGTTGGTTGTGCTGAAGATCTGATTGAGTGAGGCCATGGTCCTAGATCCCCCAGTGCGTGAGCGCCTGCGTCGAGCCGCTCACCCAGTGCGGCTGCGTCGCGGACGAAGAGCCGAGTGGCACACCCAGAAGGTGCAGACTTACCTCGGTATGACGCAACAGGCGACCCAGCAGAACTAACTTCGCCTGCATGCGCTCCCGCTGCTCCTCGGCGAAAGGCACCTCGATCGGACTTGCGCCCCAGACTGCGCACAGATTGGCGAGTTCCACCAGCACCGGAGAGTCCAGCACCATCAGAGCGTCAATGGTTTTGTCGAGCGCCTGTTCAAGCGTGTGCTCTGTAAGAAGCGCCTGCTCCTGCTCGCTGACCGGCATATTCTCTCCTCTTCCTCAACCGCGAAACTGGCGGACCAACGCATCTGCCACCTCGTGCGGCTCGACCTGATAGCTGCCGGAGGCAATCTGCTGTTGCAGACTCGCCACCCGGTCCTCGCGTACCTCGGGCAGCTGCGCCGCTTCGCCCGCGATGCGCGCTGCAGAGCTGAGTTGGCTGGAATCGGCGACGGTTACGGCCTGCGCCGTTATAACGGAGCGGCTTACTCGTCCATCGGCCGCAGCGGAGACGGTTGCGCCCGCAGCCGCAGGTTGCAGACCCGCCGTCGGCTCGAGCGCGATGTACGGCGACCGATTCCCTACTTCCATGGCTGTTCTCCCTCGCTACCTATATCGGCAAAGAGGGAACGAGCTTTAGTCCCGGGCCGCCGGCCGGGCCGCCGCCGAAGCAGGCCGACCCTGGAAGGGCTGAATGGAACTCGCCTGCCCTGAGGCGGCACTCTGCCTGGCCGCCCCGAGTTCGTGCAGGACGCGGCTCGCGATACCCAGGCCGCCGCGCTCAGACAAAACACGAGCCAGCGACTCACTTGCCAGACCTGAAAGAGAGCTCTGGCTACCCTGCTCTTCTGATTCGCCGGTCAGACCATCGCTTTGCTGCAGCGGCTTCAGTAGCTCCCCCAGCAGGCTTGCTTCAAACTCGTGTGCCGCTCGTGCCAGCCGAGGGTCGGGCGTCCCACCCGCACCTGCCCGGATAGGGGGGCTTATATTTGCAACAGTTTGAATCACAATACCTCCAGTTCTGCTTCCAGGGATCCTGCCTCTTTCATCGCCTGCAGGATCGAGATCACGTCGCGCGATGTCGCGCCGATTCCTTGCAGGTCCTGAACCAGGTTGTCGACCGTCGCTCCTCGCTTCAGCACGATCCGGTTGACCGGTTTATCGACTGCATCGACACGCGTCTCCTGCACCACCTGGGTAGTTCCATTGCTGAATGGCCCCGGCTGGGACACGGCGAAGTCGCTGACCACATTTACCGAAAGGCCGCCATGAAGGATCGATACCGGTTGCAGCCGGACATCTCCGCCGATCACGACTGTGCCGGTTCTCTCATTCACCACCACCTTGGCGCGCGGATAGGTCTCAACCTCTACTGCTTCGACACGCGCCAGCAACGACGGCAGATCTTCTCCGGGCAGAGCATGCAGGTCCACGCGCCGACTATCAGCCGCATGAGCCAGGGGCCGCTGAAACTCGAGGTTGATGGCATCGGCCATCCGCTCGGCGGTGCGAAAGTCTGCCTCGTTCAGCAGGACTGAGAGCGACGGCAGACGAGCCAGGTCGAGCAGCACGGCCCGCTCCACCATGGCGCCGCCCGGCACACGCGCAGTGGTCGGGTGGTTGGAGATCTTCGCGTTGCCGTTGGCTGCTGCGGCGTACCCGCCAAGCACGAGCGGACCCTGCGCCTGCGCATAGATGCGTCCGTCGGGACCATAGAGCGGTGTCATCAGCAGTAGGCCGCCTTCCAGGCTGCGCGCATCTCCGGCCGATGAGGCCGTAATGTCGAGCTTGGTTCCTGGCTGTGCGAACGGCGGCAGCGTGGCGGCAACAAAGACCGCAGCCATGTTCTGCACCCGCAGCGTGCTGCCGGTACCATTGGTGGGCACATTGACTCCCATGCGTTGCAGCGTAGAGATCAGTGTCTGCGCCGGAAAGATGGTCTGCTGGCTGTCTCCGGTGCCCCGCAGCCCCACCACGATGCCGTATCCGATCAGCTGATTGTCACGAATGCCCTCGATCGAAGCCACATCCTTGATGCGGACATGGTGGCCTGCGCTCTCGGCCGGCTGCTCAGCATGGCTCGATTGCAGCGCTGTCAGCAGTAGCAGCGCCACTAGCAGCCACCGGAAAATGAGCAGGACTGGTGTGCGAGCGTGGCGCTGGCTGCGAGAGCTAGAAGATGACCAGTCGTTCCAGAAGGCGGACCAGGGGGTTCTGCCGATAGGTGTAGTCATTGATAATTCCCTTTCCCACAACTTCGAGTTCCAGGTCGGTTACGGCGGTCGAGAGCACCTGATTGCTGGCATTCACATCACTGGGGCGTACGAGTCCACGCAGACGAATCATCTGGGTCTGCTGGTTGAACGCCACCTGGCGATCGGCCTCGACTACCAGCACGCCATTGGGAAGCACGCTGACCACCTGACCCCCGACTGATGTATTCAGGCTGGAGTTGGTGACACTCTGCCCCTGCGCCGTCAAAGCGCTGGCTGAGTTTTGCGAGACTAGGTTCTGCAGACTGTTCGAAGCCGACAGCTTGCTGAACAGCGCGGCAACCTGCGAGTTAGCGCTGGAATTGCGCGAGTTCTTTACCGAGCCGTCCGTCGAAGCAGAGAGGGTTTCGACGACCACGATGGAGATCAGATCATGCGCGTGCATCGCCCGCACATCGGCAGAAAGCCGCGTGAGCACGCCGTCATCGGTCCAGATCGAGCCCGGGGTGTGCGGCTCAGCCTCGCTCTGCGCCTGCACTCGCGCGATGTACTCGGTAAGGGCGCGATCGGTGGACCCATTCTGCGCGCCCGCCGCATTTGGGTGCTTCCCCCGCCATGCGGACGCGGAAGCGGTCAGGACCACTATGCTCAGCAGGAGGCGCGCGGCGTCTCCGATGCGACGGCCTTTCATGGCTGCCTCCGTGCCGGACCCAGCAGGATCCCTGAGTTCGCATCCACGACCTTCATCATGACGACGGCACCGGTAAGGTCGAGACGCACGCGCACCGGATCTCCCGCTGCTGCCGCACTCAGAGCCACCGCCCGGAGCTGCAGTGCTGAATCTGCCGCGCCGCTCGTCACCAGCATGCGATCTCCAGGATGAACGCAGAGCTGCTTTGCAGGGATGCGCTGTTGACCCGCGGACACGACCAGGCGTGGTGGCGCGGCCGGGTGGCGAGGATCGGAGACACGGGCCCAGTAGCGGCCGGTCAACGCATCGAAGCTCGTGCTCTCCGCCACTGGAGTGCGAATCGCAGATGCTTCCGCTGAAGAAACGGCAGCGAGTATGAGAAGCACGTACACACAGATAGCGCGTGATGACACCGATGGCTCCTAGTGCGTCAGGTTGTTCACTTGCGAGTACATGTCGTCGGCAGCCTTGATCACCTTCGAGTTGCTCTCATAGGCACGCTGCGCCAGCACCATCTGCACAAACTCGCTGACCACATCCACGTTCGAACCTTCGAGGTAGCCCTGCTGCAGTTTGCCCAGTCCTTCGGTTCCGCCCGGGTTTCCAGTGACCGCATCCCCCGAAGAGAGAGTCGGCCGGAAGAGGTTCCCCCCAACTGCCTCGAGTCCACCCGGATTCGCAAAGGTAGCAAGCTGAATCTGGCCCAACTGCTGCGGATTCTGCTGACCCGGCAAGCTTGCGTTCACCTGTCCGTACTGGGTGATGGTCACCGCTGTCGCATTCGGCGGAATCGTGATGTTGGGCTGTACAGGATCTCCCGCTGCCGTCACGATGGTGCCTTGATTGTTCAGGTGGAAGCTGCCGGCACGCGTGTATGCAAGCGTTCCATCCGGCAACTGGACAGGAAAGAACCCGGTACCCTCAATCGCCAGATCGAGCGGATTGTTGGTCTGGTTCAAATCGCCCTGTGTCATGATGACCTCCGTCGCCGAAGACTTGGTCCCTAGCCCGATCTGCAGACCGGCAGAGACGGTCTGGGTGCTCTGTGCCGCGCCGGGCGTCACCATGTTCTGGTAGAGCATGTCCTGGAATTGCAGCCTGGTCTGGCGAAAGCCTGCGGTCGACGAGTTGGCCAGATTGTTGGCGATCGTGTCCAGGTTGAGCTGCTGGGCGCTCATGCCGCTGGCCGCTGTGTAGAGTGCTCGTATCATCGTTCCGCGCCCTCCGCGCAAACTCTCAGATATTGTGATTTGCTGTTACGTTCTTCCTTAGACCTTGGGCAGGTCCTCGCTCGCGGTGCGATCGATGTCGTTATGAAAGAGCGAGAGCGCCTTCTGCATCATCTCGGCCTGCCGCTGGATCAGGACAAGCTGCAAACTCCCGGAGATCACATCCTGGTTCGATCCTTCGAGTTCGCCTTGCTCGAGGGAGAAGTTCCTGGAGGCACTGAGCTTCGCGGGGTCCGTGACGGTGTAGTGATTCGTGCCTTCGGGCACGAGCGAGGTGGCCGGCGCAGTGAAGACGCCCAGTTGTGCAGCAACTGCGCCGTCTACCGATACGGCCCCGTCTGTACCGAAGGCCAGCTTGCCGGCTGGCAGACGGACGGGTTTATGCCCTGAGTCGAGAACTGCATCGCCCGCACTGTCAACCAGCGTCCCATCCTTGGTGCGCTGAAAGGACCCGTCGCGCGTGTAGCGCTCCCCCATTGCCGTGCGGACGGCAAAGAAGCCTTGACCGTGTATGGCCACGTCCGTCGCACTGCCTGTCTTGATCAACGCACCCTGGCCGAGGTCGAGTTGATTGCCTCCCAGCACGCCGTAGCGGTTCACAGCTCCGTTCAGCAGCGAGTCCCCTGCACCTTCCCCGGCCAGCGCGTCCCGAAAGAACTCCCGCTGTGCCCGGAAGCCATTGGTATTTGCGTTGGCCAGGTTACTGGCCGCGGAATCGAGCGCCTGGGTGTGCGCCAGTAGCCCGGAATAGACTGCGTAGTACCCACTGTCCATGACGCCCTCTGACTGTTCTTGCTTGCACGATCAGGGCCATCCGGCAGGCGAAGAGGCGCTTGGTTCTTAGCTCGCTCTAACAATCCGACTGGGCGCGCAAAGGAATGATCCGGTCCTCGACGTGCGCCTGCATCCGCTTGCGCCGCAGGCCCTGCATGCGCAGCCACAGGTGGTCGTGCAGGCGTGCCACGCGCGCGTATTGCGGGCGGCTCTGCTCGATGGTCTGGGCGATGTATGCGGCTGCCCCCTCCTGGGGTTTGATCGAGGATGCGAGCACGGGATCGTTCCCATAGGCCGCCCGATGTAACTCGCGCCAGAGGCGGTCCTCGAGAAAGGCTGCCTCCACCGGCTGCTCCAGCATGTGCTCCAGCGTTTGGACCGCAGCGTGGGGGGCTCGTTCCTGTCCGACCAGATAAAGGCGTGCGCTGCCGCGATACCGCAGCAGCAGCAGGTCATATGCCCGCAGCAAGTCCCAGGGCACCAGCGAATCGACCAGTTCGAAACCGCTGCCGTCTCCTGTCAGGGCGGTGCAGTTCCACTGCGCACCAAGAGCCTTCGCGATGGTCGCTTCGGAAACTCCGCTCAGGCGGTTCAGAGACTCGACAATCCGCCCCTCCCCATGCAGGCGCTGCGCGGCCAGTGCGCCGTTCAGCTCATCGCGGGTGATCCAGCCGCGGCTCAGCAGCACCAGTCCTAGAGGCATCAGGAGTCCACGCCGGGCAGTTCCCTCTTCCCAGTCAGAGATGCAGCGCTTCACCTGAGTCGCGGCAATCGCGTCCATGCATGCAGCGCTGCAGGCCCATGTGCCTTCTAGCCGCGGTGCTGTGCGGCTGCGCCACAACTGCAGCCACGGAGAGCGGCAACGCGGATTTCCGCAGACCTCCGTCCATCGTTGTGCCGCAACCAGAACGCGTCTCACCGCATTGGCTCCTGGAGCTTGGAAGTAATTAGGACCAAGTGCAAACGTGCGCTCATCGTGCAACAACCTCAGTGACGCGCAACCCGAACTTGCCTTGCACCAGGACGACCTCGCCAAGCGCAACCACTTTGTCTCCAACGATCAACTCGACCGGGTCGGTCACCTGGCGGTCGAGCGCGATCACTGCCCCCGGACCTATCTCCAGTAACTCCGCCAGGGCCATCTCGCGCGTGCCGAAGCGGATGCTGGCCTCAAGCTCGATATCGAGAAGCCGCTCCAGATTGCTGATGCCATCCATCTTTGCCTCTCTCCGGTTGGTTGCGCTCATATCAGGACAGCCATCGTGGCAGCGGCTGCCGCCGTCGGGTGGAGCAATCAGGCACGGCCGGGCTGAACGTGAGAACCCACGCGCAGCGCAGCCCGTAACCTCGCCATCGCTGAGGAGTGCAGCTGCGAGACGCGCGACTCCACCACCCCGAGCGTGGCCCCCACCTCGCGCATGGTCAGCTCCTCGTAGTAGTAGAGGGTAAGTACCAGACGCTCACGCTCCGGAAGCTCGGCGATCGCTGCGGCCAGCAAGCCCCGCATCTCCTTCGACTGGCACTGCAGGAACGGATCGTCCTCTGGTCCTGCAGGCAGGGAGGCCAGCGCCTCGACGCCGTTGTCGTCGACAGGCGCTGCATTCAGGCTCCCTATCTCAAGCCCGGAAAGCTCCCCCAGGAGTTGCTGATAAGCGCCCAGCTCCAGCCCCATCTCTGCGGCGATCTCCTGCTCCGTAGGTGCATGACCCTGGCGGGAGGCAACCACGCGAATCGCTTCTTCGACTGCGCGTCCTTTGCGCCTCAGGTCGCGAGGTCCCCAGTCCAGCGCACGCAGGCTGTCGAGCATGGCCCCGCGCACGCGAAACTGCGCATAGGAGCGGAACTGCACTTTCTTGCGTGGATCGAACTTCTGCATGGCATCGATCAGGCCGACGATGCCGGCGCTGATCAGGTCTTCCATCTCGACCTGCTGGGGCAGGCGCTCGCGCATGCGCAATGCGAGGAAGCGCACCATGGGCAGGTGTTCGCGCAGCGCCTCCTCGGAGAGCATCTCCGCATTCGCCACCCCGGGAGCGAACGGGGCCTCGGGACTGCCTGTCGGGCTCGGCGCGCCGGGATCAAAGTCCGCGCCGCCGCACTCGCCTATCACCGGAGCGTCCTCGAAGATCTGCTCCGCCAGGGGGGCTGCCGAGAAGAGGGCGGCCGGTTGAGGGCTGAGAAGGCTCGCCGGCAGATGGCTGGCCCGCTTGTCTGCCTTCACCTTCGAGGCTGTTGCATGCATGCTTGCTCTCTCCTTCTGCGCTTCTGTCCCGGCCGCCGGGTTCTGCTGCTAGCGCACAGTGCCCAGCGATCGAACCCGTATGTCCGGAGGAATCTCCGCGGGCGCCAGTACGGTCAAACGCGGCACTGCGGGCTCCAGCCAGCGGCGCACGTGATATCGCGCCGGACTCTGACACAGAAGCACGGGAGAGGCCGTTGCACCGGAGCCTCCGCTGAGTGCCTTCAAAGAATCGGCCACTCGTCGGATCAGTGGCGTTGTGATCCCGCTGCGTTCGCCAACGTTGCGCGCGCCATCCCCAAAGCATGCCTGTAGCTCTTCTTCGATCGGCGGGTCCAGCAGCAGCACCGCCAGCCGGCCTTCAGAGTCGAGATACGGCTGGATCAACCGCCGGCCCAGTGCCTGGCGGCAGAGTTCGACTAGGTGTGCGATCGATTTGTTGACCGGCGCAGTCTCAACCAGCACCTCCAGGATCGTTCCCAGGTCACGAACAGATACCTGCTCACGTAACAGCTGCTGCAGCACACGCTGCACTTCGCCCATGCTCATCAGCTTTGGCACCAGCTCTTCTACCAGCTTGGGGTGCGAGTCGTTCAAGGTGTCCAGCAACCGCTTGGTCTCCGCCCGGCTGAGCAGCTCATGAGCATGCCGCCGCACCAGCTCGGACAGGTGCATGGTGATCACGGTTGTGGGATCGACGACAGAGTAGCCGGCCGCCAGCGCCTGCTCCTCATATGCAGGCGTAATCCAACGCGCAGCCACGCCGAAGGCCGGCTCCCGTGTCTCCTTACCCGGCAACAGACGTGGCTGCGGATCAGACGAGACTGCCAGCAGCTGGCCAGCCTCCGTGGACCAGCGGCCGATCTCGACTCCACGTAGAGAGACCACGTACTCGCGGGGCTTGAGGCGCAGGTTGTCGGCAATATGTACCGGCGGGACAACAAAACCGAGCTCCGTGGCCAGATGACGGCGCATGGTGCGGATGCGCGGCAGCATCTGGCCCCCCTGCTTTTCATCGACCAGCGGAATCAGCTGGAATCCTATCTCTAGCGACAGATCGTCCATACGCAGCAACGCGGCCAGATTCTCCCCCTGCGTCTTCTCCGCATCCTTCTTCACCTCAGCCGGCTCACTGCCCTCCGCCATGACTGCCGGCCGCTTTGCCACCTGACGCCCGGCAAAGGCCAACGCTGCAGCCACCAGGAGGAACGGAATCTTAGGCAGACCGGGCACGAGCGCCATCAGCCCCAGCACGCCAGACGACATGTAGAGGGTGGCGGCGCGGCCCAGCAGCTGTGCGCCAATCTCTGTTCCCAGCGCGCCAGCGGAGGAGGCCCGCGTCAGCACCATGCCGCCCGCCACTGACACCAGCAGAGATGGAATCATGGTCACCAGACCATCTCCGACGGTGAGGATGGTGTACGTCTTGACCGCCTCTCCCAGCGCCACCCCTTGCTGCAGCGTCCCGATGAGCAGGCCAGCCACGATGTTGATGGCGGTGATCAGGATGGTAGCCATCGAGTCGCGCTGATTGAAGCGCGCCGCACCGTCCATCGCGCCATAAAATTCAGCCTCCCGCGCGACCGCCTGGCGCCGTTTCCGCGCTGTCAGCTCGTCGATCATTCCGGCATTCAAGTCAGCATCAATGGCCAGCTGCTTGCCTGGCAGCGCATCGAGGGTGAAGCGTGCAGTCACCTCCGCCGTGCGCACCGCGCCGTGGCTGACGACCAGAAACTGAATGGCGATGAGTGCGAGGAAGAGGACGAAGCCGACGACATAGTTGCCCCCCACGACGAACTGTCCGAAGGCCTCAATCACACTGCCGGCCGCGCCCGTGCCTTCGCTTCCGTGGAGCAGGATGCGCCGGCTCGAGGCGATGTTCAGCGAGAGCCGGAACAGCGTGAGCAGGAGCAGCACGGTGGGGAAGACGGAGAAGTCCACCGCCTTGCGCACCTGCACTGCAGAGAGAAACACCAGCACCGCCGCTGCCATGGACAAGCCAAGCAGCAGGTCAAGCATCAACGCCGGAAGCGGGATTAGCATCACGAAGACGATGCTGATAGCGCCCGCCGGCAATGCGAATTCACGGAGTGCCTGGAGCCAGCGCGTCCAGCCCGCTGCGCCCTGTGTTGCTGCGGTAGACCGCGCGATTGGCTGGGCCGAAGGGAGTACGGTGCTCAAGGTGCCTCCTCAGAGTGGCGCGGGATTGCGGAATGGAATACTTGGGCGTGCGCCGGGCTGTACTGCGTCTCGGATGTCGAGGGCGGGCCGGCTTGGGTAGGTGCGGCCGCCGCCCGCTGGTGACGCATCGCCTCCTGACGCATGCGCTCTTCCGCCTCTTGGCGGAAGAGGTAAGCGAGAATGGCGGCGACGGCGGCGTACAGTCCGACTGGAATGCTCTGACCTGGCTCGACCGCTCGGTAGAGTGAGCGGGCCAGGGGCGGGTTCTCGACCAGCGGCACTCCGGCCCAGCGCGCCTCTTCGCGAATCTGCGCCGCCACCAGCTCGCGTCCTTTGGCCAGCACCTTCGGCGCTTCCATGCTCGCCATGTCGAAGGAGAGGGCAACGGCATAGTGGATGGGGTTGGTGATCACCACGCTGGCCTTGCGCACATCGGCGCGCAGGGTGCGGCGGCGCATCTGGCGCTGCAGCCCGCGGATTCGGCCCTTCAGCTGCGGATTGCCATCCGTCTCTTTCGCCTCATCGCGCATCTCCTGCTTACTCATCTTCAGGCGTGACTCCCACTGCCTCCACTCCACCACGTAGTCGACGACCGACCAGCCGAGCAGCACCCACGCGGTCGTCACCAGCATCGAGTAGGCTGCCGTGAAGACATCGGGCAGGCGATCCAGGCTGAACACTGGGATATTTCTTAGCATCGTGAACGAATGAATCAGCTGTAGAGTGAGAACACCTACCGGCACCAGGGACTTACCCAAGCGCACGAGGGCTCGCGAGGAGAAGAGTCGCTTTCCATTTTCGAGCGGGTTCACGCGGTCCCACTTGGGAGCGAGCGCATTCGGATGCACAGTCAGTCCGCGATTCTGGGCCACGGCAACTGCCAGACTGGCCGCGGCGGCTGAGAGCAAGACCAGCAGGCATGGCGCTGCACCCGCGACCAGCAGCCTGCGAACCGCACCTCCGAGCGCATCTACGTTGGGATCCGGCATCCTGCTCAACGCGAGTGCGTCCTCGTACCGCGCACGCCACGCAGGTGCCCACCCG
>CAXUMX010000036.1:0-30814 GCA_964252395.1 uncultured Acidobacteriaceae bacterium | reverse complement strand
TTTACCCCCCCCCCCCCCGGCCCCCGCGGGGGGGGGCCCCCGGCCCCGTCGCCCTCCCAGGTGCCGTAGATGGACGCATGGTAGTGCTCAAGCGCTGTGTTGACCTGCTGCTGCCGCGCGGCCAGGCGGGCCAGCTGCAGGTTGATCGGACCGCTTCCCGGCTCATGGTCCCAGAGAGTGTTGAAGTAAGAGGTGGCCTCCTGCAGCCGGCCTGCCTGGGCCAGGGCGCCGGCCAGTTCGACCTCCGTGGCGTGGTTGTCCGGAGCATAGGCCAGGGCCGCCCGCAGGTCGAAGACCGCGGCGGCAGCGTTCCCTGTGGCCAACGCCTGCTCTCCTCTGCGCTTCCAGCGCGCAGCCGCATCACTTTGATGTTGCGAATAGGAGCGGAAAAGCAGCCACGTAAGCACCGCAAGGAGGCAGGTGATGGCGAAGATGGTCGAGAGCGCAAGCGTATCCTGTAGGACAAGGCGGCGCTTGGCTGCACGCTCCGCGACGTTGAGCGGGGTAGCCGTCCGGAAAAAGGGGATCGTTCTCAAGCCAGCCTTTCCCTTCTAAGCCTAGAGCATGCAGAAGGATGTGTGGAGCGGCGAGGTGGATGCAGCCTTCATTTAGAGTCGACGACGGACGCGGGATGAGGCCGCGACATCCCAATGTCAGCAGCGATTGCTGCCCGAAACCAAGCGCGTATACTCGCCGGCTGGTGAGCGGCACGGTTAAAACAGCAAGGTGGCACCTGAGGAGGGAAGGGGTATGGAGAGACGAGAGTTTCTGAAGGCGGCAGCGGCCATGAGCGCGCTGATCGCGTTGCGTGAGGAAGCCATCGCTGCAGCGCCGGGCGAGATTCCTCGCCGCAGCCTTGGCCGCACCGGCCAGTCCGTCTCTTGCATAGGGCTGGGCGGCTATCACATCGGCCAGTCGAGGGTCTCCGATCAGGAGGCGGTGCAGATCATCCGCACCGGCCTCGATGCCGGAGTCAACTTCCTGGACAACTGCTGGGACTACAACAACGGCGTCAGCGAAGAGCGAATGGGCCGCGCACTCCAGGATGGGTATCGTCAGAAGGCGTTTTTGATGACCAAGCTTGATGGGCGCACGCATGCAGCAGCCATGAAGCAGCTGGAAGACTCCTTGCGGCGGATGAAGACCGATCACATTGACCTGGTGCAGATCCACGAAGTTATCCGGATGAGCGATCCGGAGCAGGCTTTCCAGCCCGGATTCATCGTCGATGTGTTGCGCATGGCGCAGAAGCAGGGGAAGCTACGCTATATCGGGTTCACCGGGCATAAGAGCCCCGAGATCCACCTGCACATGATCGAGACTGCGGCCAAACATGGCTTTACGTTCGACACAGTCCAGATGCCGCTGAACGTGATGGACGCGCATTACGACAGCTTTACCACTAAGGTATTGCCGGTCGCGCGGCAAAAGGGGATGGGCGTCCTGGGCATGAAGCCGATCGGCGCCGGCATCTTGCTGGAAAGCAAGGTAGTGAACGCGGTGGAGTGCCTGCACTACGCCATGAGCCTCCCCGTCTCGGTCACTATCACGGGCTGCGACTCGATGGAGATCCTGAACCAGGCACTGACACTGGCGAGAAACTTCCGGCCGATGCCCCATGCGGCCATGACTGCGCTGTTGAGCAAGACCGCGGAGTCCGCAATTGCCGGCAAGTATGAGCTCTACAAAAGCAGCACGACCTTCGACGGAACCACGCACAACCCCAGCTATCTGGGTTGATTCCAAGGAGTGGTGGATGGCTGAGGCCGCCGTAAAAAGAAGCGAGGGCGATGCACTGAGGGGTCCGGGACAGGCAGGACCAAAAGCCGGCATCGCCACTCACCCCGAGGAAGGGCAAGAGCAGCGCCATCTGGGTCTTCTGGAGCGGCTGCGCGGGCTGGGCAGCGTACTCGTTGCCTACTCTGGCGGCGTGGATTCAGCCTATCTTGCATACGCGGCGCACCTGACCCTGGGAGATCGCATGCTCGCCGTGCTGGCAGACTCCGCCAGTCTATCCCGGCGTCATCTGCGCGAGGCTATCGCCTTTGCGGAAGCGCAGCAGATCCCCCTGGTGACGGTTGCGACCGGGGAGCTGGCCAGCGAAGAGTATGCGCGTAACGACGCAAGCCGTTGCTTCCACTGCAAAGATGAACTGTTTACAGTGCTCGAGCGGGAACGCACCCGACGCGGGCTGGCGCATGTGGTGTACGGACTGAATGCGGACGACACGCGTGACTATCGCCCGGGTCAGAAGGCAGCCGCGCAGCATGCCGTGCTGGCACCCTTGGCGGACGCGGGGCTGAACAAAGAAGACGTGCGGGCACTGGCGCGGGCGGCTGGCCTGGAGGTGTGGGACAAGCCCGCATCGGCGTGTCTCTCATCGCGTATCGAGTACGGCCGCCGGGTGACGCCCGAGGTGCTGGACCAGGTTGAGCGCGCGGAGGATGCATTACTGGCGCTAGGATTGCGGCGCTTCCGTGTTCGTCATCACGGCACCGTTGCAAGGGTGGAGATTGCGGCAGAGGAGATGGAGGGAGCGCTGAACCGTGCCACCCTGCACAGTATCGGTGCGGCGGTGCGTGGAGCAGGCTTTCAGTATGCGGCCATTGATTGCGAAGGCTACCGCTCCGGTTCGATGAATGAGGTGCTGCCGCTGGCAGTGCTGAAGGCAAGCGGCAGCTAGCTTTACAGAGCCGACCCACGAATTCTTGGTCTTGAACGAATTAGGAACTATGCGAATCGGCTACTTGGAGTGCTTTGCGGGGCTGAGCGGGGATATGTTGCTGGGCGCTCTGGTCGATGCCGGCGTGCCGGAGGCGCTGCTGGCAGAGACGGCGGTGGGGCTGGATCTGGGCGCAACTCTCCACTTTGCGCGCGTGACGCGAAGCGGCGTGATGTCGAGCAAGGCACGTGTGATGGTCAACGGTCACGAGGCCGATGCACCCGCACCCCATGTCCAGGCGCACGCAGTCAGCCACAGTCATACGCACGTGCATGCAGAGGAGGCTCCTACCCACTCGCACCCGCACAGCCATTCGCATCATCACGACCAAGAACAGAAGCACGAGCATACGCACGATCACGAGCATGGACGTACGCTGCCGGCGATCCGCAGCCTGCTTCAGTCGGCACCCATTGCCGAGGAGGCGCGGGCGCTGGCTCTCCGGAGCTTCGAATTGCTGGGAGAGGCAGAGGCTTCTATCCACGGCGTTCCTCTTGATCAGGTGCACTTCCATGAAGTGGGCGGAGTGGACTCCATCGTCGATATCACCTGCTCCGCGGTCGGTCTCACCTGGCTTGGCGTGGAGAGTTGGTACTGCTCCGCGGTCAACGTCGGAAGCGGATTCGTCGACTGCGCTCACGGCCGCTTCCCGGTACCGGCGCCCGCAACTGCAGCGCTGTTGCGAGGGGTGCCGACCTATAGCGAAGGACCAACGATGGAGATGGTGACGCCGACCGGTGCAGCGATTCTGCGGGCCCTTGGCTGTGAGTTCTCCCGGCCTGTGGCCGCCTTTGCGCAGATCGGGTATGGCGCGGGAAGCCGTGACCCGAAGCGCTTTCCAAATGTAGTGCGACTCAGCATCGGTGAGGCGGTAGCGAGCGCTGCCAATACGGCCCAAGTCGTGCGGGCCGAAGTTGCGTCGGCGCGTGAGAGCATCGCGGTGCTTCAGTGCGCCATCGATGACCAGAGCCCGCAGGTACTGGCTCACGCTATGCAGCTTGCGCTGGAGCATGGCGCGCTCGATGCGATGTCCGCACCAGTGACTATGAAGAAGGGACGGCTGGGCACGCTGCTCACCATCCTGTGCAGGCCCGAAGATGCCGCCGAATTTGAGGATCTGCTGTTCCGGGAGACCTCCACCCTCGGCGTGCGCACCCGCCTGGAAGAGAGACGCACACTGGCGCGTGAGCACGTCCTGGTAGCGACGGCCTTCGGAGAGATCCGCATCAAGCGGGGCTCCTTCGACGGAGCGCCGATGCATGCGCAGCCTGAGTTTGAAGACTGCCGCCGCTGCGCGCTAGAGCATCGCGTGCCCTTGAAGCAAGTTCTGGATGCGGCGATGCGCGCCTGGAGCGAGCGCCAGGAGGAAGCAGCCCATGCCTAGACATGATGTCCTCGCCATGCTCGAAGCCGTGCAGGCCGGGGCACTGGCCCCGCAGGCAGCGCTCGAGCGGCTCAGCGCGCTGCCGATCGAAGACACTGGCTTTGCGCGCATCGACCATCATCGCGGCCTGCGGCTCGGCATCCCCGAGGTGATCTACGCCGAGGGCAAGACGCCGGAACATGTCGGCGAGATCTTTGCACGTATCGCAGAAACGGGATCCGATGTGCTGGCCACGCGCGTGAACCAGCAGGCATGGGAAGCCATCGAGGTCAAGGTTCCTGCAGCGCGATACCACGCCATGGCGCGCGCCGCCACGCTGCGGCAGCGGGGTGAAACGGCACCCTCCGGAGTCGTGGCCGTGCTCTGCGCCGGCACCAGCGATCTTCCCGTTGCGGAGGAGGCTGCAGTGACGGCCGAGTTTCTAGGCGCGCCGGTGGAGCGGATCTACGACGTCGGGGTCGCGGGTCTGCATCGGCTGCTGGCGGAACATCAGACGCTGCAGCGCTGTGAGGTGGCGATCGTCTGTGCGGGCATGGAAGGTGCACTGCCCAGCGTCGTGGGTGGGCTGGTGCCTGCGCCTGTGGTTGCTGTGCCTACCAACGTCGGGTATGGTGCGGCGTTCGGTGGCCTGGCTGCACTGTTAGGCATGCTTAACTCCTGCTCACCCAACGTCACGGTCGTGAATATCGACAATGGCTTTGGCGCCGCGGTTGTGGCCACACTCATCGCCCGCAAGTCCGCCCGAGCCGGCGCTCACAACGCGCCAGTCAGGATTGTCGCGCGGGAACCCGCATGATTCTGCAGCAGCTACGTGAGGCAACAGCAGCGTCGCATGCCGCTCTCGAGTCAACGCTGCCATTGTCCGGCGGGCAATTGACAAGAGAGCGTTACATCCAGGTGCTGCAGGACTTTTACGGCTTCTTCGCCGCCTGGGAGCAAGAGGCCCGGCTCGCCGCACCCGCGGAGTGGCGACCGCTACTGGCAGAGCGTGCACGCACGCACCTGCTCGAAAGAGATCTGGCAACGCTCCACGCGCCCCTTCCTCTCGAGTTGGCGGGTGATTTGCCGTCGCTGCACAGTACGGCATCATTGCTGGGTTCCATGTACGTGCTGGAGGGGTCGCGCCTGGGCGGCCAGTATCTTGTACGCGACCTGGAGACTAGGCTGGGGTTGACGCCGCAGCAGGGTCTCTCGTTTTTCTACGGGTTTGGCCTAGAGACGGGCTCTCGCTGGAAGGCTTTCTGTTGGTTGCTTGAATCAAACGTAACCAGCGCGATGTCGGCCGAAGTAATCCCTGCTGCGCGGCAAACGTTTGCGGCGTTCCAAAGATGGATACTCTCATGCGGCATCTCGCACGAAGCATGCATCTCAGTCGCCGAGTCAGCGAAATGAACTCGTTAATGATCCCTATGGCGGAGGAGTCCGCTGTGGACCTGACAAACTGTGACCGTGAGCCGATCCACGTGCCAGGCAGCATCCAGCCGCATGGGTTTCTGCTGGCGTTGAGCGGTACACCCGACGCGGCCGAGGCGCTGGTGGTGAAGCAGGCGAGCGAAAGTGCGGCAGAGTTTCTCAACCGGCCGCTCGCATCCATCCTCGGCCGCAGGCTGGGCGACTTGCTGGATGCTGGCGCGATGCAGCGGATCTCCCGGCATCTGTCCGGATCGCGCGAGAGCGCGGCCGGCGCCAACGGCGTGGGCGGCGCCTCCGCAGAGTTCGCCTTTGCCGGTCCTATCAGGACGCAATCAGACGCTCGGGGGTTTGAGGTGGTGTCCTACCGCAGCGGCCCACTGCTTGTGCTGGAGTTTGAGGCAGAGGGCCGCCCGCTAGACGTGGATGCGCTGAATGCAGACGTGTACTCGGTCATCTCCGGCATTCCGGCTCTGGGCGGCAGCGACGCCATCTACGCCGCGGCGGCGCGCGAGCTGCGCCGGCTGACCGGCTTCGACCGGGCTCTGCTGTACTGCTTCGATGAAGATGGCGCTGGGGTGGTGCTGGCGGAGGATCGCAACGAAGAGTTGCCGTCCTATCTGCACCTGAGGTTTCCTGCGTCAGATATACCGCAGCAGGCGCGTCGGCTGTACGCACTTAACCGCGTACGCATCATTCCGGACGTCGACTACACGCCCTCTCCGCTCATCTCTGCGGCGAATGATGAGGAAGCCGCGCCGGTGCCGCTTGATCTTTCGGGCTCGATCCTGCGCTCGGTGTCGCCGATTCATCGCGACTACATGCGCAACATGGGAACGATAGCCTCTATGTCGGTCTCGATTGTGATCGATGGCCGACTGTGGGGCCTGATCTCGCTCCACCATCACACCGCGCGTCATGTTCCGTTCCGCGTGCGCGCTGCGTGCGACCTGCTGACACAGTTCTACGCGGCGCAGTTGACAGCAGAGAACCACGCGGAGCGGCTGACCCGCACAGCGGAGCTGCGAGGTGTGCAGCGTAGGCTTTTGACGCACATGGCTTCCGCTGACCGGTACCTGTACAGCCTGACGGAGGACGCATCCGATCTGTTGGAGCTCACAGCGGCGCAAGGGGCCGCGTTGGTGTTAGGCAACGAATGCATCCGTGTTGGAGCCGCTCCGCAGGAGTCGGACATCCTGAAGCTGACGCTTTGGCTGGATCAGCGCGGGGAACGTCAGCTCTTTCAGACGGCGACGCTGAGCCGCGAGTTCCCTCAGGCAGAGCCCTGGGCCGGTGTGGCCAGCGGAGTCCTCGCTATCTCCATCTCGAATGTGCACCGCTCCTATCTGATCTGGTTCCGGCCGGAACTGCGGGAGACTGTGGAGTGGGCCGGGGAGCCGGCGAAGGGTATCCGCATTGCGGAGGGGCGGGTGGAGATCCATCCGCGCAAGTCGTTCGAATCCTGGCGGGAGACCGTCAGTGGGAAGGCACGGCCGTGGGATGGGGCAGAGATTGAGGCTGCCCAAGAGCTGCGCAGCGCGATCATCCAGATCGTGCTGAAGCGCGCGGAGGAGTTGGCCGGCATGGCCGCCGAACTGGAGTTCGCAAACAAGGAGCTGGAGGCCTTCTCCTACTCCGTATCCCACGATCTGCGCGCGCCGTTCCGCCACATCTCCGGCTTCTCCGAACTGCTGATGGAGGAAGAACGCGACCGGCTCTCCGAGCGCGGCATCCGCTATGTCAAGACCATCATGGACTCAGCGCGTTTTGCCGGGCTGTTGGTGGATACGTTGTTGAACTTCTCTCGAATCGGCCGCTCCAGGCTGGACCAGGTGACGGTGCGAATGGGTGATCTGGTTCCGGCTGCGTGGGCCGACGTGCTTGCGCAGGAGGGCGCAGGACGTTCGATCGAGTTCAGTATGGATGAGCTGCCGATAGTGCGTGGCGATCTCAACCTACTGCGCCAGGTGCTGGTGAATCTGCTTTCAAACGCCATCAAGTACACCCGCGATCAGCCACACCCCCGCATCCATGTAAGCGCGCAGAGGCAAGGTGGGGAATATATCTTCAGCGTTCGCGATAACGGGGTGGGTTTCGACCAGCAGTACGCGCACAAATTGTTCGGAGTCTTTCAACGCTTACATCGCGTTGATGAGTTCGAGGGCACCGGGATAGGGCTTGCTAACATACGAAGGATAGTGACGCGGCATGGAGGTCGCACATACGCCGAAGGCGAGCCCGGCAAGGGCGCCACATTTTATTTCACGCTGCCGGTTCGCGAAGAAGGAATGAATGCTGAAGCCAATTCTGCTGGTTGAAGACAACCCACTCGATCTTGAACTCTGCCTGTCAGCTCTGGAGAAGAGCAAGCTGGCGAACGAGGTCATCATCGCCCGCGACGGGGAAGAGGCGATGCAGTATCTGTTTCGTCAAGGTCCCCACGCGGACCGGCTTCCCGGCAACCCAGCCGTGGTGCTGCTGGACCTGAAGCTGCCTAAGATTGACGGGCTGGAGCTGCTGGCTATGGTGCGCAAAACGGCCGGCATGAAGAACCTTCCGGTGGTGCTGCTCACCTCCTCTCGCGAGGAGCAGGATGTGGTCCGTGGTTACGAGCTAGGAGTGAATGCATTCGTTGTCAAGCCGGTGGTGTTCGCCGAGTTCATCAAGGCTGTGCAGGATCTGGGTGTCTTCTGGGCAGTGCTCAACGAGCCACCGCCGGGCAGCCTGAGGGTAATGCGCAATGGGTGACATGCTCGATTCTCCGTTCACTCCCAATATCGTTGTCCTGCTGCTGGAAGACAGCATGCTGGACCGCGACCTCGCGGAGGCGCAACTGCGCCGCTCCGGGCTGCGTGCCGTTATCCACCATGCCGTCGGCCGTCAGGACTTCACGGAGCTGCTATACGCCCGCGAGTACGACCTGGTGCTGGCAGATTACGATGTGCCCGGATTCAACGGACTGCTTGCTCTGGACATGGTTCGTCTGCACAACCCGCACCTGCCGTTCATCTTCATTTCTGGTGTGGTTGGTGAAGAAGTCGCCATTGACAGCGTTCACCGCGGTGCGACTGATTACGTGCTGAAGCAGCGTCTGGACCGGCTGGGGCCAGCGGTGCGCCGTGCGTTGCGCGAATCCCTTGAGCATGCCACCCGCCTGCGTGCGGAGGCTGCGGCTAGATCCAGTGAGGCGCGCTTCCGCCAGCTGACCAACGCGCTGACGCAGTTGATCTGGACCCTGGACGAGGAAGGCACTCTGACCTATGCCAATCCCGCGTGGCACCGTACCATCCGCGCCGACATCGCGCGCTGGTGTGACTCGCAGATCATCCACGAAGAGGATCTGAAGAACTGCGAAGCGGCGTGGGAGAAGGCCCGGCAGAACCAGGCCGGATTCTCGGTTGAAGCGCGCATGCTGCACCATTCCACTGGCAAGTACCACTGGTATCTCATGCGCATCGAGCCGTTCTCCACCGATGGCGGTGCGCCCGCCTGGCTGTGTACGGCCACGGACGTGCAGGAGCAGCGAGTGCGGGAAGAGGCTCTGCGAACCGCAGAGAAGCTGGCCGTAACGGGCCGCATGGCGGCGACCATCGCGCATGAAATTAACAATCCGCTGGAGTCACTGACGAATCTCGTCTTCCTGCTGCGTCAGGATCAGGCGCTCTCCGATTCTGCGCGCCGTTACATCAACATGGCGGATTACGAACTGCAGCGCGTTTCGGCGATTGCCAAGCAGACGCTTGCGTTTTATCGCGACAGCAGTGAGCCCTGCACCATCGCACTGCGGGAGTTGGCCGAGGATGTGCTGCGGCTGTTCGGGCCGCGCTTCCGCGCCAAGAGCATCGCTACGACGCTCGAAATGGATGAGCACTGCATCGTCTTCGCTACGCGCGGGGAGCTACGCCAGGTGCTGGTGAACCTCATCAGCAATGCCATCGATGCGGCACCGGTCGGCGGTGCGATCCGCGTTATGGCACAGCGCTCGCCCGGTAGCGGACCGGCGCGCACAGTCATCCTGGTGGAGGACACCGGCCCAGGCATTTCAGAGCAGCACCTGGAGCAGCTATTCACTCCCTTCTTCAGTACCAAGGGCGAGCATGGCACCGGCCTGGGCCTGTGGGTCTCGAAGGGCATCGTCGAGAAGCATCATGGCTCTATCAACATCACTTCGCATGCGCAGCCGGATGGCAGCAACCGCACACAAGTTCGCATCACCCTGCCGTGCCATCATCTGGCGCAGGTCGACGAGCAGCAGAGCGATCCAGCACTGCGCGCCAGCTAGCTATCGGGCTTGCAGCACCGCGACGCCGTGCGGCTCCAGCTCAAGGGACGACGCAGGCGCATTGCGCAGCAGGTCAGTCATGCTGTCTGGCAGCTTCACCGTCTGCGCCTGCTGCGAATGATTGATCAGGATGAAGACGTGATGGTCTCTTGCTTCGCGTTGACAGACCTCTACACCTGCCGGGGCATCCGGCAGCGGGCTTTTGACCCCAGCGTCTTTTAGCCAGCCCGCAGTCAGAGTCTGAAGAGTGGCCGCATCCGGCCAGTAGCCCACGTAGGTGATGCGTCCGCTGCCCACCTGCCGGGTGAGGATGGCCGGCTGTCCATCCAGCCAGCCAGTGCCGCCGGACCCAGCGACGTAGGTGGCGGCGACGGTGGCCGGGTTCGCCTCAAGCGGCTGCAGCGTCTCCGCCCAGACCGCGCCCTTCCCCTGATTTGCATCGCCAGGAGCTGTCGTGGTCACCGGAGCATCGAGCGCGTAAAACTCCTGCACGCGTCCGCCCAGCAATCCCTCAAGCGATCCGGGCTGCCGCTCCGGCCACAGTGCGTCAAACTCGTTCTTCATGGCGCTGCGTGGACCTAGTACCAGATATCCGCCGCGCTTTACGTATTCGATGAGGTGCTCGGCGGTCGATGCCGGTAGCACGTTCAAGGCAGGCGCCACTACCAGTTGATAGCGGTCGAGCACTGCAGCAGGCGCGACCACATCGACGCCCTGCGCACCCTCGCGCAGCGGGCGATAGAAGTCCACCAGCTCCTCGACCGGGTCGAAGGCAGCGGCGTGGCGCTGGAAATCGATAGCCCAGCGGCTGTCAAAGTCGTGCAGCAGGGCCACGTGCGCGACCGGAGTCGTACCGCTTAAGGCGTCGCCTGCCTTCTCAAACTCTGCGCCAAGCTGTTGGATCTCCGCGTACACCGGCCTGGGTTGGCCGTCCGGTCCAACGAGGGTGCCATGGTACTGCTCTTGTCCGTTCAAGGCACTGCGCCACTGCCAGTATTCGACTGCATCCGCGCCGTGGCCGATGGCCTGCCATGCACGCTCTCGTGTTTCGCCGCGGTGCAGGGCAGTGTTGGTCTTCCGCCAGTTCACGAAAGCAGGCTCCGTCTCCATCACCCAGAAGTTTTTCTGTTTGTAACCCCGGGTCAGGTCGTGGGCGGCTCCGTCTCGGGCCGGGTCATACCGCGGTCCACCCACGTAGTTGTCCCAGGCGGCGATATCGAGAACGCTGTGCACGATGTAGCTGTCGAATCCGTCGAACCAGCCCATAGTGTTTGTGGTGATGAACTGCCGCACATCCGCGTGGGCGCGAATAGCGCTGATCTGGTTTTCGGAGTAGCTCTTCCACGTCTCGCTGACGAAGTGCTTCCAGTCCAGCAGCAGTGCGGGGTTCTCCTCCTCGTGGCGGCCGGGAATCTCGTCGAACGAGTCGTAGGTCTGACTCCAGTACTGAGTTGTCCACAGCGTGTTCAGCCGCTCGATGGTGCCGTACTTGCGCTTCAACCACGCGTGCCACTGCTGCCGCGCCTCGGAATCGAATGAATCGTTGGCGTACTCGTTGTCCAGCTGCCAACCCACCACGTTGGCGTTGTGTCCGTAACGCTCCACCATCTTCTCCGCAATGTTGTGTGCCAACTCGCGGTACTTCGTGCTGGCGAAGGAGAACTGCTGGCGATTGCCGTGCTCGTCGCGGCGGCCATTCTCGTCGATGCGCAGGGTCTCGGGGTATTTGCCGGTGAGCCAGGCTGGCGGAGCTGCGGTAGGCGTGCCCAGCACAATGGCCACGCGGTGCTGCGCCGCCTTGGCGATGGCATGGTCCAGCCAGGTCCAGTCGTACTCGCCTTCGCGGGGCTCCATGCTGCTCCAGGCAAACTCGGCGATGCGCGCTACGTGGATGTGGGCAGCCGCCATGGTGTCGAGATCGCGATCCCAGGTAGCTTCATCCCACTGCTCCGGGTACCACGCCGCACCTAATAGCAGCGGCGGCTGCGACGGATACTGAGTCGCCTGAGCCGGGGCCAGTCCTGGGGAGAGCATGGCGAGCAGCAGCGCAGTGCCGTGGCTGAGCACAGCGCGAATCGGATTACGACGGAAACGTAGCATGGGCATTCCTGATAGGAGCGTGTCGGCCATCGCGCACTTATACGGCAGGATCTCCTCGAGCCGCAAGCGAAGCGGTATCTCTCACTCTCCTGCAGGAGAGTGGACGCCTTAGTACAAGCTGCGCGCGGAGGGGACAAGCACCATATGCGCGGTCAGCACTACCAGCAGGGCCCAGAATGCGTCTGCTCCGGCCAGATGAAGAACCTGCATCCATACCGGGGCACGCAGCAGCACGTCCAACACTCCCAGCAGGAACTGGAAGCCGAGCAACGCGGCCAGCCACACGCCGAGGCTGCGATGCTCAACGGTCCCATTGCGAAGCACAGCGCGCCACAGCAACCACAGGATGAAGGAGGCTGCGGCGACTGCGCTGATCGGATGCAGGATGCGCAGCCGGACCAGCCACTGAGCCGATGCGGAAAAATCTGCAGCCAGCGCACTGCGCAGTGAAGAAGAGGGATAGAGCGTATCGCCCAGAGCAGCGAGCGAACCGGTGACACCTACGACCATGGCGGACCCCAGACCGGCGATCGCGAGCGGCCCATGCAGGAAGCGGACTGAGCCCCGTTCGAAGGCCCTGCTCCGCGCGAGGAAGTGGGCCGTGAGGGCGAGGGCCGCCAGCAAGAGCAGCGTGTTCGAGAGGTGCAAGGCCAGCATGGGCGGGCGCCAGGGTGAGGTGCTCCGCGCAGTGAGACCGAGTTTGACGAGCAGTGCTCCCAGGATCGCCTCGTTCAACGTCAGCAGCAGCGCGGCCACAGCGAATGCGCGCGCCAGGTGACGCTTTGCGGTGCTGCGCATGACCCAGACGGCCAGCGCAATCACCAGGACCAGAGTGGCCCCACTCATCATGCGATGCGTGAATTCGATGATTGTGGCCAGCCGCGGATTGAGCGGCACTACCTGACCATTGCACAGCGGCCAGTGGTCGCCACATCCGGCGCCCGAGCCGGTGGCGCGCACAATTGCGCCCCAGACGATGACGAGCACGTTGTAGACCAGAACCGCCCAGGCATACCGGCGCAGCCAGCGGCCGATCTGCCGTTGGCGGCCGGTGGACTCTGCCGGGATGGTTCCTGTGGCCACGCTTCGCTCCTGTACCGATTCTAAGCCGCGGCGATCCGGGCTGATTATGTGGACTTTGCTCTTGCGAAGCAGGTTCCGTTGCTCGGGTCGAACGGCTCAGTAGATTTGAACGTGGAACCTAGGCGCGGTTACCGAAACGCGTGCCCGGGAGACCACATGCGCCACTAGAATGGCGCAGTGACCCGCTCGCGTGAGCTTTCGATTGCTGTGATCGGTGCGGTGGCGATGCTGCTATGCGGCGGTGCCCTGGGCTGGCATATGCGCCACGCGAGCCCGCAGGGCTCCAGCGAGGCGACATCGTCCGGATCCTCCGCACCGGCAGATCCGCCGTTCGATCCGGCAGTGAAAGTCGACACGTCCCCTACGCTTGTTTACGCGCACAATCTGCTGCTGCACAAAGGGCCGGACTTCCGCGTCTACATCGTCTGGATCCGCGGCCAGATGCTGCGCACGAACCCGCGCGTGAATCCCTCCTTCGACGAGCCGGAGTCGTTCGTGCTGGAGATCGATAAGGGCATCATCCGCGCAAATATCGGCGATCTTGCGAACTTCCTGAACGCCAGTATGCCGCACGATTCTCCGCTGAAGAATGTGTCGCTCGCCCCAAACGGCGAAGGGATGAAGCTGCGTGGCACCGTGCACAAGATCATCCCGCTGCCGGTAGAGCTCGATGGTTCGCTCGCTCCCATGCCCGACGGGCGTGTGAAGTTCCATGTCAACAAGATCGATGTCCTCAAGGTGCCTGTGAAAGGACTGATGGGCGGTTTCCACATGGAGCTTGCTGACGTGGTGCACGTCAAGGATGTGCCTGGCCTGGAAGTGGTCGACAACGACGTCATCTTCGACACCCGCAAGCTGCTGCCGCCTCCACACATTCACGGGAAGATTACAGTGGTGAAAGTCCGGCCACCCGACATTGAGGTGGTCTACGGCGATACGGCCAACGATCCGAATGAACTAGCGCAGTGGCACAACTTCTTCCGCCTGCGGAACGGCACCATCGACTTCGGCAAGCTGACCATGCACCATGTAGACCTGACCATGATCGATGCGTCGAAGGATCCGTGGTTTGACCTGGACCTGGTCAACTATCAGGCGCAACTGGTCAACGGCTACACGCGTATGACGGCGCAGGCGGGCATGGAGATTTACATGCCCGACGTGGATGAAAAGGCACCGAAGAAGATGGCGCAGAGCGTCTCGCTAGAGTGGCTAAAAAACCGGAATACGTCGCTTCCTGCCGACGTGAAGATGAGGTAACGGCTAGCCGCCTGCGAGCTGCCGCGCCCGTTCTGTGGCCCGCATCACTGCCTTGATCAAGGTCACGCGCAGGCCACCCTCTTCGAGCTCCAGCAGTCCATCGGCTGTGCATCCGGCCGGGGTAGTGACCGCGTCCTTCAACAGTGCCGGATGCTGCCCGGTCTCGAGCACCATCCGGGCTGCTCCATAGGTGGTCTGCGCTGCCAGCAGGGTCGCCACGTCGCGCGGCAGACCTACCTTCACTCCTGCCTCTGCGAGCGCCTCAAGGATGATGTAGATGAATGCTGGTCCGGAGCCAGAAAGCCCGGTGACCGCATCCAAATGCTTTTCATCGACCTGGACCGTACGGCCGACGCTCGAGAACAGAGATGCCGCCAGTGACAGATGTTGCACCGTCGCATAACGGCCGCCGGCGAGTGCCGTCATGCCGGCGCCCAGCATGGCGGGTGTGTTGGGCATCGCGCGCACCACCGGCATCCCCAGCAGCTCGGTGGCCTCCTCGATTGCGCGCGTCTTCACAGAGGCGGCGAAGCAGAGGATCAACTTCTCCGGCGTCAGCGCGGGTTTGATCTGCTTAATCAGATCGATGACGGTGAAGGGCTTGACGCCGATCAGGATAAGGTCGGCATTCTGCACGGCGCTGGCGTTGTCCGTGCCGACGGCAATCTTCAACTGCTCTGTCAGCGCGGCGGCGCGGCTCTCATGCTGCACCGTCGCGGTGATCTGCGATGCCTCGAGCCGGCCGCTGCGCAGAAACGCCTCAATGAGGATGGAGCCCATCTTGCCCGCGCCCAGCACGGCAACCCGCCTGCTGATGCGCTGCGCGGGGTCAGACGTCAGGAGTGCGGGGGACTGCGTCGCGTTGGTCATCACCTCTACTGTGCCTTGGCAGCCTGCTGCGACGCAATCCATGCGTTCACACGCTGGTCCAGAACGTCCAGCGGCAAGGCGCCCGAATCCAGCACCTGGTCGTGGAAGGCGCGCAGGTCGAATCGCGGACCGAGCGCCTTCTGCGCCCGCGCCCGCAGCTCCAGAAACTTCAGCTGACCGATCTTGTATCCCAGCGCCTGCGCCGGCCATGCGATATAGCGATCCACCTCAGATTGCACGTTGGTGTCGTCGATGGCGGAGTGCTGGTGGAAGTAGTCGACCATCTGCTGGCGGCTCCAGTGCTGGGAGTGCACGCCGGTGTCGACCACCAGGCGGATGGCGCGCCATATATCTGCTTCCAGCCGCCCGTAGTCGCTGTACGGGTCGGTGTAGAAGCCAACGTCCTTACCCAGCTGCTCGGAGTAGAGGCCCCAACCCTCGGTGTAAGCGGTGTAGTAGCCCTGCTTGCGGAACTCTGGAACGCCTTCCAGCTCCTGCGCGATAGAGATCTGCAGATGATGGCCCGGCAGCGCTTCGTGGTAGGCCACCGCCTCGGCTGAGGTGAGCAGCCGCTGGCCGTAGTTATACGTGTTCACGAAGAAGATGCCCGGACGTTTCCCGTCCGGGGTACCTGCCTGGTAGTAGGCCTCCGCCTGATCCTTCTCGAGGAACGCTGGCACTCGTTCGATCTGAAGCGGAGCCTTGGGCAGGCGTCCAAACAGCTGTGGCAGTTTGGGCCGCATTCCATCCACGTACCCCTGGTAGGTGGCCAACAGCGCATCGGCCGAGACGGGGTGCATCTTCGGATTGCCGGGGATGGAGGCGCGCAGTGCAGCCACATCTGCAAAGCCGAGACGCCGGGCAATGGCCAGCATGGCGGCCTCGTCCGCGGCTACCTGCTCCAGCCCGATCTTGTGAATCTGATCCGGCGTCAGCTCCGTCGTGGTGCTCTGACGCACGCGGAAGGCATAGTACGCATTTCCGTCGCGCAAGGACCAGATACCTGGCTCGGTGCGCCCTTTGGGCACGTATTGCGCCTGCATGAAGCGGGCCAGCCGCGCATACGATGGCAATACCTGACGCGTGATCGCGGTAAGCACCTGCTGGCGTATCTCGGCCTGCTTCGCTGCCGGGATAGCACTTGGGAACTTCTGCAGCGGCCCGGCGAATGGAGAGTCCTCCGGCTTTTGCGTTGCTAAAGTCTGGACCTGCACCAGCGCCTTCTCCAGCAGGTACCGGGGAGGCAGACGGTTGTCGTCGAGGCCTGTCATCATGTCGTCGGTCACCTGGGCGAAGGCAGTCGGAATCTTCGCCAGGCGCGCCAGATAGTGGTCGTAATCGGCTTCGTTATCGAAGCCAAGCTGAGCCACCAGCCGGGGCAGGTCGGTGTGGATGCCCTCGAGCTGGGTGATGGGCATCTCCCAGGTACGGAAGCGAGACTCTTCCTGGTCCTCCGCGATTTCACGCACCAGCAGGTCCTTGCTCAGTCTCTCCTGATCGTTCATGCCAGTGGTGTCGATCGCTGCCAGTCGGTCGAGGATGACCCGCTCGCCTTCAAGCCGCGCGTTGTAGCCAGCAGCGGAGTAGTCGGAGAGCTGATCGTCGTAGCGCTTGTCCCCGAGGATCGAGGCCAGCTCCGGCTGATACTTCAACTGCTGCTCCCAGAAGTCGTGGAACAGGCCATTGAGGGCCTTCTCGCGTTCGCTGAGCGAGGCCGGCGCCGCAGGCGAGGTCTGGTGCTGGGTAGGAAAGGATTGAGGCAGCGCGAGCGCTGCCCCTAGCAAGCCCACAACAATGAGCATCAGGGAGAGATCCTGGACGGGTTGCAAACGGCAGACCCGGGAGTTAAGAGCAAGCCTAGCAGAGGAGCAGGGAAGCCGAGGTCACACCTCAGGGCCGGCGTATACGCGAGGAGACTTCGTCGGAGGCGATGACGCCGTCGCGGATATGGACGACCCGATGCGCAAACTCCGCGATATCCGGCTCATGTGTGACCAGCACGATGGTGTTGCCGCCTGCATGCAGCTCGTCGAACAGCGCCATGATCTCTTCGCCCGTCTTCGAGTCCAGGTTGCCGGTCGGCTCATCGGCCAGGATGATCGAAGGCCGGTTGATCAGTGCTCGGGCGATCGCCACACGCTGCCGCTGACCGCCGGAGAGCTCATTGGGCTTGTGGTTCATGCGCTCTTCAAGATTGACGGCCCGGAGAGCGGCTTTCGCGCGCTCGATGCGCTCGGCGGCCGGTGTGCCGTTGTAGATCAGCGGCAACTCGACGTTATGCAGTGCCGTAGCACGGGCCAGCAGGTTGAACGTCTGGAAGACAAAACCGATCTCTCGATTGCGAATGCGGGCCAGCTCATCATCGTTCAGTTCGCTGACGCGATGTCCGTTCAGCGTGTAGGTGCCGCGGCTAGGCGAGTCCAGGCAGCCGATCAGGTTCATCAGCGTCGATTTGCCGGACCCTGAGGGACCCATGATGGCCACGTACTCGTTGTGGCGGATGCGCAGGCTCACGCCACGCAGAGCATGCACCTGCTGCTCGGACCCCATGTCGTAGGTCTTCCACAGGTCTTCTACTACGATGACGTCGCCACGAGGAGGCGCCGCAGTACTGAGCGTTTGGGTCGGCGTCAACGTTTCGGCTGACATCTGGTGCTCCTTGGGCGCTGGTGCGCCGGATGCTGCGCGCTCGCTGCTGACACCACGCGTCAGCTGGCGTTTTCGTTCGTGGAAACCGTGGATGCGTCGATGGGCTTGACCTGCGCGCCACTCTTCAGCTCTCGCAGAGTCTTGTAAGAGCCGGTGACGATCTCGTCGCCGGCCTTCAAGCCGCTGGTGACTTCGATATCCGTTGCGCCGGTGATGCCTGTCGTGACCGGGACAAAGGTGGTCTTCAGCTTGTGTCCCTCGTTGTGGAGCACGAACACTCCCTGGACCGGAGTCTCCTTGCTCGCACTCGCAGCCTCTACCTTCGCGTGCTTATCCTTGCCGGTGTCGACGGTATCGCTGGGCCGGCGCAGGATGAGGGCCTGGATGGGGATGGCGAGTACGTCCTTTTTCTGGGCGGTGAGAATCTTTGCCGTAGCAGAGAGGCCGGGACGCAGATCCGCAGAAGGATCGTCGAGGGTGACGACGACCTTGAAGTCCTTCGCTTCTTCCGTACCCGTGGTGCTCTGGCTGGTGGCGATGCCGGTCGAGCGAAGGATGGCCTGGTCACCGACCACAGTGACGTGACCCTTGAAGATCTTTCCGGGCAGGGCATCGACAGTGACGTCGGCAGTCTGGCCGTTATGCACGTTCACGATGTCAGTCTCATCGACCTTGACCTCGGCCGTGACCACCGACATGTCAGCAATGGTCATCAGGGTGCTGCCTTCGGCATTCTGAATTCCGATTACGACGGTTTCGCCCTCACGGACGGGAAGGTTGGTCACGAGTCCGTCGAAGGGTGCCACCGCCACAGTGCGGCTGAGGACGTCCTTGAAGCGGCGCAATGTGGCCTCTGCCTGATTGATACGGCCGGCGGCGGACTGAGTCTGCGCCCTGGACTGGATCAGGGCTGCCTGGCTCTGGGCGACTGCAGCGACGGCGACGTCGTAGGCTGCCTTGCGCGTGTCATAGTCCGACTTGGGGATCAGCTGGGCCTGGTAGAGCTGCTGGCCGCGGGTCCAGTCCAGCTTCTTCTGCTCGAGCGTCGCCTTGGCGCTGGCCAGGTTGGCTTCGGCGGTCTTCTCGGCGGCTTGGGAGGACTGCACATCTGTCCGGGAGGAGGCGATAGTGGCCTGCTGTGTGGCCACATCCGCCGCCGGCTGCACATTTTCCATGGTGGCCAGGACCTGCCCCTTCTTCACCCGGTCACCTTCTTTAACGTAGAGATGGGTGATGCGGCCTATCGTCTCCGCGCCAACATTGGCGTAGACCTTGGGCTTGATCTGGCCCGTGCCGCTGACCTGGGAGAGGATGTCCTGTCGGGTGGCTTTCCCCGTGACCACCTTGACGTAGGCAGACTGGGCCCGCGCCACGATGATGCCAACTGCAACGAGCAATACAATGGCGACAGCCAGTCCGATCAGGAGGCGCTTGCGTTTCATCGGGAGTGATCCATTCTGCCGTTCCGGAACATGAGATAGACGAAGTGGTGGTAGATACGGCGCCTCGCGACACAAAGTTCCGGAACCAGGTGCGCGCGGCCCTGTCCTCAAGCGCTTCTCGGCTGGGTTTTCGCATCGGCGGCCCTTGCCGGCGCGGCTGGACAATCATGCCGCCGATGCGCCTATGATACCAAGAGGTGCCTCGATCTCTACCGGCATCGTGCCAGGTACGACATTTTGCCGCGGGCGGTTGTCCCCTCAGCCTGTGGCTCAATAGAATGGTGGGCATCATCCAGGAGTTACGGAACCATATGTCACGGGTTCGCCTCGCATTCCTCGCCGCTTTGGCCTTTGCAGTACCTGCCGCCTCTGTCCTCTCGTTGCACGCGCAGCAGCCCTCCTCTCCTGCACCCGGCGCAACCGCCGACGCCCAGGACCCGCTGAATCGTCCGCTGAGCGATAAGGAGCGGTTCAAGCAGCAGAAAGAGCTGCGCCAAGAGTTGAAGGGCCCCTACAAAAAGTGGCTGGATGAAGACGTTCGCTGGATCATCACCGACCAGGAAATGAAGGCTTTCAAGAGCCTGGCGAACGACGAAGAACGTGAGTCCTTCATCGAGAACTTCTGGCTGCGCCGCAATCCGAATCCGGACTCGCCGGAGAATGAGTTCCGCGAGGAGCACTATCGGCGTATTGCCTATGCCAATGAGCACTTCGCCGCTGGCAAGCCGGGATGGAAGACCGATCGCGGCCATATGTACATCGCGTACGGCAAGCCGGACGATATTGAAGCGCATCCCAGCGGCGGTACCTACGAGCGGCCCGTCGCCGAGGGTGGAGGCGAAACGCAGACCTTCCCCTTTGAGGTATGGCACTACCGCTATATCGCCGGGGTTGGGGACAACATCGACATCGAGTTTGTGGATAGTTGCCAGTGCGGGGACTACCACATGACGCTCGACCGGTCAGAGAAGGACGCGCTGCTGCACGTTGCAGGTGCCGGCCTTACTCAGTACGAGCAGACGGGCCAGTCCAAGAAGGCGGACCGCTTCAAGGGAGGCCTCGAGAACCTAGGCAACGGACCGCTGTCCGGCTCAGAGGCGACTAAGCAGTTTGACCGCCTCACAACCTTTGCCAAGTTGCAGGCGGCGCCGCAGATCAAGTTCAAGGATCTGGAGTCCTTCCTGTCCACCAAAAAGGTCCTGAACGGACCCTTTTTCCCGTTCGATGTACGGACGGATTATGTGAAGGTGACCGAAGACACGGTGCTGGTCCCGATCACGCTGCAGATCCGGAACAAGGACATCACGTTCAGCACCAAGGATGGCGTCTCGAAGGGTGTGGTCAACGTACTCTGCCGAGTGGCCACCATCACCGGGCACGTGGCGCAGACCTTCGAGGAGACGTTGGTGGTCGAGGAGCCGAGCGAGTTGCTTCCGAAGACGCTCGAGACCTCACAGGTCTACTGGAAGGCGCTCCCGCTGCGTCCGGGGCACTATCGCGTGGATATCGCTATCAAAGATGTCAATAACCCGGACCACGTCGGCACCTGGGCTCAAGGCATCGTCGTGCCTAAGTTTGACGACGAACGTCTGTCGGCCTCGTCGCTGATCCTTGCGGACAAAATGGAGCGAGTGCCGTCTAAACAGATTGGGACTGGCAGCTTCATCATCGGGAATACATTTATTCGCCCCCGGGTCTCCCAGAATGCGGCCACCCCGGCAAGCTTTCATCGCAACCAGAAGTTGAACTTCTGGATGCAGATCTACAATCTGGGCATCGACGAGAAGAGCAAACAGAACTCAGCCACGGTTGAGTATCAAATTCTCGACCTGGCCAGCAACAAAACGGTGCTTGATACGTCTGAGGCGAGCAGCACCATCTCCCCCAACTCTGACCAGGTGACCTTGGAGAAGAGCGTCCCGCTGACAAATCTGGTACCTGGAAAGTATCAGGTAACCATCAAAGTGAATGACAGTGTTTCGAAGCAGCAAATAGCTCAATCAGTACCGTTCACGGTAGACTAGAGCGGTTTCAGTAAGGGAAGAGGGCCGGCGGTAGCCAGGGTGAACCAGTCAGCCAGCCAGAGCATTACACGCTGATGCTGAGCATCATGGATGTCCGCGTAAGCTGCACAATCCGGTCGAGTTCGGCAGGCACGAAGCCCCGATTCCGGAAGTGCTGAAGAGGTGGCAGCGACGTCAGCAGTGAGACCGCAGTGGACCCAAATCGTCGGCACGATTCTGGCCTCAGCTGCCCTGGCTGGGCCCGCGCTCGCCCAGTCTGACGCAGCATCCGTCGCTGGCATTGTGCGGGACCGGCACGGTGTGCCGCAGATGGATGCCCTGGTGCAATTGCTGCGGGCGGACGCCTCGGTGGTAGCGGTCGCCCATACGGATGCACACGGCACCTTTCTGATGGAGGATCTGCTGCCGGGTGTCTACCAGGTAAAGGCATCGGAAGAGTCCTTCTTGCCTTCGCTGCGGCAGAACCTCCATGTACTGGCTCACCACAAGACCGTAGCCAACCTGACCCTGAGTACATTGTTCGAGGCGGTTGAGTGGCTGCCCGCCCAACAGCGCTCGCCCGGCGAACCCGAGGATGACTGGAAGTGGACGCTGCGGGCCGAGAGCAATCGACCCATCCTGCGCTTCTCAGATCAGGGACCGCTTCTGGTGTCCGAGGGCAACGGGCCGGCGCAGAGTGGGGCACGTGTTACCAGCAGTGGCGGCTCGCGTGCCTTTGGCGACGGCGGTCTGCGTCACAGCATCGAGTACGAAGGCACAGCGGCGAGTGGGGCGCACACACTGCTCCGAACTTCCGTCAATGTCACGGACGGGTTGCAATCCAGCTATCTAGCGGGGTACGAGGAAGACCTTGGCGGCGGTCGCACGCTGCGCACTGTTGCCGCGTACACAGATCTGCCAGATCTGACGGCTGGCGCCAATGGAGCAGGCCGCTACCAAGCCGCTACTTTGCGGACGGCCGAGACGTCGGAAGTCATGCCCTTCCTCCGGACAGAGATCGGCAATGAGCTGCTGGCCATGAGCATGACCGGCGTCAATGCCTCCGGCCGCATCGTCACCCACCCCTTCGGCTCGCTGACACTGCATGGCGAAAACACATCGCTCTCCTATCGTTTGGCCACGTCGCGCAATGCCCAGGACGCGGCGGCGCTCGCTGACGAGGCGACGCTATTGCCGACGGTGACGCAGCGCTCTGGCGCGAGCACAATCGAGCATGGCCTGCATCAGGAGATTCGTTTGCGCCGTACTTGCGAGCACGGCGCATCATGGCAGTTGTCGGCATTCCACGATCGCATCGATCACCCGGTGGTGCAAGGCAGTGGCTCCATCACCGATGCCGAGTCATCGTCAGGCGATCTGCTAATCGATCCTGTCTCTGCGATCTTCCGCACGGCCGGCAATGGATACAGCGGGTCCGGTGCAGCTGCGGAGATGCACATCCGGCTCAGCCCGTCGCTGGCAATTTCGGCAGGCGTCGCGGCCGGCCCGGCATTGGTGGACCGCACACATGCGCTGGCCAGCTCTGAGCGCACCGTCGAGCAGGCACTGAGCGCGCTGCGGCCGCGGCTCTCGCCGGCCGTGAGCATTGGGGCCGAGGGAACAGCGGATCCCACCCACACCTACTGGCGCGCTTCCTACCGCTGGCAGCCGAGCGATACGGTCACAACTGTTGACTCGTTCGCGGCGCGCTCGGGCGATGCGTATCTGAACGTTTTTCTGCGCCAGGCCATACGAGTGGGCCGACTGGTTCCCAGTGGTGTGCAGGCGGTTATGGATGTGCGCAATCTGCTGGCCCAGGGATACACTCCCTTCGTCACCCCGGACGGCAGCGCGCTGTTTTTCGCGCAGGCAGACCGCTCTGTTGAAGGCGGCATCGCCTTCACGTTCTGATCGTCGCATGATATAAGAATGAAGGCGGAAGCGCCTTCAGCCGCTCCACCCTCCTGCCCTTCTCCATCCGGACGCGTAGCTCAACTGGCAGAGCATTCGACTCTTAATCGACAGGTTGTAGGTTCGATTCCTACCGCGTCCACCATACAAAATCTAAATCCTTTAGGACTCCGTCCATCCTCTGGGGGTTTGTGGCGGACATCAGGTGCCGGCAATGCTTTTTCATCGATCCTACGTGCGATGACTTCGCCGACGATGCGAACGGCGAGGGCGGGAGATGTTGGGCATCGAGGATCTCTCCAGGCAACGCGGCTCGGCCTATTCGGCGATTTCATCTTTGAAGAGGTCGTGGAGTAAACCGCGCGCTTCGAGCGAGCGCGTCATCAGCGACCAGCGGATCTGACGTCTGCGCCATCCGCGCCGTCGCTTACCCTTTTCTACTACCGCAAGACGGGCGCCGGTGAGCCTGTTGTCCTCATTCATGTTTCCCCGAGACGTCGAACGCTTGGCGGGAGGTCATGCCAGGACTAGCGTGTTACACCGTGCTTGCACCCGACCTCCGCCGGGGACAGTTGGACTGGAGCTCGAGTAGCGAGAAAACCGAATCACTTCGGAGGCTCATCTTTGTTTTGGTCGAAATACCCCAGGTAGGCGGCGAAGAGGAGTCCAGTGACTACGAGGCAGCCGAAAGAGCATAAGAAATCGCCCTCAGGCGTTTCCGTATAGCCCCCGTACCTCATGTGCTCGCCTGCTGGAGAGACATGCAGCCCGAACAGCAAGAAAGCAATGCTTGTGGCGGACGTGACTACCATAAGCAACGCGATTCGCAGCCTCTTTGGAAGCTTGTCAAAGCGGTCCTGCTTGCGGCCCGAGTTGTCAAAAACGCTCATGCTAGGCCAGTCTATCCAACACTGCTCATCGGGGCTATCCGGAAAAGGGCTAGCATGACAAACTAATCGCTGCTAGGCGGCAGGAGTGTAAGCGCGCGCACGATGGTGAAGAAGTCCTGCGTTAAAGACGAGCCTGCTCGAGAGGCGGAAGCGTCTTCACCTGCTCCACCCTCCTGCCCTTTTCCATCGGGACGCGTAGCTCAACTGGCAGGCATTCGACTCTTAATCGACAGGTTGTAGGTTCGATTCCTACCGCGTCCACCATCTAACTCGCTCAATCTGCTGTCGTTTCAAACATTGCGCATCTGCTGATCAAGGTGAGATTGTGCAACTGTGCCGCGAATTACTGCACAGTACTTCTGCTGCTGAGCCCGGAGGCTTGTCCCTGATTGCGCCGATTGATGGCCTCACGCAGGTTTTCGAGTTCCGGGTGCTGGTAGTGCTCCATGGACTGCAGATCCGCGTGGCCCATCGACTCGCGAAGCGCGAACGGACTTGGTCTCCCTCATGCCGTAGGTTGCAATGGTGTGACGCCGTCGAGTCGGGCACGACTCGATTGTCGGCGCGAGCACCCCCTCGGGCGCCAAAGCACCGACCTAGGAAACGGCATGCAGAAGCTGAACGACACGATCGACGTCTGCCCGTTCGACCGCAGCAAAGAGTTCCCGAAAGAGGTGATGCGCTGATGCCATTCCCGCAGACGTTCGACGGTATGAAGGCTGCCAGCTACATATTCGACGCGCACGCGCGCTGCCGGGGGTGCGGCCAGGAGACCGAGTTCTGGATCACGCCCCACGGGAAGAAGATCGCGATGGACCTGATGCCGAACGCAGACAGCCCCGCCGTCAGCGACTTGGGCACCTGCCCAGACGCACCACTGTTTGGCGCTCTGAGCCGAAGCGGACCCGGAAGGACGCCTGATGCCAGCCTATAACTTCAAGCCGCCATTCCGAGAGCGATCCTGAGCGGTCGCAAAAATCACACGATCCGCGCTAAGCGCGCTCGGCAGACAGTACGCGGAGACCGCCTCTACCTCTACTGCGCATGCGTACGAAGTCACGCGAGAAGCTTCTGGACGCGGTCTGCACTCGCGTTCAAGACATCGAGATTCATGAGTTCACGGTTCGTCTCGACCACCACCCCTCTTTGCTGATGAATGCAAGGCGCACGCAAAGGCGACGGCTTCGAAATTCGCCGATATGATGCGTTCTGGAAAGGCGGCTGCCCTTTCATGGCGAGATCATCCACTGGCGAACGGTGCGTCCATGATCTCCTACGAAGGCTCCCTCCTCATCTGGGTAAGCGTCCTGATCGCGCAGTCCTGTGAGCCATAGACGCTGGCCCTGGCCCCTGGGCTTCTCTGGGACTTTAAAGAACCCATGGGTTGTCGCGTCGGAATTTGCGTGTGCGACGGCTTCTTCACCGCTGATGAGTACAGAGCCATGTTGCAGGCCAGTGGTTTTCAAGTGGCTGAGATAGCCCTGATCCCCGGGCCCACCCTTCTCTCCGCAGGCATCGCTGCATGGTTGCGGACGTTCCGCTCCGCGTTGCTGGCCAGCATCGACGCCATAGATCAGGAGGCCGTCATCGAACAGGTGTCGTGCCTGCTGAAGCCGGTTATGTGTACGAGAACGGGCGACTGGTGTGCCGACTGCGTTCGCCTCCGCTTTGCAGCCCACGTAGCCTGAAGGGTGTCGTAGAAGCGACTCACGGCCAAGCATTGCGCTAGAGCTTCAACGATTAGTTCACAAAAATGCGAAGTTGAAAGCGAGCCGCGGGCAGAGGCTGCTGGTGCAGTTGAGCTTCCCAGCGCCCGGGCGCTTTCTCGGCGAAAACAGGCTGCGATTTGGCACACCTGTGCTACGGTTACACCGAATCCCCTGATTGACCTCGATGAGTGGAAGGAAGCTCAAACTCCGGTGCTGGCTTCGCTTCCATGCGCGACATGTAGCCCTGCATAGTTGTGCCGGATTCGAATTACCGGCATGTCGGAGTGTACTGAAGGGGTGACTTCCACCAGCCGATTGCGACGGGCTCGTGAGCGCCTCATTCCCCTGATGCGTGATTGCCCGTGAGGAGAGAGGGCAGAGATGGTATTCAACTCACTCGTGTTTGTCGCTTTCTTCGCATTTGTCCTGGTCCTGCATTCGCTGCCGTTTCCCTGGACAGTCAAGAAGGTCAACCTGCTGATCGCCAGTTACTTGTTCTATGCAGCCTGGAATCCCCCCTTCGTCGTTCTGCTGTGGCTCTCAACCGTAGTGGACTGGGTGGCCGCGCAGAAGCTTGCCAAGGCTGAGCGACCCTGGGAGCGGCGGGTATGGATGCTGCTATCCGTCGTGGTGAGCCTTGGTCTGCTGTGCTACTTCAAGTACGGCCATTTCCTAATCGAGAACTTCTCTGCGCTGGCAGCCTTGGCGGGTCTTCACTACACGCCACCCAAGTCGAACATCGTGCTGCCCATTGGCATCTCGTTCTATACGTTCGCCACCATGTCGTACACGCTGGACGTGTACCTGCGCCGCGCGGAGCCGGCCAAAAACTTCCTCGACTACGCGCTCTTCGTCACCTTCTTCCCGCACCTGGTGGCCGGCCCGATCATGCGGCCGACCGAGCTGGTTCCGCAGTTCGCAACGCCACGCAAGGCGACCCCCGATCAGCTGCGCTTCGGCTTGGCGCTGATGACCCTGGGCCTGTTCGAGAAGGCCGTACTCGCCGATGGATTCCTGGCGCCAGTGGTGGAGAAGGTATTCGATGGCAGAGGCGTGCCTGGGCTGCTTGACTCGTGGATGGGGACGCTGGCCTTCAGCGGGCAGATCTTCTGCGACTTCGCCGGCTACTCAACAACAGCGATCGGTGCCGCGCTCTGTCTAGGCTTCGCTCTGTCGGACAACTTCCGCGCGCCGTATGCAGCGGTCGGCTTTACCGACTTCTGGCGCCGCTGGCATATCACGCTCTCGTCCTGGCTGCGTGACTACCTCTACATTCCGCTCGGCGGGAATCGCCACGGCAATCTGCGGACCTACGTCTCGCTGATGGCAACGATGCTGATTGGCGGGCTGTGGCACGGCGCCAATTGGACCTTCGTCATCTGGGGTGGACTGCACGGGCTGTACCTGTCAGTGGAACGCGCGCTGCGCAAGCCGTTCGCAGGGTACCGGCCGGGACGATTTGTATTGGTGGCGCTTGGACTGCTCACCTTCGCGTTCGTCAACATCGCGTGGGTGTTCTTCCGCGCGAAGACATTCAAAACGGCGTGGCTGATACTGGGCGGCATGTTCGGCAGAAATGCTCATGCCGAGCCCGTGCTGGCCGCAATCTACCTCATTACCACGGCAGGCATCCTCTGCGGCATCCTGCTGGCGCACTGGACACTGCGCCATCAGACGCTTGAGATGGCGATCGGCCGCCTGCATCCAGTGGTGCTCACCGGGCTGTGGGCACTGATGGGGTTCGCAGTTCTGATTGAGCATGGAGACGGAAATGCCTTTATCTACTTCCAGTTCTGAGGGCGGCGTATTCACCGAGGAAGCTCCCGCTGCCCGGCTGCCGCATGGCCTGCGGCTGACGGCGGCGGATCGTCCCGGCGTGGCGCAGCCAGTGCCGGAGCGGGATGTGCCGGCTCAACCCTGGCGCCCCATCTCGATCGCCGTGCTGGTGCTGGTGGTTCTCTTCACCTCGATGTGGGAGTGGAAGATGCGCAGCCTGGGGCTGGTCGCGGGTGACATCGGCGACGACATGGGGCCCTGGCCCTCACTGCGCAGGCAGGTGGATCAGCACAATGTTCCAGTAGCCATCGTCGGCGACTCGCGCATTTTCCTCGGCACCGATCTGGACCGGGTACGCCAGCTTACCGGCATCCGACCGTTGCAATTGGGCCTGACCGGCACCAGCGGACTACCGATTCTGGAGAACCTGGCCGACGATCCGAACTTCAAGGGACTGGCGATCGTGGGCATGGCGGATCCCATCTATTTCGGCAAGCCACTCATCAACAAGGCGGAGAAGTCGATCGACGCAGCGCATTGGGAGTCGCCATCCAAGCGCATCTCGTTCCTGATCTATCGCCAACTCACCCACTATGTGGCGATGCTGGACCCGAACTATCAGCTCAGCGTGTTGGTGGTGCGGCTCGATCCGCCGTGGAGAGCGGGGGCCCGCGGCCCGGCAGCGGACGTCTGGAAGATCGACGAGCAGCACGACGATGGGCAGAATCAGCTATGGCGACGCCTGGAGTACGACAAGCGATTGAGCAGTCATGCGATTGAGGTCTGGCATGCTGTGATGCATCTTCCACTGGTAGATAAGAACAGCCTCGCGGACACGACGAAGCGCACCAAGGTGGCTGTGGACAAGATACGTGCCCGCGGTGGAGACGTGGTCTTCGTGCGACCGCCGGATGCGCCGGCGCTGCGGGAGCTTGAGGACCAGCAGGTCCCGCGCGAGAAGGGGTGGGATCCGCTTCTCGCTTATACGCATACCAAGGGTGTGCATGCCGACGATCTGCTCGCTGCAAAAGGGCTGGTCATCCCTGAGGAGTCCCATCTGAGCCGGGCCTGCGCGACCGTATTTACGGATGCCTATATACGGCGTATTGCGCAGGCGACGCCGCTTCTCCCGCTTCGCGCCGATGCACCGCCGCCGCTGTCACCGGCAGACTGCATACCGCCCGCGGGGCGATAGGTTCGGGGCAGATCCGCGTCACTCCTCGCGGGAGGTCTCAAACCTGGCGGTTAGCGAGGCCTGCGTGCCGTGGGCGTCGGTGCAGCAGCGCCTCGCCCCTGCCCCATCAGAGGCGTCGTCACCAGAACGTTGCCGGTATCGTCTGTCAGCTCGAGCGAGCCGTTACGTGCTCCTCCACCTCGCGGCGCGAAGGCTATGGTGACGCTGCAGGCTGTGTCTGCTGCCTGATTCCCAACGCAGCTCGGCGTACCCGTCAGAGTGAAGTCGAGGTTCGGCACACCGTGGGTCAGCACTCGTATGTTGCTTCCGAATCTGACCGGCGTATGGATATCGTAGGTGAGCGTCAGCAGATCTTTTGAACCCACACGAACGCTGCCGAAGTTTGCAGCACTGCGCTGATAGATCCACATGTCGCTCAGCACACTGCGTGTCAATCCGCCGAAGAGCAGTAGCTGCCCGGGAGCCTGCGGTGCCAGTAGCGCGACCGTACGGGCGGCGGGACTAGGACTCACGCGCTGCCTGATCCAGTTCGCACCGTCCCAGGTCCAGGTGTCGTCCAGGTCCATGTCGCCGATTCCGGGATAGCCCCCGAAGAGCACCACGCGCCCTGATCCGTCATTAGCCATAGCGGCCGACTCTCGTGCTCCCGGGCTGTTGCCGGGGGTGGCCTGCGTCCATGTGCCGGCGGCGCGACTCCAGATCCAGGTCTCGTTCAGCGCGCGATTGTTCTGATTCAGTCCGCCAAACAGCACCACCAGCCCCGGCGCCTGATTCGCCATAGTGGCATGGTAGCGGCCACTGGGGCTATCGGCAGGTGACAGCTGCTTCCATACCGAGGTACTGCCATCCCAGAGCCAGGTATCGCCCAGCGCATCGTTCTCGTGGAAACCCCCGAAGAGCAGGATGTTTCCCGCTCCATCGCTCGCCATCGCAGCATCGGAACGTGCCGAAGGACTGCTGGCGGGTGACTGTTTGATCCAGTTGCCGCCATCCCAAGTCCAGGTGTCTTCGAGGTCTCCGCTGTCAGTGAATCCGCCGAAGAGCACGACGTGACCGGCGGTATCGTTGGCCATCGATGCGTTGGATCGAGCAGGCGGATGATTCCCCGGAAACTGCTGTTTCCAAGTGGTGCCGTCCCATATCCAAGTGTCGGACAGTGCGCCATGGTCGTTGATGCCGCCGAACAGCAGCACGTGGCCAGCGCCGTCGACTGCGGTCTGCGCAGAGTAACGGCCGCTGGGACCATTCAGTGCCGATTGCAGAGTCCAGACGCCGGCGAAGGTTACCGCCTGAGCGCCAGCAGAGAGGGACGCCCCCAACAGCACGAGCATGAGCAGGATGTTCATGGGCGACGCAGTGCCGCTACCAGCAGCGCGCGCGAACCTCTTCCTGTGCTGCGGAGTGCTACTCCAGCCAGCCTGAACCGCGGCTGTTGTGATCTGGAGGCCGACTCCGAGATTAGCATGCCCTCTGCATGCAACCAATGCGGTCCCGCCCAGCGGTTAAGGCCGCTCCCTCGCACTGCCACGAGAGCCACTCGGCTGAAATGCTGATGGAGTGTTGAAGAGCGAACCCATGCGGGCATCGGGATGAGAAGTACTTGGCCTGGACATTGTCAAGAGTCGCCAAAATCTGACCCGGCCATGATGCACTTCCTCCGCGATGCCATGACTGTTACCCGCGGCGACTTAGGCAAGTTTTCTATCTCATGTTAATCGGAGTACATGATACCTATGAACAACTTACACACGAAGGGTGAGCCTGAGTTATCGCGGCTGCGCTATCCACAGGCTTCGTTTGATTGCACGCCAGAATCCGACCTAGGTCAGCCGGCCTGCATCTTTCGAGTGATATAGTTTTATCTACAAACAAAGCACAGTAAAGCCCATACAGATAAGTCGCGGTTAAGACTTACAGGGAAAGACTCGTCCTCGTTACCCGCGGGTTGCGAGGCAAGTGCATGCCGCCTTCGCCCGCAAGGGCCCCTTTTCGTTTGCAGGCGTTGCCTGCAGGGGATTGTCGTCTGCTGCCGCGTTCTCTCTTCACCTGATCGTGTGGGGCGAAGGAGAGGTACGAAGTGCCAGATGCATTGTTTGGAAGCGCGCCGCCGGTTGTGGGCCCAACGCGC
>CAXUMX010000035.1:6929-31737 GCA_964252395.1 uncultured Acidobacteriaceae bacterium | reverse complement strand
ATGGCGCACTGGGCACGAGCGATCGCGCGTTTGGCCGCTACAGCTACTACCACGAGGTAGAGCAGCCAGTGACGCCGCTGCCGGAGGGAAGCGGCGCGATTACGGGCTCGGTGCTGGGCACCGGTAACGTGGCCGGACTGTCGAACATCCTGGGACAGCAGGCGGTGTTGAACGAGACGCACACCTTCACGTCGCAGCTGCTGAACGATCTGCGGCTGGGCTATACGCGGCGCGGCAACTCCATCAGCGGGTCGACGGTGACGGGCGGCGCGTCGACATCGCTGGGCATCCCCGGCATCCCGACCAATGCTGCATTCAACAACGCGCTGCCGCTGTTCACCTTCACCGGGTATCAGCAGCTTGGCCCTTCGGCAAACACCTTTTCGCAGTTCCAGACCGGAGTGTGGCAGCTGGTGGATACGGTGAACTGGACGCGCGGCCGTCATTCTGTAAAGGCCGGTGTGGATGTGCACTGGTACCAGCTAAACACGATTGCGCCGCCCAACCCGGCGGGCTCCTTCGCCTTTACCACGACGGGCACCAACCAGCAGGGCGTGACTAACAGCGGCAACTCGTTTGCGAGTTTTCTGCTGGGCCAGGTGGATACCTTCTCGATCGATCTGCAGCAGCAGAGGCTGCGCCCGCGCGACCACATCGAGGAGTTCTTCGTGCAGGATGACTGGAAGATACTGCCGACGCTGACACTGAACCTGGGCGCGCGCTGGACGCTGCATCATCCATCGACCGAGAAGAACAACCAGGGCGCTGTCTTCAACCTGGCAACGCAGCAGCTGGACTACCTGGGGCAGAACGGCTTTCCGGAGAGCGCCCGCGAGCTGCACTACGATAATTTGGCGCCGCGCGTGGGCTTTACCTACCTGGTGACGCCGCGGACCGTGGTGCGCAGCGGCTTCGGCATCGTGTTCATCGACCAGTCCGGCATCACGACGCCGTTTACCACGCCGCAGTTCCCCTTCATCCAGAATGTGCAGCAGCGCACACAGGACAGCGTGAACCGCGCCTTCCAGCTGTCACAGGGGCCGACAGTGGCGCCAATCGCGCTGACGCCCGATGCCGGGCTGGGGCAGAGTGTGTACACGACGCGGCGCAATGCGGGCTCGGGTTACGTGGAGCAGTGGAACCTGGCGGTGCAGCATGCGCTGACAGGAAACCTGTCGTTCGATGTGGGCTATGTGGGATCGCACATTGTGCACGTAGGGATCCCGGATTCGAACCTGAACCAGCTGACGGTGGAGCAGCTGGCGCAAGGGCGGTCATTGCTGCAGCAGGTGCCGAACCCTTACTACGGCCAGCTGCCGCGGTCGAGCCCAATCGGAGGGAGGACGGTGGCCGCGGCGCAGCTGCTGCGCCCCTATCCTCGCTTCCAGAACGTGGCCGTGTACCGCAACAACAGCGGCACTACGAACTACAACGCGCTGGAGGCGAAGGTGGAGCAGCGCACCAGCCACGGGCTGACGCTGCTGTTCAGCTACACCTACTCGAAGCTGATCGACGATGCTTCGTCGGTATTTTCATCGACGGTGCTGTCGTCGCCGAACTCGAACAGCCTGGTTGCAGCGGATGCATTCCGCCCCGGACTGGAGCGCGACGCCTCAAACGGCGATACGCCCAACGTGATTGCGGTGAGCGCGGTGTATAGCCTGCCGGCAGGACGCGGCCACAGTTTTGCATCGGGCGGCATTGCGAACGCAATCCTGGGCGGGTGGGATCTGAACGGCATTGCGTCCCTGCAGTCCGGCGCGCCGGTGACGGTGACCCAGGCCACCAACAACAACGCGTTTGCGGGGTTCGCGCTGCAGCGGCCGTTTGTGCACGGGCGGACCTCCCTGCCCGCCGGCCAGCGCACGCCTCAGCACTACTTCAACACGGCAGCCTTTACGACGGCTCCACAGTTTGTGCTGGGCAACGCGTCGCGCAACCCGGTGCGCGGGCCAGCGTATCGCGATCTTGACCTGGCGCTGATCAAGCACTTCTCGCTGGCCGAGCATGCGCAGGTGGAGTTTCGTGCGGAACTATTCAATGTGACGAATACGCCAGAGTTCTCACAGCCGAACGGCAGCTTCGGATCCCCCGCCTTCGGCAGCATTACGAGTACGACCACGGACCCGCGGGTAGCGCAGTTCGCGCTGCGAATCAGCAGGTAAGTGTCCTTAGATGCCGGTTGATGCGGGAGATTTGCGTGCCTGTTGACGCGAAAGGGGCAGGCAGCAGCACCGATGTTTTTCTAGGAAATGGGCGGTCCTTCGTCTAGAATCCCCAGTCATACATGCAAAATCCAGCAGCCGTCCTCAACGACACTCAGGTACCGTCAAAAGTCTTCCCCTCCTCTTCCGGCCAGATGTTCGGAGAGTATTTCGTCAACGAGACGAAGTGGAGCTTCAAGAAGCACGACCTGCTGGACAGCCGGGCACGGCGCATCTTCGAGACGACGGCTCTGGGTTGCGCGGTGGATGCATACCCGTTCCAGATGCCGCTGGAGGGCCGTTCCGGGCCCATGGTGCAGGCGGACGGGCACAGCATGCTGCTGCTCTCCTCCTATGACTATCTGGGGCTGAACGGCCACCCGCGGGTGGAGCGCGCGGCAGTCGAGGCGCTGAAGAAGTACGGCACCAGCACCGGCGGAGCGCGGCTGCTGACTGGCACGCTGGATCTGCACAACGAGGCGGAGCGCGCCATTGCCGAGTACAAGGGCACGGAGGCAGCGGTCACCTACAGCTCCGGCTACATGGCGAATGTAGGTCTGATCAGCGCACTGTTTGGGCCGGCGGACCGCGTCATTATGGATGAACTGTGCCACCGCAGCCTGCTGGATGCCTGCAAGATGGCCGGCGTCCAGGTGCAGCGCTTCCGGCACAACGACATGGACAGCCTGCGGCACGAGATCAAGAACGGCTTCAGCGCGAACCGCACGCTGATCATCAGCGACGGCGTCTTCTCGATGGACGGCGACATCTGCCGGCTGCCGGACCTGATCGAGGTGAAGAAGGAGTTTGGCTGCTTCCTGCTGATGGATGAAGCGCATGCGACCGGCACCATCGGAGCGACCGGACGCGGCACCGATGAGTACTTCGGCATCGACGGCAGCGACGTGGATATGTGGACCGGGTCGCTGGCCAAGTCCATTCCGTCGAACGGCGGATTCGTGGCCTGCTCACAGGAGCTTTCGATCTATCTGCAGCACGCCTCATCGCCCTACATCTTCTCCGGCGCAATGAATGCGTCGTCGATGGCAGCTATCTGCGAGGCGTTTGCCGTACTGCGAGATGAGCCGGAGCGTGTGGCCTGCGTGCAGAAGGGCGCGGCGTACATGCGCGAGGGGCTGCAGCGGCTGGGGTACGACACAGGCTTGTCCGAGACGCCAGTGATCCCGGTAGTCCTGAAGGATGAGACCACCACGGCGATGATGGCGCGCAAGCTGCGCGACCACGGCGTGCTGGCGGCTCCGGTGATGTTCCCAGCAGTGGCGCAGGGTGCAGCGCGGCTGCGGCTGTGCGTCACCGCGGCACACACGCGTGAGCACCTGGATTTTGCGCTGGACGCGTTCCGCAAAGTCGCCGGATAGTGCGCTGAGATTCTTCCCCACCGAGTCTGTGGTGACGCTGGTCTGTGGCACGTGCTGACGCTGGTTACAGGCGCGAGCGGATTCCTGGGCGGACGGCTGGCAGAGATGCTGGCGGCCCAGGGGCACACGGTTCGCGTGCTGGCCCGGCCTAAGGCCGACCTGGCGCACCTCTCTTCCCTTCCCATGGAAACCGTGCGGGGCGACCTGACGGATACCGCCGCGCTGGCTGCAGCGGTACGCGATGTCGAGGTGATCTACCACTGTGCGGCCGCGTCCACGGACTGGGCTTCCAAGGCCACCTACGAATCAGCTAATGTCACCGGGACGGAGCGGCTGCTGGACGCGGCGCTTACGTCACAGTCTCTGACACGTTTTGTCCACGTCAGCACGACTGACGTCTACGGCTATCCGCGAAGGGTGTGCGATGAGAGCGGGGCGACGCGGGATGCGGGGCTGCCGTACAACCGAACCAAGCTCCGGGGCGAGCAGGCAGTATGGCGGGCCCATCGCGAGCACGGACTGCCTGTGACCATTCTTCGACCCGCAACCATCTATGGGCCGCGCGGCAAGGCTTTCGTCACAGACTTTGAGGAGTTGCTGCGGCAGCGGCTGATGCTGCTGGTGGATGGCGGCCGAGCACGCGGCGGATTTACCTACGTGGACAACGTGGCACAGGCCATGATGGATGCGGCGTCAGCGCCGTCGACGCTGGGCCGGGCTTACAACATCAGCGACGAGACGAATGTGACCTGGGCCGGGTACACGGCTGCGCTGGCCGATGCATTGGGGTACACGCGGCCGTGGCTGCGGCTTCCGTTTGCGGCGGCGATGGCTGCGGCGGCGGCGATGGAGGCTCCGTATCGCGCGGTTCCACTGCCAGGACGCCCGCTGCTGACGCGCCATGCCGTGTATCTGCTGGGGCGGGATCAGGAGTTTCCTGCAACGCGCGCTCGACAGGAGTTCGGGTTTGCTCCGCGAGTGTCGTTCGAGGAGGGGATACGGGAGTCTGTCGCGTGGCTGCGGAGAGAGCGTGTGCGCGGAGGTTCGTAGTCCGGACTGAACGGGGCGCGGGCTGAGCCGCCGCGCCCAGGCGGCCATTCGAAGCTAACGCCGACTTCAGCGCACTCAGGGCAGAACGACGATCTTGCCTCCGGCCTTGTTCTCCTCCATGAGGCGGTGAGCTTCGACGATCTGGTCAAGCGAGAACGTCTTGCCGACCTGCACGGTCAGTTTGCCGTTGGCAATCTGGTCGACGAGCTCCTGCAGCGGCAACGCCATGAAGTCTGCCGACTCGCCCGCGTAGACAGTGAGACAGACGGCGGAGGGGATTGCCTCCATCGGAGAGAACTCGTCGAAGGCCCATTTGTTGCCCACGATGCCGGTCATGCAGACGATGCCCTGCGGCCTGGCGCAGCGAAGCGAGTCCTTCAGCGTGGTGACGCCGATGAGCTCCAGCACCTTGTTGACTCCGCCCGAGGACCAGCTCTGCACATCGGCGGCGATGGAGCCGTTGTCGATGAATACCTGCGAGGCGCCGTTGGCCTGGAGCAGATCCTTGCGGTCCGGATTGCGAGTGGTGGAGGCAACGGTGACGCCGTGGCTGCTGGCGATAGCGGCGGCGGCGAGACCGACGGAGGTGGTGCCCCCGCGCACCAGCAGTCGATCGCCCTTGACCAGCTGCAGCGACTTGAACAGCGAGCCCCACGCGGTCTGCATCATCTCCGGGATGGCGCCCAGTGTCTCCCAGGGCAGGGTCGTCTTCAAGACCTGCACCTGCGATGCCGGGACACAGGTGTACTCGGCGTAGCCGCCGTCGATCTCGCGGCCCAGGCCGCCCATGGCGGTGGCCACGATGTCACCCTTCTGGAACTCGCCTCCCGGCGCCTCTTCGACCGTGCCCACTGCTTCGATGCCGAGCACGCGCGGGAACTTCACGTTCGGGGAGTGCCCCTGCCGGGTGAACATCTCCGAGCGATTGAGTCCGAAGGCCCTGACGCGGATGAGCACCTGACCGCGGGTTGGCGTTGGGATAGGCAGAGTCTCGATGTGAAGGACTTCCGGTCCGCCGGGTTCGCGGACCACTGCTGCTTTCATGTCGGGCATGGTGGCTCCTTGCTGTACCTGGGGTTCACTCTACATGCACGGGGTTGCTGCTCTGTCATTGCGTACTCCGGCCGATTCTGGTGCGTGCGCGGGACCTGGTACAGGCCACAGGCCCGCGCGCGCCACCATAAAGATGCGGCGGCGTGCTCTCCAGGTCCAACGGTGTGGCAGCGCTACTGCCAGCGGCGGAAGGCGAGCACGGCGTTGAGGCCGCCGAAGGCGAAGGAGTTTGAGAGGCAGGCTTCCACCTGCTGCGCACGGGCGGTGTTGGGCACCACATCCAGGTTGCAGGCCGGGTCAGGGACGGTGTAGTTGGCCGTGGGCGGCAGGATGCCGCGCGCAAGCGCGAGCACGGAGGCTGCCGCCTCAATCGCACCCGCTGCGCCAAGCGCGTGGCCGTGCATGGACTTGGTGGAGCTGACGGCGATCCGGTCCGCATGCGCGCCGAAGGTGAGGCGGATGGCGGCGGTCTCGGTACGATCGTTGGCCTCGGTCGCGGTGCCGTGCGCGTTGATGTAGCTGACCTGCTCGGGGGCCAACCCGGCGTCGCGGAGAGCGATCTTCATGGCGCGCGCGGGGCCCTCAGGCGCGGGCTGGGTGATGTGGCTGGCGTCTGCAGTCATGCCGAAGCCGACGATCTCCGCGATGGGAGTGGCTCCGCGGGCGAGCGCGGACTCGAGCGGCTCGAGCACGAGCATGGCTGCGCCTTCGCCGAGCACCATGCCGCTGCGATCCGCAGAGAAGGGACGGCAGGTGTCCTTGCTGATGACGCGCATGGCCTCCCAGGCCTTGAGATTGCCGAAGTAGAGTGGCGCCTCTGCCCCACCGGCGAGGGCGAGTGGAGCAGCGCCGGAGCGCACCATGTGGAAGGCCTGCCCGATGGCGTGGGCGGAGGAGGCGCACGCGGTGGAGATGGTGTAGGCCGGACCCTGAATACCGAACTGCATGGAGATGTGGCTGGTGGCTGCGTTGCTCATGCCGAGCGGAATGGTGAGCGGATGAACGCGATTGCGGTTGTGCAGGAAGAGCTCGCGGTAGCCCTGCTCCTCCGCGGAGCGGCCGCCGATGCAGGAGCCGGTCACGATGGCGGTGTCCTCACGCAGTGCCGGGGTCCACTCGAGCCCGGACTGCGCGACGGCTTCCCGCGCGGTGACGACGGCGAACTGCGCGAAGCGGTCCATGAAGGCGATGTCTTTGACCGGGATTGAGTCTTCCGGCACAAAGCCCTGCACTCCGGCTGCCTGCTTGAAGCGAATCTGCTCGAAGTCTTCCGTGTCCATGGTGCGGACGCCAGAGGTGCCTGAAACGAGTGATTGCCAGAAAGCCTCACGCGTCAGCCCCAGAGCACTGATGACGCCGATGCCGGTGATAACGACCCGCGGCATCAGTTTTCCGGCGAGGCCTGAGACTTGGCCTCGACCAGATGCTTGACCCCGGCGATCATCTCCGGGATGTTCTGCACCTTCTTCGCCTCTTCGTCATCAATCTCGATATCGAACTCGCTTTCCAGGTCGAACAGGATGTTCAGACGGTCAAGGGAGTCGATGCCCAGCTCCTCGAAGGAGCTATCCGGGCGAACGCTTTCGAGCGGCAGACGGCGCGTATAGGCGATGATTTTGAGAACTCGATCCTGAATGGAATCAGACATATGTATGTACGCGCCGCAGATCCGCGCGCGACGCCCGCCACGGATGGAACGCCTTGCCTCCAGCGCTTTTTAACAAGAATCACATTCTAACCTCAATCGCCCGAAATAGAGGCAGACCGGCGAGTACCGGGTACGCAGTGCCCCGCCGGGGAGGCGGTATTCTGAGGAAGCCGGCAGACCAAGCGCGCGCGAGATACATGCAGAACCGGCACGGCCGCTGAGGCCATGGAGGAGAGTTTGCCCCTGATCACGTTGTCGGTCGAAGCCGGCATGCAGCCCGCGGAGAGACGGAGCCTGGCGAATGCCGTGTACGAAGCGCTGCGCGCGGCGATCGTTATCCCGGAGAACGACCGCTTCGTCGCCATACGGGAGCACGCGCCGGGCGATCTGATTGCGGATCCGGGTTATCTGGGGGTGCAGCGCAGCGGCCATCCGATCTTCGTGGAGATCACCCTACGGCGGGGACGCACCCCGGAGAAGAAGCAGGCGCTGTACGCGCAGATCGCCGAGCGGATGGTGGCAACGGGGCTGGTGCGCGCGGCCGACATCCTGGTGGTGCTGCGTGAGAATGACGCGGCGGACTGGTCGTTTGGCGACGGAGTCGGTCAGTACATAGAAAAGGTTTAGCGGTACTGCGAAGGCCCTGATGACTGCGCGAAGAGTCGCGGCGCCGGCTCCGAGTGAGGCGGACGAACTCAAGATTGGATGATGGATGCTGCGTGATCTGAAACCTCTGGTTCCTTACCTCAAGCGCTACCGCCGGGACTTCTTCTGGGGCGGCGTCTCGGTAGTGTTGTCAAACGCGATCTGGATCCTGTTCCCGCAGGTGCTGCGGGCTGCGGTTGACGGGTTGAAGGCGGGTGTGACGCAGCAGAAGGTGCTGCGCTATGCGTTGCTGATCGTAGCGGTGTCGCTGGCCAAGGGTGTCTTCCTGTTCCTGACGCGGTGGATCATGATCGGCATTTCGCGCGAGATCGAGTTCGACATGCGCAACGACCTGTTCCGCCACCTGGAGCGGCAGGCGGCCAGCTACTACGCGGAGCATCGCACGGGCGACATCATGGCGCGCATGACCAACGACCTGAACGCGGTGCGCCAGCTGCTGGGCCCGGCGATCATGTACAGCGCGAATACGGTCCTGTTCTCGATCGGCGCGGTCTTCTTCCTGCTGCGCATCAGCCCGTGGCTGACGCTGGTGGCCCTGGTGCCGCTGCCCCTGGCGAGCGTGCTGGTGCAGACGGTGGGTCGCAAGATCCATGAGCGCTTCGAGCGAATCCAGGCGCAGTTCTCCGAGATTTCGGCGCAGGCGCAGGAGAACTTCTCCGGCGCACGGCTGGTGCGCGCGTTTGCGCAGGAGGAGGCGCAGATCGCGGCCTTTGAGACGGCCAACAAGGAGAACGTGCGGCGTGGGCTGCGGCTGGTGCAGCTGATGGGCATGCTGTGGCCGACGCTTGAGTTCATCCTGGGCATGTCACTGGCCATCACCCTGCTGGTAGGCGGGCATGAGGTGCTGACGCGCCGCATCACGGTAGGCGACTTTGTCGCGTTCAACACCTACATGATGATGCTGACCTGGCCGATCATCGCGCTGGGCTGGGTGGTCAACCTGGTGCAGCGCGGCACTGCTTCGGTGATCCGTATAGACGAGTTGCTGAAGTACAAGCCCACCATCGATGACGAGCAGGCGAATCCGGCGCTGGTGCCCGGGATGCGGCTGGCTGGCGAGATCGAGTTCCGGCATCTGAGCTTCGCTTATCAGGATTCCGAGGGCAAGGCGACAGAGGTGCTGCACGATATCTCGTTGAAGGTGCCGGCGGGGACCAGCCTGGCGCTGGTAGGGCCGACGGGCGCGGGCAAGTCCACGCTGGTGGCGCTGATGGCGCGACTCTACGATGCGGCGCCGGGGATGGTGCTGATCGACGGCCGGCCGATCCGCGAGTATCCGCTGGGGACGCTACGCGCGAATATCGGGTTTGTGCCGCAGGAGACGTTCCTATTCAGCGAATCGATCCGCGAGAACATCGCCTTCGGTGCGCCCGCTGCGTCGACCGAGGAGGTGCTGGCGGCGGCGGAAGCAGCGCACATCCGCAAAGAGTTTGAGGAGTTTCCGCAGGGCCTGGATACGGCAGTCGGTGAGCGCGGGCTGACGCTCTCTGGCGGGCAGAAGCAGCGTACGGCCATTGCGCGCGCGGTGGTCCGCGATCCGGCGATCCTGATCCTGGACGACGCGCTGGCTAGTGTCGACACCTACACCGAGGAGACGATCCTGCGGCAGCTACGCGAGGTGATGCGCGAGCGCACGACCATCTTCATCTCCCACCGCATCTCGACGGTTCGTCATGCGGACCGCATTGCGGTGCTCGTGAATGGACGGATTGCGGAGCTGGGCACCCATGATCAGTTGCTGGCGCAGGGGCGGTTCTACGCCGGCCTGTACGAGAAGCAGCTGCTGGAAGAAGAGCTGGCCTACGCGGGTTAACTGACTTTGGTTCGCCCGGGCTGGATGATCACGCAGACCCGGCGTTCCGGCGATCATGCCTAGGCAATCCATGCTGCGGCATCCTGATCCGGCGCGGGCGGGCGGATGGATACTGGAGCCGTGGCCTGCTCCTCCCACGTCTGCAGCTCGCGCGGCACCAGGCCATTCACTGCGTGATCCTGCGCGGCAAGCTGCCATGCTTCGCGTACGTTGCGCACCTCGCGCGCTGTTTCTGCGAAGTGCTTGCTGGACCCGGCGGCCGAGGCGCGCAGCACATCGGCGAGCACTGCGGTGTAGAAGTCGGAGAGGCGTGCTGCCGGCTCTCCACCCACGTCCATACGCAGGCACATCTGCAGGTGGATGATGATGTCCGCGGCCTTACGCGCGGCGTGCCGGCGCGCATCCACGTCGCCCTCGTCGCAGGCGGCTGCGGCCTGGAGCAGGAAGCGCTGCAGGCCGTCGTAGAGTGCGACGATGAGCTGAACGCTGGAGGCGCTCTCAATAGCTGCCTGGTGGTAGTGTCGCATTGTAGTTCCTCCTAGCTGGCGGATCGCCCGCCTTCCCTGCTAATTCTTCTGCTGGTTGAAGCCGGTGATGGCGGAGTAGAGCTCGTTGATTGCGTTCAGCTGCTGGGGGATCGATTGCAAGATCTGGTTGGCCTGGTTCAGTTCTGCGGTGATTGCCGTCTTCTGCTTTGCGATCCGCGCATCGATGGTGCTGATGGTGTCGTTCAGCGCGCCTTCGGTGGTGGCGTTCGCGCTCAGCGCCTGGCTCACGAGGCCTTTCGGCGTGGCGGTGCCGGCGTTGTCCACGGCGTGCTCGAAGTTGAGCCCGAATCCATTGATGTTCTGGAAGAAGTCCTGCACGCCACTGTAGTTCGTATTGAGCGCGGCGGTCAGCTGGTCGGTGTTGAGCGAGAGCGTGCCGTTTCCGTTCAGCGAGAGACCGATCTGCGTGGTGGAGGTGAGCGAGGTGCCGGCCTGCTTGAGCAGCGCGCCGGAGAGGGCCTGCTGCAGCGAGGAGATGAGGGGCGAGCCGAAGAGGGGCTGCGCGTTTCCGGAGGCATCCTTGCCTTCCTGGCCACTGAGAGCTGAGATCACGGCGTTGTAGCTGGAGACGAGCGACTGCAGACCAGTCGTAACCGTGCGGGTATCGTTATCTACTTGCACCTGGACCGGGCTGGAGGAGACGCCGAGCAGCTGAAAGGTGACGCCGGAGATGACGCTCGAGACGGTGTTGCTGCTGCTGGTGACGGCGAGACTATCGACGGTGAGCTGAGCATCGGCCCCGCTCTGGGTGGAGGCGAGGGAGAGTGCGGCGCCCGTAGTGGTATCGGTCAGCGCGCTGCTGTCGATGGTGATCTGGCCGGCGGCGCCGCTGGTCTGGCTGACGAGAGAGAGCCGCGCTCCGCTGGGGTCAGTGATGATGCTGGCCGAGACGCCGGCACCGGAGAGGTTGATGGCAGCGGCGAAGTCGGCGAGGGTAGAGCGTAGCGGGTCGACCTGGACGGTGACCGGGCTGCCGCTGCCGGTGTGCAGGGTGAGCGAGCCGGAGAGCGCGTCGTTTGCAGCGATGGCGGCTGAGGCGTAGCTCGAGGTCTGCGCCAGCTGCTGCACGCTGATGCTGTGACTGCCAGCCGCAGCCTGAGTGGAGGCGGAGAGCAGTGCGAGGGTGTTCGGGTCAGAGCTGGAACCCTGTTTGCCGGAGAGGATGCCGGCCGGGTCAGTGAGCGCCTGAATGTTGGTGGAGAGCGTAGACAGCAGACTGCCCAGATTCGAGATGACGGTGTCCTGCGACTGCAGTGCGGTGATCTGCGCCTTGTAGGGGGACTCCGTACCCTGAAGCTGCGTCACGATCTGGGTCACGGTGGCGGCTACATCGATGCCCTGACCGCCGCTGGGTGAGCCGAAGCTGAGACCGATGGTGCCCACGGGACGCGCTCCTGATGACGTGGTGTTTGCGGCATGAAGAAAAAGCGCGGGCGGCGCGCATCACCGCCCGCGGAGTCAGGATGGAACGACGTGGTGTGGTTGCGAGGTTTACTGCAGCAGCTTGAGGACGGCCTGCTGCGTGGAGTTGGCCTGCGCCAGTGCGCTGACGCCCGTCTGGGTGAGGATCTGGAACTTCGACAGTTGCGAAGTCGCCTGCGTGTAGTCGGTGGCCTGGACTGCGTTCTGCGCGGAGGCCAGGTTCTCGCTCTGCGTGCTCTCCACGCCGGAGATGGAGTTCAGCGTGTTGATCTGCGAGCCGACGTACCCACGCTGACCGGCCACGTTGGTGATGGCGGCGCTGATCGCCGTCAGTGCGGTCTGCGCGTTGGCGCTGCTGGTGAGGTCCGTGGTGGACAGGTTGGTGGAGGAGCCAGCGGCGTAGGAGATGGTGGCCGGAGTTGAGCCAGACGCGGCGGTGTAGGAGATGGTACCGCCGCCATCGCCGACCGCGGCGCTGCTGAGCGCGGCAATGGACAGAGTGTCCACAGCAGTACCGGTCGAGGTGCCGTCACTGGTGTAGATGGAGGCCGAGTTGCCGAACACGGCGTTGCCGTTGAAGGTGGTGGTGGAGCCGATGTTGTTGATTTCGGCCAGGATCGACTGGTACTCCTGGTTTGCGGCTGCGTCCTGAGTCGAGTTCAGCGTACCGTTGCCAGCTTCAGTGGCGAGCGTGACTGCGCGGTTAAGCAGGTTGTTGACCTGGGAGAGCGCGCCATCGGCGGTCTGCAGCAGGCCGACGCCCAGGCTGACGTTCCGCGTGGACTGCGTCAGTGCTGTCTGGTTCGCCTGCAGGCCATTGGCCAGCGAGAGGCCGGCGGCGTCGTCCGCACCAGAGTTGATGCGCGATCCGGAGGACAGCTGCTGCAGTACGCCCTGCAGGCTGTTGGAGGTGTTGTTCAGGTTATTTGCCGCGTAGGTGGCAGAGACGTTGTTCAATACACCGAGTGACATAAGATTCGGCTCCTTTAGGTTCCTGAAGTGGGGGGCTCCTGGTTCACCTCGCGCGACCGGCGGAGAGTGCCCGGAGCGTTCCGTGTGAGGAACCGTCTTGCAACTGACCCATTTATCGGCGCGGGAGCGGATTACTTTATGCCGCGGTGCTGGTTACCCCTTATTCGTGTGCCTGCTCCGTCAGGGGCGAGCGACGCCCAGCACCTTGACGATGACTCGCTTGGGCCGCTGGCCGTCGAACTCGGCATAGAAGATGCGCTGCCAGGTGCCCAGGTCGAGGCGGCCGCCGGTGACGGGCAGGGTCGTCTCATGGTGCAGCAGGAGCGCCTTGAGGTAAGCATCTGCGTTGTCTTCGCCCGTCTGGTGATGGCGATACTCGGGGCGAGCGGGCGCGAGCTGTTCGAGCCACTCGGAGATATCGGCGATCAGACCGCTCTCGTTGTCGTTGACGTAGATGGCAGCGGTGATGTGCATGGGCGAGACGAAGCAGAGTCCGTCGTCGACACCGCTGTCGCGCACGGTGCGCTCCACCTCCTCCGTGATGTGCACCATCTCGTAGCGTTTGCGCGTGTGCATCTCAAGGTAGCGGGTATGGCTGCGCCATTCGCCGGCGGTGGTCTTCGCGGGTTGCGGGGTCATGATTTCGAACACTCCAGTCGAGGTTTTCTCCACTCTGATGCCTGAGTCTGCTGTGGGTACGACGCTTTCGTTCAAGGATTCCGCGGCGGCGACGCTGCGCGCCATGTACGAGCGGATGGCGGAGGTGTATGGGCCGCAGCATTGGTGGCCGGCGGAGACGCCGCTGGAGGTGACAGTCGGCGCCTACCTGACGCAGAACACCTCCTGGCGAGGGGTGGAGCGCTCGATTGCGAATCTGCGGGAGCACGGGCTGCTAGATGCGGCAGCGCTGCTGGCCTGTCCGGAGGAGGAGCTGCGCGTACTGCTGCGACCCTCGGGCTACATGGTGCGCAAGAGCGCGGCGGTGCGGGCCTTTCTCGCTTTCCTGTTCACGGAGGCGCAGGGATCGTTCGAGGTGCTGGAGACGATGCCGCTCGAGGTGCTGCGGCCGAAGCTGCTGGCATTGCCCGGCGTGGGCCCGGAGACGGCCGATGCCATCCTGCTGTATGCGCTGGGCAAGCCGGCGATGGTGGTGGATGAGTATCTGCGGCGGGTGACGGTGCGCCACGGGCTGGCGCGGGAGAGCGCGAGCGGCCGCGCACCGGGGTATGACGAGTTGCAGCGGCTGGCCTGGGCCGCGTTTCGCGAGGCGCGTGGCGCCGCGCGAGTGCGGCATGCGAATGAGTTCCACGCGCTGATCGTGATGGTGGGCAAGACGCACTGCGGGCCAAAGCCGCGGTGTGCGGGATGTCCGCTGGCCGGCTTCCCTGCCGCGCTGAAGCCGGCTGGGGACAACAGCGGCATCTAACCAGCCATGCACATGCTGATGGCGGTGGCCCACGCGCTGCGGATGGCAGCGATGATGGGCTGGCAGATGCTGTGGGCGTTGATTCTTGGCTTCACGCTCTCCGCGGTGGTGCAGGCGACGGTATCGCGCGAGCGCGTCGCCAGCCTGATGCCGGATGCGCGTCCCCGCAGCATTGCGGTCGCGGCCGGGCTGGGTGCGGCCTCGTCTTCCTGCTCCTATGCAGCGGTGGCCCTGGCCCGCACACTCTTTCGCAAAGGCGCAGACTTCCGCGCCGCCATGGCGTTCGAGTTTGCCTCAACCAACCTGGTCTTCGAGCTGGGCTTGTCACTGATCGTGCTACTGGGCTGGCGTTTCGCCGCAGCCGAGTTCCTGGGCGGCCCGATCATGATCGTGCTGCTGGTGCTGATGCTGCGCATCTTCCTCAGGCCCGGGATAGTGGAGCGCGCACGGCAGCAGGCGGAGCGTGGCGTGCTGGGCCGCATGGAAGGCCATGCGGCGATGGACATGTCTGTAAAGGGCGAAAGCTGGCTGCAACGGCTGCGCGCACCGGGCGCGTTTACTGCGATCAGCGAGATCTTCGTCATGGAGTGGGCAGCCGTGCTGGGCGACATCGTGCTGGGGCTGGTGCTCTCCGGTTGTATTGCTGCGTGGGTGCCGACGGCCTTCTGGCAGCACTTCTTTCTGGTCGGTTATCCTGCGCTGGCGCGGCTGTGGGGACCACTGGCGGGACCGCTAGTGGCCATGGTGTCCTTTGTCTGTTCCGTGGGGAATGTGCCGCTGGCGGCGGTGCTGTGGCAGCACGGGCTCAGCTTCGGCGGTGTAGTGGCCTTCCTGTTCGGGGACCTGATTATCCTGCCCATTGTCAACATTCATCGCAAGTACTACGGCTGGCGCATGGCTCTGCTGCTGCTGCCGGTGTTCTACGCGGCCATGGCCGGCGCCGCGCTGGTGGTCGAGTTTGTGTTCCTCGCCCTGCACCTGCAACCAGTGCAGCGTGGAGCGATGGAGGTGGGCATGGACGAAGGGATCCGCTGGGATGGCACGACGCAGCTGAACCTGGTCTTCCTGGTGCTTGCCGCTGTCCTGCTATGGCAGTTTGCGCGCTCCGGCGGGGCCGGTATGCTGCGTCATATGGACGAACCGATGCATGCGCCGGAGAGCGGGAACGAGACGGAAGAAACGCACGGCCGCGGCCATGGAAAGGCTTCGGCCTGATGCCCATAGCGACCGACACCCGGCTTTACGTAGCCAGCTCCAATGCGGGGAAGCTGCGCGACTTTCGCACGGCTGCCGCGCTGTTCCAGATGCCGGTGGAGCCTCTGCCGGGCCTGGCATCGATCCCGCCGCCCGAGGAAGATGGCGCGACATTCGAGGAGAATGCGCGCATCAAGGCGGTGGCCTATAGCCGAGCTGCTCCGGGGTTGCTGGTGATCGCGGACGACTCCGGCCTGGAGGTGGACGCGCTGGAGGGCGAACCGGGGGTGCGCAGTGCGCGATACGCAGAGGACGCGGGCCTGCTGGCGGAGGCGGGTGCCGCGGGCAGCGAGCCACGAAACACAGACCAGTGGAACAACCGGCATTTGCTGAACCGGCTCCGTCAGGCAGCGACGGGTGTACCGTGGACGGCGCGCTATCGCTGCGTGCTGGCGGCGGCGCGCGATGGCGCATGCCTGCTGACGGCGGCGGGCACGGTGGAGGGCGAGATCCTGGCAGAGCCCCGCGGGGAGGGTGGCTTCGGGTACGACCCGTTGTTCTACCTGCCCCGGTTCCAGAAGACGATGGCAGAGATCGACGATCAGACGCGGCAGCTGCTGAGCCATCGCGGGCAGGCACTGCGTGCCCTGCTGAAGCTGCTGCAGGCGGCACAGTCCTCCTGCTGAGCTGCGGGTAAGTGACGGGCGTGGCGCTTCGCCGGAGACAGCTCGCGCCGCTGCTGGAAAATCTCCGCGCCGCGGGCAGAAGAGTTTGCATCGCCGGGTCGGGCCTGAAACATCTACCCCTTGGTAGCGATCCCGTTTGCAAAGCAGGAAAAGGGGACTTATGGCGACCTACCCCGGCAGCATCGAATCCCAGTCCGCGCCCCCACCGCGGATGCAATTGTCCTGCGAGTTCACGCAGGTTCTGATGAAGCTGCAGCGCGCTACCTACCTGATCGCGTCGACGCTCGACCTGGACGCACTGCTGCAGCGGGTGGTGAACGATATCGCCAGCTCTGTCGGCAACGTCGAGGTCTCTGTGTGGCTGCGCGATAGCGATAGAGAGTACATGGTGCTGCGCGGCGTACGCGGGTGCACGAAGACCCGTACTACATCGCCTGCGAGCCAACGACACGGTCGGAGGTGACGATTCCGCTGAAATCGGGGCACGATGTCATCGGAGTCCTGTCGGTCAATCACCACCAGACACATGCGTTTGGAGAGGACCAGTTGCAGGTGCTGGAGGCGCTGGCCGGGCACATCGCGATCGCGATCGAAAATGCGCGGCTGTTCCGGCAGGAGCGGCATGAGCGCGAGCGGATGGAGCACGAGTCTGCGGAGGCACGTGCGATGCAGCGAGCGCTCTTCCTGAAACCGGTACCGCTGATCCCGGGGTTCGCGTTCGAGACGGCATGGCACCCGGCAGGCGCGGTGGCCGGCGACTGGTTCGACTTCATCGACCTGGGGAATCAGCGGTTCGGAATTGCGTTGGGCGATGTCTCCGGCAAAGGCATGTCGGCGGCGCTGCTGATGTCCGCAACACGAGCCCTGCTGCGATCCATTGCGCCGCTGTGCTGCTCGCCGGCAGAGACGCTGGAGCGGCTGAACCGCACGCTGACGGAGGATTTTCCTCCAGGCAAATTCGTCACCATGATTTATGGAGTGCTGGATGCGGGGACCCGCGAGCTGACCCTGGCGAGCGCCGGGCACCTGCGGCCGCTGCTGATCCGCGAGGGTTGTTGCTTTCTGGACGTCGACACTGGTCTGCCGCTTGGGCTGGGGCCTTCCTCCTACCCGGAGTGCACGGTGCGGCTGGATGCCGGAGCCCGGCTGCTGCTGTACACGGACGGGATTACCGAGGCGATGGACCATGCCGAGGAAGAGTATGGGCCGGCTCGCCTGCTGCAGCACTTTCTGCAGCCGGATGCGTGCCTGGACGGGCTGATTGCCGAGGTGCAGCGCTTTGGCGGAGATGCGTACGGAGCGGACGATGCCACTGCGGTGCTGATACGCAGCCGGTGACGGGTAACAGCGGCCGGGAGGAATTGCTGTCCACTGCAGCAGTACGGGTGAGTGTTGCTTTTTGACCCACCGCCAAGTACCTTACTCTGCTTCTTGACGGTGCCAGACCCAAGTACCCATACTGATGAGTGGCTACCCCTTCCATAGCAGCCCCTCTGCATCGTGCACGTGCGAACGAGGGCGAGTGCGCCGCCAGGCGCGCTGCTAAGCCGGTCGAAGGGCAGCGCGACACCACATGCAAGCGCAGGCGGGGAAGGCAAGAATGAGCACGAGTGTGACCGTAGTGGATGCAGCGGAGACGCGGAAGCCAAAGATGCCGGGCTTCTGGAACTCCACGAATGGCAAGAAGGCAGTGATGGCAGTGACCGGGGCGATCCTGTTCGGCTTCGTCATCGGCCACCTTGCCGGCAACCTGCAGATCTTTGAGGGCCGGGAGAAGATCAACGCCTATGGGCACTTCCTGCACAGCATCGGTGAGCTGCTATGGCCGGTACGCGTCCTGCTGCTGGTCTCGGTGGCACTGCATATCACGGCCACGGTGCAGCTGGCGCTCCAGAAGAAGCGCGCTCGCCCGGTCGGGTATAGCCGCACGCAGGCCATCGCCTCCTCCTACGCGTCGCGGACGATGTACTGGAGCGGGCCGATCGTGCTGGCCTTCATCATCTTCCACCTGCTGCAGTTCACCGCCGGGTATATCCATCCCGAGGCCGTCTTTATCCAGGACGACATCTATCACAACGTCGTGGCCGGCTTCCGCGTGTGGTGGGTTTCGGCCTGGTACATCTTCGCGATGTGCCTGCTGGGCATGCATCTGCGGCATGGCATCTGGAGCATGTTCCAGTCGCTGGGGCTGAATCACCCGCGGCATACTCCGATTCTGAAGAGCGCAGCGTTCTTTATCGCGCTGGCAATCGTCGTTGGCTTCATTTCCATTCCGATCAGCATCCTGGCGGGGGTAGTGCACGAATGACACTCGACTCGAAGACACCGAGCGGTCCGATAGAGACGGCCTGGGAGAGGACCCGCTTCGACCTGAAGCTGGTGAACCCGGCGAACAAGCGCAAGCACACGCTGATTGTGGTCGGCTCCGGTCTGGCCGGCGGCTCGGCCGCGGCCACGCTGGGCGAGCTGGGCTACAACGTCAAATGCTTCTGCTTCCAGGACTCGCCGCGCCGCGCGCACTCCATTGCCGCGCAGGGCGGCATCAACGCCGCGAAGAATTACCAGAACGACGGCGACAGCATCTACCGGCTGTTCTACGACACGGTAAAGGGCGGCGACTTCCGGGCGCGGGAGGCGAATGTCTACCGGCTGGCCGAGATCAGCGTCAGCATCATCGACCAGTGCGTGGCGCAGGGCGTGCCCTTCGCACGTGAGTACGGCGGCACCCTGGCGAACCGGTCGTTTGGCGGTGCGCAGGTATCACGCACCTTCTACGCACGCGGGCAGACGGGCCAGCAGCTGCTGCTGGGCGCCTACCAGGCGCTGGAGCGTCAGGTGCACGCGGGCATGGTCACCATGTATCCGCGTACGGAGATGCTGGACCTGATCGTGATCGACGGTAAGGCACGCGGGATTGTGGCCCGCAACCTGGTGACGGGTGCGATCAGCACGCACCTGGCGGACGCGGTCATTCTGGGTACGGGCGGCTACGGCAATGTGTACTACCTGTCGACCAATGCCAAGGGATCAAACGTCACCGCAAGCTGGCGCGCACACAAGCGGGGCGCGCTGTTTGCGAACCCCTGCTACACGCAGATCCACCCCACCTGCATTCCGGTGTCGGGCGAGTACCAGTCCAAGCTGACGCTGATGTCCGAGTCGCTGCGCAATGACGGGCGCATCTGGGTGCCCTTGAATGCGGGCGACAAGCGCTCTCCGGATCAGATTCCGGAGAGCGAGCGCGACTACTACCTGGAGCGGCGTTATCCGAGCTTCGGCAACCTGGTGCCGCGCGACGTGGCCTCGCGCAATGCGAAGGCAGTGTGCGACGAAGGCCGTGGTGTAGGCGAGTCAGGCCTGGGTGTGTACCTGGACTTCTCCGACGCGATACGCCGGCTGGGCGAACACACCATCCGCGAGCGCTACGGAAACCTGTTCGACATGTACCAGCGGATCACGGATGAGAATCCGTACAAGGTGCCGATGCGCATCTACCCGGCGATTCACTACACCATGGGCGGCCTGTGGGTGGACTATCACCTGCAGAGCACTATTCCCGGGCTGTTCGTGATCGGCGAGGCCAACTTCTCCGACCATGGCGCGAACCGGCTGGGCGCGAGCGCGCTGATGCAGGGCCTCTCCGATGGCTACTTTGTGGTTCCCTACACTATCGGCAACTACCTGGCGACCACCAAGCTGGGCTCTGTCGATGAGTCGCACCCGGAGGTGCGCAACGCGGTGAGCTGCGTGGAGCAGACCATCGAAAAGCTGCTGGGCATCAAGGGCCGGCGCACGGTGGACAGTTTCCATCGCGAGCTGGGCAAGATCATGTGGGACTACTGCGGCATGTCACGCACGGCCGATGGGCTGCGCGGCGCTATCGACCGCATTCGCGAGCTGCGCGAGGAGTTCTGGCAGAACGTGAATGTGCCTGGGTCCGGTGACGATTTGAACCAGAGCTTGGAGAAGGCCGGCCGGGTGGCGGACTTCTTCGAACTGGGCGAGCTGATGTGCATCGACGCGCTGGATCGCAACGAGTCATGCGGCGGGCACTTCCGTGAGGAGTACCAGACACCCGAGGGCGAGGCGCAGCGCGACGATGAGCACTACGCCTACGTAGCAGCCTGGGGCTACCGCGGCTACGGCAACCAGCCTGACCTGGTGAAGGAGCCGCTGCACTTCGATTACGTGCACCCCAGCCAGAGGAGCTACAAGTAAATGAAACTTACGCTGAAGGTGTGGCGGCAGAAGAGTCGCAAGGATCCGGGAGAGTTCGTCCGCTACACGATGGACGATGTGAACCCGGAGATGTCCATGCTGGAGTGCCTGGACGTACTGAACGAGACGCTGATTGAGCGGGGCGAGGAGCCTATCGCGTTCGAACATGACTGCCGCGAGGGCATCTGCGGCTCCTGCGGCTTCATGATCAATGGCGTGGCCCACGGGCCGATGCCGGCGACGACGGTGTGCCAGCTGACCATGCGGCACTTCAAAGACGGCCAGGAGCTGGTGATCGAACCGTGGCGCGCGAACGCGTTCCCGGCTATCAAGGACCTGGTGGTCGACCGGCGCGCCTTCGACCGCATTATTGCAGCGGGCGGATATATCTCGGTATCTACCGGCAATGCACCGGATGGAAACGCGATTCCGGTAAGCAAGGAGATATCCGACCGGGCGATGGATGCAGCTGCGTGCATTGCCTGCGGCGCGTGCGTGGCGGCGTGTCCGAATGCCTCCGCAGCCCTATTTACGGGTGCGAAGATCTCGCACCTGAGCGTGCTTCCCCAGGGGGCCCCGGAGCGCAACCACCGCGCGCGTCACATGGTGGCGCAGATGAATGCGGAGGAGTTTGGCGGCTGCACGAATATCGGCGAGTGCACCGGCGCCTGCCCGAAGGAGATACAGCTGGAGGTGATTGCGACAATGAATCGCGATTACATCCGTGCGAGCTGGCTGCATCGCGACGAAGAGGTGAAGACGCTGCGCCCGATGACGGAGTGGAGCACCGGGTCCAAGCTGAAGGCGGATCCGCGAGCCGCAACGTAAGCCACTGCGTCGAGCTAAAGCAGGAAAAGGCCCCCAGCATCAGTGCGGGGGCCTTTCTTGCGCGCTCTGTGTCGTGCCGCGCAACCTTGATGGCGTTGGCCGGAGTCGCTCCCTACTTGGAGATGATGTCCTTGCCCTCTTCGTCCTTGCGCTGACGCTCGAGTCCGCGGCCAGCTACTTCACTGCCGATGCGGTTCAGGCGGTCGTGGGAGTCTTCCTCGCCGGTGGACTTTCTATGCGTATCGGGATGCGCAGGGCGCGCGACGTCCTTCTTCGTGTCTTTCACTATCGGCTGCATAGATCACCTCTCCTACAACGGATGGCTTCGAGGTGGCGGGGGTTGGCCGAAATGAGCGTTTGCTACACTCGGAATCCATGAAGATGCCGGCTGCTGCGCTCGTTTCTCTGCTGTTTCTATCGCTTGCGACGTCTGTGCTGGCGCAGTCCACACCTTCCCGGCACGTGCCTCATCCTATGACGACGCCCACGACTTCTACCTTCTTTATCGATACCCATGCGGACACGCCGCAGCGCATGCTGGACGAGCACTACGACCTAAGCGAGCCACTGAATGGCGGTCAGGTGAACTTCGAGGCGGCGCGGCAGGGCAACCTGGGTGCCGAGTTCTTCTCGATCTGGGTGGAGCCAAAGATCAACGCGGGATACTATGCGCGTCGCACGCTGGAGCTGATCGATACGGTGCACCAGGCGGCGTTGAAGCATCCTGACAAGATGATGATGGCGTACTCCGTCGCAGACATCGAGCGCGCCCACCGTGAGCACAAGCTGGCAGCGCTGATGGGGATTGAAGGCGGACACTCGATTGAGAATTCGCTGGGGCTGTTGCGCGACTACTACCGGCTGGGCGTGCGTTACATGACGCTGACCTGGTCCAACTCGAACGACTGGGCAGACTCTTCCGGCGACATTAACGACGACAAGATCAAGCATACCGAGGACGGGCTGAGCGACTTCGGCAAGGACGTGGTCTTCGAGATGAACCGGCTGGGCATGATGGTGGATATCTCGCACGTGTCGGACAAGACCTTCAACCGCGCGCTGATTACCTCCCGCGCGCCGGTGATCGCATCGCACTCCTCTTCCCGCGTGTTGACGAATCACCCGCGCAACATGACAGACGAGATGCTGCGCGCCCTCGCAGTGAACGGTGGGGTGGTGCAGGTGAACTTCTACTCCGCGTTTATCTCCGATGAGTGGCGTAAAGCGTACGAGGCGCAGAAGCCGGAGCGTGAAGCGGCAGAGAAGGCCGCCGAGGCCGACGCCAAGGCGGCGGGCAAGCCGTGGACCTATGGCATGGAGTCAGCGGTGGACAAGGAGTATGCCGCGAAGATTCCGCGGCCGCCGCTGAGTGCGCTGATTGATCACATCGACCATATTGCCAAGGTGGCCGGCAAGGATCATGTGGGCATCGGGTCGGATTTTGACGGCATCCCGTCGTCGCCGGAAGGAATCGACTCCGCGGCGGATCTGCCGAAGATCACGGCAGCGCTGAAGCAGCGCGGCTGGAGCGAGGCCGATTGCGAGAAGCTGATGGGCGGCAACCTGCTGCGCGTGTTTGCCGAGGTGGAGAAGGTAAGCCAGCAGCTGCAGGCAGCCGAGCGGCCGCAGATTACGGAGCAGCAGCCGTTTCATAAGTAGGCGCCGCGCTGACGATGGCAGCGCCTGTCGAACGCAGTCTCGTCACGTGAGGTATCCAGATGTGCCGGAATATCAAGATGCTGTTCAACTTTGAGCCGCCGGTGACGCCGGAGGAGATTCGCGCTGCGTCGCTGCAGTACGTGCGGAAGATCAGCGGCTTCAACAAGCCGTCGAAAGCTAATGAAGCAGCCTTTGCCCGCGCGGTCGCGGAGGTAATGGAGGCTTCAGCGCGCCTGCTCTCGAGTCTGGAGACGCAGGCGGCCCCGCGCAACCGCGAAGAAGAGGCGGCGAAGGCAAAGGCGCGGAGCGCAGAGCGGTTTCCGGCCTAGATTGTGGCTCCACCGGAGCGCGGGCGGGAGCGCTGCTGATTGCTGCGGACGCCGGGTATGGTCGACAGGAGCAGTGGCGTGCACAGAGGGCGATGCATCGGATTGCTGGGCGGACTGGGTGTGGGCGGCGCGATGCACTATTACCGCACGCTGGTGCAGGCGCACGAGCAGCGGGGCGCTGTACCGGACCTGGTGATGGCCCATGCAGAAGTGGTGCGGGTCTTTGAGTATGTCCGGGCTGACGATCGCGACGGACTAGCCGGATACTTGCTCGGGTTTCTGAACCGGCTGGAGGCAGCGGGAGCCGAGTGCGGGGTGATCCCGGCGGTGACACCCCACTTCTGTTATGAGGAGCTGGCGGCGCGGACGAGCCTGCCGCTGTTCAACATCTTCGATCCGTTGCGTGCGGAGCTTGTCTCCCGTTCGCTGCGCAGGGTGGCGGTCTTCGGATCGAGCTTCGTCATGAACTCGCGCCTGTACGGTATGGTTCCGGAGGCGGAGATTGTTGCCGCCACGGCCGAGGAGACCGCGGCGATCGACACTATCTACGGCCAGCTTGCGATGCAGGGTGTAGGCACCCCGGAGCAGCACCGGGCGCTGACGGAGATTGCGCAAGCATTATGCAGGCGCGACGGCGTGCAGGCGATACTGTTCGCCGGAACCGATCTGACCTCGCTGTTCCACGAGTCGGACACCGACTTCCCTTTCGTGGATTGTGCGGCTCTGCATCTGCGCGCCATTGTCGATGGCGTCCTTGGCCCCTCGTAGGCGCAGCGTGGCTTCGACGCGACGCATGCGTGCAGCGACAACTCTGGAGACTGGGAGTTAGAATGCACCGCGTGTCGGGGAGCAGCGATCAGCAGGTTTCCTGCCCCCAGCCCAAAGGAGCAAGCACCCATGGCAACAGCGACCGCGCTCAGGCCCGGAGCCTATGGCTTCCCAGTATCCATACGCAAGCAGTACCAGAACTACATCGGTGGCGAGTGGGTGGCGCCGCTTTCAAACCAATACTTCGACAATCCGACGCCGGTGACGGGCGAGACGCTGTGTCAGATACCGCGCTCGAACGCAGCCGACATCGACCGCGCGCTGGACGCAGCGCACGCAGCGAAGTCGGCCTGGGGTAAGACCTCCGTCGCCGAGCGCAGCAACATGCTGAACCGGATCGCGCAGCGGATGGAAGACAACCTGCAGATGCTGGCGACGGCGGAGACGTGGGACAACGGAAAGGCGATCCGCGAGACCATGGCGGCGGATATTCCACTGGCGATCGACCATTTCCGCTACTTTGCCGGCGCGATACGCGCGCAGGAGGGTGGCATCTCCGAGATTGACGCAACCACGGTTGCGTATCACTACCACGAGCCGCTGGGCGTGATCGGCCTGATCATTCCCTGGAACTTCCCTATCCTGATGGCTGCCTGGAAGCTGGCTCCGGCCCTGGCGGCAGGCAATGCAGTGGTCCTGAAGCCGGCGGAGCAGACACCGCTCTCCATCCTGGTGCTGGCAGAACTGATTGCGGACATCCTGCCGCCCGGCGTGCTGAATATCGTGAACGGCTTTGGGCTGGAGGCCGGCAAACCGCTCGCCTCAAGCCCGCGCATCAACAAGGTTGCGTTTACAGGAGAGACCACAACCGGGCGGCTGATCATGCAGTACGCCTCGCAGAACATCATCCCGGTGACGCTGGAGCTGGGCGGCAAATCGCCGAAC
>CAXUMX010000035.1:0-6906 GCA_964252395.1 uncultured Acidobacteriaceae bacterium | reverse complement strand
TCTTCGCCGATGTGGTGCGCGAGGATGACGCGTTCTTCGACAAGGCGCTCGAAGGCTTTGCGATGTTCGCACTGAACCAGGGTGAGGTGTGCACCTGTCCCTCGCGCGCGCTGATCCAGGACACGATCTATGACCAGTTCATGGATCGGGCGATCAAGCGGGTGAAGGCGATCAAGCAGGCGAACCCGCTGGATGCGACGACGATGATGGGCGCACAGGCATCGACGGAGCAGATGGAGAAGATCCTGAGCTACATCGACATCGGCAAGCAGGAGGGTGCGGAGGTGCTGACGGGCGGCCGCAAGGCGGCGCTGGACGGAGACCTGGCCAACGGCTACTACGTCGAGCCGACCATCTTCAAAGGCCAGAACAAAATGCGCATCTTCCAGGAGGAGATCTTCGGGCCGGTGGTGTCGGTGACTACCTTCCACGATGAGGAGGAGGCGCTGGCGCTGGCCAATGACACCTTATATGGGCTGGGCGCCGGTGTGTGGACGCGCGATATCAACCGCGCCTACCATTTCGGCCGCGAGATCCAGGCCGGTCGGGTCTGGACCAACTGCTATCACCTGTACCCGGCGCATGCGGCGTTTGGGGGGTACAAGCAGTCCGGTATCGGCCGGGAGAACCATCGCATGATGCTGGACCACTATCAGCAGACGAAGAATCAGCTGGTGAGCTACAGTCCGAATGCGATGGGCTTCTTCTAGAGATGGAGCAGTCTATGGAGGCGCCGGCGCAGGTGATCTGCACGGAGGCAGCAACCTGGCTGATGGACGAGCTAGCCGCGAAGCATGGCGAGCTGATGTTTCATCAGTCGGGCGGCTGCTGCGATGGCAGCTCGCCCATGTGCTACCCGCGGGGCGAGTTTCTGGTGGGAGAGAACGACGTACTGCTGGCCACATTGGAGGGCGGCACGCCGTTTTACATGAGCCGCAGCCAGTTTGAGTACTGGAAGCACACCCAACTAATCCTGGACGTGGTGCCAGGGCGAGGCGGGATGTTCTCACTGGAGAACGGCGAGGGCGTGCGCTTCCTGATCCGCTCCCGCGTCTTTACAGACGACGAGATTGCGGCTCTGCGAGGCGAAGGGCGCATCTAGCCTAGGCCCAGGCGCGCAGCGGTTCGAAGATCGGCAGCAGCTCTGCCAGGTCACGCAGGAAACTGCGGACGCGGGCGCGCAGAGCGCGGACCATGAAGCTCCAGATGAGCCGGCGGCCCCAGCGACGGCGCGATAACCAGCGAATCGCGAAATAGGTAAGTTTGCGTGAGCAAAAGCGCATGAGTGAGTATGCCTCCGGCTGGTGTGATGCGCACTTCGGGCTGGGCGTCCGCAGTGGCAGGCTAGGATGCGTTGGGATAGTCTGATGGGTGGAACTCCGCATGACGTTGACTGCCCGATTCGCCCTTGCTCTTCTGATCCCTGCAGCCCTGGCCGGAGCGCAGAGCTCCACGCAGGAGCCTGCTGGCTCGCCCGCCACGACTGCGCCGCAGACCAACCCGAGTAGCACACCCCCGGCTCCGAGCGATCTGCCGGACTCACCGGGATCGTCCGTACCGGCGGCAGTGCAGCCCACCGGTCCCACTGCAGTGATGGAGACGACGATGGGGCGGATCACCTGCCGGCTATTCGACAAGCAGGCACCGCAGACGGTGGCCAACTTTATCGGCCTGGCGCAGGGCACGCACGACTGGACGGACCCGGCGACACACACCAAGGTGCATGGGAAGCCGCTGTACGCCGGGACGACGTTTCATCGTGTGATCCCGGGCTTCATGATCCAGGGCGGCGACCCGCTCGGCTCCGGGATGGGCGATCCGGGCTACTACGTACCGGATGAGATCAGCCCGGATCTGTTCTTCGACGTACCGGGTCGGCTGGCGATGGCGAACTCCGGACCGAATACAGATGGTTCGCAGTTCTTTGTCACCGAAGCGGAACAGCCGCACCTGAACGGGCACTACACCATCTTTGGGCAGTGCGACCCGGCATCGGTGGATGTGGTGAAGTCGATCTCGCGCGTGGAGCGCGACGGCGCTGACAAGCCGCTGACGCCCGTAGTGCTGAAGCAGATCACCATTGTGCCGGCCGGACAGCCGGTGCCGGCTGCGCCCGCGCGCCCAGCGGCCGCGACGGCGCCTGGTCCCAGCTAAGCATCATCCCATCTTTTGCGCGGCCGCCCCGGTTTGGTTTGGCCGCACTGTCAACGCAGTACACTCGATCGATATTCAAGGAGAGACGATGGCCCGTACCACAGGCACCTATGCCGTACTGAAGACCAGCGAGGGCACCATTGTGTGCCGGCTGTTTGAGAAAGAGGCCCCGAAGACGGTGGCGAACTTTATCGAGCTGGCCGAGGGCAAGCGCGAGTGGACGCACCCCTCGACGCGCAAGAAGTCAAATGACAAGCTCTACGACGGAACCATCTTCCACCGCGTGATTCCCGACTTCATGATCCAGGGCGGCGACCCCACGGGCACCGGCATGGGCGACCCTGGCTATCGCTTCGAGGATGAAACCAAGGGCTCACCGCATCGGTTTACCCAGGCGGGCAAGCTGGCGATGGCCAACGCCGGACCGAACACGAACGGATCGCAGTTCTTCATCACCACGGCGAACACGGACTGGCTGACCGGCAAACACACCATCTTCGGCGAGGTGGTCGAAGGCCAGGAGATCGCAGAGAAGATCTCCCGCGTGCCACGCGGAGCGCAGGATAAGCCGAAGACTCCGGTGACGCTGGAGAGTGTGACGATCGAGCGGGTGGCTTAGCTGGATCTAGTACAAGGGAGGGCGAGGCTGCGGCTTCGCCCTTTCTATTGGAAGCACGACAACGTAACAGCGACAGGCGTGAGCCATGTATCTTGGCATCGATTGCGGAACCCAGGGCACCAAGGCACTGCTGACGGACGATCGCGGCCGCGTCCTGGGTCGAGGCTATGCTGCGCACGCCATCATGGAGCGGCCGAATGGCGCGCGTGAGCAGGAGCCGCAGTGGTGGGTTGAGGCGCTGAAGAGCTCTGTGCGGGAGGCGCTTGCCGGCACACCGGAGGCCTCGCACGCAGTGAAGGCGCTGGGTGTCAGCGGCCAGCAGCACGGGCTGGTGGTGCTTGACGCCGCCACGGAGGTGATCCGGCCCGCCAAGTTATGGAACGACACAGAGACCGCTGCGCAGAATGCGGCTCTGATTGAGCGGATGGGAGGCGCGCAGGCATGGTTTGAGCGCTTCGGCATTGTGCCGCTGACCGGCTACACAGTGTCCAAGCTTCTGTGGCTGAAGCAGCAGCACCCGGAGGGTTTTGCGCGGGTCCGGCACATCCTGCTGCCGCATGAGTATCTGAACTGGTGGCTGACGGGCGCGTTCTGCGCGGAGCCGGGCGATGCTTCGGGTACCGCGTACTTCGACCCGCGCAGCCGGCAGTGGGCGCGCGCGGTGCTGGACGAGATCGATGGAGGCACTGGCCACTTGGCTGCGGCGCTGCCTCGACTGGTGGATGCATCCAAGCCCATCGGCACGCTGCGGCCGATGGTGGCGGCCGAGCTGGGGCTGCCGGGAGACTGCCTGGTGGCGACAGGTGGCGGGGACAACATGATGGGCGCCATTGGCACCGGCAACGTGCGGGAGGGCGTGGTGACGCTGAGTCTGGGCACCTCCGCAACCGTTTATTCGTTCTCGACGCGGCCGGTGGCCGATGCGAAGGGGGCCATCGCGCCGTTCTGTTCCTCCTCCGGCGGCTGGCTGCCCCTGGTCTGCACGATGAATGCTACCAATGCGGTGAACTCCATACTGAGTCTGGTAGGCAAGACGGTGGCGGATATCGACCCGGCGCTGGCATCTACCGCGCCCGGCGCCGACGGCCTGACGATGCTGCCCTTTCTGAATGGTGAGCGTACGCCGGATCTGCCGGCGGCGCGCGGCACGATGGCTGGGCTCTCCTCCAGCAACCTGACGGCCCAGCACATGATTCGGGCGGTGGTGGAAGGTGTCAGCTTTGGGGTTCTGAATGGCCTGGACCTGGTGCTCAGCGGAAGGCAGGCCGAGGCGCTGCAGGTGATCGGAGGCGGGGCGCGCTCCGCTGCATGGAGGCAACTGCTGGCGGACAGCACCGGCGTCGCTGTGACGCTGCCGGGCGAGGAAGAGGCGGGCTGCCTGGGCGCTGTCGTTCAGGCGTGGGTGCAGTGGCACGCCGCGCAGTCGCGGCCGATTTCCTATGAAGAGGGCTGGTCGGTGTTCGCAGCGAAGGATGGTGCGCGCACGACCGAGCCCAACCCCGCGCTGCGCGCCGGCTACGATGCTGCCCGGCGTCTGTATGCACAGCGTCTGAGGGAGGTCTATGCGGTGTAGGCGCAACTCTAGCAACTTACGTTCCTGCGACAGATACGTTCTTCGATTTGAAGCACAGCCCAACTCTCTGAACTGCGAAGGATAGACACCATGAGCCAGCCACTCTTCTCTGACCTCGCCGCGGTGCGGTTCGAGGGTGAAGCCTCGAGCAACCCACTGGCGTACCGCTTCTACGACCCCGGCCGGGTGGTGATGGGTAAGCCGCTGCGTGAACATCTGCGATTTGCCGTCGCGTACTGGCACTCGCTGGGGATGAACGGCAGCGATCCGTTCGGCAGTGCGACGATTGTGCGGCCGTGGTTCAGTGGTGAGCCGATGGCTGCGGCGCGCATGAAGGCGGATGCAGCGTTTGAGCTTTTGCGCGTGCTGGACATTCCGTTCTTCACCTTTCATGATCGCGATATCGCCCCGGAGGGCGGCTCGCTGCAGGAGTCGCTGAGCAACCTGCATGCGATGGGGGACTATCTCTGCGGCAAGATGAGCGGCAGCAAGGTGAAGCTGCTGTGGGGAACGGCAAACCTGTTCTCTCATCCGCGATTTATGGCAGGCGCTGCTACAAATCCCGACCCCGACGTCTTTGCCTGGAGCGCGACGACCGTGAAGCACTGCATGGATGTGACCAAGGCGCTGGGCGGCGACAACTACGTGCTATGGGGTGGCCGGGAGGGATACGAGACGCTGCTGAATACGGATCTGCGGCAGGAGCTGGAGCAGATGGGCCGCTTGCTGACGCTGGTAGTCGAGTACAAGCACGCGATTGGTTTCAAGGGGCAGATACTGATCGAGCCGAAGCCGAAGGAGCCGACTGCGCACCAGTACGACTTCGACGTGGCCACGGTGTACGGCTTCCTCAAGCGCTTCCACCTGGAAGACGAAGTGCGGGTGAACATCGAGGCCAACCATGCCTTACTGGCAGGTCACACCTTCGAGCATGAGATTGCGCTGGCGGCGAGCCTGGGCATCCTGGGTTCGCTCGACATCAACCGCGGCGACCCGCTGCTGGGCTGGGACACGGACCAGTTTCCCAACGACCTGCTGGGCATGACGATGGCGATGTACCACGTAGTGAAGGCAGGCGGACTGGGGCGCGGCGGCTTGAACTTCGATGCCAAGGTGCGCCGGCAGAGCTTTCTGCCGGAGGACCTGGTGGAGGCGCACGTGGGCGCCATCGACCTGTGTGCGCGAGCGTTTCTGCTGGCGGCCAATCTGATTCAAGATGGCGAATACGATCGCTTGATCGCAGAGCGTTACTCCGGCTGGCGCACGCCGCGGGCGCAGGCGATGCTGACCGGCAAACAATCACTGGCAGAGATTGCTGCTGACACAGAGGCGCGAGAGATCGATCCGCAGCCGCGCTCCGGACGGCAGGAGCGCATCGAGAACCTGCTGGCGAGGAAGCTCTTCTGATTTATTGACGAGAGTGTACGCGCTCCCGTTATTGAAGCAAGGAGCCTTGAAGATTTGTGGAGACTCTCCGAGGTTGCTGCGGACGTCTAATGTCCGCAGCCCTCCGCGGAGACGGCAGCGACTGGTAGCTGCAGCGGGTTGGCGATCTTCAGGCTGTCATTCAGCGACTTCCACTGGTCGTTCACCTTGGTGAGCGCAGCGCAGACCTGGTTGACTGCCTGCACCTGAAGCTCGGTGGGGTGCTGGTCGCCGGATTCCACGCTGTTCAGCAGGCGTGTGAGGTCGCGGTTGATGGCGCCGAGGCCGGGCATCGTGCCGTTCCCTTCCTGAACCTGCTGCACCTGCTTCTTCAGTTGCGCGGCGGGCTCCGGTTGCGTCTTGGACTTCTGTTCAAGCGCGTCCGACAGCGCGGCCGCTGAGTGGAACTCCTGATAGCTGAGGTCGATGCCGCCGAGGATTCTGTGGGCGAGCGCGGACTGCGCGTCCAGATCCGCTGCCGTGGCGTGAACGCGGGGATCGAGCTTGACCGTGATTTGCTGCTGCAGCTTCCTGCCTCCGCTGTTCAGCTCAACCGTGTAGAGCCCGGGCACAACCAGCGGACCCTGAGGCTGCTGACGCGGGGTCTGGTAGGGGATGGCGTGATCTGCGAGCGTGTACTCGGTGTACTGGAGGATGGGACCGTAGTAGGAGGCGGGCAAGGTGCGCGGCGCGGGATAGCGCAGATCCCAGATGAGGCGATGGGATCCAGGTGTGGCGTCGACAGTCGTTGGCGTCGCGAACCAGTACTCGGGCACATTCGGCAGCGGAAGGTTGGGCTCGGTAGAAACAGTGGAGTAGGTGCGGACGACCTTGCCGCCAGCGTCGCGGATGGTGATGGTGGTGTTTCGGTCGGCGGGCGCACTCAGCGTGTAGTCGATGGCTATTCCATCGGGCGGGTTCTGACCTGCGGGAGTCTCAAGAGGCAGCGGCGTGTCCTGATAGGTATCCCAGCGCACCCGCAGTGCGGTCGCCGGTTGGAACAGGTGCAGTGCCGGCCGGCTCAATTCAGGCGTGAGCTGACGAATGGGGCTGATGTTGTCGAGGATCCAGAGGCCGCGACCGTAGGTAGCGATGACGAGATCGTCGCCATGCACGGTGATGTCAGTGACAGGGC
>CAXUMX010000034.1:0-32967 GCA_964252395.1 uncultured Acidobacteriaceae bacterium | reverse complement strand
ACCCGGGGGAGGGGGGTGGGTGGTCACGTTACTAGCCGGAGAAAAACCTCTCCCCGCTAACTGGAGTGCGCTGCATTCTTCGTGTGCGGATGAGAGCCGAGATCCTGCCAGCGCGTCTCCGTCATCTCGACCTTGTAGTGCTTCGCGGCTGCCCGGATATTCGCAAACGCCAGCTCCCGCTCCTCGTCCGAGACGCCCTTCACCTGGTCGAAGCGCGCCAGCGCCGCCCGCACGTGCGACGCATCCGTAATCGGCTCCTTGCGCTGCTTGGGGAAGGCATAGACGGAGTCCGGCAACTCCTTCCGGTCCTCGCTGTCGAGCTTGCCGTGCTCCGTGCGCGGCTTCCAGGTGGTCTTCATCGTGGACTGCCCTCCCCGCCGGGCGATCTATGCAGTGGTGTGGTGGTCTGCCCACGCCTCGCGGAGCAGGTCGGCGGCCTTCTCTACTGGGACGGTGCTCCGGCTCTGTGACGCCTGTCGGTAGATCATCCACGCTGCTGCACAAGTCACTAAGCCCGCTACGATACGACTCATCGTCTGCCCTCAATCTTCTGGAATCGCTCAGGCCAGCCGATCGGTCTGAGTCAGTTAATATGATGCGCGGGACGCACCGGAGGGCAATGCTCGCCGCCTCGTCCGCATCGTTTGACGGCCGACGGAATCTAAGCTTTGTGCCAGCTATTCACCCTGACGTTCGTATCGGCCATGTGCACCTGAAGGTCGCCGACCTGGACCGCGCACTCGCCTTCTACCGCGATGTCCTTGGCTTCGAGCTCACCCACCGGATCGGCAACTCGGCCGCATTCCTCTCCGCCGGTGGCTATCACCACCACATCGCGCTGAACACCTGGGAGAGTCGCAACAGAGCACCACCGGCACGCGGCACCACCGGCCTCTTCCATCTGGCCATCCTCTATCCCACCCGCGCTGAGTTGGCGGGCGCGCTTCGCCGGTTGATCGCCGCCGGCATCTCGCTCGAGGGCGTAGCCGACCACGGCGTCAGCGAAGCCCTCTACCTGCGCGACCCCGACCAGAACGGGGTGGAACTCTACTGGGATCGGCCGCGGTCCGAATGGCCCCGCACGGCGGACGGGCAGATCGCTATCGTCACCAACCCGCTGGACCTCGAGGCGCTGCTGGCCGAGCCGCAGCCTGCTTAGCCTGGGCTGCCTGAGCGGCATATCTGCTAGCCTGAACACGTGATGGCCCTTCGGACACTCGCTCTCTCCGTCCTGGCACTCTCCGCCAGTGGACTCTACGCTGCCCCGCTCCAGGATCAGGCGCAGGACAAGACCCAGCCTCCGTCCGGCACGGAGCTCGCTGTGGACCCGGTGATCGGGCGCGGCGTGCAGATCTACCTCTGCCAGGATGTCTCCGGCACGCCCGCATGGACCTTCGTCGCACCGCAGGCCACCCTGGAGACACCGCAGGGCCAACCCGTCGGCACCCATGGAGCTGGCCCGGTCTGGCGCTGGAAGGACGGCAGCGCGGTCATGGGGAAGCTGGCCGAGAAGCATGCGTCGCCGGATGGGGTCTCAATACCCTGGCTGCTGCTGACAGCTACCCCGGCACCCGATGCGAAGCCCGGCGCACTGGCCGGTGTCACCTACGTTCGGCGCGCGGAGACCCAGGGGGGCGCCATACCCACCGTAGGCTGCGACGCCATGCACATCGGCGCAGAGGCGAAGGTCGCCTACGTCGCGCCCTACTATTTCTATAAGCCGGCGACCGGCCAGTAAGGGTCGCGCTGCGGACTAGCTTGCGCCGGCGGCTCGGGCCTGCTCCATCGCGAACCGCAGGTACTCCAGCACACCAGGGTTGCCGCCCAGGCGCCGCACCGCTGCAGCAATCTGCCCCCGGGTGTGGGTCCCATGATTGGCAACGTGGAGCATCATCTCCCCCAGTGGCAGCGCCATGGTGACCCCGCCGGGACGCTCCGCCGTCCAGACCTTTTCCAGGTCCGCCTCAGTCAGCCGCCCAACGCAGCGCTGAGCACGATCGCTGGCCTCACGCCACAGCGGCTTCGCATCGGCGACCGAGGATAGTGGAGCGGCATTGCGCCGTGCGGCCTGGGCCTGCTCCGGCGTTTTGGATCCGTCGAACCACTGGAACCAGCCGTCCTGTACTGCGATCAGGTGCGCCAACGTCTCACGGACGCTCCCAACACCGCTGCATGGGGTGTTCAGCTCCTCGTCCGTCAGGCTGTCCAGGCCGGGCCACAACTGGAGCATCGCCCAGTCCTGGTAGCGGTACATGCGCTGCAGTGTCTTGATCACGGCATTGCCTCCAGCTGCGTGGCTTCTATCTACACCAGCTTAGAGGAAGCACGACCGTCGCGCCGCCATAAGGAAGCAGACGCCGTGGAGTCCCGGACGAGAAACGAGGTAATGGTTTGAAGAACGAGCGGTCTGGCCAGCCGACCGCTCCGGAGTGTCTCGCCGGACTACCAGTACGCGAGGACCGTCTTGCGCCAGGCCTGAACGAAGTAGCAGAACGCAATCACGATTACCAGGCGGGCAATCAACCCGGTCAATTGCAGCGCGACGGACTGATCCATGCGAAACGCAGTGAGAACAAACAGAGCACAGGCGATGTTTACAACAGTTGGAATGCCCAGAGCCTTCAATCGATTCGGAGTCATACACGGAGTGTAGGGAGACACTCGCGTGGCAAGCCATCGCACAGAAGCGTCAGCCTGGTACCCCGCGTGGGGATTGCTTCGGCAGGCAGCCACTTGCGGCCGCCTGCCGGGTACGCCATACCGCGATTTACTTGGCGGGCGGGGCGGTCGTGCTCGACTTCTTCTGACCGATGGGCGAAGACTTCGCCAGCTTGTAGCCAGCCTTTTGCGCATCGGCTTCGGTCATGAACTGACCATGCTTGGTCTTGCCGTAGAACTGGCCGTCCTTGTGGTAGACCTTTGTACTGGTATTCGCCCACACCATACCCTTGGCCTTGGCATCGGCAATCTGTGCATCCGTGGGCATATCTGCGGAAGCCGCAGCGCTATGCTTCGCCATGCTTCCCGTCGCTGGGGTGCTTGTCTGCCCGGCTGTCGCCTGCGCAAAGCTTGCGCCACTGAACAGCGCGATCATCAATACCAGTGAGAGTAGACGCATCATTCGAGTTCACCTTTCGCCTTCGAGTGTTAGGCCTGCGAGAGAGGCGCAGCGCAGAACCGCCGATGAATACACACCACCACCGACGGAAAAGCAAGAGCAAAGGACTGGGGCGTCGGAACGGCATAAACATCCGAAGCACGATGCTGCCAATCTCGACCGGCGTCCAACGAGCACTCCGCAGCAGGCTGGAATGCCTGCCCTGTGACCCCGCGAAGAACACGCGCCAGCGTGAGATCATGACTCGAATGTTCGAGTACCCGCGCCCTCCCCGCCAGACCCTGCTCCTCGACGCGGACGACACGCTCTGGGAGAACAACATCTACTTCGAGCGGGCGATCGCAGACTTTATCGCCTACCTTGATCATCACCAGCACACGGCCGAGCAGGTGCGCCAAGTCATCAATCGCTGCGAACGTGCCACCATCTCGGCGTACGGCTATGGCCTGGCCAGTTTCCGCAGGTCCCTGCTCGACTGTTTGGCTGAGCTGTCCGAGGGGCCGGCGACGGAGGAGCAGAAGCGACAGGTCTCTGGATTCGCGCAATCCATCGCCGACCAGCAGATCGAGCTACTGGAGGGCGTCGCAGAGACGCTGCCCTTACTGGCGGAGCGTCATCGTCTGATCCTGGTCACGAAAGGGAATCCGCAGGAGCAGCGCGCAAAGCTGGATGCCTCGGGAATGCACATGCACTTCACCGCGGTCGAGATCCCGCCGGAGAAACATCCTGAGGCGTACCGCTCCATCGTCGCGCGATATAAGCTGGACCCGGCCAGCACCTGGATGATCGGCAACAGTCCGAAGTCAGACATCAACCCGGCCCTGGCCGCAGGCCTGCATGCCGTTTACGTCGAGCACCCGAGTACCTGGGTGCTGGAGCATGAGCCGCTGAACGAACCGGCACCCCCGCAACAGTTGCTGCAGGTGCCCGGCTTTCGCTGGCTGGCAGAGCGGTTCTGACCTGCCCGCGCTGGATTGCCTGGGCCGGGAGCACAAGGGCGATTTGTTATACTCAAGCACGGATTGGCCTGAGTTGCGGAAGTGGTGAAATTGGCAGACACACCATCTTGAGGGGGTGGCGCCGAGAGGCATGGGGGTTCAAGTCCCCCCTTCCGCACCAACTCTTCGTCCCGTCCACCCGCATCGCGGAACTTCTCCGGAAAGCAGTTGCATGATCATTCTTCTGACCATCATTCACGTCATCGTCTGCCTGTTTCTCATCGGCGTGGTCTTGCTGCAGCAAGGCAAGAGTGCAGACATCGCCGGAGCCTTCGGCGGGCAGGGTTCGCAAACTGCCTTCGGCCCCCGCGGCGCGGCCAATCTTCTGACCCGGCTCACGACCTGGTCGGCCATCATCTTCATGCTGACCTCGATTTCGCTGTTTGTTCTAATCGGCCGGCACGCCGGCGGGGGGTCGGTGCTGGAGGGGACGCAGGCCGCCCCGGTCCACCAGCAGGCTCCTGCCAAGAAGTAGTCGGCTGCGCATCCTGCGCCTTTCCGAAAATCAGCGCGGCGGGCCTGGCCTGTCGCGCTTCTGTTTGGGCTGTAGACTGAGGGCCAAGATGAAGGCCCTTCTACCTGCCACTACCCTGCTTATGTTCCTGCTCCCCAACCTTCCCGGTAGCGCCTCCGCGCAGGCCACGCCAAGGCCCACGCACACACCGCCGCAGCGAGTCACCATGCCAGCCTCGGCTCTGCCGCACCTTCCAGAACCTGAGGTCCACAAAGATGGCTCGATCACCTTCCACTTCCTTGCTACGGGAGCAAAGGTGGTGGAGTTGGATTTGGAAGGGGCCGATCCTCAGCTCATGACCAAAGCAGCGGATGGCAGCTGGAGCGCTACGACCGCGCCGTTGCTGCCGCAGATCTACGGCTATCGGTTCAAAGCGGATGGCGTTCCGTTGCTCGACCCGACCAGCGTCACAGTGAAGACGAACCTGCTCTCGCTACAGAACATGATCGAGGTTCCCGGTACCGCTCCGATGCCCTGGGATGACCAGAACGTGCCACACGGCATGCTGCACCATCACTTCTATCGATCCGCGACCCTCGGTCGGCAAAGTGACTTCTATGTCTACACGCCCCCCAACTACGACCCGAAGACGCGCTATCCAGTGCTTTACCTGCTGCACGGGTACAGCGATGACGCCAGCGGCTGGACGGCGGTGGGGCGCGCGCACCTGATCCTCGACAGCCTGATCGCCCAGGGCAAGGCCAAGCCGATGATCGTTGTCATGCCGCTGGGATACGGCACGATGGAGTTTATCGAACGTCACTGGGATGCCTGGGATGACCACGCACTGGTCGATCGCAACCTTAACCGCTTCACGCAGGTGCTGCTGTACGAGGTGAAGCCGGAAGCGGAGCGGTTCTATTCCGTCTCACCGGATCGCAAAGACCACGCCATTGCAGGCCTGTCGATGGGCGGTGGTGAGAGCCTGAACATCGGACTGAACCACCCGGATCAGTTCGCGTATGTGGGTGCCTTCTCCTCGGCGGTCAAGCAGATGAACTACGAGCAGACCTTCCCCGACCTGACGAAGCCGCCGGACGCAACCAGGCCGCGAGTAAAACTGCTGTGGGTCGCCTGCGGCACCAGCGATGAGCTGATCACCCCTAACCGGGCGTTTATCCGCTGGGTTAAGCAGCACGACATACCGGTTACCGCCATCGAGACACCTGGGCGGCACACATGGATGGTATGGCGTGACAACCTGTTGCAGTTCGCTCCGTTGCTCTTTCGCGATTAACCAGTAGCTGTTAGCGCGAGATCGGCTGCGCGTAATTGTGCAGAACAGTTCTGGTGCCGAGGCTCACGCTGACCGAGTTAAAAGTGCGGGCTACGCGCTGGTGGCCGTGCCGGATCAGCCAGACCGAAGTGCCGACCTCGACCGCCGTGGCCAAGCCCTCGAAGGCAGCAAAGGTGGCGCCGTTATCCACGACGAACTGTGGCAGCTCCTTCTCGCTGCCGCCGCCGTTCAACACACGGCGGGTGCTCAGGTAATCGAGCGTGCGGTAGCCAGCGATCAAGCTGTAGAGGGCGATATCCGTCGCTTCCACATGTGGACGCACCAGCCGGAACGGGGCAGAACGCTGCGATTGCACCAGCATCAATGAAGAAGAGTAACTGGGTGTGGCGACTGGCTCGGGGCTTGGCGCGGCCGCGGTGGGCTCTGCGCAGAAGGCTGCGCCGATCATCGAGAAATGGAACATCACGAACCAAAGAATCCACCGGAAAGGCATCGCAGACCTCCGCACGGCTAGCAGGACTTGCTGCCACACGGGCCTTATCGACCCTTCCCTGAGGGCGAATGAAGAGCGAAAGTTGTAGGGACGAGCCTATGATTCCGCAGTCGGAACAGGAGCAGTGCAGTGTGCCCGATTCTGCACCCGCTCAGCGTCCTCTCCTTATCAAACAATCCCGCTCCCCCTTAGAAAAAGGGGAGCGGAATCGGATCCGGGGAGTGATTGATTCTGTCTATGGGTGTGATACGCAGGACCTGGGAGCAGAACGCAGTGTGTACCGGTGGATCACCAGACTGGTGTCGTCGATCACTGCGCTCGGGGTCTCCTGAGCATCCTCGATTTCAGTTGCGATCTGCACGCGATCTATAACTTTGATCTTTGTAATTACAAAATCTTCAGTGACATTCGCCTTTGCTCCGCCTGGAAGACTAACAGTGAGCATCATCTTCCCGGTCCCGTCCTGATTCACTATGTAAGTACCATCGAGAGCAATCTGGGTGATCGATCGTGTACTGTTGGGCCCGGGCTGGTTCGCGATGGCCTTGCCAACGAGATTGCCCCTCCCATCAAACGACTCGGTGCCAAGCGCGCGAGCGATATTCGCTCCATAGGTTGCGATCGCAGCGTACTCTCCACAGATGGTCGCCTTCGAGTACCCTGGCCGCGGTTCCTGCCGCTCATCGTCTTCACGGGCTGAGGCGACACACGGCATCGTAGCCAACATCGCAACAATGCACGCTGTCGTCGCCCACCAGCCATTTCCTTTTATCGTCATCGCGAATCTCCTGTGCTTCAGCTCTTCCTAAGACAGTATGAAGCTGGGCCCGGGAACGCTCCCTGCAAGCAACCAGAACAAATAAGATTGAGCCGACAGCAATGCGCAGCAAGACATCAGAGTGACTCTCCGCGATCCAAGGCTGGCCTTTTGCAATGGGATCTGCCTGCAGAGTTTTGGGGGACGGAGAAGAGCGTCGCCTCCGTATGCGATGCGCCGGAGTATAGCGCTGGTTCTTCGCACCGTCAATGCGTTAAGACTCATCTGGCTAGTCTCCGAAGGAGTTCGGTCAAGAGTTAGCGAATCCGCATTCGGAAACTAAGCCAGGAGGATCTTCACCGTGCCAGAGAAGGTGGATCTCTACGACAGCGCGTATGGAAACTATGTGTCCGATACGTATCGAAAGGTGCGAATCGAGACTTATGGCGAAGATCTGGGGCAAACCAGCTGGGTGACATCCGAAGAATCCAGCGAAATCCCCCGAGTGCTCAACCTCGGACCGACATCATCTGTGTTGGAAGTGGGGTGCGGGTCCGGCGGCTACGCGTTACACCTCGCGGAAAAGGTGGGCTGCCGTCTTGTCGGGATAGACATCAATACACTTGGGGTTGCGAATGCGAACCAACTCGCGCTCACACGAGGCCTTGCTGAGCGGGCTCGCTTCGAGCAGTGTGATGCTTCGAAGGATCTCCCCTTCGACAGCGAGACCTTCGACGCTGTGTTCTCGAACGATGCTCTATGTCATCTTCCACGGCGTGCCGAGGTCTTGCGTGAGATGTTGCGCATCCTGAAGCCCGGGGGCCGGATGCTCTTCAGTGACGCACTGGTAGTCGGCGGACTGATCTCCCACGAAGAGATCGCTGCGCGCAGCTCAATCGGCTTTTACGTATACAGCCCGCCCGGAGAGAACGAACGACTCATGAAACAGGCAGGATTTCATCTGCTACGCACGACCGATACAACGGAGAACGCTGCCCGCATTGCCAAGCGGTGGCACGACGCACGAGGAAAACACAGCGAGGAACTGATCGCGAAAGAAGGCGATGAGAACTTCAAGGGGCTGCAGAACTTCCTGTCCTGTGTACAGACCTTAACCAGCGAAAGGCGACTGCTACGCTTTCTGTACTGTGCGAGCAACGAACCGGTTTGATGATGCACCTGGCAAGTCTCCGGAGCCGGGCTCTGCGTTGAGGGTGGGGCGCTCATCAAACGTGCGTTATCGGCGCCAGCGCGAGTCCAAGCCTACGACATCAGAATCTCAGGATAGGGCCGAAGGTGATGCGCAGGTTGTTGCGCACGCCATTGTTGAAGTAGATTGCGTCGCCTGCCTCCAATCGGACTCCTAGCGGGCCAAGGGTGGCCTCTGCACCCACGGCCGGGTACAGACTGGCATTCACGTTCGAAGTGCGAATGCCGAGGATGGGACTCAGGTACGCGCTGTAAGGAACAAGGCTCGGGCTCAGGCGGAAATCGACGAAGCCGCCCTTCAGCGTGGCGAAGGGGCGCAGTCGTCCCCGGGAGGGCTCGAGCGTCGGTCCGAAATAGCCCTGCGTGACACCGATGGAGGTAGTCTCAATCTGGGTCGTGTCGCCGCTGGTGATCGCCCGGTACGCCTCGTGGAAATTGATGCCGTAGTCATAGGCCAGCTCACCCTCCCAGGCCAGGGTCGGCCGCGCGCGGTATCCAAACCGGCCGCCAACGCCAAAGTTGTCCGTACCAGTCTGGCTCACGCTGAGGGAGTCGAGGAAGACGCCAGCCTCAAAGCGGCGCTGCGCCCGCAGGCAGGGGGCTGCACAGACAAGCAGTAGAGCAGCCGCTAAGACCGCAGACAGACGCATGGCGCACCTCTCACGGGGTCTGATGCGTTTCTTCGTGGCGAACGGCCAACCTCGGCATAGCAACATACGCGTCATCTTCGTCGTGCGTGCCCGCAAGCACCCTGAGACGAAGGTGTATGGACACAACATAAAAAGAAGAGGATCGCTAGGAGTGTTATGGGGCGTACTAGGCTGGTTGCCCCCCAGGGATTCGAACCCCGATAGGCTGCTCCAGAGGCAGCTGTCCTACCATTGAACGAGGGGGCAATGCAGGTTGGGACGCGAGTCGCGGGTGCGCCTTAAACATCATAAGTGCCACACCACGCGCGGTCAATCTTCAGGGAGGCGATCAGACGTAGGCCCCTGTTTGCAAGGGCGACCCCTCCGCTCGTCCGGCGGTAAGTTTTGAAGCGTTTGTGATTCCATTACAATCTGGAGCAACGTGGAGATTCTGCTGAACTGTCTGTGGCTGGTGCTCAGTCTGTCCCTGGTGACGGTGTGGCTCGCCGGTGCCCGTCGACCGCAGGGCTCGCGCGCCGCACGGACGTCGCTGCTGCCCGGGACTCGACTGCAGGTCACCGCCATCGTCATCCTGCTGCTCCTGCTCTTCCCGGTGATCTCCCTTACGGATGATCTGGCCATGTGTGCCGCGACCCGCGACACGGAACAGGCGCTTCGCTTGGACGATCTCTGCCAGAGCGCGCACGCACAACCGGCCGTGATGCCGGCGACGCTCGGCTGGCTGGAGGCACTTACCTCTCTGGCACAGCATGCTGAGCATCGCCCCGCCGGGTATGAGGCTCAGATCCTCGCTCTCAAGGAAGGCACGCGCCTGCCCATAGACTCCAGGCCTCCCCCTGTGACCTCCTAGTACCGCCCGTTGCTGCGCGTCGGCCCAATTGCAGTTCGCAGTTGCCGACCTACATACGCCGGGGCCTCTCGTTCCTGGACCATCCGGAGCCGGTCCAGACGCCGCCGCTACAGGGAGCCGCTCCACCATCACGATTCATTCGCAGAGGTGCATTTGCTTCAGACCTTCCCAGATCTGGTTGCCGATCTGTCTCAGTGTCCCCGATCGCCGCACGCCCGCACCCGACGGCGCGTCCGCGCGATCGTGTTGGGTCTGCTGCTGGCTGGCAGCCCGGCCTTTGCGCAGGCTCCGCCACCGCTCTCGATGGCGCAGGCGGTCGACGTTGCGCGGATGCAGAATCCTTCCCTGCTCTCTGCCCAGGCGCATGTGACGGCAACCCGCCAGTCGGAGATCACAGCCGGCCTCCGCGTCAACCCAAATTTCAATATTGTCGGCTCGGATGTCTCGCTCGCCGCTCAGTCCAACAACCCTTACTTCTACGCGGGGCAGGTATCCCGTCTGTTTGAGCGTGGACAGAAGCGGCGCTGGCGCCTCGACATCGCGCATGCCACAACGGATGTCACACGCAGCCAGTACGAGGATCAACAGCGGCAGGTCATCCTCGCGGTCAAGACCGCCTTTACGCAGATGCTGGCTGCCAAAGGCGCCTTCGCGCTGGCGCAGCAGAACCTGGATGACTACCGCAAGACCGTTGATCTCAGCCGGGAGAGGCTGCGTGTCGGCGACATCAGCGCTACCGATTTCAAGCGGCTGGATCTCCAGTTGGCGCAGTTCGAGTCCGACTACAACAACGCGCACACCAACCTGGTGCAGACAGCGGAGCAGCTCCAAACCCTGCTCGGCTACGATCGGCCGCACCCCGGCTTTGACATCACCGGCGACCTAACGCCACCCGCCGTCGCAACCAGCCTGCCCGACACGGAGCAGAAGGCGCTGCAGGCTCGACCGGACTACCTGGCCGCTCAACAGTCTGTGCGCCTGGCGGACGCTAACGTGAAGTACGCCTACGCTAACGGCACCACGGACCCGACGCTTGAAGGCGAATACGATCGCGCGGGCACGGCCAATTCGGCTGGGTTTCAGATCGGTGTCCCGCTGCGGATCTTCGACCGCAATCAAGGTGAGAAGGCGCGGACCAAATACGAGGCTCAGGCCAGCCGGTTTGCCGAGACCGCCGCGCGCAACCAGGTCGTCTCTGACGTGGATCAGGCGTGGGCCGGCTATGAAGATGCCCGCTCGCTTGCCACACGTTACAGCGGCCATTACCTGGACGAAGCGCGCGAGGTTCGCGACAACCTGCAGTACAGCTACCGCCACGGTGGCAGTACGCTGCTCGATTACTTGAGTGCGCTGCAGCAATATCGTCAGGTAAACCTGGCCGCTTTGAACGCCAATATGCAGGTGTGGCTCAGCCTGCACCAGATCAGCTTCGCTGCGGCAACGGAGATCGTTCCATGAGCAAGAGCCCCCTTCTTCTGGCAGCGGCTGCGCTGCTAAGTATCACTGGTTGCGAGCGCCACGCCGTGATCAACGCTGCAGATACACCTGGACCCGCGGTGCGCGTCTTTGACACCGTAGTCGTTCATCCGCAGCAGGTACACGACCAGTTGCCCCTGGCTGCCCGGCTGCAGGCAAACCCCACCACCGTCGTCCATGTCTATGCGCCCATCAGTGGCCGCGTGCTTGCGCTGAAGGTGCTGCCTGGACAGGAGGTCGCGAAGAATCAGATGGTTGGCATGCTGCAGAGTTCGGATCTGGCGCAGACGCGGAATGAGTACGAGAAGGCGAAGATCGAAGCTGCCCGCGCCGACTTGCAGCTGGACCGTGCGCGGGATCTGTTGAAGCATGAGGTGATTGCGCAGAAAGACTACGACGACCTGGACGCGCTGGACCGCTCTGCTCATGCAGACCTGGCCCGCACCCAGCAGACCCTCCGCATTCTTGGCTACAACGAATCCGACGCGAGCGGGCTGGTTCCCCTGCGCACCCCGATCGCCGGCGTAGTGCTGGATGTGAACACTGCCAGTGGTGAGCTGCAGCGATCGCTCGACAATGCCACGCCTATCGCGACCATCGCCAACATCGACAGCATCTGGGTAGTGGCAGATCTCTTTCCCCGCGACGTGCAGAGTGTGCGGCGGGGTCAACCGGTCGATATTGAGATCAACGGCTACCCCGGGGTCACCTACCACGGCGTGGTCGACAACGTGTCGGATGCGGTCGATCCGCAGAGCCTGACTCTGAAGGTTCGCATCGTTCTGCCTAACCCGCATCATCGCCTCAAGCCGCAGATGTATGCCACTGTGCGGGTGACAAACGAGTCGCGCACCGCCATCGTTGTGCCGTCAACGGCAGTCATCCGCGACGGCGTCGGCAGCTTCGTCTATCTGCAGACGGCAGACAACAAGTATCTGCGGCGCGATGTGCAGGTTGGCGCAACGCACGACACCTCGGTCGAGGTCATCCAGGGCCTGAACGACGGCGACCGCGTCGTGAGCACTGGGACCGAGCTGCTGCGCGGTCAGGGGTCTGAATAGCGATGCAGGGACTCACTCGCGCGCTGCTGCAGTACCGCACAGTCGTTCTCATCCTCTTTTTGGTCTCGCTTGCTGTCGGCGGGTACGCCTTCTCGCAGTTGGATATTGAGGCCTACCCCGACCCGTCTCCGCCGCTGGTCGAGTTCATCACCCAAAACCCGGCGTGGTCCGCCGAGGAGATGGAGCAGCAGGTCACCATTCCGGTCGAGGCGGCGCTGAACGGCACCCCCAAGCTGACCGAGATCCGGTCCATCAGCATTTTCGGTTTGAGCGACGTCAAGCTCTACTTCGACTTCAAGTCCGACTACTTCATCGACCGGCAGGAGGCACTCAACCGGCTGCAAACCATCTCGCTGCCGAACAACCTGCAGCCACAGCTTTCGCCCGAGTCGCCGGTTGGTGAGATCTACCGCTATCAACTGGTTGGCCCGGGATACAGCCTTAACGATCTCAAGGCTGAGCAGGACTGGTTTGTCGTGCGCCAACTGAAGTCTGTCCCCGGCATCATCGACGTCGCCACCTTCGGGGGCACCACGCGCCAATACCAGGCGGAGATCGATCCCAATCGCCTTCTCGCACTAGGGGTCACGACGACTCAGGTGTTGAGCGCCATCCAGAACAGTAACGCCAACGCCGGCGGCAACTACCTGACCATGGGCAGCCAGAGCGTGAACGTGCGCGGCATCGGCCTGCTGAAGTCGCTCTCTGACATGGACAACATCGTGGTAGCGGAGCGCAACGGCACGCCTATCCTGCTACGCGATGTGGCGACGGTTAAGGAGGGTCACCTGCCCCGGCTCGGCAAGGTAGGCTTCAACGAAGACCCGGACGTTGTCGAAGGACTGGTGCTGCTACAGAAAGGAGAGCAGTCGCTGCCGGCGCTGCGCAAACTACAGGCGAAGATCCAGCAACTGAATGGTGGAAACCTGCTGCCCAGAGGAGTGCAGCTGAAGACCATCTACAACCGCAGCAAGCTGGTGAACAAGACCACCGACACCGTCGAGCACATCGTGCTGATGGGGATGACGCTGGTCACGCTGGTGCTCTTTATCACCCTGGGCGATCTGCGCATCACCACCATCGCGGCGCTCACCATCCCCTTCGCGGTCCTGTTTGCCTTCAGCCTGATGGTGCTGGCCGGCAGCTCTGCCAACCTTATTTCGATCGGGGCTATCGACTTTGGCATTTTGGTCGACGCATCGATCATCATCCTTGAGAACGTTTACCGCAAACTCAGCCGCCGCAGGCACGGTGAAACCCTGACGGACGTGATCGTAGCTGGTGTTGGTGATGGTGCGCGGCCTGTCATCTTCTCGACCATCATCATCCTGGTCTCTTTCATCCCGCTGTTCACGATGCAGGGTGTACCGGGCAAGATTTTCGCGCCTATGTCAGAGGCTTACGGCTTCGCGCTGGTGGGCGCTCTGCTGTACGCCTTCCTGTTCGCTCCGGTGCTCTGCTACGCATCTTCGCCCAAACGTGTTTCCGAGAAAGATACCTGGCTGATCGGCACGGTGCGGCGGCACTACAAGCGCGGCCTGCAGTTCGCTCTGGATCGCTCAAAGCTGATCTGGGCCGTGGCTCTGGTGCTGCTGGCCATTGCCGGGCTGGTCTTCGCCCGCGCCGGGGGTGAGTTCCTGCCGGCTCTCGAAGAAGGCAACCTGTGGATCCGCGCCACCATGCAGCAGGACATCGGGTTTCCGCAATCGGCAGTGCTGGCGGACCAACTCCGGGCCGTGCTGCGCAGCTACCCGGAAGTGTCGCAGTGCTTGTCACAGATGGGGCGGCCGGACGACGGCACCGACGTCAGCACCTTCAATAACATCGAACTGCTGGCCGATCTGAAGCCCACCAGTGATTGGCGCCCGCAGTTCCACAGCAACAAGGAAGAGCTGATCGCCTCCATCCAGAAGCAGTTTGCCGGCTACCCGGGCATCGACTTCAACTTCTCCCAGAACATCCAGGACAACGTTGAAGAGGCCATGTCCGGTGTCAAAGGCGAAAACTCGCTGAAGCTGTTTGGCGACGACTTCGACGTCCTCACCAATACCTCGGCCCAGATTGCCGGCATCATGCAGAAAGTGAGGGGAGTCACCGACGTGGGCGTCTTCAATGTCGGCGGACAGCCCAGCCTGCTGATCTCCATTGATCGTGGACAGGCCGCGCGCTACGGTATTGCCGCAACCGACATCAATAATGCTGTGCAGGCCGCTGTGGGCGGCGCAGCGGTCACGCAGATCGTGCAGGGCGAGCGCCGATTCGACTTTGCCGTGCGCTATGTGCGTGAGTTCCGCGACACTCCGGATGCGATCCGCAAGATTCTGCTGCCGACACCCGACGGCAACCAGGTGCCATTGGGCAGTGTGGCCAACGTTGCCCTGCACAACGGCGCCTTTACCATCTACCGGGAGGGCGGCAGGCGCTACATCCCCATCAAGTTCAGCGTGCGCGGACGCGACCTGAAGACCACCATCGAAGAACTGAAGAGCGATCTCGGCAGGCAGGTGAAGCTGCCCAGCGGCTATGAGTACACGTGGGCGGGTGAGTACGACAATCTGCAGAAGGAGTTGCGCCGGCTCACCTTCATCGTCCCCATCTCGCTCGCCATTGTGCTGCTGCTGCTCTACTTGCTCTTCCAGTCCTTCCGCGATGCACTCATCGTGATGGCGACACTTCCCTTTGGCGCGATTGGCGGCATCTTCACACTAGTGCTGACGCACACGCCCTTCAGCATCTCGGCAGCCGTCGGCTTCACCTCGCTGTTGGGACTCAATACGCTGGGTACGGTCGTGTTTCTCACCGGGCTGCGCCATCAGCAACACACCCACGGCAGGGACAGCGGCGTGTTCCTGGGGGCGCTCGACGAGATGCGGCCGATCGTCATGGCCTGTATGGCCGCGGGGCTCGGCTTGCTGCCAGCGGCGGTCGCATCAGGCATCGGCTCCCAGACGCAGAAGCCACTCGCACGCGTTGTGGTCGGCGGCACTGTCACCACGGTCATGGCCATTCTGTTCCTGGTCCCGCTAATGGCCAGGAAATGGGCGCCATCGGATCGCAATCCCGATCGCGGAGACACCGGCGAGCTGGAAGACGACCCTTCACCTGCGTAAGGAGAAGACCTCTGCGAGGAGTCGACTCTTACTCCTCGCGCAGTACTTCGAGCGGACGCTGCCCGAGTATGCGGAAACTGGCAAGCCATCCTGTCGCCACCGCCAGCACCGCCGTACCCGCGGCAGCAACCGCGCCCGCCAGCCACTGCGGCTGGTAGGGCACCTCCAGCTTGTGCAGCAGGATGGCCGTTAGAATATTGGCAAAGATCACTCCCACCACACCGGCCAGCAGGCCAAGCACGACGAACTCCACGGTAAACACCGTCGAGACCCGCATCCGGCGCGCACCCAATGTCTTCATCACTACCACCTCGCGGACGCGGCGGAAGCGAGTGCTGGCGACGCTTGAGGCCAGAATCACCAGGCCCGAGAGGATCGAGAACGCAGCCAGAAAGCGCACAATGATCGTCACCTGCCGCACGATGCCGGCGACGGTGTCCAGCAGGTCTGCCAGGTTGATGACGGTGACGGTCGGATAGGCGGCGAACAGGGCGCGCTGCATCTGCGGGATCTTCGGCGTATCCACGTGCAACGCTCCGTACCAGACCACGGGCAGATGGGCGAGTGCGGCCTGCGACAAAACGAACTCGCTGCGCCCATAGACGTGCTGTCCATCGCTGGCATAGATCGCGCTTACGGTTACGGGGATCGTCCGCTCTCCCGCGGTGAAGACCAGCTTCGAGCCGACATCGAGGTGCATGCGGCGCGCCAGTCCCTCTGACACCGCAACGGCGCCCTGCGTACCGGGCGTCCACCAGCGTCCGCGGTGCACCTTGCTGCCCGTTGGCACTACGTCCGACCAGGTCAGGCTGACGGACTGCAGCAGATGCTGCGGGATCTTCGCCTGCTTCAACTGCTCGCCACGCTTCCCATCCACCTGCATCAATCTGCCTGTGACTAGCGGAAGCTCCTCCATGCGCCCGTGTACGCCGGCCTGCTGCGATAGCAATGTGGAGACGCCATTCAGCTCATCGCTCGCAATATCGATGAGGAAGATGTTCGGCAGACCTTTGCCTAGCGTCTCCTGCATCTCCCGCAGCACTCCGCTCTGCATCAGGAAGACGGTCAGGATCAGCATGATGCCCGCGCCCAGCGCAGTCAGCACGGCCGTGGACTGGTTCCCTGGCCGATACAGATTCGACAGGCCATGCCGCACAGCCGACGGCAGGCTGAGGCGGGTACGCGTCAGGCCGGCCCGCAGAGCGCCCAGCGTGCCGCGTGAGAGCAGCGTAATCGAGACCAGTAACGCGACCAGGGAGACGGTGAACCACAGCGCCACGGTGAGCGATTGCGTCAGCCCGGTCGCGATGCCACCCAGCGCCAGCAGGATGATGCCGGTGCTGATCCACCGTGCGCGCTGCCGCTTCCATCGCTCTTCGAACGTAGTCTCGGCGGGCGGCTCAACCAGTCGGCGAAGCACCAGGCTCGGCTTGATCCGTCGGATATCGAGCAACGGAGGCAGGCAGAACAGCAGTGTGGTCAGGATGCCGGTGCCCAGCCCGGCCAGACCGGCGCGAATCGGCAGGTGTAGTGTCGGCTCAATCGGTAGCAGCTTGGCTGCGAGCAGGGGGATAGTCCACTCCACACCAAAGCCGGCCACGACTCCTATCAGTCCACCGATGAGGCCCAGCAGCAACGTCTGTAGCAGGTAGATCCGCAGAATGTCTGAGGAGCGCGCCCCGATGGACTTCATCGTGGCCAGGATGTCCATGCGCTGCTCCAGGTGCGCGCGCATGGACATGGCAACGCCAATCGCGCCCAGCACCATCGCCACCAGGCAGATCAGGCTCAGCATGCTGGTCGCGCGATCCAGACCCTGGGTCAGCGCCGGGTTGGCCTCGCGAAAGTCGGTGACCTGCGCCTCAGGAAGGATCTTCTCGACACGCGCACGAAGCTGGGTGACGCTGGTTGCACCCGGCTCGATCCGCATCAGGAAGCGTTCGCCGGCGCGGCTGCCCGGCTGCAGAAGGCCGCTCGCCTGCAGTCCTTGCTGGGTAATCAGCACGCGGGGTCCGATCCCCATGGACGAGTTCATCCGGTCCGGCTCGCGCTCAATCGCGCCGGCAATGCGGAAGCTGCTGTTGCCCACCTTCAGCTGATCGCCAACATTCGCATGCAGGCGGATCAGTAGATCCTCACCCACCAGTACCGTCTCTGGTGTCAGCAACTGGCGCAGACGCGCCGCGGGACGAAGCCGGTACTCGCCATAGAACGGATATAGTGTGGGGTCGACTGCCTTCAAAGCCACCAGCAGTGGAATCGGATCGGACGGCGTTGATGCCATGGAGACCAGCTCCGTCACCGTGGTGCGCTCAACGCCTGCCAGCGCGTTCAACTGCTCCGTTTCCTTCTCAGAGGGCTGCCGGAACATGCGCGCGGATACATCGGCCGCCATGATGGTGCGTGCCTGGCCCAGCAACGTCTTCTGGAACGACTCGGTAAAGCCGCGTACCCCGGTCAACGCCGCTACCCCGATCGCCACTGACACGATCACGAATAGGAACTTCGCCGGAGCCGCCTGAAACTCCCGCCAGGCGATGCGCAAGGCGGCGGGCCATCCCAGGCGCCTCATCGTGCGACTCCTTCCTCAAGCAGCACATCCTCCGTCACCAGGCCGTCGCGCAACACGATCCGCCGCTCCGCGCGCGCGGAGACCTGCGGGTCATGCGTCACCATCACCAGCGTCGTCCCGCTCTCGCGGTGCCGGTTCAGCAGCAGGTCCAGCACATGCTCCCCATTGCGTGAATCAAGATTTCCGGTTGGCTCGTCAGCCAGAACGATCGGCGGCTCCATCATGAATGCCCGCGCCAGCGCAACCCGCTGCTGTTCGCCGCCGGATAGCTGCACGGGATAGTGCCCCACGCGGTCGGCCAGACCCATGCTGGCCAGCAACTCTGTCGCCCTGGCGCGGCCGTCGCCGGTTCCGTTTCGCCCCGCCCCGCTCAACTCCGCCGGCAGCATCACGTTCTCAAGCGCCGTGAGCATGGGGATAAGTTGGTACGACTGAAAGACAAAGCCCAGCTTGCGGCCGCGAATCTCCGCTAGTTCGTCTTCGCCCATCCGGGAGATCGAGACGCCATCCAGCAGCACCTCCCCTTCGGTCGGCGCGTCCAGCCCTGCCAGCAGGCCCAGCAGCGTGCTCTTGCCACTGCCGGAAGCGCCCATGATGGTGGCGAACTGCCCGGCAGGAATAGTCAGGTCAATGCCTCGGAGTATCTCAACCGTGTTGGTGCCGTTGCGTATCGACTTCTTCAGACCCCGCACTTCGATCATGCCGCCCCTTTGCGCGAGTCACCGCGCACCGCAAGAGCAAGTTTCGCCGAGCTGTATCTGGCCGGAGTGCAGCTCTGAATGAGCGATCCGTGAGGAAATCGCCGCAACGGCTGCCGCCTGACCCGTATACACCTGCGGGAAGATTCCTCTAGATTGAACGAGTGAGGCACTCGCAAAGTTCCCGGCCCCTGCTCTCGTTCGCTATAACTCTTTTGATTGGATTGATGGCTGCTTCGCCGCTTCCGGGCTGCAAGAAACAGGATGCTGCGCCTGCAGAGAGCGCGCCCGTGGGTGACTCCGGTGCCGCAGCGGCTCCGGAGACCGACACGCGCCCGGCGATTGTCGCCTTCGGCGATAGTCTCACCGCTGGCTACGGCGTCGATGCGGGCAATAGTTATCCGGACTTCCTGCAGCGCGATCTCGACGCCCAGGGCTACCACTACCGCGTGGTGAACGCCGGCATCAGCGGCAATACCACCAAGGACGGGGTGGCGCGGCTGGATGGGGTGGTCGCACTGAAGCCGCAGGTGGTCATCGTAGCCTTCGGCGGCAATGATGGCTTGCGCGGCGTGCCCATCGACGCAAGTCGCGCCAACCTGGACACTATCGTGAGCACGCTCCAGCACACCGGGGCGAAGGTCGTGCTGGGGGGCATAACTCTGCCGCCCAACTACGGACCAGACTATGTCCGCGCCTTCAACCAAACCTATGTCCTGCTGGCGCACCGCTATCACCTACCGCTGCTTCCCTTCCTGCTCCAGGGTGTCTACGGTGTGCCGGGCAGCATGCAGCCGGACGGCATCCACGCCACTGCCCAGGGCAACGCACAGGTCGCGCGCAATCTGCTGCCGCTGGTTACGCCGCTGCTGCACCACTAGCTCACCCGATCACGACGACAGGTTGAAACAGTGTGCCCGCAACGCGCTGCGCAATCCCGATCAGCTCGTGCCGGTTAGCAAAGACTTTGACGTACGCCGCGCCGGAATAGTCAGCGAGATTGCACAATGCGCCGTTGCGCATACGCCCGGCGGTCTGCGCATCCGCCGTGGTCGCAGGCAAATCAGGCAGCAGCAGCCGTGGATGCGGCAGGTGCTCTGCCAGCCGACCCTCCGCGGCTAGCGCAGCCATTTGCTCCAGTGGCAACGCTGCGTCGATCGCAAACGGACCCGCAGCCACGCGTCGCAGAGAGGACAAATGCGCGCCGCAGCCCAGTCGCTGTCCCAGCTCATGCGCGATGCCACGAATGTACCCGCCCGCTGAGACAGTCACGACGAAGTCGGCCGTGTCTTTACCGATGGCCGTAATCTGAAACTGGTGCACCACGATTCGCACCGGTTCGAGCCGCACTTCTTGGCCCGCACGCGCCATGCTGTAGGCCGGACGTCCACCGATCTTTTTCGCGCTGAAGGCGGGCGGAGTCTGCAGCATCTCTCCACGAAAGTGCGCGGCATTCTCTTCGAGCACGTCGGCTTTCAGCTCTACCGGCTGCGCCTCTCCGACCGGCTCACCCTCTGCGTCATAGGTAGTCGTGGCCTGGCCGAACCGGATCGTTCCGGTGTAGGACTTCTCCATCTTGCCGAAGTACTGTGCCAGTCGCGTGAATCGCCCTGCCAGCAACGGCAGTACACCGGTAGCCATCGGGTCAAGGGTGCCCAGATGCCCGATCGAGCGCTCCCCCAGAATGCGCCGCGCACTGGCCACCACGTCGTGCGACGTCATGCCGGCCGGCTTGTCGACGATCAGAAGGCCATTCACTCTCTCACTATAACGGCGCGCTACATCGACGCGTGTGCGTGCTCGCGCACAAGCGAGAGAAACTCCGACCGCGTCTTGTCTTCCAGGAAAACACCTGCCATTGCCGATGTTACGGTCGAGGAGTTCTGCTTCTCTACCCCGCGCATCATCATGCACAGGTGCCGGGCTTCTATCACCACCCCTACGCCCTGCGGCTCGATCGCCTCCTGCAGCGCATTCGCGATCTCGCGTGTCATCCGCTCCTGCACCTGCAGTCTGCGCGCAAACACATCCACCAGCCGCGGCAGCTTGCTCAGCCCCACCACGCGGCCATTCGGAATGTAGGCGATATGCACCCGCCCGAAGAAGGGCAGCATGTGATGCTCGCACAACGAGTACATCTCGATGTCCTTGACCATCACCATCTCGTCGTAATCCACGTCGAAGAGCGCAGAGCGAAGGATCTCCATCGGATCCTCGCGGTAGCCCTGGGTCAGAAAGGTCATCGCCTTCGATACCCGCTCCGGAGTCTTCTGCAGGCCATCGCGCGTCGGATCTTCATCGAAGCGTTTCAGCAGCTCCGCATAGAGCTGTTCTGTCGTGTACTTGCCAAGCTCCGCCGCATGCGCCTGCTGCGGCACAACCACCTCGTGCACGCGGGCCAGCGACGCACCACTGTGCACCACCGCGGGTCTTACGCCCGCGTCTCCGACCGCCGTCTGCTTCGGCTTAGCCATGCTCTATCTCTCCTGCGTACTCGAAAAAGTTGTTCTCCGTCTCTTCTATCCGCACTCGTTCAAGACGAGGCGCAGGCATCCTGGAGGAGAGCAATTGATAGATGCTCCGGCACAAATTCTCTGTCGTCGGCACCTCTTGCTCAAAGAGCGGATCGACATTCAAGTTCGCCAGATGAAAGCGCTCCACCACCAGACCGCCCACGAGCGCATCCAGCTCTGCCATGTTCATCACCATGCCCGTGGTGCTGTCCACGGTGCCGCGCACCGTCACCTCGACACGATAGTTGTGCCCATGCCCATGCGGGTTATTGCATTTGCCGTAGACCTCTGCATTCTGCTGCGCAGAGAGCGCCGCGCAATCCAGCCGGTGCGACGCACTGAAGTGATACGCGCGAGTCAGGCCGACAATCATCGCGCGACCTGCTTCGTGTCAGAGGCCTGATCCTGCTCCACTCCATAGAAGTCTGCGAACAGATCTTCCGTCTCGTAGACGCGAATGCGATAGAGACGCGCACCCCGGATCTTACCGTCCAGGCGCTCCCAGCTGCTGATCGCAATGTTCTCGACCGTTGGAACACGGTCGAGAAACTCCGGAATTTCTAGATTCAAATGGCGGTGGTCGAATACATCTACCACCTCGCGATGCATCACGTCCTTCAGCTCTTTCAGGTCGACGACAAAGCCGGTCTGCTGGTCCACTTCGCCGGCCACCGTCACCTCCAGCGTGTAGTTGTGGCCGTGCCCATTGCGGTTGGCGCATTTGCCGAACACACGCTGATTCTCAGCGTCGCTCCAGGCGTCGTTCCAGTAGTAGTGTGCGGCGGAAAAGTCGGCCCTGCGTGTCAGTAGAATCATCAGCTCTTTCTATCCCCGTTGAAACCTGCATAACCCACTAGTTTATAAAGCCGCAAAGGACTATGCCGCCCTGGTCCAGGCGTCGCATCCTTTCCGGGCCTCTTCCAAGCACACAGGGAAGTCCATCCAATGGATGACCCGGCGTGCGATTCGCTTCAGACCGCGGGCGCCAAACGCCAAATCCTTGTCGGTATGATGAAGGTGTGACCAGTCTCCGCCTTCTTTTGCCCGCGCTGGCGTTGTTCATCGGCGGCTGCGACCGAGGCAGCACTCCACGGCAGACCGGCCGCGTGGCACCCGACTTTACCGTCTCCGACGGCAGCCGGACGGTTCACCTGGCCGATTACCGGGGCAAGGTCGTGGTGCTGAACTTCTGGGCGACCTGGTGTGCCCCCTGCATCGAGGAGCTGCCGTCCCTGACCGCAATGCAGCGGGCGCTGCCGCAGGTTCAGGTGCTGGCTGTCAGCACGGATGGAGATTCCGCCGCTTATCGCAGCTTCCTGTCGGAGAACAAAGTGGGGCTGCTGACAGTTGAGGACTCGGCCCGTCGCTCCAGCGCTCTTTACGGCACCTTCCGCTACCCAGAAACTTATGTGATCGACCAGCACGGCATCCTGCGACGCAAGTTCATCGGTGCCCAGGACTGGACCAATCCAGAGATCCTGGCGTATCTGCGCCGCCTTTAAACATCGCTCCGCGCCCCGCTCCGCTTTGCATTATGATTGCGGCTATATGACAAACGTCGACGTGCTTTTTCGCTATGAGCATCAGCCGTCCGAGGCCGCGATGTTTGCCATGGGCAATCTCAAAGAGGTCTACGGGATCCGTCGCATCGAGATACACCAGCCGGACAAGACCATCCGGGTTGAGTACGACGCTACCCGACTGACCAGCGCCGTAGTCGCGAACCTGCTGCGCCGCGGCGGCATCAGCGTAGTGGAACAGGTGCCGCTGGTCGCGCCCCAGAACCCCATCGTGCACCCGGACGCCAGCCAGCCACCAGCGCCAGCCCAGCCGGCGCCAGCCAAGTAATCTGCCTGCGGTCAGTAGCATCGCTCCGCTTCCACTGGTAGCACCCCAGGCGTAACTCCGGCCCTGCTTCAGCGTCCAAATTGTATGAGTTCCCCACTCCATCCCACACCGCCGGCTCCAACCGGCAGCGGCCTGTTCGCGGCCGATGCGGGCGCGGATTTGGCCTCCCGCAAGACGACGCGCCGTCTGTTTCTCGGGACCGCCATGGCTGCCCTGGGCGGGGTGGCGCTGCTCAGCCTGCGGCAGCAGGGGCAAACCGACCTGGTCGACAACGCCGTGCCTGCAGGCCCTCCCCCTTCGGTAAATGTCGTCCTGTTCGGCCCAAATGGACAGCGGCTGCGGGCGGCCAGCGTGCCCATGGTGGTCAAGAGCGCACGCCAGTGGAAGCAGCAGCTCACCGGCGGCGCCTACGAGGTGACGCGCCGTGCCGACACGGAGATCGCCTACACCGGCAAGCTCTGGAACCAGCATGCCGCCGGCCTCTATCGCTGCATCTGCTGCGACAATGCGCTGTTCAGCTCCCAGACCAAGTTCGACTCCGGCACCGGCTGGCCCAGCTTCTGGCAGCCCATCGCCCGGGAGAACGTGCTTGAGAAGACCGACAGCAGTTGGGGTATGGAGCGTACCGCAGTCGCCTGCCGGCTGTGCGACGCCCACCTGGGCCACGTCTTTAGTGACGGCCCGGAGCCAACCGGCCTGCGCTACTGCATGAACTCCGCCGCCCTGCGCTTCGTTCCACTTACGGCGTAGCTCAGACTGTTTTGCAAGCTCCGGAGCACCAGCAAAGGTGCCGGCGGCGGAGCTAATAGATCAGCTTCAGGCTGAACTGGATCTGGCGGGAGGTGCCCGCCGTCCGGCTGATCTGCCCGAAGCCAGAGCCCAGTAGCGTGTTAGCCGGCAGCCCCAGGTTGGCGATATTGAAGATATTGAAGAACTCCGAGCGGAACTGCAGATCCACCAGCTCTGCTCCGCTGCGGCGTGTGCCGATCCCGGTGTCCTTGATGAGGGAGAAATCGAAGTCGTAGTACGCCGGCCCGCGGAAGGTATTGCGGCCCAGTATTCCGAATCGTCCCTGATTGGGCCCGGTGCCATCCGGCAGATGGATGGGGATGGAAAAGAAGGAGACGTTGTTTTCTCCCCGGCCGAAGTAATCCTGACGTTGCTTGCGCGCGGTCGAGAGCTTTGGCTTGCCAACCTGGTCGGGACGATCGGTGCCGGCCGAACCGGCGCCAGTCTGCTGTATCCCTGAATAAACACTGAAAGGCGCGCCGCTCGTAATTGTCGAGATGCTCAGCAGCTCCCACCCGCGGGTCAGCTTGCGCCCGGCGAAGCGCAGCGCATCGACCGTCTCGAGATGAAGATCCTGCGCAACGCTCAACGTGAAGCCGTGGGTGACGTCAAAGGTGGAGGGACCGCGCTCCGGGTGCGTGTCGAATGGGTTCTGCGGCATGGCAGGTGCGGATGCCCCAATGCCGCCATTCACGCCGGCGCCCAGCACGGAGCTGACATCGTCCAGCGACTTTGACCAGGTGTAGCTGGCCTGCACGCCCGGTCCACCATGTCCCACCGTACCTTGCGCGGACAGTTGCAGAGCGTGATAGCTGGAGTGCGACGTATCAGTCGCGACCGTCTCGGTGCCGAATCCGCCTGCCACCCGTCCCTGGCTATCGAACTCTGTGTGCGGCGCAAAGCCGGCGGTCGCGCCCGGGTAGGCGTTGGGAAAGCTGAGCCGCGGCAGATGCGACGCCGTGGTGCCCACATAGCTGGCCGACGTCGCCAGTTTGCCGAACTGTTTTTCCACTCCCAGCGTCCAGGTGTAGAGCGCGGCGTTGCCAAAGTTGACGTCGATCGACGCAAGGTTCAGAGGCGTAATTTGATTGCCAGGAGAGAGCGCCGCGATGTCGCGTTCGTAGCGGTCGACGTCCAGCACAGTATTCGCAGGAACCTTCTTCGTATCGCCGCTGGCGAAGATATCTTGCCCGGCTGTGTCATAGGCGCGCGGCAGCTGCGATGGCGTGATCTTGAACCCATACGAAAGTGGCGCGCCGGGCTCCGCTGTAAGCCGCGGATAGATGACAAAGGGCGTTGCGCCGGTCAGGTTATTGTCCTGCCAGATGTTCGGCGGAATGGTCGTGATACCGCCGCCCGCATGCACCACCCACGACTCTGCCGGCTGCCAAGCAACCTGCACCCGTGGGCCCCAGTTGTTTCGGTACGTCTGGTAGCCGGGCTGCGGGTTCACGACAAAGACCTGCTGGCGCCCGATCTCCCGCAAACCGGAGGTTCGCTTGGCTCGCTCCGAGATAGGCGTGTACACCTCCAGGCGCAGTCCGTAGTTCAGCGTCAGGTGCGGCGTGATCTTCCACGTATCCTGCCCGTAGAACTCGAAGGCGTTGCGATTGATTGCAGCAGGCCCGCTATGCTCTCCGCTGGAGAAGTACGGCGGGGCAACGGCGGCGCTGTAGGAGAAGGCGCTGCCCGTCAGCAACGCGCTGAGCGTGTCCGGCAGCGGATCGCCTGCAGCCACATTGTGTGTGCCACTGGTGGACTGGATCGCAACAGGCGAGTACGACGTGCCGCCACCGAATCCGTACGCACCGTTAGGCGCGGTGCCGAAGAAGGTAGTGTCACGATTCACACGCACCTCTCCGCCGAACCTCAGGGCATGGCCGCCCCGCGTGTACGCGTCATTCTCCTGCAACTGGAAGAGGTTGCCGTACGCCTGCATCACGGAACCTGCGGCGGTGTTGAAGCCCTCATAGAGCCCGTCGTTGAACTGCAGCGCGGGATCGGTCTGATTCGGCGTTGGAAAGCCGGGCGTGGAGCGCGTGATGCTGAACGAGGTCTCTAGGCTCAGTCGTTCGGACGCGGTTCGGACGTGCGTGAACACCAAGTTGCGCTGGCGATCGATGTAGCGCACCCCGAAGCTTGGATCGAGCGCCGTCTGGTCCGGATTGGTGGTGGGCCCGGTCAGGTTATCGAGCGAAAAGCGTGCGAAAAAGTGGTCGCGCGCGCCAGCCTGCTGATCGAGGCGGATTGAGAACTGGTTGGCGTCCGTCGTCACCTTGGAAGAGGTCGCGTATGTGTGGACGCCGAAGGGTCCCTCTGGCTCATTGGGCAGTGGGTACCGCACCAGGATACTGCCGATCTGGCTGTCCACCGGGACCAGCAGCGTGTCACCGGGGTAGGCCAGCGTGTCCCGCCCCTGCCGCTCCTCCGCCGTAGGTACGGGCAACACCTGCGTGGTGCCCAGGACCTGGCGGAATCCCTGATACTCCACGAAGTAGAAGGTTTTGCCGCGGCCGTCGTAGACCCGCGGCAGAAACACCGGACCACCGTTGGTGAATCCGAATTCGTTGCGGCGAAACGGTGGAATCCGGCCCGGGCTAACTACCGTAGGGTGATCAAAGTAGTTGCGCGCATCGAGCGCCGAGTTGCGCAGAAACTCGAAGACCGATCCGTGCACCGCGTCAGTGCCGGAGCGGGTAAGAATGTTCGTCAGCCCTGCGGCGCCGCGCCCGATCTCAGCGGGTAGCCAGCCAGAGCTCGATTTCAGATCCGCAACTGCATCCACATTGAAGTTGCTGAAGGTGGCCCCACCCATCTCCGGGTCAGAGATATCGGCTCCATCCAGAGCAAATGTCGCCGCCACCCCACGCTGCCCATTGATTGCGAACTGCTGGGTGAAGTTCGAGGCTCCATTTTGGTCGGTGCTGGTGCCTGCCGCCAGCAGCAGCAGTTGCCCCAGGTCGCGCTTGTTCAGGGGCAGCTCGCTTACTGACTGCGCTGACAGATTCTCGCCGCCCCCGGCAGTGTTCGCGGCGGGCACAGCCGTCAGTTGCACCGTACCGTCTGTCAGCAGGGTGAGCACGACAGTCGCCGGCGCGGCAACGACCGTCAGAGGGCCGGGGAGTTGTGCACTGTGTCCGGCAGCATCGATCGAGAGTGCGTACGAACCTGGCGCGAGATCGGCCAGAGCAAATCCACCATCGTCGCCGGTAGTCGCGGTCCGCTGCTTGGAGCCTTGCGCAATATGCACCGTCGCCCCACGGACGGGCTCGGCTGCAGCATTCAGAACGCGGCCGCGCACGCCGCTAGCCGGAGATTGCGCCCAGGCCGCGACCGAACAGAGCAGAAGGAGAAGATGGGCTAGCCGGGACACGAGAGAAAACCAGAGGTTGCGCTGGCTAAATTTCGGGGAAGGGATCAAGTGCATGCCAGCGCAATGCTACCTGACAGGAGCGCAAGCAGAGCCAGTAAAGCCCGGAAACCTTCACTCAAGGACACAGACAGCGCGGGCCTTGCGCAACCAGCCCGCGCCGAATCCTTCGACGGAGTCGTGAACAACTTACGGCAGATCCAGAACGCTAAGGCTCGAAGCCTGCGGTATCAGGTAAGGCGAGCCCGAGGCCTGCTTGATCGAGGTCGAGGTCACGGTGTAGACAAACAGCTTTCCGTCGCCCAGGGCGTATAGATGGTTTGCCTTGTCCCAGCCGAATTGAATGAAGCTCACGCCCGTCTGCAGCGCACCGCTGTACTTGGTAATGGGGCTGCTGCCGTTGAAGTGGAAGATCTGGAAGCCCTGCGGACCGCCGACCGCGAGGTACTTATTCGAAGGAGAGATGCTCATCGCGTTGACGAACAGGTTGCTTGTCACCGAGGGGGTCGGCATCGTGGCGACGGTGCTCTTTGTGGTGAGCTGACCATTTGAGCCTGCCGCATAGCTGGCCAGATAGTAGGGGCCGACAAACAATCCATTATCCCCCTGCTGGCTATCAATGCGTTGCAGCGCCACGGCGAGATGGTTTTCCGAGTCGGCTGCGACTACACCTGCGCAGAGTTGCTTTCCGGATGGACCGGGAGGAACAAAGTTGTCCTGGCCTATGTAGGTCAGCAACCCATTGCTTTCCCGCTTGTAAATGTCGATCACCGACTGCCGGTTATCGCTCTCTGCACAATACCCGTCATAGGCGAACGCATTTCCGCCCATCTTTGTGAGGTAGGCAGTAATTCCCTGTGTGTCGGCACCGATCCGGCCGCCCGACTTGCCCAGAAACTGCAGGCTGCCGTTGGATTCGATACGGAAGGAGAGATACGCCGCATCGGAGTTGCAGGGGTTCTCCTGGCTGTAGAGCGTGACGCCGGTGAAGTCGATCAGCAGGTCGGGATAGTTCACGCAGCCGTTTTCTGGCTCGTACATGAACGCGTTAATCGAGCTCACCTTCTGCAGGGAGCCGTGCGAGTTTATCGAGAAGCCTGTAATGACTTCATGCCCCTGGTCCGCGCTCTCGCCGAAGAGAAACTTTTTGCTCACTGACATTCTTCGTACGTCCGTATTCGCGAGCGGCGATCCAGGGACCGGCGTTAGCTTCCCGCTCGAGGATGCCGCGAAGCCGTCGATGTGCGTGGGGCGGGAGACATAGACGTAGGCGACTGGCGAAGTAGTGGTGGTTGTGGCGGTCTCTTGCGCCTGTGCGGAAAAGAGGCATGCGCCGCTCACAGTAGCGAAAGCGATAAGGCAGAGTTGAAGAAGATGTCTCATATACCAGCTCCTGGAACCGAGTTCCATCCGAAGTATGTTGGGGGATGTAACAGGATCCAGCGATCCAGCCCGGCCAGACGGCCCGAATAACGGTTCAGCTCTGGGGGGGTGCAACGCGCGGTGGGGAAGCTCTTAGTTCCCACCATGGAACAATGCTATGGCCTCCTCAGATGCACACTGCCGTTCGTTGGGATAGACGATGTATAGATTTTTCTCGAAAACTGGCAACCTGCGGTGAACCGTCGGACTGGACGGTGCATAGAATCGACACAAGTTATTGCCCCATCCAATGAACCAGCTGCTTTTGACTGGTACCGTGCAGATACGCTGCTCGTCGTAGGGCGACCGTAAGGAAGCATGGCGCCAATGCGGCAGCTCTGTTCCAACTGCAGAAAGGACAAAAGCCAATGACTGCATCTACCGAAACTGCGATTCTTGCCGGAGGCTGCTTCTGGGGTGTGCAGGATCTATTCCGCCGCCTTCCAGGGGTCGTCTCTACCCGCGTCGGCTACACTGGCGGCGATGTGCCCAACGCGACCTACAGGAAGCATGGCACTCATGCGGAAGCGATCGAGATCATCTTCGATCCGCTGACCCTGACCTATCGCCAGGTGCTCGAATTCTTCTTCCAGATTCATGATCCGACCACGCCCAACCAGCAGGGTAACGATCATGGAACGAGCTACCGGTCCGCCATCTTCTACACGAATGAGACGCAAAAGGAGATTGCGGCTGAGATGATCCGGGAGATCGATGCCTCCGGGATCTGGCCCGGAAAGGTCGTCACCGAGGTCGCACCTGCCGGTCCATTCTGGCAGGCAGAGCCGGAGCACCAGGACTATCTGGAACGTTATCCGAACGGCTATACCTGCCACTACATTCGGCCAGAGTGGAAGCTTCCCGCTACGGCGCAGCTCGCGAAGTAACATCTGGCGGGGTGGCACACACCCCGCCGCAAGACTGCGGCGAATCGAACAGGACGGCCGCCCCGCAGAGCTTCCGGGGAATGCAAGAGAGATTGTCGGGACTATGGTGCGCCCAGAAGGATTCGAACCTCCGGCCTACTGATTCGTAGTCAGTCGCTCTATCCAACTGAGCTATGGGCGCACTACCTGGCGGGGTGGAACTCACTGAGAATAACAAGAGCAGTGGGTGAAATCAAATCAGCACAACCCTCGCAGCCGCTGCTGAACGCGCATCAACTCGCCTGCAAGCCAATGAGACCCGCGTCTTAGGCGGGTCTCATTGCTTTCTCGAAATAATCAGACCGAATAGAGACTCTAGTAGATGTGGAAGTTCACTTCGATGGTGATCTCAACCGGGACTGGCTTGCCGCCCAGCATCGAAGGCCGGAACTTGTACTGCTGCACCGCCTCCACTGCCTTCTCGTCCAACCCCATCCCCAGCTTCCGCACCACGCGGATACGCTGCGGGTTGCCGTGAGCATCGACAATCAGCGAGACGACGGAGACACCCTGATACTTGGCACGGCGCGCCTCGTCTGAGAACTCGGCATCGACCGACGAGATAAGCACCGGCGGAGACACACCGCCGCCCACATGGTAAAGGCCGCCGCCAACGCCGCCGCCCTCACCCGGACCGTAGCCGTTTCCGTTGCCGGACCCGATACCGCCATTCGAGCCGGTGCCGAGGCCAGCGCCCGAGCCGGGTCCATTCGAAGCCGGGCCGACAACTGTCGTGCGCGGGTCGCCCAGGTTGGGCATGTTGTTGTTCGGCATCTGGATGTTCTGCGGCAACTTGATCGCCGGCTCAACAGCCAGCTTCGGGTTCTCGTTGCGCACGATCATCGGAGGCGTAATCGGATTCTGAGAGATCTTGGGCATGCGGCCCTTGGGCGCCTGCAGGATCTCGTGCGCACCACCACCCCCGCCTCCTCCGGAGACCTCAGCCTTGGGCGCGATCGGCCGGAAGGCGGAGATATCCACGGCAGCCACCTGCGGTGCCGGCGGCTTGGGCTTGGGATGGAGCTGCGACTGGATGATGAACCAGGCGATCAGCCCGATTACCAGCACGTGAATCAGGGCGGAGATGGCCGAAGAGGCCGGGCTGCGCTTTACCTGAAAGGGGTTCACGACTGCGACCGGCTTCGAGGTAAGCTCCAGAGGGGGGAGCTCTTCTTTACGGAACAGTCCGCGAATGTTTTCGAAGATGCTCTGCCAGACGGGTTGATCCACCACCTCATTCAGCAGGTGGGGCTCCGGCGCCGCGTACCTCGGCTCCGGCTTGACCTCGGGTGGTGGGGGCAGTACCTGGTTTGTCATAGGCACTTCTTGACCTGAACCTGACGGCAGCTTTGGGCCCACCGCCTTGCTTTCATTGATTATCTATGAACGCGCGGCCCGTGTCGCCGGTTTGCGCGAATCTGAACCCTGGAAAAGGAAACGACGGAGTAAACCTGCGTCACTGTTCACTGGCAAATCTCGCTCACGTGAATAGACGATTCGGCATCTCGATTGGTCACAAGCCAATCAGCCGGCGCCCGGTAAGCAGATACAATAAGGTCAACCCCGACCATGACTGTGCCTGCCGACGAAACCCTGGCCTCCGCGTCCGCTGCTGCTCCGGCGCGACCCGAGTTGAAAAAGACCCTGCTTCTGCCCCAGACCGCCTTCGCGATGAAGGCGAATCTGCCCGAAAACGAGCCCAAGCGGCTGGAGGCCTGGCAGCGCGTCGGCTTGTATGACCAGATTCGCGCAGCGCGCCGGGGTGCCCCCCAGTACATCCTGCACGACGGGCCGCCATACGCAAATGGACCCATCCACCTGGGGCACGCGCTGAACAAGTGCCTCAAGGACTTTGTCGTCAAGTCCAAGACCATGACAGGCTTGGATGCACCTTACGTCCCAGGATGGGACTGTCATGGCCTGCCTATTGAAATAAAGGTGGATGAACAGCTGGGACGCAAAAAGCTGGAGATGGCGCCGGTCGCCGTCCGCGCCGCCTGCCGTAGCTACGCGCAGAAGTACATCGACCTGCAACGCTCCCAATTTGAGCGACTTGGCGTGCTCGGCCGCTGGCAGGATCCCTACACCACCATGTCGAACGAGTACGAGGCGACCACGCTTAAGGCCTTCTATGAGCTGTTCGAGCGCGGCTTCGTTTACCGGGGGCTCAAGCCCGTCTACTGGTGCTGGCATGACCGCACCGCCCTGGCCGAGGCCGAGGTCGAGTACGAGATGCACACCAGTCCTAGCGTCTACGTGCGCTATGAACTGACCTCGCCGGCAGAAGAGATCCACCCCGCCTTGGCTAGCAAGACGGTCTACGCCCTCATCTGGACCACCACCCCCTGGACTCTTCCCGCCTCGCTCGCCATCGCCTTCCAGCCCACATTCGAGTACCTGGCGCTGGAGAACACCGACGGCAACGTTTATCTGGTCGCCGAGGCTCTGGCCGATCCAGTGAAGCAGGCCTGTGGGCTGCAGGCAGCGCGGGAGATCGCTCGCGTTCCCGGAACCAGGCTGGAGCGGGTCACCTTCCAGCACCCCTTCCTGGATCACTCGATCCTTGGCGTGCTGGCAGACTACGTCACCGCCGACCAGGGTACAGGCGCCGTCCACACCGCACCCTCTCACGGTGCCGATGACTTCTACACCGGCGAGCGCTACGGGCTAAGCCAGGTCTGCAATGTCGACGCCGCCGGGCGCATCCAGAACGGCCTGCCGGAGTACGACGGGCTGAACATCTTCAAGGCTAACCCGGAGATCATCAAGCTGCTGGAGGCGCGCGGAGCGCTGCTCGGACGCAATGACATCTACCATTCCTACCCGCACTGCTGGCGCTGCCATCACCCGGTGATCTTCCGCGCCACCGAGCAGTGGTTCATCTCCATGGAAACGCCCATGGAGGACAGCCAGGGCCGCCGGGTCAGCTTCCGCCAGCGCGCACTCGATGAAATTAAGCGGGTGAAGTGGGATCCGGCCTGGGGTGAGGAGCGGATCTCGAACATGATCGCCACCCGGCCTGACTGGTGCATCTCCCGCCAGCGCATCTGGGGCGTGCCCATTGCGCTGTTTCTGTGCACCAGGTGCAACCAGCCGCTGTCCGCGCCGGAGTCCTACGCACAGGTAGTGGAGCTGTTCAAGCGGCATGGGGCCGACGCCTGGTACTCCCCGCATGCCGATCGGGTGCTGCCTGCCGGAGCGCGTTGCGCTACCCCGGGTTGCGACGGCACAGAGTTCCGCCGCGAAACCGACATCCTCGACGTCTGGATCGACTCCGGCACCAGCTGGGCGGCGGTACTTGAGACGCCGCCAGAGCTGCTGTGGCCCTCTGACCTCTACCTTGAGGGTGGCGCCCA
>CAXUMX010000033.1:16678-33112 GCA_964252395.1 uncultured Acidobacteriaceae bacterium | reverse complement strand
CTCCCGCCAGCCCGCGCATCCGCGCCGTCTTGGCAGATCTGGGCAAGGTCAAATGGGTAACCGGCGTCGCGCTCTCACCGGATGGCCGGCATCTGGCCTGGGCCGCACAGTCGCAGATCATGGTCGGTGGCCCCCACGGGGAGAACGCGCAGCCAGTCCCCATGGCGGCGAAGGAGTGCGAGGCGGGCAGCCCCCTGTGGGCGCCCGACTCCGGCGAGCTCGCCTTTGAGGGGAGCTGCGGCCACACTGGCCAGCAGGACATCTATCTGTGGAGCATCGGGAGCAAGCCACGCCAGCTCAGCCATTTGAAAGGCGCCATCGAGCAGCTTGCCTGGTCGCCCGATGGCAAGCGAATCGGCTTCCTTTATGTGCCGGGCGCGACCCGGCCGTCCGGCGCCCTTGCTCCCATGAAGGCTCCCAGCGGCGTCATCGGCGTCGAGGGTCTGGAGATACAGCGCGTCGCTGCCATCAGCCGTCAGGGGGGAGAGCCGGAGCTGCTGACCCCGGAACGGCTGCATGCCTACGAGTTCGACTGGTCGCCGGACTCCGCGCGGCTCGCCTATGTGGCCGCGCCCCCGCCAGGCGAGAACAATTGGTGGGTCGCCCAGCTCTACACTGCGGCAGCCACGGCGAATGCCGAGCCCGCCAGCATTCTTAACCCGGCCACGGTTGAGGGACCGCTGCATGGGCTGCAGATCGCCGTGCCGCGCTGGTCGCCTGATGCCTCGCAGATTGCGCTCATCGGTGGCATCATGAGCGACCAGGGCGTGACCGGTGGAGACCTCTACCTGGTGCCCGCAGCCGGGGGCACGCCCCAGAACGTCACCCCGCAAGCCCATGCGAGCGTCGCCTGGCTGGATTGGGCGGACAAGAACCGGCTGATCGTCTCCGAAGTAGCAAACGGCGCCAGCCGTATCGCCACCTACGATCTTTCCGCGTCGCCAGCCGGCAGCGAGACCCTCCTGGACACGCCGACTACCCTGGGCGACGGCCGGCTGGAGATGAGCCTCTCCATTGCGCGCGACAAGACCTTCGCCGCGACCAGCAGCTCCTTCTCGAAAGCTCCCGAGGTGTACACCGGCAGACTCGCCCCGGGCAGCACTCTTACCCAAGTGACCCACTTGAACGACGCCCTGCAGCCCAGCTGGGGCAAGCCAGAGTCGGTGGAGTGGGACAACGAAGGCTTCCACATCCAGGGCTGGCTGATGCAGCCGCGCAACTACGATCCGGCGAAGAAGTATCCGCTCGTGGTGATGGTGCATGGCGGCCCCTCGGGCGCCGTACTGCCCCGCTGGCCCGACGCAGGGTATGGCGGAGCACCCATCAGCGCGCTGAACTACTTCGTGCTGGAGCCGAACCCGCGCGGCAGCTATGGCCAGGGAGAACGCTTCACCGCGGCCAACCGCAAAGATTTCGGGTACGGCGACTTCCGCGACATCCTCGCCGGCGTGGATGCGGTCGAAAAGCGCTACCCCAGCATCGACGACCATCGGCTGGGGCTGACCGGCTGGAGCTATGGCGGCTTCATGACCATGTTCGCCGTCACGCAGACGCAGCGCTTCCATGCAGCCGTGGCCGGCGCCGGCATCTCCAACTGGCAGAGCTACTACGGCGAAAACTCGATCGACCAGTGGATGCTGCCCTTCTTCGGAGCCAGCGTGTACGACGATCCAGCGGTCTACGCGAAGAGTTCAGCCATCGACTTCATTCGCCAGGTAAAGACGCCCACGCTGGTAGTGGTGGGCGACCGTGACGGCGAGTGCCCGGCGCCCCAATCCTTCGAGTTCTGGCATGCACTGAAGGCGGAAGGCGTGCCTACAGAACTGGTCGTCTACGCCGACGAGGGCCACAGCTTTCGCACACCCGCAGACCGCGTCGATGTGCTCGAGCGCACGCTGGGCTGGTTCGATCAGTACCTCCGCTAAGCAGGACCGACGAGCGATGAGCGATGAAACGAGGGACCCGGCAGTATGCTGCCCGGTCCCTTCAAGCTGTCGCTCGCACATTCTTACCGAACGTGCCTGCGCAGAAACTCCAGCATGTAGTTCGCAATGGCGTCGGAGCTGTCTTCGAGCGCGAAATGACCGCTGTCGACAAAATGAATCTCGGCATCCGGCACGTCCCTCTTGAAGGCCTCCGCACCGGCTGGAAGAAAGATCGGATCGTTTTTGCCCCACACTGCCAGGACCGGCGGGTGCGCTTTGCGCAATGCCTCATGCCACTGCGGATACTGCTTCACGTTGTTCTGGTAGTCGTAGAAGAGTGCCAGTTGAATCTCCGCATTGCCGGGCCGGTCGAGCGTCATCTGGTCCGAGGTGTAGCTGTCCGGGCTCACCTTGTCCGGGTCTTTGAAGCCGCTGGTGTACTGAAACTTCGTCGTCTCCGGCGTCAGCAGGGCGCGCACCTTCTTCTCTGTCGCTGGCGTCTTCTCCTTCCAGTACGGGGCGATCGACTCATCCCAGAACGGACTCAGCCCTTCGCTGTAGGCGTTGCCGTTCTGCGTGATGATGGCCTGGATGCGCTCCGGATGCTTGAGCAGCAGCCGGAAGCCGACCGGCGACCCGTAGTCCTGGATGTACATGCTGTAGTGCGTCACGCCGACCGAGTCGAGGAAGTGATCCATCACCACTGCGATGTGGTCGAAGGTGTAGTCAAACTGATCGACCGGCGGCTGGTCGCTGTAGCCGTAGCCGGGCATATCTGCAGCGATCACGTGGTAGCTTCCCGCCAGCTTCGGAATCAGGTCGCGATACATATGCGACGAAGACGGAAAACCGTGCAGCAGAACGATGGTCGCCCGCGCGCGCGACCCGGCTTCGCGGTAGAAGATGTTCACGTTGTCCACCCGCTGGTTCCTGTAACGGACCGCGGTGTCTGCTGCAGGCTTCTCCGCCGCAAGGGCGAGGGGAACGATGGCCAGGGCTGCAATGCCGAGCGCCACTTTCAAAGCTGATCTCATATCAAGTCTCACTTTCTAGTACGTTGCACGAATCGCTGCCCGGCGCTTCCACGGGAATTGGCAGCCCGTCTTATGATTCCAGACCGACCGGTAGGGATTCCGCAATATTCCGTTCCCGCACTTTTTCCCGACCGTACGTTCGGGATATATACTGGCGTCAGGGAGGTGCCCCCGGTGGCACATCGCACCATCGCCGATGACGAGTTGCTGGACCGGGCGCTGGACCTGTTTCGCACCTATGGTGTCGAAGGTGTCAGCCTGAGCCAGCTCTCCGAAGCCGTTGGACTGGAGAAGGCCAGCCTCTACCATCGCTTTCCCGGCGGCAAAGACGAGATCGTGCGCGCCGTGGTGGCGCGCGTCGATCAGTGGTTTGCCCAGCATGTCGTGGCACCGCTGCAGGCAGAGAGCTCCCCGCGCCGGCGGGTGGCAGTGGTTGTGGAGCAGCTTCGCGCCTTCTACGCCGGCGGCGACAAGTCCTGCATTACCGATGTGCTCTCACTGCCGGGTGCGGACGGCGAACTGGCCGCCGCCCTGAAATCCGCTATGCAAGCCTGGCTGAAGGCCTTCGCGGAGATTGCGCGCGAGAGCGGGCTGCCGCGAGGGCTGGCGCAGACGCGGGCCGAGGATGCCATCGTGCGGATCCAGGGCGCTCTGGTGCTCTCTCGGGTACTGGGCAACACGCAGCCCTTTCAGCGCGTGCTCAAGCTGCTGCCTCAGATGCTGACCCCTTCCTGAGGACGAGCCGCAGGCCCCGGCTGCAGGGGCGCTCCGGCGGCTCGCCGTCAATTCCTCTTCTGCTTTACACTCAGAACACACGCGAAAGCATGCTTTCTGTCGGTCTCACCCCGAGCGACATCGGCTTCTGTGGTCCCTCCTGAAGGAAGGCCCCGGCTGAGGGAATCCCGCAGAGCACAGCACCAGGAAGAATGCTTGAGACAGTGATTTTCCGGCAGTGCACCGCGGCGTCCGCTCGACCGCTGCGGGGAGGTTTCATGCGGCGGTATCTCATCCTGGCTGTTCTGTTCCTGCTTTCCCTTCCCATTCAGCTCTCCATCCTTGGTTGCGGTCAGAACCCCAATAACTTCTGCAACACCTTCGGACAGGGATTCGGAACCAGACGCGGCACCCTGGTGAACATCGACCTGGAGCCGCAGCAGACAGGTATCTCGCTCTCCTACGGCCAGATCGGGCAGCTGCAGGCGCCCACCGGCCGGGACTGCGCGGGCACGACCGTGCCGGTCGGCACGCCGCTCTACGGCACCACCGACACCACCAATCAGTTCTCCGATATCTCCCCGAATGGCGCCGTGTGCGCCGGCCGCTGGAACCGGACCACCAACGGTGGTGTCCCTGCCTACACCACCTGCCTGCCTACCAACGTCTCCGGGGTGGCCAGTATCACGGCCACCGCGGGAGGTGTCTCGAGCAACGTCGTGCCTGTCTTCATCCATCCCGTGGTGACCAACGTATCGCTGGACACCACCAACCAGGCCAACGGCGCCAATATAAGCGACGGCACCTCCTGCCTCTCCCAGTTCCAGACGGCGCAGCTGAATGCCTCTGCCTTTGTGACCGACAACACCGGATCACACCTCTACTGCGCACCGGTTCCCAACGCGCAGGGCGTGCCGGACTGCGGCACAGTTCTGGGTCACCTCAGCTACGCGGCACAGACCACTGGCTCCAACTCCGGCAGCTCGGCTACCAATGCGGTCGTGTCCATCGATCAGAACGGCGTTGCGACCGCGCGTCAGCCCGGCTCTGCCCTGATCACGGCCAGCATCTCCGGAACCAGCTCAAGCGCCGGTGTCTTCTACACCTGCCCGCCGAAGACCATCACGCTCTCCGCCAACGGCGGCACCAGCGTCAACGTGCTGCCCAATACGCCGCAGCCCATCACCGCCACGGTGATCGATACCAACGGCAACACCATCACCGGTGTTCCGCTCTCCTACACCTCGACCGACCCGCGCACCATCACCGCGACCGCCAATGGAATCACCTCCACCTTCCCTGGCTCGAGCTCCGTCTATGCCGTCTGCCAGCCGGGCGCCTGCAACCCCTCCCCCATCAATCGGATCGGCGTCAACGGAAACGGCACCCCCATTGCCAGCAATACCATCAACGTCACCTCTCCGGGGAATGCCAGCAGCCTGCTCTGGCTGGCCAGTCCGCTGTCGCAGTACTTCGTCGCGCTCGACCTCAGCCAGAGCACTGTCGGCACGCCCATCCGCCTGCCCTACGTGCCCAACTCCATGGTGCTTGATCCATCGCCCGCGGCCACCAGCCTCTACTTCGGCAGCTATCGCGAGCTGATGGTCTTCTCCGCCGCCAACAACACGCTGATCCAGGAAGACACGACCGTACCGGGCGTGGTGCTCGCCGTCTCCCCCACCAACGGGGAAGTGCTGATCAACGATCAGGACCGGCAGATCTTCTATGTGTACGCGCCGGCACGCGCGGGGTCGAAAACCAGCGGCGGCAACGGCAGCGCCGGCAGTACCGGCACCCCGGCCAGTATCGTGACCCAGTACGGCGGTGTCGGGCAGCGTGCCACCTTCTCGCCCGACGGCAGCACCATCTACATCGTCGGCACCAACAAGCTGTACGTGTACAACACCTTCACCGGCTGGAGCACCGAGGCGCTCGATCCCACCAACGGCACTGCGGTGACCAACTGCCCGGCAAACCCCAGCTCATCCGGGACGGGCCTGAACGCCAGCTACAACATCTTCTGCTCGCCCGATCTGGCGCTGGCTGTGCCGCAGTTTGGCGCCTTTATCTCCGGACAGAACACGACGGCGCGCAGCTACTGCCCGGACACGCGGCTGACCCCCATCGACAACTACCCCTCGGCCGTGCCCAATGGCGCAATCGGATACGGCTTCGGTGCCGACCATCTGGCCAGCACCACCGATGGCCGCCACCTGATCAGCGCCGGCATCAACCCCACCGTCAATGGCAGTGTCAGCCCAACGCCCCTGCTTATCGACTCCGACGTTGTGGTGCCGACCAATGTGCCGCCCAACCCGCCGGGCACGCCGCCCTCCGGCGCCTGCCCCACCACGCAGGTCACTAACAACGGAGTGACCACCACCGTTTCGTTGCCGGCGCCCATCGCAGACGCGGGCGACAATCCGCAGTCGCTGGCAGCTTTCAATCCCTCCGTAATCCATCAGGTGGTCACGTCTCCCAATTCGTCACTGGCAGTGGTGACGTATGAGTCGGCCAACCCAGCGCCGGGGAACGCGCAGCTGCCGGTGTACAAGGTTCCCGCCAGCGGGCCGGGAGTTCTGACTGCCGCGGCGCTCAAGGGACCGCAGGCCACCACGCCGGTTGCGGCAATCTTCAGCCCCGACTATCAGCAGATTTTCGTCTCGACTGGCGGCGACAGTCAGATCCACATCGTCTCTTCGAGCACGCTGCAGGACACGGCGCAGTTCAGCACGGCTCTGCCGGACGGCAGCAGCGGCATCACGCCGGCGCAGTTCCTGGCTGTGAAGCCGAGAGCCATCCCCTAACGAAGCAGATGGCAAGTCGGCAGGCCATTGGTTCCGTACCAGTAATCTCGCCGGCTTGCCCGCTCTACTTCCGGCTCTTGGCGATTGCGTCGAGGATGCCGTTCAGGAAGCTGAGCGACTCTGGTCCGGAGTAGCGCTTCGCAATCTCAAGCGACTCGTTGATCACGATAGGCACCGGCGTCCCCGGGAAGCCGAGCAGCTCCGCCACCGCGACGCGCAGCAGATTGCGGTCTACCGCTGGCATGCGCGGAATGCGCCAGTGCGCCGAGTATTGCTCGATCAGCGTATCGATCTCTTCTTCGCGAGTGGTGGCCACCCGGAACAGATCTTCCGTGAAGCCGCGGGTGTCCGCATCGATCTCTTCTTCGCGCGCCTTCCAGAAGCTCTGCCGTACCTGGTCCGGCGTCTGCTTACCCACGTCCGACTGAAACAGCATCTGCATTGCAAGTTCGCGGGACTTGCGGCGCTTGCCGACAGGCTGCGTCATACCGGGCGCCTGTCTGCGCCCGCTGCGATCTTGCGGTGAATGTCCACCATCTCGATCGTGGCGACAGCAGCCTCGAAGCCCTTGTTCCCTGCCTTGATGCCCGCGCGGTTCAGTGCCTGCTCCAGGGTCTCGCAGGTCAGCACGCCGAAGCCGTGCGGCACGCCGGTCTCCTGTTGCGACTGCCCAATGCCGCGGCTGACTTCGTTGTAGATCGCTTCGTAGTGGGCAGTCTCGCCCCGCAGCAGGCAGCCCAGCACGATGATGCCGTCGAAACGCTTGCTCTCCGCCAGTGCGCGTGCTGCGGAGGGTATCTCCCATGCGCCGGGCACACGGACCAGCTCAATCTGCTCCCGTTGTGCGCCGCTGCGCAGCAGCGCGTCGAAGGCTCCCTGCAGCAGCCGATCGGTGATCACCGCATTCCAGCGCGCCACGACAATGGCGAAGCGCATGCCCGCTGCTGACAGATCGCCTTCCATCGCAATCGGCTTGCCCTTCAGCGGCTCCGCCCACTCCCAGAAGGCGAAGAAGATCCCGGGTACAGGCTCAACGGTGAAGGCCAGCGACTTCCAGGTGGTCGCAGCCACATCTGTAATCCGGCGCCCGGCCTGCTCTGTGCCGACTGTCTGCTCCAGCCACTCTTTCGCGGCCCGATGCACGTCGTCGATCGCGGTGACTTCGATCAACACCTCCGCGGGCAGGTGCGCCATGCCGTCCAGCAACTCAAAGCTGCTCACAGGCGCATGGAACGGCGCACCGCGGCTCGACTCCGTCTCCCAGCTGCGGCCTGGCTCAAACCCGAGTGCCGAGAAGAAGCGGTGCAGCGTGTCATAGACGGCGGGCGTGCTGGCCGCATGCACGAACGTGATTCCTTTAATCATTGGCGAAAAGACCGGAGCATCTCACTCCAATCTACCATTCAGCGCACCGGCTTCCGGGGCTGCTACACTCACCCGTTCCGCACTCTGGATGGAGATCGCCTGCTCATGCCATACGAGAATCTGCTGCTGGAAAAGAGCGATGGCTTTGCCGTCGTAACGCTCAATCGCCCCAAGGTGCTGAACGCGCTGAACGCCGCTATCTTTGCGGACCTTCACGATGCCTTTGCTACGCTTGCGCAGGATCGCGCCATGCGCGCCGTGATCATCACCGGTGCAGGCGACAAAGCCTTCGCCGCAGGCGCGGACATTGGCGAGCTCGCAGAGGTAACGGCCGCTGAAGGGCATGCGCTCTCGCTACGCGGCCAGGCCGTGTTTCGCGCGATTGAGACGCTTGGCAAGCCGGTGATCGCAGCCATCAATGGCTTTGCCCTGGGCGGCGGCTGCGAACTGGCCCTGGCATGCACTCTGCGCATCGCTAGTGAGCGGGCACGGCTGGGTCAGCCTGAGGTGAAGCTGGGGCTGCTGCCGGGCTACGGCGGAACGCAGCGGCTGCCTCGTCTGGTTGGCAAAGGTGCGGCGCTCAAGCTGCTGCTGACCGGCGACATGGTGGGTGCGGAGGAGGCATTCCGCATCGGCCTGGTGGACGAGGTGGTTCCCGCCGAAGCCTTGATGGCGCGCGCGGAAGCCGTGGCACGGGCCATCGCACAGCAGGCGCCCCTGGCCGTTGCCGCCTGCCTCGAGGCTGTGGAGGCGGGCTACGATCTGCCGCTCGCGTCCGCGCTGCAGTTGGAGGCCTCGCTCTTCGGCCTGGCCTGCGCCACGGAAGACAAGCGAGAGGGCACCCGCGCCTTTCTGGAGAAGCGTCCGGCCCAGTGGCAGGAGCGTTGAACGGCAGCGCGGCTTGCTATCCTGAAGCCGTGTTCCGGACTGTCTTCGCTCTTTCCCCTCGCCAACGGAAATGCATCTCGGCCGCGCTCCTCTGCGGGCTGGCGTGGCTTCCCGGCTGCCGGCGTTCCGCACCCGCAGCGGAGCCGGCGCCACTGAGCGCGCGCCGGCAACAGCAGCAGCAGGCGCGCGCCCTGCTGGCCAGCGAGGCCACTGCACGCACCTCGCTCGAAGAAATACCGCCTCCGCTCAAACATCGCTACCTCGATGTGCACAGCACGGACGCGTGGCAGAATCCGTTCCTCAGCGTCCACCGCGATTCGGTGACGCTGCGCGTCATCTTCCCCCGGCAGACCGGGAGCGCGCTCGATGCGGGCACCATGCTGCACCCTGACGCAGCACGCAAGCAGGAGCTCGAAGTCCGGCTGAACGAGCTGCCGGAGGCACTGGCGGCCGTCCCGGACTTCGCGTGGCCGTACGGGCGCGTCGTCGCCATCGAAGAGTCGCCCACCGCTGCCCGGCAGGACCGGCCCCAGGTGCGGCGCAATGTCGAGGCCGCCATTCGCATCATCAACGATCTGGACGTGGTAGTTGACGAATGGAATGCGCCCACCGGGAATGGGCTGGTGCACTAATCCATCTGCTCTAGTATTTTTCTGGAGGCGGAAGCGCCGCCAACAGGAGAGGACCGGAGACGATGGCACGGGCAAGCGCAGGTTGGGACGCGACCGAGCTCGGCATCGGACTGTTACGCATTGGCACCGGCGCTACCCTCTTCCTCCGGCACGGCTGGGAGAAGCAGCCTCTGCACTGGGCGCAGATGATGGCCCACTTCCCCGACCCCATCCACATCGGCGCCCAGCCGTCGTTTCTCATCGCCTTTTTCGCGGACTTCGTCTGTGCCTTCCTGCTCACGCTGGGGCTCGCCACCCGCTGGGCGGCGCTCATCTGCCTGGTGAACAGCGCCGTCGCATGGGCCTTCGTGCATCACTTCGCCTTCTTCGGCCGGGGCGGGGGCGGGGAGCATGGCGAGGTGATTGTGCTCTACCTTGTCTCCCTGTTGACGCTGGTGCTGGCCGGGCCAGGCTCTGCGAGCATCGACCGCATGCGCGGCCTCTAACCGCGGAGTCGTTCCGGACAGTGCGGCGAATGCTCTGAACGTTGCGTATACCTCCCGCCCTGCTGCTGTAGCTGGTCGCGCTGCGCCGCGTACAATCTCCCTCAATGCCAATACACACCACGGCGCTTGCGGTGTTCTGTTTCTGTTTCCTCCTGGTGACGGTTGCCGGGTTTATGGCCGCGCGCTGGCGGCGGGCCGACCTCAACAGTCTGGAGGAGTGGGGACTGGCCGGCCGCCGTTTCGGCACACTGATCACCTGGTTTCTGATCGGCGGGGACTTCTACACTGCCTACACCGTTATCGCCGTCCCCGCCGCGCTCTACGGCGTGGGTGCCGCCGGCTTCTTCGCGGTTCCCTACTGCATCCTCAGCTTCCCGTTGATGCTGCTGGTGCTGCCGCGCCTGTGGACGGTTTGTCACCGTGAGCGTTACGTGACCCTGGCCGACTACGTGCGCGGCCGCTACGGCAGCCGATGGCTCTCTATCGCGTTCGCCGTTACCGGCATCCTGGCCACCATGCCCTACATAGCTCTGCAGCTGGTGGGCATGCGCGCGGTCATCGCCGCAATGGGCGTTCACGGCGAGTGGCCGCTGGTCGCGGCCTTCGTCATACTCGCTGCCTATACCTATTCCAGCGGGCTGCGTGCCCCGGCCGCTATCGCCATCGTCAAGGACGTCATGCTCTACGTCATGGTGATCGCCGCCGTGATCATCATCCCGGCCAGACTGGGGGGATATGGGGCAGTCTTCGCCGGCGCCGCGCACGCGCTCGCCGCGCACCATCCGCCGGGATCGATCGTGCTGCGGCCGGCCCAGTACTCCAGCTACTCCAGTCTGGCGATCGGCTCGGCACTCGCACTGCTCTTCTACCCTCACACCTTCACCGGCACACTCAGCTCCCGCAGCGCCGACGTCATCCGCCGCAACGCCGCACTGATGCCCGCATACAATCTGCTGCTGGGCCTCATCGCGCTGCTCGGCCTGATGGCGCTGGCCGCCGGCATCCAGACCAGTGACAGCTCGTCCGTGGTCCCGCTGTTGTTCATTCGCATGTTTCCAGAGTGGTTCGCCGGCTTCTGCCTGGCAGCCATCGGCATCGGTGCACTCGTGCCCGCGGCAATCATGTCCATCGCCACTGCAAACCTCTTCACCCGCAATCTGTGGGGAGAGTGGGTGCGCCAGCCTCTGACCCCGGGCCAGGAAGCCGCCATGGCCAAGCTGGTCTCGCTCATCATCAAATTCGGCGCGCTCGCCTTCATCCTCTATAGCAGTGCGCAGTATGCGATTGAACTGCAGCTGCTCGGTGGCGTTTGGATCCTGCAGCTTGTTCCCGCGGTGCTGTGCGGCCTCTTCACGCGCTGGTTCCGCGGCGGCGCCCTGCTGGCCGGCTGGGCCGCAGGCATGATCGCAGGCACCGCTATGGTGATCTCTGTTCACATGAAGACGTCCGTGATTCCGCTGCACATCGCGGGACATACCTTCGCCGTGTATGCCGCGCTTCCAGCGGGCGCCATTAACCTGCTGGTGGCCGCCCTGGTCTCGGTCGCAACCCGGCGCCACGCGCCGCCTGGTGCCGAGGCGTTGCCACCGTTGCCCCCGGCCACCGTCAGCGAGGTGTAATCACATGCAGGCCGCTCCGTTCGCCATCCTTTCGAATACTCGGCAGGAGACGCACCTGCCGCACGAAGACTTCGCGCAGGGCGAAGCACTGGAAGCGCGCCTCCGCGCGACCGTACGCGGTGAGGTGCGCTTCGATCCCGCAGCCCGCGCCATGTACACCACCGACGCGTCGAACTACCGCCAGGTGCCCATAGGCGTCGTGCTGCCGCTCGATGCCGACGACGCTGCGGCAGCCGTAGCAGCATGCCGCCAGTTTGGCGCCGCCGTGCTCTCCCGCGGTGGCGGCACCAGCATCCCCGGCAACTGCTGCAATGTGGCCATCGTGCTGGACTTCTCCAAGTACATGCGGCGCATCGTGGAGATGGACTATCAGCAGCAGCGCGCCCGCGTCGAACCAGGTGTCGTGCTCGACACCCTGCGCGCTGCGGCAGAGCAGGGCCAGTTGACCTTCGCCCCGGACCCCGCCACCCACAGCCGGTGCACCCTGGGCGGCATGATTGGCAACAACTCCTGCGGCGCACATGCGTTGATGGGAGGCAAGACAGTCGACAACATCGAGTCGCTCGACGTGCTGCTCTACGACGGCACCCGCATGACGCTCGGTCCGATGACGGAGCAGGAGCTGGCCGACGCCATCGCCGCCGGTGGGCGCTCCGGTGAGATCTATGCCGGGCTGCGCCGCATTCGCGATCAATACGCAGAGCTGGTACGACAGCGCTTTCCCGACATTCCGCGCCGTGTCTCCGGCTACAACCTGGACCAGCTTCTGCCGGAGAATGGCTTTCACGTCGCGCGCGCACTGGTTGGCTCGGAGGCCACTTGCGTCATGGTGCTCGAAGCGACGGTGCGGCTGGTCCGCAGCCCGCAGCATCGCCAACTCGTAGTGCTGGGCTTTCCAGACGCTTTTCTGGCTGCCGACGCTGTACCGCGCATTCTCGACTCGCACCCCATCGGCCTCGAAGGCTTCGACGGCCTACTCGTCGACTTTCTGCGGCGCAAGCAGTTGGCCCTCGATGACATCTCGCTGCTGCCGGAGGGCGGCGGATTTCTGCTGGTGGAGTTCGGCGCGGATACCCCAGAAGACGCACTGGCGCAGGCCGAGAGCTTTCTGCACTCGACTTCTACATGGGATCTGCGGCCGGAGGCGCGCCGCATGGATGCGGAGCTGGCGGAGCGGGTGTGGCGTGTTCGCGAATCTGCACTCGGCGCAGTTACCTATGTCCCCGGCATTCCGGAGCTGTGGGAGGGCTGGGAGGATTCTGCCGTTCCGCCGGAGAAGCTGGGCGCCTACCTGCGACGGTTGTTCGCGCTCATCCATGAGTTTGGCTACGTTGCGCCCATCTACGGTCACTTTGGCCAGGGCTGCATCCACCTGCGCATGAGCTACGACCTGCGTTCGGAGCCGGGTGTGCAGGCCTACCGCGAATTTGTAGAGCGCGCTGCAGACATTGTGCTCGAGTTCGGCGGATCGCTCTCCGGTGAGCACGGCGATGGACAGTCGCGCGGCGCGCTGCTACCCAAAATGTTCGGGCCGGAGTTGATGGAGGCCTTTCGCAGCTTCAAGGCGCTATGGGACCCCGACAATCGCATGAACCCCGGCAAGATGATGGGAACGCCCCATCAGCCCGACATTTACCAGCCCGGAGAGAAGCTGCGACTGGGCCCCGGTTATGTGGCGGCGCGGCCTCACACTCACTTCGCCTTTCCTGACGACGACGGCTCCTTTGCCAACGCAACCACGCGCTGCGTCGGCGTCGGTGCATGCCGCAAGACTGAGGGCGGCACCATGTGCCCCAGCTACATGGCCACGCGTGAGGAGCAGCATTCCACCCGCGGCCGCGCTCACTTGCTGTGGGAGCTGATGCAGAGCGATGTGCTGCCGGATGCGTGGCAGAACCAGCAGGTGCACGAAGCGTTGGACCTCTGCCTCTCCTGCAAGGCCTGCAAGAGCGAGTGTCCGGTCAAGGTGGATATGGCCAGCTACAAGGCCGAATTCCTCGCTCAGCACTATCGCGACCGCCGCCACCCGCTTCATCACTATCTGTTTGGCTTCATGGATCGCTGGTCCGCGCTGGCATCGCTTGCACCTGCAGTGGTCAACGGTGCTCTGCAGGTGCCGGGTGCCGCGTCGCTGGCCAAGCGCATCGCCGGCATTGCGCCACAGCGCCAACTGCCCCGCTTCGCCGCGCGCAGCTTTCAGCGGCAGCAGCGCCAGCCTGCGCACACAGCACCCGATGCCAAAACCGTTCTGCTGTGGCCCGACACCTGGAACAACTACCTGCAGCCGCAGGTGCTGGATGCCGCGGCGCGCACCCTGCGCAGCGCCGGCTTTCGCGTCGTCTTTCCCCGGCGCCATGTCTGCTGCGGACGTCCTCTCTACGACTTCGGCTTTCTCGATCAGGCCAAGCTCTATCTCGCACAGATTCTCGAAAGGCTGGGCCCGCAGATTGACGCCGGGCTGCCCTTCATCGTGCTTGAGCCCAGCTGCGCCAGCGTCTTCCTGGAGGAGCTGCGGAACTTCTACCCCCAGGACCCGCGCGCACAGCAGCTGGCTCGGCAGACCTGGCTGCTGGCCGACTTCCTGGCCGCGCACGCGCCGCATTGGGAGCCGCCCTCGCTGGCTGGCCGTCGCGTCGTGCTGCATGGCCACTGCCACCATAAAGCCGTCTTCAGCATGAAGGCAGAGCGTGCCCTGCTGGAGCGTACTGGCGCAGAGCTGACAGTGCTGGATGCGGGATGCTGCGGCATGGCCGGCCCCTTCGGCTTTGAGCGCGACAAATACTCCGTCTCGCAGACACTGGGCGAACGCGTACTGCTGCCCGCCGTCCGCGCCGCCGCAGACGATACCGTGATTGTTACCGATGGCTTCAGCTGCCGTGAGCAGATCGCGCAGGGCAGCCATCGGTCGGCAGTGCACGTGGCACAGGTGCTGGCCGGGTCGTCTGCGCCTCCGCCTCCTGCTTACCCGCGTACCGGCTAGCTCTCTAGCCGCACATGGTTCACCGGCACGGTGAACGTCTTCAGTGGCACCAGGCTCGCCGTCGGCTCCCGGATGGTCGTCACCGCCTTGAACTCGCAGGTCAACTGCGCCTTGGTCAGGGTCAGCACGCCGTACCCGTGTGTCGACGAATCCCAGTACTGGATGTGCGGGTTCGAGAGGCGAATCGCCGGCTCCAGCAGATTCGGCGGGACTCCCATCTGCTTCGCCGGCACAGGACGGCTGGGCAGCGGCAGCACAGACTCGATCTCCTCGGCAAAGTTCGCTGAGCTAATTGACCCGACCATCAGCTCAATTCCCAACGGCGACTCGAACGGGTTGTCAAAGGTGTGCTTCAGATATCCCGCGAGGAAGGTATGCAGATCGCCAGTCAGTGCAATGAAGTTCTTCACGCTTGCGCTGCGAATTGCGTCAAAGATATGGTTGCGCTCCTGCTGGTAGCCGTCCCACTGATCCAGATCGACGTAGATCGTGGCCACCTTCAGTTGCATCAGCATCACTTCATTCGCCCACAGCTTCCATAGCGCAGGCGAAGTCGTCACCTGTTGCACAAACCAGTCTCGCTGCGCCGCCCCCAGCATGGTGCGCGCGGGGTCCGACAGTTCGGCACAGCCCGGCGAGAAGTACCTCTGGAAAGCCTGGCTGTTGCCGCAGGGTGGCCCGTCCCGATACAGCCGCTCGTCGGTGATGATCAAGTCCGCCAGGGTGCCGAAGCTCAGCTTGCGATACACGCGCACGGAGTTCTCCCAGTCCTGGCTCGGATCAAAGGTCACATCCGCCAAGCCGTATTCGCTCCACGCCTGGTTCGCGGCCTGCCGCAGTGCCGGCTGCGGCGTCGTCGCGTCGTTCGGCGCGGTGTTGTTGTCAGGGTGGAAATCCTGATGGCAGTCGTTTGCGAATTCGTGATCGTCCCACAACTGAATGTACGCAAACGCCTCATGGGCAGCCTGTTGATTCACGTCACTGCGGTAGACACGATAGAGGTGCCGGTAGTCATCCACGTTCTGCGGAATGGCCCCGCCGGACGGAAACGGAGGCACGGTGCGCACCGGGTTGTTCTGAAACCCCGTCGCCGCGATCGTCTCGTAGATGTAGTCACCCAGGTGAACAACGTAATCGACGTCTTCCTGCGCCAGATAGTTCAGCGCAGTGTAGTAGCCGTTCCCGTAGTCCTGACAGACGACATAACCCAGGCGAAGCTGCGTCAGATCGGCCGTCGCCGCGGGTAGTGTCTTGAAGCGGCCAATCCGGCTGGGCGTGCCGTTGTAGTAGAAGCGGTAGTAGTAGGTGCTGAAGGGCGCCAGTCCGTTGAAGGACAGCGGCAGTTTTACAGTATTGTCGCGGCTGGGATCGAGAGTCGCCACTGCCGCTGCCACGACGCTCTGGCTGCTGAAGTCAGGCGTGGTCGCGATCTGCAGCGCAACCATGTTGGCGTACTGGCCGCCCTGTACAGATGGGTCCACCCGCGTCCACAGCACCGCGCCATCGACGCGCGGATCGCCCGAGGCAACACTCTGCGGGAACACCACCGCTTGCTGTTGCGGTGTGACATCAGGATTCTGCTGGAACAGCGTCTCGATGTCCTGCGCCGACAGCCCTGTAAGCGAGGGGTCCAGCACGAACGGTACTCCATTGCCATAGCTACCGGTCTGTGCCAGCACCTTGCGCAACGGCAATGCCCATGCAACTGCGCCAGCCTGTGCGCTCATCTGCAGAAACCTCCGTCTGTCCATGCCCACCCCCAGGACGCCGTAGCGTGGCGCCAGTCAGATGGATGGTCAGCCGTGTGACAGACTTGTTAAAACGTGCCTGCCATTGTCTGCAGTTCTGCGCCACTGTTCGTCAGGCACCGAATTGCGATGAGGGTCGTGCTGGCTCAGTAGCCGTCGCTTACGACATGCGCCATGCTGCAGGAGGCCCGGCCCCAAACCGCCGCCCAGGCGGGGCCCCACCCCCCAGGGCCGCCG
>CAXUMX010000033.1:0-16668 GCA_964252395.1 uncultured Acidobacteriaceae bacterium | reverse complement strand
GGATGCAGCCCGCTCAGTAACCGTCGCTGACGACATGCACCAGCGGCTGGCCAGCAAGGTAACGGCGGCACTGGTCGGCAAGCAGTTGCATCGCTCGCTGCATGAATCGTGGGCTGGCTCCGGCGATATGCGGAGTGATCAATAGATTCGGTGCGGACCACAGCGGATGCCCGGTGGGCAGCGGCTCCGGGTCAGTGACATCGATGGCGGCGCGGATACGCCCTTGTTGCAGCGCGGCCACTAGCGCATCCGTGTCCACCACCGGGCCGCGCGCCGCGTTGACAAGCAGCGAACCGCGCTTCATCGCTGCCAATCGCCGTGCATCCATCAAGCCGCGTGTCTCTGCAGTCAGCGGCACCAGCAGAACCGTCACGTCCGCCTGCGGAAGCAGCTCGTCCAGCCGCTCCTGCGGCTCCACGCCCTCGCGCCCGCGCCGTCCAATCCGCTGCACGGTCACTCCAAAAGGCTGCAGCCGTGCCTCCACCGCGCGGCCAATGGAGCCGTAGCCGACGATCAGCACCGTGCTGCCGGCAAGCTCCTCCTCCATCGGCGCGGGATAGTCGGAAGCGTGGCCGGGCTGCATCTCGCGATACAGCTGGATCGCACGTGCACGCTGGCTCCAGTCTCCCGCTGCCTGCACCTGCTGGTACAGGGGCAGATACTTGAGCATCGCCAGCGTGACGCCAACAATCCACTCCGCCACCGGCAGGTCGTGCACACCTTGCGCATCGCACAATGTCGCGCCCGCAGGGATCAGCGGCAGATACGCATCGACCCCGGCCAGCAGGGACTGCACCACGCGCGCGCTCCGGATGCGCTGGCGCACCTTCGCAGCCTGCGCCGGGAACAGCGGCAGCACCCACATGTCGAGATCCAGCAGCACCGCAGTATCAGACGCCTCATCCGCCGCGATACGCAGCACCTGGACCTCGGGCGGAAGATGCGCAAGCAGCAACGGATCGATCTCTGCGGGAATTCCTAGTCGCATCGGCTACTTCTGATGGAAGACTGCATTGTTGATGTCCGGCCAGAACTCCCGGAACGTGAGCGTCGCCCCGTCGATGATGACGCTGGTCAGCCACCGCTGGCCCACCTTCGTCCAGGTGCGATAGACCGTCGGGTAGTAAAGCGACGCCACACCTGACGCAGAGCCCGCACCCACAATCTCAGACGCATTAAACGTACTGTTCCCGTCGTCGGTGCGTGTAATCAGCACGCGTGTAAATGAGTAGCTGGCCCGCTTCAGTATGCCGCCCCGTCCTTTGGTGTAGTACCGCGGATCCTGATGCAGCACCGACGGAAGAATGGCTTCGACAAACAGATTTTCGCCCGTCTGGTCCGCAAAGGTATGCCAGAAGTATCGACCATAGCCGGCTGCTCCCTGGTGGAACTCCGGATACGAGTCCTGCGCCTGGGCCACGCCCGCCTGCCCCACCGCGAAGATCACGGCGGAGTAGTCGAACGAGTCTTGGAAGTCGGCGGCAAACTTCTCCTTGACCGACTGCGGCGGCAGCTTTACATCAGCGCTGACAGCGCGAAAGTTTGGCACGATGCCCAGGATGCGCTTGGTCTGACGCCCCTCCGAGGTCGGAACCGGAGGAGGTACCGTCGACTTGGTGTCCGTCTGCACCGACTGCGGCAATGGCGCGTCCGGCAGCATGGTAGCAGCCGAACTGCTTGCCGCCTCACTGCTGGCACTGCTCGCGGAGATCGGTACGGCAGCATAAGCTGCCGTCGAAAGCAACGCGGACAGACAGAAAAGCGCCACGCGTGTCACTGGTGGGGATCTATGCATACACGATTATGATTCGTGGCAAGGCAGTCAGGCTCAAAAAAGATGGATCGGCTGCAGAGCCGGCCGAAAGACGCTTGCCTCAAGAGAAGATCTTCAGCGCCTCCAGCCCCTCCTGAATCGACTGGAGACTGGTCGAGTAGCCGAATCGCACGTGCCCTTCGCCCTGGCTGCCGAAGACGGCGCCCGGGATCGTCGCCACATGTGCCTTCTCCAGCAGCATCGTCGACGCCTTGCGACTATCCCGCCCCAGCTTCTGCACACTCGGGAACGCATAAAACGCGCCGGCGGGCACATCGCATGCGAAGCCGAGCGCATTCAGCCCGCCCACCAGCAGATCGCGGCGCTCGCGGTACGCGGCCACGCGCTCGCGCCGGAACTCGGGCGTCAGCTTCAGCGCCTCAAGTGCCGCCCATTGCACCATCGTGGGCACGCCATTGGTGGAGTACAGAACCATCTTGCGCATCGCCGTCATGAACGGCTCCTGTGCAACGGCATAGCCAATGCGCCAGCCTGTCATCGCGAAGCTCTTCGAGAAGGTGTACGTGCTGATAGTCCGCTCTGCCATTCCCGGCAGCGATGCGATCGAGACGTGCTCGCCGTCGTAGATCAGGTCCTCGTAGGCCTCGTCCGCAAAGACAATCAGGTCCCGGCGGCGCGCAAACTCTGCTACCTCTTCCGCCTCACTCCGCGTGAAGACCAGCCCGCTCGGATTCTGCGGAGTGTTGTAGTAGATGGCCCGGGTGTCCGGCGTCGCAAACTGCTCCAGTGCCGCGGTGATTCCGGTCCGTCTTGCTGCGGCGGTGGGCACAAAGAGCGGCCGCGCCTGCGTGCCGCGAATCATGTCCGCGATCGGTGTCCAATAGGGCGAGAAGACCAGGCATCCGTTGCCCGGATCGAGCACAGCGTGAAAGGCGCAGTAGAGCGCATGCGCTCCGCCGACCGTCATGAGCACCTGCTCTGGTGTGGCCTGAATCTTGTTCTGAGCCGCCAGCTTGGCAGCGATCGCCTGCCGCAGCGGCTCGATCCCGGAAGACGGAGCATAGCGTGTCTGGTTCTGATCGACCGCGCGCGTCATCGCCTGCTTGATCGCGTCTGGCGTGTCAAAGAACGGCTCCCCGCCGTGAAACGCATGCACTGCCTGCCCTGAGGCCCGCAGCTCCATCACCTTATTCCGCACCACCACGATGTCGGAGAACCCGACCTCATCCAGCCGCTTGGCCACTCGCATTGCGCTCACATTCGCCATACGCACACACTTCCCACTGCACCCCGCTCGCTTCCGCGCAGATGCAAACTATGTAGGATACAGGCCGCCGGCCTACCCGCTGAAACCGCGCGCTGCAGCAAATCTATAATCAGGCGCATGGGTCGATACCTTGTTTGGATCGTGCTGGCGCTGATCTGGGCGCTCATCGCCCTGGCCGGCCTGCTGCACCACCGCACGGCCAATGCCGCGCTGGAGGGTGTTGTCGCGCTGTTGTTCCTGCTGATCGGACTTGCAGTCCGGCGGCGGGATCGCAAGGCGCTGCGGCCGTCCTTGAAGCCACAGCGCTAAACCGCAAGACGCCCCAGGTACACCGCCATGCCCGCCACCGCGTCTACATCAAGTGCGGACAGCGCATCGATCTCGCTCTGGTCGCGGATGCCGCCGGCAACAATCAGTTGACGGGTGGTAAGCGCCCGCAGGTTCTTCGCTACCTCTAGCGGAAAGCCCTGCATCGTCCCCTCGCGGTCAATGTGCGTGTAAAGGAACGCGCCGCAGTACGGCTGCAGCGCTGCAATCGCTGCCTCGGGCGTCAGCTCCACCTGCTCCTTCCACCCCTTGATCGCAACTCTGCCCGCACGTGTATCCACGCTGAACACCAGCTGCTCCGCACCCACGGCCGCGGCCAGCTCCTCGGCAAAGCGATGACGCACCACCGCACCCTCTGCAGCGGCAGCGTCAAACAACGCGGAACCGACAACGACGCGGTGCGCGCCTGCGGCCAGCATCTCCTGCGCTCGTTCCAGCGTCCCGATACCACCGCCCACCTGGCATGGCAGCCGCTGTGCGATCTGCTCAATCAAGGCTCGGTTGCTGCCCTGGCGCATCGCCGCGTCCAGGTCAATCAGCTGCACCATCGGGTACGCAGCAAATCGCTGGATCCAGTGCTCGAAGTCGTCAAAGGCCAGCTTCAGCTCCCTGCCTTGCAGCAGTTGCACGATGCGGCCGCCCATCAGGTCAATAGACGGGATTAGCAAGGCAGCCTCACCGGTACACCCGCGTCCGCCAGATAGGCCTTCAGCTCCCGCGCGTCGGCAATGCCAAAGTGGAAGATGCTAGCAGCCAGTGCTGCATCCGCGCATCCGGCAGCAAACACCTCCGCGAAGTGCTGCGCGTTTCCCGCTCCACCCGACGCGATCACCGGGATGCTGACCGCGCTGCTGACCAGCGCCGTCAACTCACAATCGAAGCCGTTGCGCGTGCCGTCGGCATCCATGGAGGTCAGTAGTATCTCACCCGCGCCGCGCTGCTCTGCCTCCCGCGCCCAATCAAGTGCGCTACGCCCGGCGCGTCGCCGGCCGCCGTTTACGTAAACCTCCGCCTGCTTTGCCGTCCCGCCCGCGCGACGAGCATCGATGGCGACAACTACCGCCTGCGAGCCGAACCGGCTGCCCACTGCGCCGATCAATGCCGGGTCGGCAAGTGCCGCGGAGTTGACACTGATCTTGTCTGCCCCCGCGTCAAACAGCGCGGCAGCATCCTCTGCAGTGCGCACCCCGCCACCCACCGTGAAGGGCACGAAGATCTCCCGCGCCGTGCGCGCAACTGTATCCACCAGCGTCGCGCGGCCTTCGTGCGTCGCCGCAATGTCCAGCAGCACAATCTCGTCGGCACCAGCTATCGCATGGCGGCGAGCCAGCTCCGCCGGATCGCCTGCATCCAGCAGATCCAGAAAACGCACGCCCTTCACCACCCGGCCGCCGGCAACATCCAGGCACGCGATGATCCGCTTGGTCAGCATCCCGGCACCTCAAGAAAGTTGCGCAGCACCTGCAGCCCGGCCTCGCCGGACTTCTCCGGATGAAACTGCACGCCGAACACATTGCCGCGTTCCACTGCCCCGCTAAATACGCCGGAGTACTCCGTGCGGCCCACCGTCTCCGGCACCACCGGCGCGTAGTAGCTGTGGGTGTAGTAGACGAAGCTTCCGCGCGGAAGCCCGATCAGCAGGCGCGACTCCGCTGCCGGCTCAAGCGTATTCCACCCAACATGCGGTACTTTTTGTGTCCCGCTGAAGCGCAGACAGCGTCCGCGAAAGGCGCCCAGGCCCGGCACAGTCTCTGCCTCCGCGCTGCCGTCAAACAGCCATTGCAGACCGACACAGATGCCAAGGAATGGCTTGCCCGCCGCCACTCCGTCGCGTACTGCCAAGTCAAGCCCGGCGGCGTGCAGACGCTCAGTCGCGGCAAAGTGCCCGACGCCCGGCAGCACCACGCGATCCGCCGCGCGCACCACGGCTGGATCTTCCGTGATCTGCGCGTCTGCGCCCAGCGCGTCGAAGGCCTTCATCACCGACGTGAGATTGCCTGCCTTATAGTCAATGACGGCAATCACAGCAAACCCTTCGTACTGGGCAGCATCGCGCCCAGCTGCTTGTCTCGCGAGCAGGCCACCCGCAGCGCGCGCGCAAAGGCCTTGAACAGCGCCTCGATCTTGTGATGGTTCGACCGCCCATAGAGCGTTTTCAGGTGAACATTTGCGCGCGCTCCGCGGGCGAAGCCTTCAAAGAAGTCCTCAACCAACTCGCTCTGCAGATCGCCCACCAGCCGCGTCTTCACCTTGGTCTTCACCACGCAGGCCACGCGACCGCTCAGGTCGATCGCTGCCACGGCAAGCGTCTCGTCCATCGGCATCACGAAATAGCCCGCGCGCAGAATGCCACGCTTCTCTCCCAGCGCGCGGTCAAACGCCTCACCCAGCGCGATGCCCACATCCTCCACCGTGTGGTGCTGATCCACGTCCAGGTCGCCGCTGCACGCAAGCTCCAGGTTGAAGGCGCCATGCCGTGCAAACAGCTCCAGCATGTGATCGAAGAAGCGGATACCGGTGCGCACCGTGTAGCGCCCCTGGCCTTCGATGGTTAGCGCTAATTGGATGCTGGTCTCCGTTGTCTTGCGTTCGATCCTGGCCGTGCGTACTCCCGCTTCCGCCTGCACCGTTTGTCGGCTCACGCGCGCCATCCTATTTCCTCCAGGGCCGCATGCATTGCGGCCGGCACCGCCTCCATCTGCTGCCGCGTCCCCACTGTGATGCGCACCATTCCGGCGCAGCCTGGGTCAGCAGAACGGTCACGCGTCAGCACGCCCCGCGCCCGCATCGCACTGACAAAGCTGCCGTGCTTGGTCCCGATCTCCGTCAGGATGAAGTTCGCCTCACTCGGCCAGTGCCTCAGTCCGCAGTTCACCAGCGCCGCCGCCAGCATGGCTCGCGCTGCCTTCACCTCTTCCACATACCAACCAAGGTATGCGGTATCCGCCAGCGCCGCTGGCAGACACGCCAGCGCCAGTTGATTCACGCTGTATGGCGAGATCACGCGCCGCAGCCAGTGCATCGTCTCCTCTGCCGCAACCAACGCACCTACGCGGAGCCCGGCCAGCCCGTACGCCTTTGAGAAGGTGCGCGCAACCACCAGGTTCGGCACACTGCCAATCAAGTCGACGACGCTTTCGCCGAAGAAGTGAAAGTACGCCTCGTCTACCAGCACTATTGCCTGCGGGACACGATCGGCAACAGTCAGGATCTGCTCCCGCGATACCGTCGCGCCAGTCGGGCTATTGGGGTTGGCGATCGGGATCAGTCGCGTCGCTCGGTCCGCTCTCGCCAGCAGCCGCTCCAGCGGAAACCGAAAGTCGGCCTCAGCCGGAACGGTATCGACGATTGCCTCCGCCCCGGTGCCATATACCTCGTACATGCTGTAGGTCGGCACCGGCAGCAGCATGCGATCGCCACGATCCAAAAATGCCTGGCACAGCACGTGGATCGCCTCATCGACGCCATTGGTCAGCAGCACCTGCGGCGCACTCACGCGCAGCGAGCGCGCAACCACTGCCTCGACCGCTTCGCGCTCCGGATAGCGGGTCAGGTCTGCTGCCGTGATCTGCCGAAGCGCCTCCATCACGCGCGGCGAGCAGGCAAACGTATTCTCGTTGAAGTCCAGCCGAAGCCCTTCACGCCCCGCGACTGGCGGATGGTATTCCTTGATCGCACGCACGCCCGCGCGGGGCTCTGGCGCACGTCTCAGGGTGACTTCACGCACGGTCAAGCCTCCTCTGGATCGCAGCTGCATGGCCGGTCAGTCCCTCCGCCTCGGCCAGTGCCACCGCGTCTCTTCCCAACTGCTGCACGCCCTCGCGTGTATAGCTCTGCACCGTCATGAGCCGCACATAGTCAAGCACGCTCAGCCCTCCGCGAACGCGCGCCACCCCGCCGGTCGGCAGCGTGTGGTTGGGGCCGGAGATATAGTCGCCCAGCGGCTGCGCGGACCAGTTGCCGACAAACACCGAGCCCGCATGCTCCACCCAGTCCAGGTCCTCTTCGCTGTCCACCGTAAGGTGCTCCGCCGCCAGGCGATTGGTGATCGCCCGAGCCTCCGCAATCGTATCTGCCACAATGGCATATCCATTGCGACGCAGTGCCTGGCTGGCGACCGGGTTACCCCGCGCCTGCCGCTTCACCTCGCCGATCACCTGCTCGGCCAGCTCGGCGTTCGTGGTCACCAGCACGCTCAGGGTCTCCACATCGTGTTCGGCCTGCGCCACCAGGTCTGCGGCGATTGCCTCCGGGTCTCCGCGCTCGCTCGACACCACAATCTCTGTCGGCCCGGCCAGCATGTCGATCCCGCAATCGAAGGCAACCTGACGCTTGGCCGCCGTTACATACAGATTTCCTGGTCCAACGATCTTGTCCACGCGCGGCAGCGATGGAGTGCCATAGGCCATGGCCGCCACCGCATGCGCGCCGCCCACGCGATAGATCTCCGTAATGCCCAGCATCGCGGCCGCAGCCAGCGTCGCGACTCCAGGATTAGCGCAGGCCACAACGATGCGCCGCACTCCGGCCACCTGCGCCGGCACAGCCGTCATCAGCAGCGTGGAAGGCAGCGGATGCCGTCCGCTGGGCACGTAACAGCCCACCGCGGAGAGCGCCCGCACACGCTGGCCAGTGCGCACACCCGGAGCCGGCTCCACATCCCAATCCGTCGGCAGCTGGTGCTCTGCAAACTGGCGTATGGTGTGCGCGGCGCGTTGCAGGGCCTCGCGCAGTTGTGGCGGCGTCTCCTCCCAGGCGCGGTGGAGTTCGCCGGGCGTCACCCGCAGGGGCTGTTTGCGCGGCACGCCGTCAAACCGCGCACGTGCGTCCAGCAGGGCGCGATCTCCGCCGCGACGTACATCGGCCACAATGCGCGCCACTGGCCGCTCCACCCGGGCCAGCGCCGCCGCGCCGCGCTGCTCCAGGCCGCGCATCAGCCGTTCCAGCTTTTTGTCACCGCCACTCCTGGTCTTCAGCAGCTCCACCGCTCTCCCTCCGTGCGTCCTCGACGAACGCACCTCACCACGTCATCCGACGCACTACCTACAAAACGACTTTGTTCAACGGATACTCGACGATCCCGGTCGCGCCGGCCGCCTTCAACTTCGGCAGCACTTCGCGAACCACGCCCTCTTCCAAAATCGTGTTCACTGCCACCCACTCCGGATCGTGCAGTGCGGAGACAGTCGGTGAGTTGAGCGCCGGCAGTACTTGCAGCGCCGCTTCCAGCTGCGCCTTCCGCACGTTCAGCATCAGGCCCACCTGCCCTTGGGCGGCAATTGCACCGCGCAGCATCAATGCCAGGTTCTGCACCTTCTCCCGCTTCCATGCGTCTTGCAGGGCCGCGCGGTTCGCAATCAGATGCGTCTCGCTCTCCATCACGGTGTCGATGATGCGCAGGCGGTTGGCGCGCAGGGAGCTGCCCGTCTCCGTCACCTCGACAATGGCATCGGCGAGTGTGGGCGGCTTCACCTCCGTCGCGCCCCAGCTAAACTCCACGCGCACCTGCACCCCCTTCGCGGCGAAGTAGCGCTTCGTCACCTCGACCAGCTCCGTCGCAATCGTCGTGCCTTCCAGATCCTCCGCACGCTGATAGTGGGAGTCTTCCGGAACCGCCAGCACCCAGCGCACCTTGGTCCGGCTCTGCTTGGCGTAGGTCAGGCTGGTCACGCTCTCTACCTCGAGCCCGCTCTCCACCACCCAGTCCACGCCCGTCAGCCCCGCGTCCAGCACGCCCTTCTCGACATACCGCGCCATCTCCTGCGCGCGGATCAGCATGCATTCGATCTCCGCGTCATCGATCTGCGGAAAGTACGACCGGCCATTCGCGTAAATGCGCCAGCCCGCGCGCTCAAATAGGGCGATGGTTGCGTCCTGCAGGCTGCCCTTGGGAATACCCAGCTTCAGCTTCGCGCCTTGCTTCTGTGCAGCCGTCACGCAGGCACCTCGCTGCCCTTCGTCAAGCTGATCGGCCGTGTGAAGCAGCTCACCGTGCCCTCATGGCACACCAGTCCATCCCCTTCGACATTCACTTCAAACAGCAGCGTGTCCTGGTCGCAATCGGTAGCGGCCGTTACGACTCGCAGCCGGTTGCCGCTGCTCTCGCCCTTCATCCACAGCTTGCGGCGGGTGCGGCTCCAGAACGTAACGAAGCCGGTGTCCAATGTGCGCTGGTAGCTCTCTTCGTTGAAGAAGCCCACCATCAGCACCTGCTTGCTCCGGGCATCCTGCACGATGGCCGGCACCAGCCCGTCCATCTTGGCGAAATCGATCGCTTGCTCGCTGCTCACGTATCTCTCCCCTGTCTCTGCTGTATTGAGAACGCAAAAAGCCCGCCTTGCGGTATCGCATCGGCGGGCTGCTGGACTTTGATCTTCGCTTGCTGCTTATCTTCCGGAAGAGTCCGCCGACACGTGCGCCACGTGGTGATGATGATGGTGACGATGACGGCGATCGAGAATCATCTGCGGTCTGCTCTCCGTGAGTTTCAAGCTAGTGGCTGACGGCTCTGGTGTCAAATCCGCGGCGGCTCACGGCGCGGTCGGTTGCAGCAGTCCCCAGGCCAGCCGCGGTGCCCGTTGCACGGCGAAACGGGGCAGGCTGGCCGCGCCCACATGGACAGCCAGCAGCTCCTGAAACAACTTGGGATGCTCGTCCAGCGTTCGCATGGCACGCTGCTCAAGCGCGGGCCAGCGGTCCATACACAGCAGCAGTCGCGCCATGGTGTGCGGCAGCCGTCCCAGCGCGCGATGCGCCTTGCCATAGGCGGCAAGATCGCCAATGGCAACCGCATCGGCAAGGGCAATCGCCTGGCGGAAGCAGATGGCAAGGCCCTCGCCCGTCACCGCATCCACCGAGCCGGATGCATCTCCAACCAGGGCAACGTTGTCGCGCGCCACTGCCCCCAGCCTTCGCGTCGCCGTCAGGGCGCCGCGCTCCCGCGAAGCGATGCGCGCTCCGTTGAGCCGCGCCTGCAGCTCCGGATACCCTGCGAGCCAGTCTTCTCTCCCCAGCCGCGCATCCCGCGTCACAAACGCAACACAGACACAATCCTCAGCCACTGGAGTGATGTACACCTGACCCGATGCACCCCAATGCACCTCGACTACATCGCTCCAGGGACGCACCTGATAGTGGCGGCGAAAGCCGTAGCGAGCGCCCCCACACCCGCGCGTGTCCAGTCCAGCCCATCGGCGCACTGCGGAGCTCTGCCCGTCGGCGCCGATCAGCCACCGGAACTTCAGCGGTACGCCCTCAACCAACATCGAGGACCGATCCACCAGCCTTACATGAGTCTTCCACGCGATGCGCACCCCGGCGTCCTGCGCTGCCGCGACCAGGCGCCGGTGCAGGTGCGTCCTGCGTACCCCCAGGCCACCGCGGGTCGGAAACACCGCCTCCGCACGATGACGGCGGTTGATAAATCGGATGCCATGGAACACGCGCCCCTCATCAGGAGCCATCGCGACTCCCAGACTCGACAGAGCCTCAAGCGCATCCGGCATCAGCCCTTCGCCGCAGCACTTATCGATCCCCGGAGCCAGCGCCTCCACCACCAGGCACTCCGCGCCCTTGCGGCGCAGCGCGATGGCCGTCGCCAGGCCCGCTGGCCCTCCACCTACAATCACCGCATCTGCCGTCCTGGAGCCCTGTACCGCTACGTTCATCGCGACCTCTTACCTTGCCGGACCCGTCCAGCTTAGCGGAGCCGGCACATCGTTTGCAGCCGGACAGAGCGAGGCCCTGTGCACCATCAAAGTGGGTTGATGTTCCTCGCGGCGTATCGAGCAGCGCCCCGATCCCGAGCCTCCCGCGGTCACCCCTCGCAGCCGCCCCTCATCCAACTCAGCATGATCCTGCGATTGGCAAGCCAGCCGGCAGACCCCGACCAGGCCAACGTCAGCATGTGGGATGCGTTTGCCTCCACCCAGCAACCCGGGCAGGAGCACAGCGGCTGTGTGACGCAGCCGGCACACGCGCGCCTCGCCGGGCAGATCGCCGCGCTGCTGACGCCGGACGCCTTCGGCGCATTGCCGCCAGAGCTCATCGACTGCATCGGAGCGCATGACAGGGGATGGGCCATGGCCGACCTCTGCGCTCTGGAGCGCGCAGACACGACCGCGCCCACCTCGTTCCTCACGCTTCCGGCCGCGCAGTCCGTCCCTGCCTGGCAGGAATCGATCCACCTCGCGCATCAGCGGTCGCATCTCTCCGGCATCGTCACCAGCCGCCACTTCTGTCTTCTCGCTCCGCAGGACAGCGATCCTCGTCACGAGACGTTCTTGCGCGAAGAGACCGGCAGGCGTGCGGACTGGGAGCAGGCCTCCCCTTTCTCCGACGATCAGCTCGCACGCTTCACGGCGGCTCTCGGCTTCGCCGACCTGCTCTCGCTCTATCTCTGCTCCGGCAGCAATGGCACCGTCCGGATGCCTCTCTGGCACGCCGCCGACCGGGCAGCGCCATCCCGGCCACACGTCACCGTGACCGTATCGAATCAGCAGATCTCGCTCGAGCCCGGCCTGCTCCCGCCCAACTCCAGCGTGCAAACAACCGCCTGGATACGCACCAATCAGGGAGCCCTCACTCCCCAAGCGCTAGTATGGTCCTTCACTTAAGCCCCGCCAAAAGCTATGCCGTGACAACAGAATATTCTGACCCAGATAAGCTCCAGGCGCGCGCAGGCCGCCTTCTACGAGACGGCCTGCGTTTGTCCTACGAAGCCTAAGCTCACTGTGTGGCTGGAATCGTCACGCAGGCATTGGGCTTGTCCTCAGACCGAACGGCTGAGAAGCATAGAGAGCGGGAACATCTTCGGATCGGTCTCGATGTGCCTGAACTGCGGATACTCCGTGCCCCTCACCGCGTCGCGCCGCAGAGCCTACGTACTGCAATCTATCCATCAAAAGAAGACTGGTGGGCGAGGCGGGGATCGAACCCACAACCCTCAGCTTAGAAGACAGCAGGATGCGTTCTACCCTGCTTTACTACCGAATTCCCTGACGTGGCATCTGCGTGGTGTTTGTCTGCTTGCTTCTCATTCAACCACTCCACTGGATGCCACCAAGTACCACAGGCTCACCCCACATATTCCCCCACACTTTCTCCTAAACGGCAGCGCGCTGGTTGCGCTCTGCATCTTCCCTGCCGCGGAGCGGTCAGGCGTGGCGCCTCTTGTGTGCAGCTGACAAGTCACCATACCCAGTTGCCTACGGCGGAGTTTCTCAAGCTCGAGCCGGCTTGAACCGGTTGTTGGCCCCCCTCTGGCCATCCTAAGGAGCCGGATAGGCCGCTCTGATCCGCACGCGCGGGTGTCTTTCCAAGCTGTGCTTGCAAGGCGCTGCCCTTGATCGCCTGGATTAGTCACCTAAAAGTTACACTTCCCGTCATGCCTTCGAGGCAGCGGTATTTTGGCAACTCCCAACTAGGCTCAGCCACATGTCGAGCTGGGAAGAACTCGTTCATCGCTGGACAGGCAGCCGACTCGGCGAACGCCAAGGCTCTCACGAGCATTTCATTGACATCTGCAATGTCTTAGGTGAGAACACGCCAGCGGCCAGCGACCAAAAGGGTGAGACATTCACTTTTGAGAAATCCGTTTCGAAGGCCTTGGGTGGCAAGGGAGTCGCAGACGTCTGGAAGAGGAACTTCTTCGCCTGGGAGTACAAGGGACCCCGTAAGGACCTCAAGGCCGCATTCGCCCAGCTGATGCAGTACCGCGACGATCTGGAGAACCCGCCGCTCCTAGTGGTCTCCGACTTCGAGAGGTTCCAGGTTCACACGTGCTGGACTGCGACGAAGCCGCGCAAGTTCGAGTTTCATTTATCCGACCTGCTTCGCTACGAGCCGACGATCACCTGTGCACTTCCGCCTCAGGACGTTCTTCGCGCAGTCTTCCAGGACCCTGAACGGCTTCGCCCGGAACACGTATCCGCCAAGGTCACCGAAGCCGCCGCACTCCGATTCTCGCAGTTGGCTGAGCGTTTGGAATTGGAAGGGCCACATCGTCTCAGCGGCGCAGGGAAGATTGATGTCGCGCACTTTCTGACGAGAGTGCTGTTCTGCCTCTTTGCTGACAGCGTGAAGCTCCTACCGGATCACCTTTTCCAGAAGATGGTTGAGGAGAATCGATCAGATCCCAAGCGGTTCGTTCGGAAGCTTCGAGGGCTGTTCCAGGCGATGGCCAAGCCGGACGGCACCTTCGGGCCGTATGACATCTCTTGGTTCAATGGAGGCCTCTTCGACGAGCGAGATGTGGTGTTCGAGCTCACGAAAGCGGACATGGGTATTCTCTATGAAGTGTCCCGCCTGGACTGGTCTTCGATCGAGCCCGCAATCTTCGGAACGCTGTTCGAGCGCAGCCTGGATGCCGGAAAGCGGAGATTGATTGGCGCTCATTACACCAGCAGCGCAGACATCCGACTACTCATTGAACCGGTGCTCATGAAGCCCTTGCGAGAGCGATGGGCGCAGGCGCTGCAGGAACTCCAGGTGATGGACGCGCAACTCGCCGACGCCGCACCTTCGAGCTATCGCAAGACACGCAGGCTGATGGAGGACCGTCTTAATGCGTGGGTGCAAGAATTGTCTACTGTGCGCGTTCTTGATCCTGCATGCGGAAGTGGCAACTTCCTGTATGTCGCGCTCAGAGAACTGCTCGAATTGTGGCTGGTGGCCGCCCGCTACGGAGCAGAACGAGGCCTCAAGACGATTCTTCCGCAGACGGTGGGGCCCCACCAGCTGTATGGGATTGAGAGCGACTTCTATGCGCACCAGCTTGCCTCCATTGTTGTCTGGATCGGGTATCTCCAGTGGCGCTTCGAAACCGGGCAGGGCTTCGACGACCAACCCATTCTCAAGAAGCTGGAGAACATAACCAACGGCGATGCGATCCTTGCCTATGAGACCGGCCGGCCTGTGGAACCACCCTGGCCGGATGCAGAGTTCATCGTGGGGAATCCTCCATTCCTTGGCGGCAAGTTTCTGCGTCGCGAGCTCGGTGATTCGACAGTTCAGGATCTGTTTCGCGTATACCAGGGGAGAGTGCCTGCGGAAGCCGACTTGGTCACGTATTGGTTCGAAAAGGCACGGGCTCATGTGGAGCAAGGAAAGGCAAAGAGGGTGGGCCTACTTGCTACTCAGGCGATCCGGGGTGGTGCCAACCGGCGCGTGCTCCGACGCATTCTGGAAACAGGCTCTATCTTTTGGGCGCAAAGAGATCGAGAGTGGGTGCTGAATGGAGCAGCCGTGCGCATCTCAATGATCGGCTTCGACGGCGGTCTGGAGCCCGGCCGAGTGCTTGATGATCGCGAGGTGAGCGTGATCCATGCGGACCTGACCAGCGCTTCCAACTTATCTTCGGCTCGCCGCCTGAAGGAGAACGAAGACATCTGCTTCATGGGCACAACGAAGGTGGGCGCATTTGACTTAAGCCGCGCGGATGGCGAGCGCATGCTGCATCTGCCGACGAATCCGAACGGCAGGCCGAACTCTGATGTGGTGCGACCCTGGATCAATTCGCTGGATATCGCGAGGCGCCCACGCGGCATGTACATCATCGACTTCGGAACCTCTATGTCAGAGGCGGAAGCGGCACTGTACGAGGCCCCCTTCGAATACCTCAGAATGAGGGTGAAGGAGGTGAGAGCACAGAATGACAGGGGGAACTATCCTCGCCAGTGGTGGCTTCATGCAAGGTCTCGTCCCGAAATGCGAGCCGCCCTTTCGCCGCTAAAGCGCTACATAGCGACCACCCGCGTATCCAAGCACCGGCTGTTCATTTGGTTGACAGTGGAGACGTTGCCGGACTCCGCTACTTTTGCCTTCGCGCGTGATGATGACTATGCCTTCGGAGTATTGCACTCCCGGTTTCACCAGGCCTGGGCTCTTGCGACAGGCACTCAGCTTCGAGATTCCGAGAGCGGCTTTCGGTATACACCGCGCACAACTTTCGACACGTTCCCCTTTCCTTTCCTCCAAGGGAGCGCAGTTGAGGATCATCCTCACGTGCGTGCGATCGGGAAGGCGGCACATCAATTGGTTAGCCGCCGCGACGCATGGTTGAATCCAGAACGAGCGACCACCGCCGATATCGCGAAGCGCACACTCACTCGGCTTTACAACGAGCGGCCTCAGTGGCTAGAAGACCTGCATGCATCGCTGGACAAGGCAGTGGCAGCCGCTTACGGCTGGAGTGCAGACATCTCGGACGCAGAAATTCTGGCTCGACTGTTGGAACTCAATTTGCGGAGGTCGCAGCAGGCAGAAGGAGTGCCGAGGAAGCCGCCGGTCCCGGCCTCAAGGGGCCGGCAGGGGACCGGTGCCACTCTCTCCGCTGCTAGGAAGACGTGACAGCTGCGGCACCGGGAAACGGATCAGCCGCATGGCCATGCCTGAGCGTGCGCTCGAGGCAATAGAATCAGGAATGTCGGTTCATAAAGTGCTCCCCGCCGGCCACGCGGCACCTGCTGCATTTCAATCGACGCTGCGTCATACCCTTGCGTCTTTAACGAACGCCCGCGTTCCCGCGGACGGGTCGTGCCTGTGCTGATCGATGAACCTTGTTATCTCCGCAGCGTCGTATCGGACGGGCGATCCACGGGAGGTGCCGAATTTCACGTACGGCGGACCCTTGCCGGCCACACGCCAGTTCTGCAGCGTGCTCTTTTTTATGCCGGTGATTTCCTCCACTTGCTGTTCGGTAAGCAATTGCGGCATGTGCGGATCAGCGGGAAGTTGTGACATCTTCAACCCTTCTTGTTACAACGGCGCACCTGGGCAGATTGAAGCGCTGCCAGATAGATGTGGAGCTACCCACTTCAGGTTCTCGACGTCGACGCTGTGCAGCTGCTCAGCGCACAGCTTCCGGAACACTGGCGAAAGACCAAGATCGATTGCGGTTCCGCAAAGGTCAACAGAATTCTCTTCGATGCTCGTAAGCAGTGCGATGGAGGCGGGTTGGCTTGTAAGGCAAGGGTGGTCGCGGGGAATCCGGCTGGTTCCAAGGTGCGCGGTTATTGTTGGAATCTGTGGGGCAGTTGCTCACAGCGCCACCGCCTGCTCTTCCATGTCTGTGCCCGGCGGCATCGTAGCTGCGGCGGCATCGTAGGCCGGGGATTCCATCAACTCGGCCACCACGTCCGTGTACACGGCGTCGTAGTTCAGCCTGTTTTCGAGGAGATCTTGCGTGAAGTGGATTGAGGAATCGACCGGAGACATGCTGACAGCTGCTGCCTGTGCCATGGGAGTGCTCCTTTAGAGAGTCTTGCCCCGCCAACCCCACACAAGGGGGAGCGGGGGCGCC
>CAXUMX010000032.1:0-33254 GCA_964252395.1 uncultured Acidobacteriaceae bacterium | reverse complement strand
GCCCTGCGCTGCCGCCCGCAGCCGCGCCGGTCCAACCGCCTACGCCATCGCAGCCGACCTTTTCGCCTTTCGAGTCGGATACCCGCCGGAAGTCCGGCCCCACAGGCAGCGCGGCTGCAACGCCGACGTCTGCTGCTTCTGCTCCGGTGGCGCCGGCGGCTGGCTTCTCACCCCTGAACGCAACTCCGCCAGTGCGGGCGCAGACCATGGGTGGGGCGGTCGCTCTGGTGGAGGCTGCGCCGCAGCTTCGTCCGGAGGCTATCGCTCAGTCGCCATCCGTGGAAGAGCCGGCTGCGGAGGAAGAGCCCGAGGAGCAGGGCGTCACCGAACCGATCAAGCGGGAGCCGGATGAGCCTGAGATCGATGGCCATGCGACGGCAGAGCAGGAGCGGCTGAGCGCCGATCTGGAGGAGGAGATCGCGTCCGACGGCTCTCCGGAGCCGCCGCCCGAGAGTGCGCTGCTCAGTGCGTCCGAATCTCGCGAAGAACAGCCGAGTGAGCCCGCCGACACCAGCAAGCTGCGTGAAGCTGTCACCACGGCGCTCTATGACAAAGGCCTGGAGACGGCGAGCGCCCTGCTGCGCGCCGGCACTTGGTCGATTGCCAACGGCACCGTCACGGTGACGGTTGGCGTGAAAAAGATCATGCTCTCGCTCGCGATGAACCCGGAGGCGGAGCGTGTCGCGCGCGCCGCGCTGCTGGCGGCGGGAACGCAAGCCCGGCTGGTGGTGGTACCCGGAGACGGCTCCGCCCCTCTTACCTCGTCATCTTTGGCAGCGGCCCCCTCCGGCAGCATTCAGTCGCAGGCGCTTGAGAATCCGCTGGTCAGGCAGGCGCAGGAGCTGTTCCGCGCAGAGGTGCGCAGCGTTCTTGATCTTCGCGACAAAGATCCGCGTGGGAAAGACAAGACCTAGGCGGTCGTCACGTCCGCTCGTGACCCGCAACCACTATCAGAGAGGAATCCGCAGTGAATCCAGAAGATCTTCAAAACATGCTTGGACAGGCGCAGCAGATGCAGGAGCAGATGGAGCAGCGGCTGGCTTCCACCGTAGTCGAGGCCACCTCCGGCGGCGGCGTGGTCACGGTGAAGATGAACGGGAAGAAGCAGGTGCTCGCGCTCAAGATCGACCCCACGGCCGTGGCTGGCCTGGGCGCCAGCGCCTCTGACGTCGAAATGCTTGAGGACCTGATCGTTGCTGCGTTGAACGAGGCTGGGCGCCGCGCGGATGAGAGTATGCAGACCGGACTCTCCGGCATGCTGGGCGGGCTGAACCTGCCGGGCTTCTAAACAGGCATGTCGCGCTACGCGGAGCCCATGGCGCGGCTCATCGAGGAGCTGCGCAAGCTACCCGGCATTGGCGCGAAAAACGCGCAGCGGCTGGCCTTCCACATCCTGCGCTCGAGCGAAGCAGACGCCATCGCGCTGGCTGAGGCGGTGCAGGAGCTGAAGGCCAAGCTGCGCCTCTGCTCCGTCTGCAACAACATCACCGATGTCGACCCCTGCCTGTATTGCACCAGCGCTACGCGCAACCAGCGCCAGGTGTGCGTAGTCGAGGAGCCGACCAGCATCGCCACGATTGAACGCACGCGCAGCTACAACGGCGTCTACCACGTGCTGCACGGGACGCTGTCACCACTGCATGGTGTCGGCCCAGAGCATCTGCGCACCGGCAGCCTGACCGCGCGCGCTGAGCGTGGGGAGATCGACGAAGCCATCCTGGCCACCAGCCCCACCCTGGAGGGAGAGGCGACCGCGTCTCTTCTAGCCGATCTGCTGAAGCCCTTCGCGCTGCGCATCACCCGCATCGCCACCGGTGTGCCCGCGGGCAGTGACCTGGAGTACACCGACGAAGTGACGATGACGCGCGCGCTCGAAGGCCGGCGAGAGATGTAGCTCGCCGGCCCGTAACACCGCTTCGCAAATTGATTGAGCCGTACCGCGGCGTTTAGCCGCGCAGGCGCGCCAGCAGGTCCTGCGGATGGACCGGCTTGGCCAGGATCTCGAATTCGTGGCCCTGGGTGCGCGCGCGATCCAGCAGATCGGCGGTAGCCGCCTGACCGGAGAACAGCAGTATCTTGCAGCTGGGCAGCATGCCGCGAATTTTGATGGCGGCGTCGATGCCATTCATGTCCGTCATGATCACGTCGGAGATGAGCATGTCCGGCTTGAGCGTCCGCGCCAGTTCTACAGCTCTCTCTCCGCTGTAAACGGCAGTGGCTTCAAATCCAGACTGGTTCAGGATGATGGAGAGTGTATCGGCGATCACGCGCTCATCATCGGCGACCAGAACCTTGGGCTTCCCTTGTGTCTCGGACATTCGCTCCCTTTTCCGTGCGTTACGCGCCTGCTGGCAAGTCGTGGAGGTCCACGCATCCCGGCTTTGGCGCTCCAAGCTCCAGCTGGCTTGCCTTCGCTGTGATGATACGCTTCAGGCGGGAGATGCTTCATCTTCCCGCAAACAAGCAGCGCATACATTAAACAGACAGTCATGAAGGTTCCGAGGCGCAAGCTGCCGCGGATCGTGACTGCGCGGAACCTTCCTAATGACAGAGACGATCATTCGTGCCGAGCAGGTGGAGAAGTACTACGCGCAGCCGAGCGAAAACCGAATCCAGGTGATTGCGCCCACCAGCCTGTCGATCGATCCGGGAGAGATCGTCGCGCTGCTCGGCCCCTCTGGCTCGGGCAAATCCACGCTGCTGCGCATGCTCACCGGGCTGACCAAGCCCTCTGCGGGCGATGTGTACTGGCATGACACGCCTATCGCCCGCGCGCAGCCGAATGTTTCGATTGTGTTCCAGAGCTTTGCACTCTTTCCGTGGCTAACGGTGCTGGAAAACGTGGAGGCGCCGCTGAAGGCGCAGGGGATGGACGCGGCGGCTCGCCGGGAGCGCAGCCTGCGCATCCTGAACACGGTCGGTCTGGACGGCTTTCAGGCGGCCTTTCCCAAGGAGCTCTCAGGCGGCATGCGGCAGCGGGTCGGCTTCGCCCGCGCCCTGGTCGTCGAGCCCGAAGTACTGTTCATGGACGAGCCCTTCTCCGCGCTCGATGTGCTGACTGCGGAGAACCTGCGCAGCGAGCTGCTGGAGCTGTGGCAGAAGAAGACCATCCCAACCCGCGCCATCTTCATCGTCACCCACAACATAGAAGAGTCGGTGCTGCTGGCCGATCGCATTATCGTGCTCGGGCGCAATCCCGGCCATGTCCGAGTCGATTTCCGGGTCACCCTCTCCCATCCGCGGGACCGCAAGGCTTCCCTGTTCACCCAACTGGTCGATTACATCTATACCGTGCTCACGCGCCCCGATTTCCAGCCCAGCAACGTGCCGGAGCGGGTAGCCATCCGCGATCAGCGACAGATGCACTACCAGATGCTGCCGCATGCGCGGCCCGGCGGCATTGCCGGACTGCTGGAGCTGTTGATCGACCGAGGCGGCAAGGATGATGTGTACAAGCTGGCGGACGAGTTGTCCTTTGAGCTCGACGACCTCTTCCCGATCGTCGACGCGGCACAGCTGCTGGGCTACCTGAAGGTCGAGGAGGGCGATGCGGCCATTACGCAAAGCGGCCGGCTGTTCGCCGACTCCGAGATTCTGAAGCAGAAGGAGCTGTTCCGCGAAGCAGCGCTTGAGCACGTGCTGCTGTTGCGCCAGATCACGCGGGCGCTGGACACCAAAAGCGACCACACTGTCCCCGAAGACTTTTTTATGGACATGCTGGATGAGCAGTTCTCGCAGGACGAGACGCAACGCCAGCTGGAGACGGCGATCAACTGGGGCCGCTATGCGGAACTGTTTGACTACGACGCGGGGCGGCGCCGCTTTGTGCGTCCCGAAGTTGAGGATACTGCAGAGACCCTGGCTGAGGAGCCGGTAGAGTGACGCTGCTGGCCACCTCGCTACGCAAGCCGCTCAGCACCCAGACTCTCTCCCGCGCGCTCGTGGTGGAGCGTACCTGGCCTGTGGTGCTGGACCTGATGGTGGCCGCGTTCTGCCTGGCCGCTTTCTACGGCGTGGTGTTGCTGGGCCACTACTGGTTCGGCAATCCGGTGCCGGCCACGAACATCTCGCAATCAGCCAGTGCGCTGCCTCTATACGCGTTCTATTCCATCGTGCGCATTGGCGTTGCCTACCTGCTCAGCCTGGTCTTCGCCGTCGGCTACGGCTACTTCGCCGCCTATCATCCGCGCGTGGAAGCGTTCATGATTGCGGTGCTGGACATCCTGCAGTCGATCCCGGTGCTCAGCTTCCTGCCCGGCGTCATGCTGGTGATGGTCTCGCTGCTGCCCACACGCCAGTTAGGTGTGGAGCTCGGCGCCATCCTGCTCATCTTCACTGGGCAGGTGTGGAACATGGCGTTCAGCTTCTACTCCTCCATCCGCAGTATTCCGCGAGAGCTGCGCGAGGCGTCGCAGATTTACGGCTTTAGCGCCTGGCAGCGGTTCTGGCAGTTGGAGCTTCCCTTCTCGGCCATCGGTCTGGTGTGGAACTCGATGGTGTCGGTAGCCGGCGGCTGGTTCTTTCTCATGGCTTGCGAGATGTTTGTACTGGGCGACCGCGACTTCCGCCTGCCCGGCCTGGGCAGCTATCTGCAGGTCGCCGCCAGCGATGGCAACACGCACGCGATGATCTGGGGACTGGTCACCATGGTGGCCATCATCGTCGCCACCGATCAGCTCATCTGGCGGCCAGTGATCGCGTGGTCAGATAAGTTCAAGTTCGAACAGGTGGAGAGCTCGCAGCGGGTCAGCTCACCTATCCTGTATGCCCTGCGTAATTCGAACGCGATCGGCTGGGTCCGGGAGCGCACCATCGTGCCTCTGGGCGAGAGTCTCTACGCCGGACTCGCAGCCCGTCGCAATAAGGCGCTGCAACGCCCGGCGCCGACCCCGGCCGCGCGTCAGCGGTCCCTGCTGATGAATGGACTGATCTTCAGCGTACTTCTGTTGGTTGCGCTGATCGCCGCCTTCCATGCCATCGGCCTGCTGCGCCAACAGCATGGCGCAGACATCCTGCAGTTGCTGAAGGGCGCCGGCGCAACCTTCCTGCGCGTCAACGTCTCCCTGCTGATCGCTGCGGCGTGGACCATCCCGGTGGGTGTGGCCATCGGCTTTCATCCGAAGCTCGCGCGCATCGCGCAGCCGATTGCACAGATAGCCGCCTCCGTTCCCGCAACTGCCCTGTTTCCGGTATTGCTGCTGGGACTGGTGCGGCTGGGCGGCGGACTCGGAATCGGCTCCATTGCGCTGATGTTGCTGGGCACCCAGTGGTACATCCTGTTCAACGTAATCGCGGGCGCGATCGCCATCCCCTCCGACCTGAAGGAGGTCTCCGGCCTGTTCCGCTTCAGCAGCGTGCAGCGGTGGACGACGCTTATCCTGCCCGGGATCTTTCCCTACCTCATCACCGGGCTGGTGACCGCGTCCGGCGGGGCGTGGAACGCCAGCATCGTGGCGGAGTACTTTCACCTGCACGGTCAGACGCTTGAGACCCTCGGACTGGGTGCAGAGATCAGCCGTGCGACGGACCACGGTCACTTTGCGACCCTGCTGATGGCCACCATCATCATGGCCCTGATGGTTGTAACCGTGAACCGCTTGGTCTGGCGCCCGCTCTTCCGCCTGGCCGAGACCAAGTACCGTCTGGAAGCCTGAGCGACGCTCCCCCTCCGGCATCGACATAGCTCAAATCCCAGTATCAGCAGGCTGCCAGTGAGCAGGACCGCAGTCTGATTTACCATACGTCCTGATGACGGTGAACGAACGCATGATACTGCTGGTGGAAGACGACCCGGACCACGAGGCGCTGACCATCCGCGCACTCAAGAAATCCAACATCGCAAATAACATCCGCGTCGCCCGCGATGGCGAAGAGGCGCTTGCCCTGCTGTTTGGAAAGGGTGAGAACCTGCTGCCGTTTCTGCCGCAGGTGATCCTGCTCGACCTGAAGCTGCCCAAGGTAGACGGACTGGAGGTGCTGCGCCGCATCCGCGAGGCAGAACAGACGCGCATGCTGCCGGTGGTCGTTCTTACCTCTTCGGATGAAGACAGCGACATGATCCGCAGCTACAAACTGGGTGTGAACAGCTATATTCGCAAGCCGGTCAACTTCAACGATTTCGCCGAGGCCACGCGTCAGCTTGGCATGTACTGGCTGGTGCTGAACGAAGCGCCGCCGATGTCGTTGCGCTAGGCAGTATTCCCACTGCTTCTGCCAGAAGAGTCATCGCTACGAACTGTTATGCCAGACGCCCCTCTTAAGTCCACACAACCCGCTGCACCGCAATTGCGCGTGTTGCTGGTTGAGGACAATGAGGACGATGCTTTCCTGCTGGCCCGCCACTTTGAGCGTGCCGGGCTGCGTCCCTATGTACGTCGTGTGGAGACAGCGGAAGCGATGGAGGCGGAGCTAAGCCCTGCCGCCGCCGACTGGGATGTGATTCTGGCCGATTACAATCTGCCCACCTTCAGCGCGCCTGCCGCGCTGCAGCTGATCAAACGATCGGGACGAGATATCCCGTTCATCATGATGTCCGGCGCGGTCAGCGAAGAGACAGCAGTGGACGCCATGCGGGCAGGCGCGCACGATTATGTCTCCAAGCAGAATCTGACCCGGCTGATACCGGCCATCGAACGCGAGATACGCGAGGCGCGTGCCCGCGGCCTCAAGCGCGATACAGAGAAGGCGCTGCGCGTCAGCGAAGAGCGCTTCCGCCGGCTGGTGACTGCCATGCCGGTTGGCCTGATCGTAATTGAGCCCAGAGGCAGCGTGCGCTATGCCAACCTGGCCATGGAGCGCCTGCTGGGCTACACGGAGAAGGAGCTGCGCAGCGGCGAAGTCGGCCTGCACGAGATCTTCGACAGCAGCGGCAACGCGACGCTGACACGCTTGCTGCAGGCCTCCACCAGCCCCACGCGGCTGCGCCCCTTCGAAGCCATGTGCCGCGCGCGGGATGGCGTGCTGGTCCCGGTGCTGGTAGCCGTGGCAGCGCTCGCGCCTGAGGATACCAAGGCAGTGGCAAACGCGGCCCCGGAGCAGTTCGCAATCTTCTTCGTCGACCTGACGGAGCAGAAGCGTGGGGAAGAGGTGCTGCGCCGGACGGAGAAGCTGGCAGCTACCGGGCGCCTGGCTGCATCCATCGCACATGAAATCAATAATCCACTCGAGGCAGTGACGAATTGCCTCTTCCTCATCGGCACCGAAGAGTTGAACGGCCGGGCGCAGGAGTTCCTGCGCATGGCGCAGCGCGAGCTGGACCGAGTCAGCCACATCACGACCCAGACGCTGCGCTTCTATCGACAGAGCACGCGGCCTGTGGACTCCGATGTGAATGAGCTGCTGGACAGCGTGATTGCGCTCTTCGAGCCCCGCATGCGCACCTTCTCCATTCGCATCGAACGCCGCTACGGTGAGGTTCCGCCCGTCTCCGCCTACGAGGGCGAAATACGTCAGGTATTAGCCAATCTGGTCGGCAACGCCGTAGATGCCATGCAGCGGGACGGTGGCCGGCTGGTGCTGCGCACCGCGCGTGGACTCGACGCCCGCTCCGGTGTGGAAGGCGTCTTCGTCACCGTCGGTGACACCGGCTCCGGCATGGACCGGGCCACCCGGGCGCGCATCTTCGAGCCCTTCTTTTCCACCAAGGGCATCACCGGTACTGGCCTCGGGCTGTGGGTCAGCCAGAGCATTCTCGAGAAGCATGGCGGCCGTGCCCTGGTACGCAGCAAGCAGCGAAATGGGGATGGTCAGCCGGGGGGCACGGTATTCCGCGTCTTCCTGCCGCTGCAGCCAACGTCCCTTGCCGCGGCGCACAGTGCTTTGTGATCGCGTGACAGCCCTACGATCGCATCCAAGCAACACCATAGGCCTGGTTCGCTTCTGAGTGCTGGAGCCTCCACCCTTCAGAATCACAGGACAATACAGACATGGCACGCACCCTCTTGCCGGGAAAGCCCTATCCGCTCGGCGCCAAATGGAATGGCCGCGGCACAAACTTCGCCGTCTACTCAGAGAACGCGACCGGCGTTGAAGTCTGTCTGTACGATGAAGACAATCAGCAGTCAGAGTCCGTGAAGCTGGAGGAGTGCACTGCATTTGTCTGGCACGGATTCATCCCTGCAGTCCAGCCGGGCCAGCGTTATGGCTTCCGTGTACATGGTGCTTGGGACCCGGCGAACGGCCAGCGATTCAATCCATCTAAGCTCCTTGTAGATCCCTACGCACAGGCCATCGTCGGCTATGTGCAGTGGGACCAGTCCATCTTCCCTTACACCTTCGGGGGGGCCGACGCGGACCTGAACAAGAACGACGAGGACAGCGGCCCCGGCATGCCCAAGTCTATCGTGGTCGATTCACGCTTCGACTGGTCAGGAGATCGGCGGCTGCGCATTCCGCTGGCCGACTCGATCATCTACGAAGTCCACGTGAAGGGCTTCTCGATCACCAACCCGGCTATTCCGAAGGAGCTGCGCGGCACCTATGCGGGCCTGGCGCACCCGGTCAGTATCGATTACCTGAAGCGGCTTGGGATCACTGCGGTCGAGCTGCTGCCCGTCCACCACTTCATCAATGACAGCCACCTGGTGGAGCAGGGCCTCAGCAACTACTGGGGCTACAACACGCTTGCCTTCTTCGCTCCAGCAGAGCGCTACAGCTCCAACCCGGCACCGGGCGCCTCCGTCAACGAGTTCAAGAACATGGTGAAGGAGCTGCACAACGCCGGTATTGAGGTCATCCTGGACGTGGTCTACAACCACACCTGCGAGGGCAACCAGATGGGTCCGATGCTGAATTTCAAGGGCATCGACAATACTGTCTACTACCGCACGGTAGAGGGCGATCCGCGCCACTATATGGATTACACGGGCACCGGCAACACGCTGAACGTACGCCATCCGCAGGTGCTGAAGCTGATCATGGACAGCCTCCGCTACTGGGTGACCGAGATGCACGTGGATGGATTCCGCTTCGATCTTGCAGCCACCCTGGCGCGCGAACTGCATGACGTTGATCGCCTCTCCGGCTTTTTCGACATCATCAACCAGGATCCCACGCTGGCCGATGTGAAGCTGATTGCCGAGCCGTGGGATGTAGGCGACGGCGGATACCAGGTGGGCAACTTCCCGGTGATCTGGGCAGAGTGGAATGGCAAGTATCGGGACACGGTGCGCAAGTACTGGAAGGGCGACGAAGGCCAGCTGAGCGACCTTGGCTATAGGCTGACTGGATCAAGCGATCTGTACCAGCACGATGGACGCCGCCCCTATGCCAGCATCAACTTCATCACCGCGCATGACGGGTTCACACTACGCGATCTGGTCAGCTACAACGACAAGCACAACGAGGCCAATGGCGAGAACAATCAGGACGGCGCCAACGACAACGCCTCCTGGAACATGGGCGTAGAGGGCGAGACGGATGATGAGGCGATCATCCATGCGCGCGAGCGGCAGATGCGCAACATGCTGGCAACGCTGATCCTGTCGCAGGGCGTGCCTATGATCTCCGGCGGGGATGAGCGCGGCCGCACCCAGCACGGCAACAACAACGCGTTCTGCCAGGACAACGAGATCAGCTGGTATGACTGGACCCCGGACGAGCGCAAGGACCTGCTGTTCGAGTTCACCAGCCGGCTGATTCACATACGGCGACGCCACAACAACTTCCGCCGGCGCAAGTTCTTCCAGGGCTCGCAGATTCGTAACTCTCAGGTGCGGGATATCGCCTGGTACGACGCCAATGGCCTGGAGCTGGACGAGGGTGCATGGAGCGCGCCATGGGGGCGCAGCCTGGGCCTTATGCTGAATGGCCGCACGCTGAACACCAAAGACCCCCGCGGGAATCCGGTGATGGACGACTCGTTCCTCATTCTGCTGAACGCCTACCACGAGGGTGTGGAGTTCAAGCTGCCGCCAACTCCGGCCGGCGGACGCTGGCAGTGCATGATGAACACGGACGACCTGCACGAGGAGTTTAATCGGCGAGACCTGAACGGAAGCATCATCGTGGCCGGTCGCTCCACCGTGCTGCTGACTGAGTGCACGGATGAGACCAATCTGGATGAAGCAGGCCCTGAAGACAGGGAATGAGCGTGCGAGAATGATCGGTCGCGTTCATCGGCACTGACAGTGCACGGCGATTGATCCTTTTATTAAGGAGCCTGTTGCGATGGCAGAACCCATTCGCTGCGGTGTCGTTGGCTTCGGGCTTGCGGGGCGCATCTTCCACTCTGCCGTCATTCACGCGACGGAGGGCCTGGAGCTGGCTGCGATCGTTGAACGCCGGGGGGATGCCGCCAGCCAGGCGTATCCGCACACGCCCATCGTGCGCTCCGTCGAGGAGCTGCTCGCGCGACCCGAGATAGAGGTCGTCGTGATTGCGACGCCCAACGAGAGTCACGCTCCGCTGGCCACCGAGTGTCTCCGGGCCGGCAAGCATGTGGTCGTCGATAAGCCCGCTGCCATCTCTTCCTCCGAGGCTGCCGCGCTGCTAACAATCTCGCGAGAGAGTGACCGTCGCGTGTTCGTGTACCACAACCGCCGTTGGGACGGGGACTTCCTCACCCTGCAGCAGCTGATCGCGTCGGGACGGCTGGGGCGGCTGCGCAGCTTTGAGTCTCGTTTCGATCGCTTCAGGCCTGCACGCAAGCCGGGCGCCTGGCGCGAGCAGCCGAAGCCGGGCAGCGGCATCCTGCTTGACCTTGGTTCGCACCTGGCAGACCAGGCGCTGACGTTGTTCGGCATGCCCGACGCCGTTTGGGCCGATGTGCGTGCGGAGCGGGAGGGGTCTGAGACAGATGACGCGTTCGACCTGCGCCTCTACTATCCGGAGCTGACCGTCTGGCTTCGCTCCACATCGCTGTCACCACTACCGGCAGTGCGCTTTGTGGCTGGCGGCACACAGGGTGCCTACGCGAAGTACGGCCTGGACCCACAGGAGGATGCGCTACGAGCGGGCGACCTGTTTCACAGCACGCCGTGGGGTGTGGAACCGGAGAGCGCATGGGGCGCCCTCAGCACGCTCGGGCCGGCGAACCAGACGGAGCACACCGCGATTCCGACGTTGGGCGGCGACTATCGCGGCTTCTACCGCAACCTGCGCGATACGCTGCATGGACACGCCGAGCAGGCAGTCACACTGGTGGATGCGTGGCGTGTTCTGCGGCTGCTGGAGTGGGCCCGGGAAAGCAGCGATCGGCGGGCGGCCGTCGCATGCGACTGGACGACAACGCCGCGCCTCTAAGCGGCAGCGCGGATTAGACCAGAAGCCGGTGCAGGTATTGGTAGCTGATCTGCAGGCTCTCCGTCGGGGACTTGTCGCTCTCGTCCTGCTCGACGTAGTAGTGCTCGATGCCTAAGCGCTGGGCTTCGGCCAGTAGCGGCTTCCACTGGATACTGCCCTTCCCCACCTCGGTGAAGTGGGCAGCCGCGTCGTTCAGCTCCTGGCTGGTCGGCTGGTTGGGCTTGCGATCCTTCAGGTGCAGCAGCCGCACCCGCTTGCCCAACTGATGCAGCAGCAGCACGGGGTCGCGCCCAGCCTGCGTAATCCAGTAGCAGTCCATCTCCAGCCACACCAACTCCGGATCCGTCTCCTTCAGCAGGATGTCGTAACCGGTGGTGCCCTTCAGATCCTGGAACTCGTAATTGTGGTTGTGGTACGCCAGCCGCATGCCATGCTGCTGGCATAGCTTGCCCCAGTCGTTGAAGTTGGCGGCGGCGCGGCGAAAGCCCTCCGGCGATCCCCACTGCGCCTTGGGCAGCATGGGGCACACCATCCACTTCAGGCCCAAGCGATGAGCGTATGGGATCTTGGCGGCGAAGCCGTCGTAGTCAAAGTGGCCACTAGCGGCGGTCAGACCCGCCCGGTGAATCAGGGCCAGCAGCGCGGGTGCAGTGTGCTTGTTGTAGAGGTCTGAATAGAACTCGACTTCGTTGTAGCCGATGGCACGAATCGTTTTCAGCGTCTGCGCCAGGTTGTTCTGCGCCTGATTACGCACCGTGTACAACTGCACGCCGAGCGATGAACGCTTCTCTGCTCCAAGCGCCACTGCTGGAGCCGCGGCTGCCACAAGACTGAGGAATCTGCGCCGGGTCAACATACTGCCGCCCATCATAGCGAGAAGCTGCTGGAAGTTCTACTTACCGAGGTTCCTCGACGAGCGGACATCCCGATTCGAATACACAGCGCGGGCTTGCGGATCAAAGACGAACGCTGGCCTGAAAAGAAACAGCGCCCGGGAGCGTTGGCTCCCAGGCGCCGAATCGCAGCGCGTGATGCTTAACGGCAGGGATTCTCTTCCCCGCGCTTCACATCTGCCTGGCAGGCTTCGTCGAAGTAAAGATGCGAACCGACCTTCTGATACAGCAGCACAGTGCTCTTATCTGACGCACCCTCTGCAGAGACCAGACGCTTACTCTCAGACTGTACCTGGCGGTGCTCGCCCTTCAGAGCCTCATGCAGCACGCGACCCTTCAGCCCACCGTTGTCGTCGAACTTCAGACCGAGAATGTAGGCCAGCGTCCGCGAAATGTCCGCGTTGGAAACGGGCGCCTTATCCACGAAGTAGCTCTTGAAGTCCGGCCCAATCGCGGCCATGTTGTTGTAGGTGTTGTCACGGCCGAGCGAGCCGTGCATGCCCTGGCCCTCCTGCAGCCCGGTGTCCGCGATCTGGACTGCCGACTGCAGGTCACCCGGAGTGAGATAGAACGACTTGAAGCTGATGGCGATGGTTGGCCGCGGCGTCCGTGCGGTGCCGACCAGACCGATGGAGCTCAGCGGCAGCGCACCTGGCATCGGACCGTACTGGTCATCGACGAAGAGGGCGCCTGTGTAGTTCTGCTGGTTAAGGAACTTGACGATGGTGCGGATGCGTTCGTAATTGCCATCCGGAACATAAATCAGGTCCGAACCGCCGTTCGCCGCAATTACCACCTTGGCGTCAGTCTGCTCAAGGATGCGTCCGCTCGCGCCGATCAGGCCGTCGCCGGAGGCGGGACGCTGGCGCACGGTGGCCGTCTGCTGAGGCTGGGTGGGGTCGACCGGCTCATACGACCGTGTACCGTCGGCCGCAACGATCTGGCTGTCTGGATCGTAGAGCGGCAGGTTCAGCGCATGTGCGAGGTCGATGGCCAGGAAGCCGGCCGGCAGGAAGCCCGGGTTCACTTCCGTCCGCCCGGTCAGGTCCTTGTACACGAAAGTGGTTGCGTAGCTATTCGCGACGCCGCCCTTCGCGTCCACTTCATGGTGGCTGATGGTGGCGAAGCCGTGGTCGGAGGTGATGAAGATGTCAGTGTTCTTCGCCAGCTTCGGATGAGCAGTGATGAAGGCGAGAATCTGGGCCAGGTTGTTATCTGCGTTGTGCACCGCGGCGCGCGAGGTCGGTCCGTTGATGCCCGGCGTCAGCGAGTTCAGACTGTCTCCCTGGTTGTGCTGGGTGCCATCAGGATCGCGCGACCAGAACACAGCGGCGAACGGCTTGCCGTTGTCCAGGAAGGTAGGCAGGACTGCCTTGGTGAAGGCGTCTGCGAAGTACTGCTGCTGTACCTGGTTGGGTGCGGTGGTGCCCGGCGTCATGTTGTTGCCGGAGAAGCCGTTGCTGCACTGCGCGGTAGGGGCACAACCGTTGGTGCGGTTGGGAGAAACCAGCGGCAGCCCGGCTGCGGTCAGCGCAGTCTGGATGTCGCCGCGCAGAGGAATGCCGGCCGGGGTGCCCGTGGCATCGTCGATGAAGACGGTCTGCGGCACGGCGAGCGTGTTGCCCGCCAGCGTCAGCTGCGAGACGTCCTGGATGGCAACCGGACCCACCTTGCCAACTGACGCGGTGTTGTAACCCTGCTGCCGAGCCAACTGGAGCAGTGTTTCTTCGTTCAGGTAGTCGCCGTCGAAGTGATCATCGACGTCAGTCAGAACCTGATTGTTCTCGAGGAAGGGGGTCACCGTACCGGGCAGGAATCCGAAAGCGCCGGTGTCGTAGAGCGGGTAGCCCGTAAAAATGGTGTTGCTGAAGTCGCCGGTATCGCCCAGCAGGTGCCCGGTGGCCATGGCGGACGCATTGGCCGTGGTGAAGGTTGGGAACAGCGAGTGGCTGTTGATGAATCGTACCCCGAACTCGCGCAGTGCCAGCAGCGTGGGTGCATCGGTGGCGTTCACTGAGCCTGGACGAAGTCCGTCGGCGACGAACAGGATGACATTCCGCTTGGGCGCCTTGTCCTTCTCAGGACCTGCGGCGATAGCCTGGGTGGAACCAGCCGCAACGCAGGCAGCCAGCAGCAACGCGTTGACTCTTTGCTTACGAGACATCAGTAACCCTCCAAATGAGACGGAGCTTACGAGCAGCACTGAGGGCGAGTGGTGAAGCCTGTACGAAAATTCGGTCAATGCGACACCATCAAAAAGCTGGCTGTCGGGTGAATCCTGACGACTACGGCCGCTGCCCGGCTAGGCCCCATGCCGCAACAGGGCGAGGGGCTACAATGGGGTTACAGGGGATCGTGCGCCCGGGCGATCCGAGACCCGCTGCAGGCGGACCCGGCGAGATCCCAAAGGAGCAGGCATGTACCCAGAGATTATGGTTATACCCATGCGCGAAGAGTTGACGCGCGCAGGCATTCAGGAAGTCCGCACAGCGGCCGAGGTGGACGCGGCGCTGGCGAAGCCCGGTACCACCATGCTGGTGGTGAACTCCATCTGCGGCTGTGCAGCGGGCAAGATGCGCCCCGGCGTACGTCTGGCGATGCAGAGCACCGTGAAGCCGGACCAGAGCATCACTGTCTTCGCCGGCCAGGATCGTGAGGCAACGGAGCGGGCGCGCTCCTACTTCGAGGGGCAGCCGCCGACCTCACCCGCCATCGCCATCCTGCGGGACGGCAAGCTGGTCTACCTGATGCAGCGGTTCGTCATTGAGGGCGCGACGGCGCAGTTGATCGGCCAGGAGCTGACCCGGGCATTCCATGAGTACTGCGCCACCACCACCGCCTAGCGAAGATCCAACACGTCACGAGGGGCTCGGCACTGCGCCGAGCCCTTCGCTTTTAGCTCCCTCTGCCTGGGGCATCCCAGGGTCATGCTGGGCCAGGAATACGGCTGCGCCAAAGCCCCTCGTCACCGCCATGTGGTACTCGTCGTTCACGTGCGGCTGGCCCCAGCCGCTGGTGGGCCAGGTGTCCAGCAATGTGCGGAGGCGCCTGGTGTCGATCAGATGCGTCACGAGAGGCGAGCTCTCGAGCCGGGTGAGCTCTGCCCGCAGACGATCCAACTGGCTACCGATGATCAGGTACCAATCCGCTGCCTGTTGGCCGCGGGTCGTCCGCCGCAGGGTGGACTCGGGCAGCCGGTCCTTCATCGCGCGCCGGACCAGGGACCGGCTCTGGCCGCCAACCAGGTACTGCTGGATGGGGATACCGAAGCAGAACTCGTACACTCGCCTGTCGTGCGTCGGGTCGCGCTGCTCGATGTTCCATCCCGCCGCCGTAGCGCCGTTGAAGACGCCGGGGTCGAAGTACTCGTAGATGTGCTGCCGGAGAGAGTCGCTGCTGCGGTCAGACCCGTAAAAGGATTCGAATACCCGCTCTTCCAGGTGGAACTCCGCTGCACGGTCGGGATGGACCGGGCTGAAGGAGAAGTCGAACTCGCGCATCTCCGGTTGATACAGACGCCTTAGCCAGAGCGGCGTCACCGGCCCGGTAGCCCATCCCGCTGCGCCGCGCCAGGAGGTATACCCCCGGGAACGCATCGTGTGCACCAGGCGCAGCAGCTTGAACCAGCGGCCATGCAGGAACAGCTCAGAGAGTCCCACCAGGCCGGCGAAGCTGATCGTGGCGTTGCCGGAGACCCCCTGCAGCAGAACGTCGAGGCCACGCTCCCGCATCCCGTTCAGGATGGCATATACCCATAGCTGATTGGTCGGGTTCAGCGCGGGCTCACCCATCAGCCGTGCGGCCCTGGCGGAAGCCTGCAGCATATCGCCGTAGGGCTGCACCCGAACGTGTTCGATACTCGGGTAGAGCGCCGCCACCTCGGCTGCGGCCGGCCCCTCATCGCCGAAGCAGCCCGGGAGCGCCTCTCCCCCATACTCCGGGAGCGGCACTCCGGTGAAGGAGGTCAGTCCCTGACCACGCTGTGCAAGCAGTCTTGCCGCCGTTGCCGTCACGGACGAGCTGTCGAGCCCTCCGCTCAGCTCTGAGGCGACGCCCCGTTGGCCAAGGCGGTCGCTGACCGCCTGATCGAACCTCTCCCGGAAATCCTCGACGTACTCCCCATCCCGGCGGTAGCGGATCCGCCTGGCGTGGAGAGGGTGCCAGTAGCGGCGGACGTCGACTCCGCGCGAGGTCACCGTGAGACAGTGTCCGGGAGGAAGCCGCCTGACCCCGCGAAACATGGCCTGGCTGTCTTCTGTCTCCGTGAGAGCGAGGAATTTGGCGAAGCGCTCAATGTGAATGGAACGCCCAATCCATGGCAGAGCGCACAGTGCCAGAGGCATGGAAGCGAAGGAGAAGGCCCCACCTGGCCCAGAGGCTTCCGTAAAGTGCAATGGACGCTCTCCCGCGTGGTCGCGTGCCAGGAACAGAGCCTGCTGCCGCGGATCCCAGAGTGCAAAGGCGAAGCCTCCGCGCAGATGGTCGAGCATCTCCGGCCCCCAGCGGAGCCATGCGCTCTGCAGCAGGCCGTGGTCGCTTGTGTTGGCGGGCAGTTCCAGCTTGTGACGTAGCTCCTGCGCGTTGTCCAGCCGGACGTTGGCTGTGAGAAGGCACTCTGGCAGAGAGAGGGTGGCTGGATCGGTCGGTTCGGCCTCCGGGGCACTGCCATACGGGGCGGATCCGAGCACAATTCCGTTCGGCGCACTGGCAAGCCGTGGGGAGGAAGCCGTCATGGCCGCCAACATGGCTCGGCAGTGGGCGGGAGCTTCAGGGGATCCGTGATGAATTCCGGCGATGGCTCGCATTAGAGAGCTGTCAGCTGGTGGGCGACCGCCGACTTGAGACCTGTGGTGGCGAGGCTGGGAGGAAGCGGCCCAACCGTCGTGCGCGTCCTAGAAACGTTGAAGAGCGCCCGTTGTGAGCGCTCTTCTTGAACAAACTGCTGTGGATTCAACACCTGCACGCAGGTTCAGTTCGATTTGCGTTGGCTGAGACCATCGTTGACACGGCCATGATTAAATTCTGCGTTGGCCAGTGCAAGAATGTCGAGCACGGGCTTCGTCCAATCTCTGCGTACAGGGATCGAGGGCGATGCCGGATGTTTGGCACTCCTGCTGGTGGTGTTGGTCATCCATCCTCCGAAAACGGTAAAGCTAGGTGCCTGAGACTGCGGAATCCGCTCGAACAGAGATTTGGTGGCGTCTGCACATATACGATGCCGAAAGCCTTCAGTGCTGGTGTACTCCCCTCCAAGAAGGCCCGATCAGTCCACCGATCAGAAGGTACACTCCACCTATGCTCCGTTGCGGCGCCTAAGTTATTGTTCAGGCAATCTTAACTACAGTCAACTCCTCCAACGATGAAAACTCGGTCAAGGAATCTACTCCAGCACTTGCATGTTGAACATTCCGCGCTGCTTGTAACAACGAGCAGGCGATGCCATTCAACACGACGACTCGCTGGTCTTCCCCAGTATGCCCGGGGCACATGGACGGGAGAATGCACCTTCCGTGTGATACGGCGGAGTGCCTTCTGAATTACTACCGCATCGGTCCACTGCTCTACGCGTCGGAGCTGGAGCTGCCCGAGCTGGCGCCGGCAGCTCCCACGGATAGCGCCGCCCTGGTAACCATCTCCGTCGGGCGCGCGCCGGAGCGGCTGGCCGCCGCTGTCCTGGTCGCCCCGGACTGCGAGGCCAACGCACGCGAGTTCCTGGTGCGCATCGCAGGCGTTGCTACCTGCTACGTGCGTGAGGGCACGGAAGTCTTGGTGGAGCCGGTGCCCGGAGCTCCGCCCAACGACCTGCGCGGGTACCTGGCGGGAACTATTTTCGCCGTGCTCTGCCATCAGCGCGGCCTGCTGCCGCTGCACGCCAGTGCGATCGGCACCGCACGCGGCGCGGTCGCCTTCCTGGCTGACTCGGGCCAGGGCAAATCCTCCCTGGTCGCCTTCCTCGCAAGGCGCGGGCATCCGGTGCTGGCCGACGACATCTGCCTGATCGATCCCGCTGCTCCGCTTGCCTCCCGTGTACTGCCTGTTGCACCGTGGCTAAAGCTGTGGCGCACCGCGCTTGACGCCCTGGGCAGCCCGGCCAACCAGCTTGAGCAGATCTACAGCGACGAGGAGAAGTACCGCTACAGGCTCCCAGCGGAACAGCCTCCGACAGCGCTGCGCGAGATCATCCTACTGACGCGTGCCGACGAGCAGGACGAGCCGCAACTGGCGCCACGTTTCGAATTCCTCTCCTCAGCGCGGGCCCTGCACGCGGTGTTGGAGCTGACCTACCAGTCATGGCTAGTCAACGCCATCGGCCAGACGAAGACGTACTTTCTGCGTTGCGCTGAGGTGTTGGAGGGGGTGAGGGTGTGCCGCATGTATCGGCCCTGGGGTTTCGAGGCAATGGACACAACACTCGATGCGCTGGAAGCTCATCTCACCGAGCACACTGCTGCGCTCTAATTGTGCCGCTGGCCTAGCCGCACCCGCTCAAACAATGGCGCGCTCTCCCCGCCCAGCAGCATGCGACCGTCAACTTCGAGCCAGGTATGCGCGCGGAGTCGTCCATCCGCGGCGCGGCGCACACCGTAGTGCAGTCGGCTTGCGATTGAACGCCGACGCAGCATCGCGTACGCCGCCAGCGCCTGGGGAAAGCAGACCAGCCGCAGAGGGCTGTATCGAGCGCCACTGACTACGCCCCAGCGAACCATCTGGGCCATAGCCTCGTCTTCACGCGCGTGGGAGAGAGGACGCTCCAACCAGCGAAGGATGCTTCGCATCGGCAGCAGCCGCAACGCAGCTCGCGCGCCCAGCATGCACACCAGCGCCTCAGCCAGCAGCAGTTGCTTCTTAAGCGGGAGACGAAGCAACCTGCGCCACGGACTTCGTTGCCGTCGCGCCACGGCGGCCGGAGCAACCGTGCGGTGGAACACGGCCCACTCAATGGGGCTGAGTACGGCATAGAGCGGAAATAGTGCGTCCGGCAGATCGTAGCGCGCCCACACGCGCGGACGCAGCAGCACCCGACTCGCGATCTCCAGCCGGAAGCGGAGCCCGCGGCGCAGGCCGAACTCATAGCGCTTGAGGGCGAGGGTTCCTGCGGCATCCTGGGTGGGCTGCCAGCCATGCAGGCTGTGCTGCACCCGTGCGTAGTCGAAGATCCATCGTGCGTCCCGTGTCTCTGCCTGCAGCTGCAGTGCCGGGGAGAGCGCCTCGACATCCGTCAGACCGAGGGCCAGCCCAAGCCGCAGCGCGGCCGCCACTTCGGGCAGCACCTCATGCTCACGTGCCAGTTCGATCACCCGGCTCCGCTGCTGCGCGTCCAGGCTGCGCCAGATCGCGGCTACATCGACAAGTGACTTGAAGCGGAACCAGCCGTCCAGCGCGCCATGGACGCAAAGGTACAGCAGGTTCCGCTCCAGCGGCAGCACTCTCATCATCACGCTTCCCAGCAGTAACGGCTCACTGGCCTCGGAGAGTGGCTGATCCAGGCCATTGCCCGGCATGTAGGGGTTGCGGAAGAGCCGCCAGTGCAGATCCACCTCGAACGGGGAGCGCTCACTCCGGTAGGTGTAGTCCTTTCCGTGGCGCCGCCAGGAAAGGCGCCGCCGCGGAGTCAAGGGCGCAATCGGATCGTTGCGTAGATAGCCGTCGGCAAGCAGCACGTCGTCTGCCGCCTCTTCCTGACCCGGTGCAATCAGCAGGTCGATATCGCCCACCTCGCGCAGAGCGGGGTCTCCATAAACCTGCTGCGAAAGCGGCACTCCCTTCAGCACCCGGCAGGCAACGCCGGCGCTGGCAAGCAATCCGCGCAGACGATCAGTCTCGGCCAGCCACTGCATGGTGCTATAAGCGTTGCGTGTGGCGGCAGCCTTCAGCTCCTGCAGGACGGGCTTGGGAACCAGCCCAGCCTCTATCGCCGGCAGGCTGCCCAGTGCGCGATGGGTCAGGGAGGCCAGCCGATGATGGCTGGTCAAAGCGAGGAAATACTGCCAGTCGAGCGGATCCTTCAGGCTCGCCTTCGCACGCTGCCAGCCCGCAGGCTCTGCCACGTTGCTGGAGCCGTGGCGCGCGCAGTCCAGCAGCAGCCGCAATTCTGCGGGCACCAGGAGTTCCCAGGGCGGACCGGTCGACAATGCGGCCATGGGTGCAGTAGAAGGCATGCGCGGCAGAGTCTCAGTATGATATGCGAGGTCGCCCGGTGAAGACGCCGAGCGGCGCAGGAAAGAGGAATTGGAATGGCGCGCGAGAGTCCCATCACGGCAGAGAGCGTGGTTGCATGGAGCGATGCTCCGGTGGCCACCGAGGTGGATCGCGAAGTGGTCCTGATGAGCGTGGACCGCGGCCGCTGCTATGGTCTGGGAGAGACGGGCAGCTCGGTATGGCGCCGCCTGGGCTCTCCCATCCGTGTGGAAGACCTGTGCGGCGAGCTTATGCTTGAGTACAACGCGGACCTCGCCGTGCTACGCCAGGACGTGCTTGCCCTGCTGGAACAGATGCGCCAGGAAGGCCTGGTGCGGGTCATCCATACGTAGCCGCGGAAGTTTCCAATCGCCGGAGCAGTGATGTAGTCGCTGGCTGCCTGTCCTCATGCCGCGTTCCTGGCGATAGGTGATCCTCCGCCTCCCTGATGGCATCCCATCACGTGCCGCGCATTGCTCAGTGTGACGACCATCTGTTTTAATGCGCGGCGGTGGCAAATCGCACCCGCCATACCCAGTACGTGCAAGCGACACAGAAAGGCGCAAGCGAAGCGCCTCAATCGCAACCGACGTAGTCCCCCTTGGGAGGAATATGAAACACAGATCTGACCTGACCCGGCTGCTCTGCCGGAGAATGACCCTCGCATTATCCGGATTCGGCCGCAGTGGCATCGTGGTCGCCGGAGGTGTCCTGCTGTTGAACGCAGCCACACACGTGGCTTGGGCACAGTTCTCCGCCAACCTGCAGGGAACCGTTGAAGACTCCTCAGGCGCCGTAGTGCCGGGTGCCACCGTCACGATTACGAATCTGGGAACGAACCAGACCCGCACTGCAACTTCTGGCGAGTCCGGCTTCTATCGCATCAGCCAACTTGCCCCGGGCAACTACAAGGTGGTCGTTACTGCGCCTAACTTCAAGCCCAGCAGCTTCGATAACGTCGTGGTCGCGGCAGAGACACCGTCCACCATCGACGCGAAACTCGCCCTGGCCAGCAGCACCGAGACCGTGAATGTCTCGGCAGAGACGGTGCCGGAGCTACAGACCGCGAACGGCAGTGTGTCGAACACTATCGACGAGCGCGCGATTGAGCGGCTGCCCTCCGTCGGGCGCGACCCCTACAACCTGGTACGCCTGGCGCCCGGCATCACCGGCGATGCGGCCCGCGGCGGCAATGGACAGGCCTCATCGCTACCCAACAACAGCGGACCCGGCGGCTCCAGCACCTCCATCTTCCAGTCGGAGAACCAGGTGCAGGTCAGTGCGGCGGGTCAGCGCGTCTCCTCAAACACATACCTGATCGATGGCGTCACTGTGGATTCGCTGGGCTATGGCGGCGCGGCAGTCGTTACGCCGAACGAAGAGGCAGTGCAGAACATCACTGTCACCTCTTCGTCCTACTCGGCAGAAGATGGCCGCAACTCCGGTGCGCAGGTGAAGGTCACCACCAAGAGCGGCACGAACCAGTTCCACGGCAGCGCGCTGTTCAAGTACGACTCGCCCAGCCTGAATGCCTACAATCGCTTCAACGGCGTCGCCTCGGGCGGCGCATTCGCACCGCCGCAGAAGGTGCAGGATAACTATCGCGACTGGGCCGGCAGCCTGGGCGGGCCTATCGTCAAAAACAAGCTGTTCTTCTTCCTCTCCTACGAGGGGATCAAGGACAACACTTCTGCTTTTTCGCAGCAGTACATCGGCACACCGCAGCTGTATGCTGCCTTCGCGAAGGCTCCCGGGTTGACCGGCCAGTTCTTCTCGCAGCCCGGGTTCCAGCCACGCGTGGTCAGCTATCTGCCCTTCCGCTGCTCGGACGTCTTCCCCTCAGGCTTCGTCGAACCGGACCCGCAGGCGCGCTGCCAGACGGTGGCCGGCGGACTTGACCTTGGCTCCCCCACCGGCGGCCCGGGAACCTACGTGGGCACGAATGGCGGCGGCCTCGACGGCGTCCCCGATGTAGCGTTCGCGACGGTCACCACGCCGACGCGCAATCGCGGCAACCAGTTCAACGGCCGCATCGACTACAACCTCACGTCTCGGGATCTGATCGCCGGCAGTGCGTACTTCACCAAGCTGGACAACACCTCGAGCGATCCCGGCACCGGCGCGCAGCCGATCTCCGATGTCGCCTTCAAGCCGCTGAACTCCGCGGTCACGGCGATCTATATCCATACCTTCTCCGCTTCCCTGCTCAACGAACTGCGGGGTAACTTGACGCGCTTCGCGGAGAATGGGCTGAAAGACAATGCGAACGTCAACTTCGGCGTTCCCCGCCTGCAGGTGGAGGGCTATCCGCTGCCTAACCGTCCGCAGTTCGGCGCGCAGCAGAGTGAGACCACGCCGGGCCTGATTGCGCAGAACACCTACGAAGTGCGCGATACAGTGACGAAGACCGTCAACTCAAATGCGGTCCGCTTTGGAGTGGAGTTCCGCTTCGAGCAGGACAACAGCGCGCTGGGCGGCGCAGCGCGGCCACTCTATTCCAATTCCGGCTTCTGGAATCTGTACAACGGGGCTCCAGTCTTTGAACAGATCGACGCCAACCCAGCCACCGGGGGCACGCCCTATACGCAGCGCTACTTCCGCACTCACGACTACGCCGGCTTTATCCAGGACGACTGGAAGGCGACGCCCAACCTGACACTTAACTTCGGGCTGCGGTATGAGTATTTCTCGCCCCTGGGAGAGAAGCAGAATCAGCTATCGAACATCGCGAACCCGCCGCAGACGACTCTGCTCCAAGGCTCCCGCGTCGTGCCGGTGAAGCAGTTCTTCAACTCCAACACTAAGAACTTCGGGCCGAAGGTAGGCTTCGCCTACACGCCGCCGTCGCTGCACGGTGATGTGGTGGTGCGTGGCGGATTTGGCCTTGCCTACAACCGTCTGGACGATGTGCTGTTTGCGAACAGTCGCGCCAATACTGGCTTCTTCCGCTACGGAATCTGTTGCGGTACCGCAGACACACCCTTCGACGGCGGACAGATCAGCTTTGTCGGGGGTGCAAACAACTCACCGACGAGTTATCCAGCCAATCCGGCGCTGCAGCAGCCCATTGATCCCCAGACGAACACGCCGATCAACAACCAGGTCGAGATCTACGGCGCATTCCCGCGCACTCCCCAGCCATACAGTTACCTGTACTCGCTAGAAGTACAGTCGAAGCTCTCTTCGAAGTACGTTCTGACGGTCGGCTACCAGGGATCCGATAACTTCCATTACACACGCCTGGTCAATCAGTGCCTCACCATCGGCTGCAATCCGGCGCCGGGCGCCACCGGAGACCGCCGCCTATACAGCGCTGTGTACATTCCGACCCAGGATGTCTACGGCAACTACAACGGCGTGAATGTCCACCTCAGCCGGCAGTACTCCAGCGGCTTCCAGTTCGACACGAACTACACCTACTCGAAGAGCCTGGACCAGCTCTCGTCCGAGGGACCGGGCGCGCAGACTAACCAGACCGATCCCAGCAACCCTGCCTCCGAGTACGGGCCATCGGACTACGACAACACGCACCGCGTCTACGTGCAGGGCACCTGGGATTTGCCTTGGCTGCAGCATGACAAGGGGCCGATCGGACTGCTGCTCGGCCACTTCCAGCTCAGCGGCATCCTGACGGCGCACACTGGCTATCCCTGGACACCGCTGGTCGGCTTCTCGAACTCGTTCACGCAGTTGACGGACGCAATCAGCCCCAGTCGCCCGGTCCGTCTGCTGCACAAGCCGGGCACTGACTACTCCAACAAGGCATTCCGCACCGGGAAGAACTTCATCAACCCGACCACAGGTAAGGTGGATGGTTCCTATTACTTCAGCACCGAGCAGCCTACTGGACCGGGTGACTACCAGCCCGGAGTCGGTCGCAACTCGCTGCGTGGACCACGCTACTTCGACACCGACCTTAGCCTGGCGAAGAATCTTCCCTTCAACGTCGGCGACCACGACATCAATGTCAACCTTCGGCTGAACAGCTTCAACCTGTTCAACAACGAGAACATCGCACCTTTCGCCTTCAACACCGATTCCACTAACGTGCAGAACTCGCGGCTGGGTCAGGGCATCAGTGGTCTGGCCGGGCGCGTTCTGGAGCTGCAGGGCCGCATCACCTTCTAGCTCAGTCGGAACCGTACACCGAGAGGCCCGCGCACCCGGCGGGCCTCCCTCATTTGGCGCCAGATACAACTTCCCTCTCCTGCATCTCAGGTAGTTGAAAGGGGATTACCTATCTCAATGCATATCTCCACTGCACGTATCTCGACTGCTCTCTGTGTTGTTGTCCTGGCTGCCTCGGGCTGCAGCAAGAAGGACGATTCGTCCGCGAACTACAAGTCGGCCATTAACGACTATTACAAGGCGCACCCAAGCTGCCTGTGGTCGCAACCGAAGAAGTTCCCGGTACAGGCCGCCACCTCCGATGATGCGAAGACGCAGGGGTACGACGCGCTTACAGACGCCGGCCTGCTAACCCGGACCACAGCAGAGAAGAAGGTCTTCATCATTGCCTCGAAGCAGGTCAACAACTACGACGTATCAGATAAGGGGCGCTCCGCGTGGACCCAGGATCCCACGCAGCCGGGCTATGCCAATTTCTGCTACGGACACCGGGAGGTGACGTCCATCGACAACGCCACAAACGGCACCGATGGCTCTGGCAACAAGACCGCCCAGGTCAACTATCACTATCAGTTCGCCGATGTTCCTTCCTGGGCGAGCACGCGGGAGATGAAGACGGCTTTTCCAGACCTCGCCACCGCGCTTGCCGGCGCCCAGGCAGGCACCGCATCGCTCACGCTGACTGGTGATCACTGGCAGGTGGTCGCACCGTAGGCAGGCGGCGGCTATGCGCGCGGTGACGCTGCAACCGCGAGCCGCGCGCGCAGGAACTCAATAACGGCGTCGGTCATGTACTCCGGCGCCTCGATGGGAAACCGCAGCACGCCCTCCGCCAGCTTCAGCGACACACCCCGCCACTGCGGAATCAGCCGCTGCGAGCTGGCTCGCACCAGCAAAGCATCGGCTCGGTCGAGGTAGAGCCGCGCCGTGTCTTTGAAGTCGGCATTGGCGTAATCAAGCACGCTCAGATAAACATCCGGCCGTAGCAGGCCGAGGATGCTGTTCGATTCGATAATTGCATTCTCCGCCACCGCAAGCTCCTTGCGGATGCGTGTCATCGCGGCAGCCAGATTACCCATGCGTGTCCGCACCCAGAGGGAGCGCCGGGCACCCGCGGCGAGGTAGCGGGCAGAGTCGGTGCCGCTCTCGGGATGGCGCTCCTCGCTGACGGCGACCGTATGCTCGTCGGTCTGGCAGTCGCAGGGCTCGCCATTCGCAGTGCAGAAGCCGTGACCGAACTGCGTGATCTTAAATGCAGTCCAGTGCATCTCCGGCATCCGCGCAATGATGGCCGCGACCGCCGACGTCTTGCCTACATCCCGTGAGTGCCCGCCAACGACGACGATTGCCATAGAAATTGATAGAGCTGCTTCTATTCTGCGCTCTTGCGACGTACGGTCAGCCGGGTCAGTGTAGCCAGCTCGCGCAGGTACTGCTTCACTGGCTTGGCAGGCGTGCCCCACAACAGCTGTCCTGGGCCGATCAGGCGCTTGCCGGGAAGCACGCCGGCCTGTCCGCCGAGGATGACACCGGGGCCGATTGCCGCATGATCCCCCATACCTACCTGGCCGCCCAGGATGGCGCCATCTCCCACCGTACTGCTGCCGGAGATGCCGCTCTGCGCCGCGATGACGACGTTCGTACCGACCTGCACGTTGTGACCAACATGCACCAGGTTATCGAGCTTTGTACCGCGTCCGATACGCGTCGTCTCAAGAGCGCCGCGGTCGATCGTCGTGTTGGCGCCGATCTCGACTCCGTCTTCGATCTTCAGGCGGCCCTGCTGCGGAAACTGTATGTACTCGCCCGTCGCGCGGTTCCGAACGTAGCCGAAGCCATCCGCACCCAGCACCGCGCCTGCATGAACCACCACGGCGTCACCCAGCTCACAGCCGGGGTACACGACCACCCGGGGATAGAGGTGGCACCCTGCGCCGATCTGCACATCGCGACCGATCACCGCGCCAGCGTCGATGACAGTACCCGCGCCGATGCACGCGCCATCTTCGATGACGGCACAGGCGCCAACGCTGACTCGCTCGCCCAGCACAGCTCCGACTCCGACCACCGCGGTTGGATGGATCCCCGAAGAGCCGCGCGGCTCCCGAAGCAGGCGGGCTGCCTGCGCAAACGCCAGTTTGGGTTGAGCTGCGACCAGCACCGGCTTTCCGGCACACTGCCCAGCCAGGGCGGCGCTAGTGATGACGGCGCCGGCCCGGCTGCTCAACGCTGCTGCCAAAGCGGCTTCACTTTCGGCAAAGACAAGCTGAGCGGGTCCTGCTGTGCCTGCCGTAGCCACGCCTTCGATCTCGGGATCGTTGCCGCCATGCAGCAGAGGCTCGGCGCCGAGGCGCACGGCAATCTCGGACAGTCGCATGGCTCCCACTATAGCGACGGCGTGGCGGGCCTGCTCGCGCCATAGAGCGTCGGCTCGCCCGGGGGCCGAGTCTTCCAGCGGCGATGCACCCACAGCCACTGCTCCGGGTAACGGCGCACCCAGCTCTCAATCGCAGTCGTGAACTGCTGCGTGTTGCTGACGATGTCCTGCTCCTCATCGCCGGTCACGATCAGCGGGAGGCGCTCGCCGAATTCCAGCACATACTTCTGTTCCTCCTCACGCCATGTCAGGAAGCCGGGCAGCACCGCAGCCTGGGTGCGCATGGCGACGCGCGCCAGTCCGGAGGCGGTACAGGCGAGCGTGCCGAAGTAGTCCACAAACACCCCTTGCGGCGGCGTCATGTTGGTATCCATCAGAATGCCCACTGTCTCGCCGCGACGCATGGCACCCAGCAGCCCTCGGGCGAAATCGTCCTTGTGCAGAACGGTATTGCCATGCAGACAGCGAAGCCGGTTCACCATACGATCGACCAGCGGGTTATCCAGCCGGCGGATGACCATGCTCATGGGGTAGCCCATCAACGAGTGGTAGAAGCTGGACAGCTCCCACATGCCGAGATGCCCGGTGACCACCAGCACGCCCTTCCCGGCAGAGCGTGCGGCCAGGTAGTGCTCCAGCCCCTGATAGCGCAGGAAGCCTTTCGTGTTGCCGCGTGTATAGCGGCGCATCTGGCAGAACTCTGCAAGCTGCAGCCCCAGGCTGCGATATAGCGAACGGATGACCTGTCTGCGCCATGCTGCGCTGCTTTGCGGGTAGGCGATCGTGAGGTTCCTCTCCGCAGTGTGCCGCAGCCGCGAGGTAAGGCCGTAAGCCACCGCGCCCAGGCCGGCGCCCACGGCACGCGCCCAACTACGCGGCAAGCCACCCAGGCCGCGCACCAGGGCTTCCGCTGCCATCCATTCCAGTCTCTGTTTCAGCGCTCGTCCCATCCGCCTGTGCAATGCTCTCGCTGGAGAGTCCGGTACGGACCAAACCCAATTTGCAGGGCAGGTTTGTTACCCCGCCACTCATTCCGGAGATGCTCTGGCGACTATAGACTGCTTTGCACCCCTGCGCGGTTCACAGCGGCACGGTCCTCCGTTCGGCCGCAAAGCAAAGGCCCGCTGCACGGAGCAGCGGGCCTTGCGAGGTAATGATGCGGTTGCTTTACTTCTTGTCGTCCTGGGCGCGACGGAAGTACTTCGCCACGGTGCGGACAAACGGCTTGGCCGCGTCAGGCACCGGAGTCCCACCCTTCAGGATCGACTCGTAGGTAGCATTGCTTCCGTTGTAGAAGGTGGTTGTGTCATCGACATTTTGCGACACATCATCACCGGTAAGATCGATGCCGGCAAACAGGCCCTTCGAACGCGAGTAAGTCAACAGCTCCGCGTTCAGCTTCCAGTCGGTACCGGCCTGGGCATTGCGGCCCACCGGTCCGGCCGAAGCGGCGGCATCGCCACCCAGCTTGACCTTATTCTTCAGCATGTCCTGGAAGCCCTTGTCGTTGACCGCGACGATGACCAGATCTGTCGACTGCCCGCCGATCTGGAATCCGAAGCTGCCGCCCGCAATGCGGAAGAACACTGGAGCGCTCCAGCCGTGACCGGTGCGGCAGGTGACTACGCCTTGGCCGTACTGACCGCCAACAACAAAGGCCGCCTTCTTCAAGCCTGGAACCACGCCGACACAGGTTGCCTGCTCCAGAATCTGGTTCGGGATGGACTTATCCGGGGTAGCCATAGTCTCGTTGATGACGCGTGTAGCTGCGGCCAGGCGATTATCCAGGTCGGTCTTGCTCGAGGCCGCGTTAGCCGTCGATGATCCAGCAACTCCCAATCCCACAACAAAAAGAGCAGCAAAAAACTTCTTCATAAGTTGGTCTTCTCCATCCTCATTCACGGAAACTGGTCCGCGTCGTCCAAGTGCGATGCCCACGGTTCCGCGGCCTCCGACAGAGGTCACAGAACAGGACACGATCATGCTTCGCTGGGTGAGATGCAAAGGAGACGGTTACTGGTGGTTAGAAAAGTCAGGCGAGAGACATAAAAATGGGGGTGCAACCGGCGGAATCCGCCGATCACACCCCGTTCCCCAGATCTGCGTTGTTCTAAGTGTGAGTAGACAGGGCGATTCCCAAGGACACAATCACCCTCGTCGGGGTAACCAGTGACTTCGGTAACGAGTGCGGCTTAAAGCTTCGGAAGAACGATGCCCTGCTGCTTCTGATACTTGCCCCGGCGATCGGCGTAGCTGATCTCGCAAACCTGATCGGACTGGAAGAACAGGATCTGGCACAGACCTTCGTTGGCGTAGACCTTCGCTGGCAGCGGCGTGGTGTTGGAGATCTCCAGAGTGACGAAGCCCTCCCACTCCGGCTCAAACGGCGTCACGTTCACGATGATGCCGCAGCGTGCATAGGTGGACTTGCCGACGCAAATGGTGAGGACGTCACGCGGGATCTTGAAGTACTCGACCGACCGAGCCAGGGCGAACGAGTTGGGCGGAACGATAACCGATTCCGCCTGTACGGTCACGAAGGAGCGCTCATCGAACGACTTAGGGTCGATGATGGCGCTGTTGACGTTGGTGAAGATCTTGAACTCGTCGGAGACCCGGAGGTCGTATCCATAGGAGGAGAGGCCGTAGGAGATCACCCCTTCGCGCACCTGCTTCTCGCTGAAGGGGGCGATCATGCCATGCTGCAGTGCCTGCTCACGGATCCAACCGTCACTCTTAATTGCCATCCTGCTCCTTGCTCAAAGCCGTACGTTCCTAAATTGCAGAGCAATCAAGGTTTCGCGGGCATATATTCTGTGGAAGCTGCATCTTAGAGCAATGTTCCTGTGGGCGCATAGAGTCCAGCACGCCGCCTCTGTGGCCTTCCTTCAAGGAAGGACCACAGGGCGTAACTCTCGGCGCCTTACATCGCCAGGAAGATTGCTCTCGTTGGGCAATATCATAGATGACAACGCTGAGCACTGGAGCCAAGCTTGATCAAGCAGGACATCGTGCACCGGGTGATCGAACGGACCGGCCTTCCCCGCAACAAGGCCGAGGCCGCAGTGGATACCATCTTCGAGAGTCTGAAGAAGGCTTTGGCGGCTGGAGAGCGCATTGAGCTGCGTGGCTTTGGCGTCTTCAATGTGCGGCCGCGTAAGACCGGCATCGGGCGCAATCCGCGGACCGGAGCCGAAGTGACCATCACGCCCGGCAAGGCAGTCCGCTTCAAACCCGGCAAAGAGCTCCACCTGGCCGACTGAGCAAGCCTAATGCGGGCGGGGTGCGCCGTACCGGCTGCCTCTACATCAGGCTTATGGCGTCCATATCGAAGACCAATCCCCCGCGGGGGATGCCGGCCTGGTCGGCATAGGCGCGCGCAGCCTGCAGCGCGCGGGAGAGTGCCTGGCGCTGTTCCGCCTTCACCAGCAGATGGAAGCGATAGGTTCGCTTGATGCGGGCGATGGGTGCCGTCGCCGGCCCCAGCACGCGAATGCCGGGCAGTTCTGCTGACTGGAACCACCGGCCCATGGCCGCAGCCCACCCGGCAGCCTCCTCCATCCGCTCACTGCGGACCAGGATATTTGCCAACACGCCGTAGGGCGGGTAGTGCATCCACTTGCGGTATTTTAGCTCCTTCGCAGTGAAGCCGCGGAAGTCATGCGCCTGGGCGCACTGAATCGCATAGTGCTCCGGATGATAGGTCTGCACGACGACCCGACCGGGCAGCGCGCCACGGCCGGCGCGGCCAGAGACCTGGGCCAGCAATTGGAAGACGCGCTCCGCCGCGCGAAAGTCCGGCATGCTGAGCGCGTGATCCGCCCCGACGACGCCAACCAGCGTGACACCGTGGATGTCGTGGCCTTTGGCGATCATCTGGGTGCCGACTAGCAGGTTGATCTCGCCCGAGTGCAGCCGCGTCAGCAGCCGCTCCATGTCGTGACGGCTGCGCACCGTGTCCCGGTCCATGCGGCCGATGCGCGCATGCGGGAAGATCTCCTGCAGCCGCTGCTCGCCCTGCTGGGAGCCGGCTCCCAGGAAGTAGAGGTGCTCACTGCCGCACTTGGGGCAGAGCTTCGGCACCGTGCGTTTGTAGCCGCAGTAGTGGCACTCCAGCCGCTGGCCGACATGCGCCTGTCCGTCATCGGAGGCAACCGGCTTATGGTGGGTCAGGGCGATGGCGCAGTTCTCGCACTCCAGCCGCTCACCGCACGCGCGGCACATCACGACGAAGGAGAAGCCGCGGCGGTTCAGCAGGATGATCGACTGCTCGCCGCGTTCAAGCGTCGCCTCGGTCTCCGCGATGAGGCGGCGGGAGAAGAGCTGCTCCTGGCCAGTCTGCTGAAATTCCAGGCGCATATCGATCAGCTCCACCTCGGGAAGCGGGCGTCCGCTGACCCGCTCCGGCATCTCGATCAGGCTGTAACGGCCGCGCTGCGCGTTGTGCCAGCTCTCCAGCGACGGAGTGGCTGAACCAAGAACCACAGGAGCACCGGCCAGCTTGGCGCGCATCACCGCAACATCGCGCGCATGGTAACGCGGATTCTCCTCCTGCTTGTAGGACGAGTCGTGCTCCTCGTCGACTAGGATCAGCCCTAGCCGGACGGCGGGTGCGAACACTGCGGATCGGGTTCCGACAATGATGCGGGCGGCTCCGCCGCGGATGCGATGCCACTGCTCCGCGCGCTCTTCCGGAGTCAACGCAGAGTGAAGCATCGCGACCTCGTCCCCGAAGGCTGCGTGCAGCTGGGCAGCCGTCGCAGGCGTCAGGCCGATCTCCGGCACCAGCAGGATCGCCGATCGGTCCAGCGCCAGTGCACGCTTCATGGCCGCCATGTAGACAGCCGTCTTGCCCGATCCGGTTACGCCGTAGAGCAGGTTTGCGTGGAAGCCACCGACCTCCAGCTGACCGGAGATGACGGCAAGCGCCTGCTGCTGTTGCGCATCCAGAGTGAAGGCGGTGGTCGGCATTCCGCTCATGTGGAAGGCTAGCGGCCGCTGCTCGATGCGCACCAGCTCACGTCGCACCAGGGTGCTGAGCGTGGTGGGTGGCACCGGCAGAGAGCGCAGCGCCTCGACCGGCAGTGTGCCGCCGGCGCCCGCCAGTGCAGCCAGCAACGCCTGCTGATTGTCATTGAGCCGGGGCAGGCGCGCGCCTTCAACCAGCACGGCGATCCGCTCGAGCCTGCGTGCGTCGCGCGGAGCCGCCAGCGCCTCGCGCGCAATCCACTTCTTGCGCACCATCCCGTCAATCAGCTCGCGCGTCGCGCCGGTAGCTCGCATCAGCGTGCCCCGCTTCGCCGGCTCACCGCCGGCAAGATAGTTGAGCACCGCATACTCGGCCGCCTGCTCCTCCGGCGTGCGACGGGTGCGCCGCGTGCTTCCCTGCTCGGCCCCATCGTGTAGCGCCCGCTCTCCTGCCTCCGCGATCCGGTAGACGAGCTGTTTGCGGACCTCCGCAACCAGTGGCAGCATGGTGCGCAACACCTCACCGAGAGGCGCCAGATAATACTGGCTGATCCACCGCGCAAGCTCCAGCTGCTCCGGCGCCAGGACTGCCTCAGTATCGAGGACCTGCTGGATCGCTTTTGCTTCGACCGGCGGTGCGTCGTCATGCAGGCGCACGACCACGCCGATCAGCTTCTCACTGCGGAAAGGCACAATCACCCGGCCGCCCAGCAGGGGAGGATTCTCAGGATCGATGCGGTAGGTGTAGAGCGCGTCCAGCGGCACAGGTACAGCTACGTCGCAGTAGAGAGACATCACGGGCTCGCTCTACTGCTGCGGAGCGCGCGCAGGCGCCTTCAGCCCGAGCACCGCCATAGCCATCTGCAGGTCCTTCCACGTCTCCTTCTTCTGCGACGGGTCACGCAGCAGATACGCAGGGTGATACGTGACGATGGTCTGGATGCCGCGGTAGTCGTGCATACGACCGCGCATCGCCGCAATCGCACCCTTCATGCCCAGCAGATACGTGGCCGCGGTGGCGCCTAGCGCGACCAGTACCTGCGGCTGGATGACGTCGATCTGCCGTTCCAGAAAGGGTGTACAGGTGTTCGCTTCCTCCGGCTCGGGCTTGCGATTGGCCGGAGGCCGGCACTTCACAATGTTGGCGATGTAGACCTGCTCCCGCTTAAGCCCCATGGCGCTGATCATGTTGTTGAGCAGCTGCCCGGCGCGGCCGACGAAGGGCAGGCCTTGGGCGTCCTCATCCGCGCCCGGCCCCTCCCCCACGAACATCAGGCGCGCGTTCGGATCGCCATCGCCGAAGACGATCTTGTTGCGCCCCTCGGACAGCCGGCAGCGCACGCAGTTGCCGATCAGACCCTGGATGGCTGTCATGGCGTGCGGCCGCTCTGCGGCAGGCAGCGGCGGACCGAAGCTGGCCAGCGGAAAGACCGGTTCGGCATCTCCGGCGGTAGTTCGAGGCTCCAGGG
>CAXUMX010000031.1:6895-34817 GCA_964252395.1 uncultured Acidobacteriaceae bacterium | reverse complement strand
AGGACGCCGGACAGGACCTGGACCTGCCGATGAAGACTGGCGCGCTGCTGATTGAGCAGACGGCGGCACGCGCCGCCCAGCAGGACGCAGCGCGCCTGCGCAGCCTGGCGGCAGAGGTGCGTGGCGGGTCGACGGAGACTGCGTTTGATCCTGCGCTGCTGGCCGCCATCGAGCGCTACTCCAATACGGAGTTCGAGACCCGCTATGAGCACGTGCTGCGGGTATGGGTGGATCGGGAACGAGCGGGCTTCTCCAGCTGGTATGAGCTCTTTCCCCGCTCGTGGGGCAAGCCGGGCACGCATGGCACGCTGCGCGATGTCGCTGAGAACCTGGACTACGTAGCGGAGATGGGATTTGACGTGCTGTACCTGCCGCCCATTCATCCGATTGGGCGAAGCTTTCGCAAGGGCAGGAACAACACCACCGAGGCTGTGGACGGGGATGTGGGTAGTCCATGGGCCATCGGTGCGGCAGAGGGAGGCCATCTGGCCATCCTCAAAGAGCTGGGCACCTTTGACGACTTCGAGTATCTGCTGACCGAACTGCAGGCCCGGCGCATGGAGCTGGCCATGGACATCGCCTTCCAGTGTGCGCCGGACCACCCCTGGGTGAAAGAGCATCCGGAGTGGTTCAAGAAGCGCGCGGATGGCTCCATTCAGTACGCCGAGAATCCGCCCAAGAAGTATCAGGACATCTACCCGCTGGACTTTGAATCAAGCGACTGGCGGGGTTTGTGGGATGCGCTCAAGGAAGTGTTCATGTTCTGGGCGGAGCGCGGCGTGCGCATCTTCCGCGTAGACAATCCGCACACCAAGGCGTTTCCCTTCTGGGAGTGGGTGATCGCCGAGGTCCAGGCGGTCTATCCCGATGTCATCTTCCTGGCGGAGGCTTTCACGCGGCCGCGCATCATGGAGAGACTGGCCAAGCTGGGCTATACCCAGAGCTACACCTACTTCACCTGGCGGAATACCAAGGCCGAGTTGACGGAGTACCTGACCGAGCTGACCCGGACCGAGATTGCCGAATACATGCGGCCCAACTTTTGGCCGAATACGCCGGACATTCTGCCCTTTGGTCTGCAGACGGGTGGACTGAATGCATTCAAGAGTCGCGTCGTACTGGCCGCCACTCTCTCCTCCAACTTCGGCATGTATGGACCCGCGTTCGAGCTGGGCGAGAATGCGCCATTCCGCGAGGGAAGCGAAGAATACCTGTACAGCGAGAAGTATGAGATCAAGCGGTGGGATCGGGATGCGCCGCAGTCGCTGCGGCCGCTGATCACCCGGCTGAACCAGGCACGCCGCGCGAACCCGGCGCTGCAGCGCAACGATGGCCTGGTCTTTCACTTCGCCGACAATCCGATGCTGATCGCCTACAGCAAGATGACTCCGGATGGCGCGGACGCGGTGTTGACTGTGGTCAATCTGGATCCGGTGAATGCGCAGGGTGGCTTTGTGACTCTCGATCTGCGCGCGCTAGGTGTCGCGGACGGAGCGAGCTACGAGGTATTCGACCTGCTCTCGGCTCGCGGCTATCGCTGGCAGGGCGCGCGCAATTACGTAGAGCTGCGTCCCTACGAGGTACCGGCGCATGTCTTTGCCGTTCGCCGGTGACCGCGGCCTGATCGAGGAGAGCAGAGTGAAGAAAGCCAGCAGCACCACGGATCCGTTGTGGTTCAAAGACGCGGTCATCTACGAACTGCACGTCCGCGCCTTCATGGACAGCAACAACGACGGCATCGGCGACTTCGCCGGGTTGATGCAGAAGCTGGACTACATCCAAGATTTGGGCGTCACGTGCCTGTGGCTGTTACCATTCTTCCCCTCTCCGCTGCGCGATGACGGCTACGACATTGCCGACTACCTGAATGTGAACCCCAGCTACGGCACCCTGGACGATTTCAAGGCGTTCCTGGCCGCGGCCCACGAGCGGGATATCCAGGTGATGGTGGAGCTGGTGGTCAACCACACCTCGGACCAGCACCCCTGGTTTCAGCGAGCGCGGCTTGCGCCGAAAGGCTCACCAGAGCGCGAGTTCTACGTTTGGAGCGACACCGATCAGCTCTATAAGGACGCCCGCATCATCTTCACCGATACGGAGAAGTCGAACTGGAGCTGGGATCCGGTAGCAGAACAGTACTACTGGCATCGCTTCTTCTCGCATCAGCCGGACTTGAACTATGACAATCCGCAGGTGATGGAAGAGGTGCTGAATGTGATGCGCTACTGGCTGGATATGGGCGTGGACGGTCTGCGGGTGGACGCCATTCCGTACCTGGTGGAGCGTGACGGCACCAACTGCGAGAATCTGCCGGAGACGCACGCGGTGATGAAGCGCATCCGTGCCGCCATTGATGCGGACTACGAAGGCCGCGTCATTCTGGCGGAGGCGAACCAGTGGCCTGCTGATGTACGGCCCTACTTCGGGGATGGCGACGAGTGCCACATGGCCTTTCACTTCCCGCTGATGCCGCGCATGTACATGGCGCTGCGCCAGGAGGACTCGCTGCCCATTACTGAGATCATGAGCCAGACTCCGGGCATCCCGGAGAACTGCCAGTGGGGCATCTTCCTGCGCAATCACGACGAGTTGACGCTGGAGATGGTCAGCGATGAAGAGCGCGACTACATGTACTTCGCCTACAGCGCCGATCCGCGCATGCGAATCAACATCGGCATCCGGCGAAGACTGGCGCCGCTGGTGGATAACAATCGCCGCCGCATCGAGCTGTTGAACAGCCTGCTGTTTTCCTTCCCCGGGACGCCGATCCTTTACTACGGCGATGAGATCGGCATGGGCGACAACATCTATCTCGGCGATCGCAACGGCGTGCGCACCCCCATGCAGTGGAATGGCGATCGCAATGCCGGCTTCAGCCGCGCGGTGCCTGCCAAGCTCTACTCGCCGGTGGTGATGGATCCGGTCTGGGGCTATGAGGCCATCAATGTCGAGGCGCAGCAGAGCGACCCCTCCAGCCTGCTGAGCTGGATGCGCAACATGATCGCGCTGCGCAAACTGTTCTATGTGTTCGGCCGTGGCACGCTCAAGTTTCTTCATCCTTCCAATCGCAAGGTTCTCGCATACATCCGCGAGAATGGGGATCAGCGCGTGCTGTGCGTGGCGAATCTCTCGCGCTTTCCGCAGCCGGCGCAGTTGGACCTGTCGGAGTACGCGGGGCTGACGCCGGTCGAGATGCTGGGGTATGTGGAGTTTCCGAAGATTGAGCGGTCGCCCTACGCCGTGACGTTGAATCAGTACGGATTCCTCTGGCTGGAGCTGCAGGGTGAGCTGGAGCCGGAGCCGGAGCAGAAGCCTCTACGCAAGGATGCCAGCCTGCGACTGCAGCATGCAGCCGACTGGCAGACCCTGCTGACAGGTGCAGGCAGGGACCGCCTGGAGCAAGACTGGCTGCCGGCATTTCTGCCCAAGCAGCGCTGGTTTGGCGCCAAGTCGCGACAGATCGCCTCGACGGCACTTCGTGACTGGGGGCGGCTGGGCGAAGTCGTCCTCACACTAGTAGACGTCAGCTACAGCAGCGGAGAGGTGGACACCTACCTGGTGCCGCTGGCTCTGACCTTCGGCGAGACAGGCGAGGCGATCTGCAGAAATCAGGGGACGACGGTGCTGGCCGCGGTCACGACTGCGCAGGGCGAGGGCTTCCTCCATGATGGCGTGCTGGACGATGCGGCCGATCGCCACCTGCTGGACCTGATCGCTGGCGCAGGCGAGATCAAGATGCAACATGGAACCGTGCGCGGACTGCCTGGCACGCGGCTGGCAGAGCTGCGCGGCAGCGAGCCGGCGGAGCCAAAGCGCGGCTCCGCGGAGCAGAGCAACACCTCCATCCTGTTTGGCAGCCGGCTGATCATGAAGCTGTTCCGGCGCCAGCAGCCGGGACCAAACCCCGATACCGAGATTGGCCGCTACCTCAGCGAGCACAGCGGTTTCCGTGCCACCGCGCCCTTCGGCGGCGCGATTGAGTACGCCCCGGATAGCGGCGTCCCATCGACATTCGCCATGCTGCAGGGCCTGGTACCGAATGAGGGGGACGGCTGGGAGTGGACGCTTGAAGACCTGCAACGTTACTTTGAGCAGGTCGCGATGGAGGCGATGCCCGCGGCGCATCAACCGCCGACCCACATCTCCTGGACTGCGAAGGCGGAGAAGCCGGAGAGCGAGTGGGTGATTGAACACGTGGGCACCTACCTGGAAGCGGCGGCACTGCTGGGGCGGCGCACGGCAGAGCTGCACCTGGCGCTGGGACAGCCCACGAGCGATCCGGCCTTTGCTCCAGAGCCGGTGACCGCAGCGGAACTGGCTGCGCTCCGCTCTGACCTGTCCAGTCATGCATCGATGGCCTTTGACGCCCTGCGCCAGAGCCTCTCCAAGCTGCCCGGTGAGGTGGAGGAGATGAGCGGGCTGGTGTTGAGCCGCCGCCGTCTCGCGGCAGAGCGGCTGGAGCGCGTGGGCGAGCTGGCATCCGCCGGCATGCGAACGCGGGTGCACGGGGACTACCATCTCGGTCAGGTGCTGCGCAGCCGGGGAGACTTCGTGATATTGGACTTCGAAGGCGAGCCGGCACGTTCGCTTGTGGAGCGGCGCGCCAAGCAGTCGCCGATGAAAGATGTCGCCGGCATGTTGCGCTCCTTCAGCTACGCGGCATATACCGGCCTGCAGCGCGTATTGACGCGGCGGCCGGGGGATGCAGAACGGTTGGAGCCGTGGACGAGGTTGTGGGAGCAGGCAACCTGCAGAGCGTTCCTTCGCGCTTACCGGCTTACCCTAGCGGCCGCGGGCGGTGCGAAGCTGCTGCCGGAGTCTGCTGCCGCGTTTGAGCAGTTGCTGGAGATCTACGTGCTCGATAAGGCCCTGTACGAGCTGGTGTATGAGTTGAACAATCGCCCGGCGTGGGTGCGTATTCCGCTGGCGGGCATCCTGGCGCTGCCGCTTGGTTAGCCGGGCGCGCAGGCGCATACAGGGGCGGGGAAGCAGGAACAGGGAAGAAGGCCTATGGCGAAGGTAGAGGCAGAGCGGGAGACAGCAGGGCAGGCTCAGGGCCTCTCCGGCGCTCCGCAGATCGCTCCGGGTGGACTGGTGGTGGGGCTACCTGGTCTGGTCGACATGGGGCATCTGCAGGCGATCGCAAGTGGATGGAGTGACGGGGAGGACGGCGTCGTCGTGGTGCATCCAGCGCCGCCGGAGGCGGATGCACCCGTCTCTGCAACGCAGATGCAACTGCTGGGCCGCGACATGCCGGCCGCCGCGCAATCTGCGCTGCCCTGGCTGGGAACGCCCGCCCTGTACGCTGCCTTGCTGGGGGAGGCGGAGACGCTGAAAGCTCGCGCCTGCGCCATCCTGAATGCTGACATGGCGGCGCTGACCCCTGCCGCCTTGCATGCCTTGACCAGCCCGGTGTTGGCCGGCGACTGCGACCTGGCGATGCCTATCTACCGCGTCGGGCGATTTGACGGCCTGCTGAACCAGGCCATCCTTGCCCCGGTAGCGCGGGCGCTCTATGGCAAGCGTGTGCAGTACCCGCTGGCGCAGGACTTCGCAGTCTCTGCAGAGTTTCTGCCTGCGCTGCGCCAGAGCCTCAGTGCGCCTCAGGCGGCCGGCGGCCTGCTGTGGCCGGCGACGGAGGCGATCCGTCGCGATCGCAGGGTCTATCAGGTATATCTTCCGGTCCACCACACCTATACTGCGGGTGGCCTGGATCTGCCGGCACTGCTGCAGCAAGTGGTCGGTCCGCTATTTGCGGATATGGAAAAGTATGCGGCGACATGGCAGCGCATCCGCGGCTCGCAGGCGACGGTGATCGAGGGCATCCCGAATGCGGACTCGGCCGCGGAGAGCGCGCCGCACGATAGCTCACCGGACCCGCATCCGATGGTCGAAGCCTTTCAACTGGCCCAGCGCAACCTGCAGGAGGTGTGGTCGCTGGTGTTGCCGCCGGTCACCCTGCTGGAGTTGAAGAAGCTGAGCCGGCAGCCCATGGAGAGCTTCCGCATGGCGGACGCGCTGTGGGCGCGCGTGGTCTATGACTTCGCGCTTGCGCATCGGCTGCGTACATTGAGCCGCGGCCACCTGCTGGGCGCCTTAGCGCCCATCTACCTGGGCTGGGTGGGCTCCCGTGTGCTGGAATTGGAGGGCGTAGCGTCTGCCGATGCGCGGCAGGAGCAACTGGAGCGCGCCTTTGAGGAGAACAAGCCATACCTGGTACAGCGCTGGCGCTGGCCGGACCGGTTCAACCCGTAGGCACGGCGGAGGAGAGAAGCGATGTGGGAGCACGTGGGCGGTACCTTGAGCAACTCCATGGCGCAGACGATGGGCCGGCTGGCCTCGCTGCTGCCCGGCATCCTCGCGTTCCTCATCGCCATTCTCATCTTCGTCTTGCTGGGCTGGGCGGTCTCCTGGGGCGTGCGGCGGCTGCTGGTCGCCTTACGCTTCGATGAGCGCATGGGGCGCGGCACCGAGGCAGTGACGGAGTGGTCGCCGAATCAGACGCCCTCCGGGCTGGTCGCAGGGCTGGTCTTCTGGATCTTCCTGGTCACCGGAGTGGCGGTTGGTGCGGACGCCTTTGGAGCCTCGTCCAACTCCCTGATCGCGGAAGGCCTGCTGGGCTATCTGCCGAAGCTGATCGGCGCGGCCGTAATCCTGCTGGTGGGGAACATCGTCGCGCGCTTTCTATCTCGTGGCGTTCTCATTGGCGCAGTCAACATGAATCTGCAGTACGCACGACTGCTCGGACTCGGTGTGAAGTGGCTGGTACTGGTGTTGACGGCGGCCATGGCTCTGGATCACCTGCGCATCGGCGAGCAGATCGTCGAGATGGCCTTCGGGATACTGTTCGGTGGCATTGTGCTGGCTCTGGCGTTGTCGGTGGGGCTGGGATCGCGGGACCTGGTCAGCCGGTCTCTGGAGCGGGAGACCACCCGGGCTACCACTGCACCGGCTGCTCTGGTGGAAGAGGAGCATCTGCGCCACTTTTAATTCAGAAGAGCACCTCTCCGGCAGCCTATTACGCACGGACCAAGTTTCATGCCCCATCCATGCCATCGAAGTGACGAGGCGGGATCAGCGACGCGGTGGAGACTCGGAGAGCCGACCCTGCGTCCTGCATAGTAGGATTCGCTGGTACGGCGATACGGCGATCGAAAGCCCGGGCGCATCCTGCAGCATCCCACGCTGTAGGAATCCAACCAGACGGAGAAGCGGGGCACATGCAGAATCCTGACCAGATGCAGCAGCTGACAGAGGGCGACTACCACTACATCTCCGCTTTACGCCCGCTTGGATTGCATCCGGTGGAGATCACGCTGAACGGCAAGAAAGTGGTTGCGGAGAGCGGGGAATGGCTGGTGGAGAGCATTCTGCGCGCGGGCGAGGAGCTGCCCCACGTCTGCTATCACCCGCAGATGGGACCCATTCAGAGCTGCGACACCTGCATGATCGAGGTGGACGGCAAGCTGGTGCGCGGCTGCGCAACCAAGGCCGCTGCCGGCCAGACAGTGGTGACCAAGAGCGCACGCGCCCAGGCAGCACAGCGCGAAGCCTTCGACCGCTTGCTGGGCAACCACCTGCTCTACTGCACGGTCTGCGACAACAACAATGGTAACTGCGAAGTGCACAATATGACGGCGCAGTTGAAGGTTGAGCACCAGGTGCATCCCTTCAAACCCAAGCCGTACGAAAAGGACATGACCAACCCGTTCTACCGGTATGACCCGGACCAGTGCATCCTGTGCGGCCGTTGTGTCGAGGCATGCCAGACGGTGCAGGTGAACGAGACGCTCTCGATCGACTGGGAGGCTGCCGTGCCCCGGGTCGTGTGGGATGGTGGGCACCAGATCGGCGGCTCAAGCTGCGTAAGCTGCGGCCACTGCATCACCGTGTGCCCCTGCAATGCGCTGATGGAACGCTCCATGCTGGGCGAGGCTGGCTACATGACTGCGTGGCCCGCCAAAGCGCTCGACAAGCTGATCGATCTGGTGAAGGAGGTCGAGCCGGAGATGGGCTATGGGCCCATCCTTCAGGTGTCCGAAACGGAAGCGGCGATGCGGCTGGCGGATCGTATCAAGAAAACGAAGACGGTTTGCACGTACTGCGGCGTGGGCTGCAGCTTCGAGATCTGGACCAAGGATCGCCACATCCTGAAGGTGGAACCGACAGAGGGTCATGCAAACGGGGTTTCCACCTGTGTGAAGGGCAAGTTCGGCTGGGACTACGTGAATCACCCAGACCGCCTGCGCAAGCCACTGATCCGGGAGGGCAGCGACTTCCGCGAAGCCAGCTGGGACGAGGCGTTGAGCCTGGTAGCGCGGCGGCTCTCCGAAATCAAGGCCGAGCATGGGCCAGACTCGATCGGCGTGATTGCATCCTCGAAGTGCACGAACGAGGACGGGTTTCTGATGCAGAAGTTTGCGCGCGCCGTCATTGGCACCAACAACACGGACAACTGCTCGCGCTACTGCCAGTCGCCGGCCACGATGGGGCTGTGGCGCACCGTCGGCTATGGCGGCGACTCCGGATCGATTGCGGACATCGAGAAGGCGGAACTGGTCATCATCATCGGCAGCAACACGGCAGAGGCTCATCCGGTGCTGGCCACCCGCGTGAAGCGCGCCCATAAGCTGCATGGGCAGCGGCTGATCGTCAGCGACCTGCGCGAGCATGAGATGGCGCGGCGGGCAGACATCTTCATCCGGCCCAACCCCAGCACCGACCTTATCTGGCTGTCTGCGATCGCCCGCTACCTGCTGGATAACAACCTGGCGCAGACCGAATTCCTGAACACCTGGGTGAATGGGCTGGACGCGTACCGTGCGAGTCTGGAGCCGTTCACGATGGAGTTTGCCGAGCAGCGCTGCGGTGTGCCCGCAGAAACGCTGAAGACCATCGCGCATGAGATCGCGAAGTCCAAGGGCACCTGCATTCTGTGGGCAATGGGGATCACGCAGCACTGCTCGGGCTCGGATAACTCGACTGCTATCTCGAACCTGCTGCTGGTTAGCGGCAACTATATGCGGCCGGGCACCGGAGCCTATCCACTGCGCGGCCACAATAATGTGCAGGGCGCCAGCGATATGGGTGCCATGCCGAAGTATCTGGTGGGCTACGACCATGTCGAGGATAAGGAGGCAATCGCCCGCTACGAGAAGCTATGGAACGTGAAGATGCCGGAGAAGGCGGGCCTGGACAACCACGAGATGGTGGATGCCGTGTACGACGGCAAGCTGAAGGCGGTGTATCTGGCCGGCGAAGACATGATCAGCGCCGACTCGGATGCGAATCGCGTGGCTGGAGCATTTGAGCAGCTGGACTTCTTTGTCGTGCAGGATATCTTCTTCACCGAGACCTGCCGCTATGCCGACGTGGTCTTTCCTGCGGCGCCCTCGCTCGAGAAGGACGGGACCTTCGTCAACACGGAGCGGCGCATCCAGCGGCTCTACCAGGTGTTCGATACGCTGGGTGAGAGCAAGGCCGACTGGCAGATCACGATGGAGCTGGCCAACCACATGGGCGCAGGGTGGGACTATCGGCACCCCGCGGACATCATGGCGGAGGTGGCGTCGCTCTCGTCGATGTTTGCCGGCGTTACCTACGATCGGCTCGCAGGATTTCAGTCACAACAGTGGCCGGTGGCCGTGGACGGCACAGACCAGCCACTGCTCTACACGAGGAACTTCCACTTTCCGGATGGGAAGGCGAACCTGTTCCCGCTGCATTGGAACGAGCCCTGCGAGCAGCCGAACGAAGAGTTCGACGTACACCTGAACAACGGAAGGCTGCTGGAGCACTTCCACGAAGGCAACATGACGCTGCGCGTGAAGGGAATTCATGAGGAGACCCCGGAGCGCTTCATGGAGGTTTCGCCCGAGCTGGCCAAGGAGCGCGGCATACAGAACGGTACCTGGATCGACGTGACCTCGCGCACGGGCACGGTCCGGGTGAAGGCACTGGTGACCGACCGTGTGCATGGCAAGCAGGTCTATCTGCCGTTGACCTCCTCAGAGGGTCCGGTGAACGTGCTGACCGGCAGCGAGGTGGACAAAGACGTCCATACGCCGGCGTACAAGGAGACCGCTGTACGGCTGACGGTGCTGCCGCACCATGGCGAGAATCCTTTGCGGCCGCTGAACTTCCGCTACTCCGGCAAGCCCACGCCGCAGCGCGGCGTCGAGGTAGAGCGCAAGTGGAAGCGCTCCGACTACCGTCTCCCGGGCTTGCCGCCGGCACTGGTTCAGATCGGCAACGGTAACGGTCACAAACACTAACGGAGAGCGTACATGGCGAAGCCAGTAGGGTACCGTGTCTTTACTCCCGCGGATGCTCGCGAAGAGTTGAAGCGCAAGATCGATGAGGCGCCTATGGCGCATGCGGAGGCCCTGTTGGGTGCCTACGATCTGCTGGAACAGGCGCACCAGAGCGGCACGCTCGAGATCGTACGCGGCTTGCTGGCAGCCCAGAATCACGTAATCGACCATGTTGCAGATGTGCTTACCTCGCCGGAGGTGGTGAACGGACTCCGCAACCTGCTGATCCTGGGAAAGCTGCTTGGCAATATCGATCCGACTGCACTGCAGGCCATCACCGTCGGTGAGTACAAGGGAAGACCGGCGGCACCACCTTCGTTGATCTCTCTGGTGGGCCGCCTGGGCACCGCCGACGCACGCCGCGGCCTGAACGTTGCAACCGGACTGCTGACCGCGCTCGGTGCAGCGATGACCAAAATTCCGAAGGAGTAGCTTCGCCGCGGCTCAGGCGATGCTGACCTCGGTGTAGGTGCCCATCACCTGGCGCAGCGCTGCGCAGATCTCGCCCACTGTGGCGTACGCCCGGACACAGTCGAGGATGTACGGCATCGTGTTCGCATCGGAGAGCTTGCCGTGGGTCGTCTGCGGCTCCCGTGCAGCGGCCTTCCGCAGAGCCTCCAATGTGCGCTCCACCTCGGCCTGCGAGCGGCGCTGGCGCAGGCTGCGCAGCTTGGCGGTCTGCTGCTGCCGCGCCTCCTCGCCGATATAGAGGATGTGCTGCTGCTCTTCATCGACAACGTAATCGTTCACGCCGACGATGATCTTCTCTTTGCTTTCAACCGCGCGCTGGTAGACGTAGCTGGCCTCGGCGATCTCCTTCTGCGGGAAGCCCAGCTCGATGGCCTTCACCATGCCGCCCATGGCATCCAGCTTGCGGAAGTATTCAAAGGCATTCTTCTCCATGTCGAGCGTGAGCCGCTCCAGGAAGTAGGAGCCACCCAGCGGATCGGCCGTCTGCGCCACGCCGGACTCATACGCGATGATCTGCTGCGTGCGCAGCGCGATACGCGCCGCATCTTCTGTGGGCAGGGCCAGCGCCTCGTCGAAGCCGTCCGTATGCAGCGACTGCGTACCGCCCAGCACGGCGGCCAGCGCCTGGATGGCGACGCGGGCGATGTTGTTCTTGGGCTGCTGCGCGGTCAGAGAGACGCCCGCCGTCTGCGTATGGAAGCGGAGCCAGGTGGAGCGCGAATTCTTCGCGCCGAAGCGATCTGTCATGGTGCGATACCAGATAGCGCGCGCTGCACGATACTTGGCGATCTCTTCGAAGAAGTCATTGTGCGCGTTGAAGAAGAACGACAGCCGTGGAGCGAAGTCGTCGATCGCGAGGCCACGCCGCAGCGCCCACTCCACATACTCCACGCCGTCGTAGAGGGTGAAGGCCAGCTCCTGCAGCGCGGTCGACCCTGCCTCACGGATGTGATAGCCGGAGATGGAGATGGGGTTGAAGCGCGGCGTGTAGAGCGTGGCGAACTCGAAGGTATCTACCACCAGGCGCATGGATGGCGCGGGTGGATAGATGTACTCCTTCTGCGCGATGTACTCCTTCAATATGTCGTTTTGCAGCGTGCCGGAGATCTTCTTCCAGTCGGCGCCCTGCTTCTCCGCAACTGCGAGATACATCGCCCAGAGGACGGAAGCCGGCGAGTTGATGGTCATCGAGACAGTGACACGCTCCAGATCGATACCGGAGAAGAGCGTCTCCATATCCTCAAGGGAATCGATGGCGACGCCGCACTTGCCCACCTCACCTTCGCTCTCCGCATCATCGGAGTCGTAGCCCATCAGCGTGGGCAGATCGAAGGCGACCGAGAGGCCGTCGCCGCCCTGCGCCAGCAGGTACTTATACCGCTGGTTCGTCTCCTCCGGTGTGGCGAAGCCGGAGAACTGCCGCATTGTCCAAAGCTTGCCGCGGTAGCCGGTGGGGTGAATGCCACGGGTGTAGGGTGACTGGCCGGGCAAAGGCAGCGAGAAGTCTTCCGGTAGGTCGGCTTCGGTGTAGAGCCGTTCGATGGGGACGCCGGAGATGGTGGTGTAGCGCGCAGTGCCGTCCGGGTTCAAGTTGGTCCCGGAGCGTGCGCCGATGGGCCGCTCTGGCGCTTTGGCCAGCGCCGGCTCCAGCACCTTTTCGGTCCACTGCTGCTCCGCGGCGGAGGGGCGTCGGGTGGTGTTGCGTTCGGTCGCATCGGTCGTCAGAGATTTCGGCATGAGTCCTCCCGGCGCGCAGACAGCAGCCGGCGAAACTCTCAAGCGTAGTGGATGGCCAGGACCCGCGGCAAGGCCGGCCTGCCTCGGCCGCTGTTAATCTTTCCGTCATCCATCGTGAGATCGATAGGCAGCTGCGGTCTCTATTGTTTAAGGTCCTGTCTCATGAGCACAGCTACTCAAGTGTCCCAGCCGGCTCCAGCCGCGGCGCCGGCCGCGCGCGCCTCGCGCCGCATCGAGCTGACCGTTGCCGTGCTGCTGGCCGTGACCATCGCCGCCATCTTCTGGACGCAGCAGCGGTACCCCTCGCTGCTGAAGAAGTTGCACGCCGGGCAGGGCCTGCATGTTGCCGGTCCTATCTCCTTTGACGCGCTGCTGAAGGTGACCCCGCAGATGCCGCTGCCGGTGCGGGTTGGCCGCACAGCCGTCAACTGGCTGTGGACGAATCGCTTCGGGATGTACTTCGCCATTCCCTTCGGTGCCGCGGCGATGACCGTACTCGGCTTCAAGCGGCAGGCGCCGCGTTTCCAGAGTGCAGCAGCCAATGTGGCTTGCGGTGCGCTAATGGGTGCGTCTGCCGGCGTGTGTACCAACTGCGCGACCCCAATTGCGCAAGGCATGCTGGTGGGCGGGGTGAGCACGCGGATGACATTGGCCGCCATGATCAGCTCGCCGTCGTTCAATCCGGTGGTGATCGCGATGGCCATCGCTCTGCTGCCCTGGCGTGTCGCAGCCGCGCGCATCCTGGTGCCGGTGGCGCTGCTGTTGCTGCTTCCGCTGCTGGTAAAAGAGCGCGAGCCCGCAGTGAACAAGTTCGCTCTGGCAGTTTCACCGGAGCCTCTGCCTGTTCGAATTCGCGCGTTTGCAGTCAGCTACCTCCGCAACCTGGTCCGGCTGACTCTGCTGACGCTGCCCTGGATGCTGCTGGCCGCCGTGCTGGGCGCGCTTGCCGTGCAAGTGATTCCGTCCTACGCGACCGACATCCCGGCAACTGCTCTGGGAATCATCGCCGTTGCCGCACTGGGCACGCTGCTGCCCGTCCCTATGGCCTTTGATGTCGCTCTAGCTTGGGTACTCTATCGCGCCGGGGTACCGCTGCCCTATGTAGCCGCGCTCGCGTGCACGTTGGGGGTGGTCAGCGTGTACTCGCTGTTTGCAGTGGGGCAGCAGCTGGGACGCGCCGTGCCGCTGCGCCTGGCCGGAGCGGCGGCCGCTCTTGGCTGCGTGGCCGGCTTCGCCCTGCTGCTGACTCAGTAGGACGTCCGCTTCAGCAGATAGTCCAGCCCGCATACCCGGAACCAACGATAGCCGTAGGGCTCCAGCAGTATCGAGTGCCGTCCGCCTTCGGCTGGGCGGCTGTGGTTCTCAGAGAGTAGGTTCATCAGCTCACAGCCCTTCTCCTCCTCACGCCGTAGAGTAAAGGAGATCTTCTGCGGAAGCGCGCTGAGGTTATGCACACAGATGACTGCATTGTTGCGCCAGTCATAGCGCATGATCAGCACATCCGGCACCCCGGCGGAGATGAACGAGAAGTCACCCCAGCCAATCTCCGGCACCTCCTTGCGCATACGAATCACCCGCTCCATCCAGTTCAGCAGGGAGTTGGGATCATAGCGCTGGGCCGCGACGTTTACGTGCTCAAAGCCATAAGGTCCCTCGCTGATGACCGGCATCACCGGCTTGTCTGATTTGGTGAAGCCGCCCTGTGGCTCTGTCGACCACTGCATGGGGGTACGCGCGCAGTTCCGCTCCGGCAGCTCAAGATTGTCGCCCATGCCGATCTCGTCGCCATAACGAATCACCGGCGTGCCCGGCAACGTCAGCATCAGGCTGTAGGCGAGCTCCACATGGCGACGGTCGCCTGCCAGCATCGGCGCCAGCCGCCGGCGTATTCCACGCTGGTAGAGCTGCATGTCCTTGTCTGGCCCGAAGGCAGCGAACACCGTCTGACGCTGCTTTTCCGTTAATCTTCCGAGATCCAGCTCGTCGTGATTTCGCAGAAACAGTCCCCACTGCGCCGTGGCCGGACGTCCCTTGGTGCTCTCCAGGGACTTCACCAGCGGACCCGCATCTGCGGCGGCAAGGGCGTAGAACAGATGCTGATTGACCTCAAAGTTAAACATCATCTGCAACCGCTCGCCGAATTGACCGAAGTACTCCATGTCCGTGTTGGGCAGCACATTGGCCTCCGCCAGGATGATCGCGTCGCCACGCCGCCAGGTAAGAAACTGGCTAAAGCTGCGCAGCATGTCGTAGAGCTTCGGCCTGCCCTTGCTGTTCGCTCCCTTGCGCGAGATGACGAAGGGCACTGCGTCCATGCGGAAGCCGGAGACACCAAGCTGCAGCCAGAATCCCATGATCTTCAGAATCTCGGCCTGCACCTCGGGATTCGCCGTGTTCAGGTCCGGCTGAAAGTCATAGAAGCGATGGAAGTAGTACTCACGCGCCTCTGCGTCGTAATTCCAGGTCGATTTCTGCACGCCGGGAAAGACCACGCCGGCGTCTGCGTCCTTCGGCTTCTTCTTCGACCAAACATACCAGTCGCGATACTTCGACGAAGGACTGCTCCGCGTCTGCTGAAACCACGGATGCTGGTCCGAGGTATGGTTGACGACCAGATCAATCAGCACGCGGATGCCGCGCTGCCGGCAGCCTTCAGTGAACTCGGCGAAGTCGCCGAGTGTGCCATAGCGCGGGTCGACTCCGTAATAGTCGGCGATATCGTAACCATCGTCTTTGCAGGGAGAGGGCTGAAAGGGCATCAGCCACAGCGCAGTGACGCCCATCCCCTGCAGGTAGTCGAGTCTGCGCATCAGTCCTTCAAAGTCGCCGATTCCGTCTCCGTTCGCATCCATGTAGGTAGCGACCGACAGACAATAGATCACCGCGTTCTTGTACCAGAGGTTGTCGATCATCGAAGCGAGCCTTTGCGCGGGAGGAGATCGCGGCTGGGGATAGATAAGGAGCAATCATTTGATGCAGCCTACCCGCTGGTGGCAACGGGCGATTATCTACGAGGTGTATCCGCGCTCCTTTCAAGACAGCAACGGCGACGGCGTCGGCGACATACGAGGCATACTCAAGAGGCTGGATTATCTGGTGGAGCTGGGCGTTGATGCCATCTGGGTTACTCCCATCTATCCCTCACCCATGGCGGACTTCGGCTATGACGTCGCGGATTACTGCGCTATTGATCCGCTGTTTGGCACCATGCACGACTTCGAGCGCCTGCTGGCTGAGACACATCGCCGCGGGCTGAAGCTGATTCTGGATTTCGTGCCGAATCACACCTCTGACCAGCATCCCTGGTTCCTTGAGAGCCGCTCGTCACGCGACAACCCGAAGCGCGACTGGTATCTGTGGCGCGACCAGCCGAATAACTGGCTAAGCAACTTCGGTGGCCCGGGCTGGACGTTCGATCAGCGGACTGAACAGTACTACTACCACTCTTTCCTGAAGCAGCAGCCGGATCTGAACTGGCGCAATCCGGAGGTCTGCGCCGCGATGTTCGACACGCTGCGCTTCTGGTTGGAGAAGGGTGTGGATGGATTTCGCGTAGATGTGATGTGGCTGATGATCAAGGACGACCAGTACCGGGACAATCCGCCGAACCCTGGCTATCACCCAGGCGAGTCGGAGACCCATCGCTTTCTGCAGGTCTACAACGCGAACCGGCCGGAGGTTCACCAGTTGGTCGCGCAGATGCGCGCCGTGATGGACAGCTATCCGGATCGCGTGCTGATCGGAGAGATCTACCTGCCCGTTCCGCAGTTGATGACGTACTACGGCAAGAATCTGGAGGGCGCCAATCTGCCCTTCAACTTTCAGCTTTTGCAATGCGCGTGGAGTGCGCCGGCCCTGGCCCAGGCTCTGCAGGACTACGCGGCTGCACTGCCGCCGGGCGCGTGGCCCAACTGGGTGCTGGGCAACCATGATCAGCCGCGTATCGCGTCGCGGGTGGGCAGGCGGCAGGCGGCGGTCGCGGCCATGCTGCTGCTGACCCTGCCTGGAACCCTGACGCTCTACTACGGGGAAGAGCTGGGGATGTGCAATGTGCCGATCCCGCCGGAGGATGTGCAGGATCCGGCAGAAAAGAATCAGCCCGGCATCGGTATGGGTCGTGATCCCGAGCGCACCCCGATGCCCTGGGACCCCACGCCTCTTGCGGGCTTCACCACCGGCCGGCCCTGGCTGCCGCTGGGAGATCACGAACTTGTAAATGCAGCCGCGCTGGAACAGCAGCCGCACTCGATCTTGCAGCTCTACCGCCGCCTCATCGCGTTGCGCCACGCACATCCGGCGCTGGTCTCGGGCAAGCTGCAGGCAGTCGCCGCGGACGATGCCGTGCTGCGGTACGAATGTGCCGGCGCGAGCGAACGCATTCAAGTTGTGCTGAATACCGGTCATGAACCAGCAACGCTGAAGCTTGACCACGGAACAATCCTTTGCTCCACCTGTTTTGATCGCGAGCAGGAGAGGGTCTCCGGCGCCGTCCAGCTACGGGCCGCTGAGGGCCTCGTGATTGCGTGTTCCTGATCCTGTGTGTGGCAGCCGAGCGCGCTAGAGGATGTTGACGGCACGCGCCGCCAGCAGCGCTAAGGTAGCTAGCGAAATGCAGGACTGCACCATCATCAGCAGCTTTGCCCAGCGAGAGAGCACCGGCACATCCGTGGGAGAGAAGGCCGTGCTGGTGTTGAAGGCCAGGAACAAGTAGTCGATGAAGCCGGGTGACCAGCCGCTGGCGGGAGAGTCCGGATCGCCGGGATCGAGTGTCATCTGCGGAAACAGAAATGCGCCCCGGTCATGGTAGGGCCGTGCCTCCCGCGCATTGGGACCGCCCGCATCCAGCCGCCAGTACCAGGACGCAAACACCAGGATGTTGCTGAACCAGAGCACGGCCGCTGAGCGAAGCAGCGCCTGTGGCGACTCGCGATGTGCTGGCAATGCCTGGATGAGCAGGGCGAGAGACCAGACCATGTAGATCGTAACGATAACAGTCACGAGATACCCAAGAATCCGGTTTACATCGTGCCGTCCCATCCGCCGGGCCAGCACTGTCGGGATAAGCAGCGCCACAACCAACACAATTGGCAGCCACTGCGGGCCGCGTACCAGAGAAGACGGCAGCGCCGCCCGCAGGCCGACGACAGCCAGCGCGGCCAGGATCGCAGGCCAGCGCGCCTCCGGCGTAGTCAATATGCCGGAGCGGGGCTTCGGAGGTTTAGTGGACGCCTGCGTCATCATCCTCATCATCGCCGATGGGCATGCCAGGCGGCGCGGTTGCAACGGGCGCCGGTGCAAACTTATCCGGATCGCGTTCGAAGCTGGCAACGCGCGCGATCGCCGCCTGGCGCAGCGCGTACCCGGCAGGGTCAGCCGTCGCCGGTTGGTGCTCCAGCCAGGTGCGCAGCGCTACCGCCTGCTGACGCGCGATGGCACGTGCCTGAGCGGAGGCCTGCTGATTCGCTGCGAGTGCGAGCAGGTGCTCCAGTGCGGCGGCATCGATTGCGCTTTGCACTGCTTCTATCCCTGGTGCGGCGTGCCGCGTCTTCCACGTGGCCTCGAGTGTCGCGTTCAGCATCTCGGCCAGGGCCAGATGGTCCTGATCTGCCGGTTGCTGGGCCATGCGTGTGGCGCGTGTCGGCTCAAACAGCAGAGCAAGCGTCAGCTCTGCTGCGCTCTCAGCCGCGGAGACTTGGTCAAAGGCAAGTCCGGTGCGGCTGGGGAACGACTCTCGCGTGCGGTCAAACCCTGGGGCGCGCGGTGGCAGCAACTTCAGCAGCGGCGGCGGCAGGGTCAGCACCTCGGGCGACAACGTAGACAGCACCGCCTTCAGCGCCTTCCGCTGCTCCGCTGCGGGCACGGGTGCGGTGATTGTTTGCCCATCTCCGCGGAGCGCATAGCGGTAGTTGAGTCCTGCAATCGATTTGGCAGCGGCTTCAGTCTGATAGCGGTGCATGAGATACAGCGGCACCAGCGTGTCTTCCAACTGCGAGAGCGGCGCGCCCTTGGGGATAGCCGCCTCACCGAAGCGCGCCAGCGCAGCTTGACGGATCGTCAGCACGCGCGCCAGCTCCGCCACTGGATCAGCGCCGTTGTCCCAAAGATGCGCATAAGGATGCACACTGCCCAGCGGACGCGCATCTTCATCGGTGATGAAGTAGAGGTGCTTCTCCTGTGCCTGCTCCAGGATTGTGTTCAGCGCTGCGTGCTCATCCGTGCCGGGATTGAATTGTGCGTAGCCGTAGGTGATCGCGGTCTTGTCCCACGCGCCAATGCCGGTCGCGTACGCGTGAGACAGGTTGGGCCGCCCCGATGCATCCAGCTGGACCACGGGATGGGGATAGTCCATTACGGAACTTCCTGGCTCGATCGCCGAAGCAGCAAAGTTGTGCGCCAGCCCCAGCGTGTGGCCCACTTCATGCGCGGCCAGCTGGCGAATGCGCGCCAGCACCATCTGCTCCAGTTCATCCGGGGGCGTCTTGCCGTCATAGGGAGCAAGCAACGCCTCCGCGATCAGATAGTCCTGCCGTGCACGCAAGGAGCCGAGCGTGACCTGACCCTTGATGATCTCTCCGGTGCGCGGGTCGGCGATCTCGTCGCCATAGGACCAGCCGCGGGTCGAGCGATGCACCCACTGGATCATGTTGTAGCGGATGTCCATCGGGTCCGCCCCCTCGGGCAGCACTTCGACCTTGAAGGCGTTGCGAAAGCCTGCCGCCTCAAATGCCTGGGCCCACCAGCCAGCACCCTCCACCAGTGCGGAGCGGATCGGCTCTGGCGCGCCCCGATCTACGTAGTAGACGATCGGCTCCACCGGTTCACTCACTGCGGCGTTTGGGTCTTTCTTCACCAGGCGATGGCGCGTGATCAGTCGCACATCAAGCGACCTGTCCAGTGGAGCCGAGTAGTCACGGTACTGCTGCGGGAAGTAGCCGGCGCGTGGATCGAAGGCGCGCGGCTGATACCCGGGGCCGGGAAGCGCGATGAAGGAGAGCTGCTGGCGCAGCGTCACCGCATGCGCATCCGGCGTAACGGTGGCTACCAGCGAAGCAGGCGGGGGCTCATCGGTCGTGAACGTCAGCAGGGAGGTGATCTCGGTATTGCGCGGAAAGTTCTTCAACGTGTCCGCCAACAGCGTGGAGCGCTTCTCGTCCAGCTTGTACGCGCCCTGCTTCGCCGCCTGCAGCTGCTCGGGCACATGCAGCTCGTCCGAAGTGACGAATGCCGTCACGTCGATCAGGAGAGTGCCATTCTCCTCCGCCTCGATCGGGAAGCCGGCCAGCACAGACTCGGCAAACGACTGCTTCACTGCGAGCTGCTCGGCCGGGTTTGCAGACGAGGAGCGGTAGTCCTGATTGGACTCAACTAGCAGCAGCCGTGGGCCGGAGCGCATGAAGTGGACCAGATGACGCGCGATCAGCTTGCCGCGATCAAGTCTGATGTCATTCGAGCCCAGCCCGTAGGGAAGTGAGCCGATCAGCAGGAACTCCTGATCAAGCTGCCGCACCGTCAGCAGCAGACTCCCGCTCGCTGCGTCGTAGTCCAGGGGAAACAAACCGTCCTGGTGGCGCATGCCCGCAGTGCGCTCGGCGATCGTCTTAGGCTTCGGTGGCGCGTCAGCGGCGGAGCAGGCGCCAGTGACAGGAAGGATCAGCAGAAGGGCTGCAAGCAGGCGCAAGGGCGGCATCGCTCCAACATACAAGGCAGAGCGCTCAGGCCACTAAGCCTTTTTGCGCCCAGCCTCCCAGGCTTTTGCGTACTTCCAACTCACATAGACAGAGTGGTAGAGGTGCAGCAGCAGTCCCTCGCGGCCATCGAGGAAGCCGAGGCGAAGTCCGTAGTTGTAAACGAAGGTCGCAAGCGGGTTCAGCAGCACGCCAGTGAGGAAGGAGGGCAAACTCCGGCCCTTGCGCCCGTACTCGGCCGCAATTTCAGCGCTCAACGTGCTGTACCGCTGCATATGTTCCAGATACATCCGCAGCGTGGGATAGGCGAAGTGCTCCAGGTCGCCGTGCAGGTCCACGGTATCGCCCGCTACCACCACGGTCTCATGTACCGGTGTCTCATGAAACGCACCCATGCCGCGCGGGAACAGGCGAAGCTTGCGGTCCGGGTAGTAGCCGCCGTGCCGCATCCATCGATTCAGAAAGTAGTTGCGGCGGGACATGGAGAAGGCACTGTGTGCCGGTGGCCCGGCCAAGATGCTCTGAATAGATGCGGCCAGCTCCGGCGTCACTACTTCGTCCGCATCAAGCGAGAGCAGCCAGTCACTGGTGCACAGGCTGAGCGCGTAGTTCTTCTGCCCGGCAAAGCCCCGCCAGGGCTGGACGGCGAAACGGGCGCCATACCGCTCCGCGATTGCCTGCGTGCCATCGTCGGAGCCGGAGTCGACGACCACAATCTCATCCGCCCAGGCCACGCTCTCCAGCGTACGCCCCAGGTTGGCCTCTTCGTTTAGGGTGATGATGGCGACCGAGAGCGTATGGCGGGCCGAGATGTCCTGCGTTGGCGAGGCTGCGCGCGCGTCCATCTCCATAGGGCGGTTCGCGTTAACTCAGGGAAACGGCGGACGCCTCGCCCAGATGCTGGTTGATGGCGCGCTCAATCACCTGTTTCAGGGTCTCGCCGGTCTTGGGCAGCACGAACTCCTGCGTGTCCTCGGACCAGTCCAGCTTGAACGATGTCGAGAGTGCGGAGATCCATATCTGGCGCACCGGGGTGTTGGGCGTGATGACGAACTTTCCAGCCGGCTCGTCGAAGACAACGTTCAGCACGCCGTTCTGCTCCTCAGCCTCGAAGCCGCCATCTTCCTCAGCCTCGATGAGGCTGCGCTTCAGCGTGTCGAGTGCGGCATCGGCGTGGCGGCGGAAGGTGACTTCATCAAGCATGTGGCTAGTGTAGCGTGTGCGGTAACACTCAGTTGACCCGCTGCAGCCGCGCGATCAGCTTTTCCGCGAGACTTTCGCCGCTATCCGACCAGAGCAGCCGGCTGGAGATGCTGAGGTGAGTCTGCACTGCCTGGGTGAAGTCGATCAGCTTCTGAACGTTCTGCTGCACCCGTGCGGCCGTCTCCGGATCCAGGTTCACCTCTTCCAGAAGGAAGGGAGAGTCCAGGCCGAAGTCGATTCGGATATGTCCGTTCTGCTCATAGCTGCTGTCGTCGAAGGTTGGGCCAAAGCCGATGACGCGCAGGGTGCGCGGCTCCTGGCGCCAGACGGTGTCCAACCCCGCAGCCATCTCCGGCACCCAGAGCTCCCATTTGGTTTCGAACTCGTAGGCGAAGTCGTCGTGCAGCATGTTGAGCGCCTCGGCGACCGCGGTCTCCGGCTGAGCAGCCTCCAACTCCTCATCGCTGACGGCATCGCCGCCCAGGTCGTAGATGCGCTGGTACACGGGCGATTCGTTCCAGGAGATGGGGTAAACAGCGGCAGCGGTCACTGCCGAGGCACCGCTCGAGGCGGCAAGCTGGCGCAGGACGCCGATCAGCGCTGGACCCAGATTCGCCAGGCGAAAGTTGGGGAACCACAAACTTAGGTACAGTTGATCTGCCACCCCCTGATTGTAATCTTGAGGCACCGGGTCACGAGGGGCCGCGGCGACGCCTATGCGCATCACTGTCGAGAGGTTGCGAAGCTGGGTGCTGGTGCTGGCCGGCATTCTGGTGGCGGTCATCCTCGGCGTCTTCGGGTATGCGCGCTACAGGCTGAGCCACATGGGCCGCGACCTGCCCGCCCAACTAGGCGTGAACATTCAGCAGGACGCAAACGGCTTCACCTTTTCCAAGTCGCAGGGCGGCCACACCCTGTTCACCCTGCACGCCTCGCGCCTCATTCAGTACAAGAGCGGCGGACATGCCACGCTGCAGGACGTCAGCATCACGCTGTACGGCAGCGACAGCTCACGCAGCGATCGCATCAGCGGCAAGGAGTTCGATTACGACCAGCGCAGCCAGACTGCCCATGCCATCGGGATGGTCGAGATCGACGTGCAGGCGCCATCGAATGCGCGAGGCACGACGCCGCAGGACCGGACTGTGCATGTGCAGACCAGCGGACTGGTGTTCAACCAGAAGACGGGTGAGGCCAGGACGGATGCTCCGGTCGAGTTTGCAGTGGCCGATGCGAAGGGCACGGCGACCGGAGCGGCGTACGACTCTGCCGCGGGAGTGCTGGTGCTGGAGCGTGCGGTCCAGTTCACCGCGATGCTGGACGGTGGGCCTCTGGTGCTGACGGCTGAACACGCAGAGTTCAACCGCATGACGCGCCAGCTCGCCCTGCTGCGCGATGACATGCGCTATGCCGGGGATCACAACAGCTCAGAGCAAGCCCTGGTGCAGTTCCGCCAGGACGGCTCAGTGGCGAAGATCGATGCCAGCGGGCATGTGAACCTGGTCGACGAGGAAGGACGGCAGATTCACTCCTCCCAGGCCGAGATCCTGATGGATGAGCATGGCGGCACCCGCCAGGCCAGCACGGATGGTGGCCTGCTGTTCTCTGCCAACGAGGGGTCGCACTCCCTGCATGGCAATGCGAACTCCGGAATCCTGCAGCTTGGACCCAATGGCGAGTTGAAACGGGTGGAGATGCACAACGCCGTCACGATCGTCGATCAGGAGATCGGTCCGGCGAACGATCCGAATGGATCGATCACGCGGGAAGTCAAGGGTTCCACCGTGATCATCGACTTCCGCGCCGGTGCGGGCGGGCACGCACAGGCGCAAACACTGGCAGCCACTGGTACGGCGGTGCTGACCGAACACACGATCTACTCCAACTCGGCACCGCAGAACACTGTGATGAAGGGGGAACGCATCGAGGCCACGCTGGTGCAGGGGCGGGCACTTCAAGCTCTGCACGCTCAAGGCGAGACTTCGCTGGTGAACACCAACCCGAGCGGCGTCAGCCAGACCAGTACGGGCGACACGCTCGATATCAGCTTCGCCCAGCGCGACGAGACCGCACCCGCCCGGCGTAAGGCGGCGTCCGTGCCGCCCAGCCTGGTGCAGCAGGCGGTACAGCGCGGTCATGTTCTGATCGTGCAGATCAAGCCCGCGACAGATGGCAAGTCGACGCCCTGGCGCAGCCAGGCCACGGCCCAGATGGCCACGCTCGACGGCCCGAGGCAGATCATGCACCTGGAGGGTTCCCCGCGGCTGAGCGATGAAGAGGCGGAGATGACCGCGCGCAGCATCGATTTCTACCGTCTGAGCGGGGCGGTCACTGCCGATAACGACGTGAAGGTGACCTTCCGGCAGGGTTCCAGCGCGCAGGCCCCGGTACACGCCTCCGCGGAGAAGGTCTTCTTCGACCACGAACGGGATGAGGCAATTCTGACCGGTGGAGCGCAGGATGCGCACGTATGGCAGGCCGCCAACTCCATCTCTGCACCGGTGATCACCCTGGACCGTCGCGCCCAGGTGCTGACGGCGCACGGCAGCGGCGACGGAGGCCGCGTTCGCGGCGTCTTCGCCGACCCGGGGTCCCGCAGTACGGGCGCCGATGCGATCGTGCGGGTCGAGGCGGCCACCCTCACTTACTCCTCTGCAGAGCACAAGGGCACCTTCGCGGGCAACGTGGTCGCTCGCCAGGCCAGCGGGCTGCTGCATGCGCAGAACCTGGACTTGTACATGACCGGCGACGGTCCGGGGACCGCTCCAGCGTCCCGGCTTCCCAATCCGCGAGGTTCGCTGGAGCGCATGGTCGCCGAGGGCAAAGTTGAGATCGATCAGCAGGGGCGCAAGGGAACCGGCCAGCGGCTGGTCTACACCGCGGCCGACGGCCGGTTCGTGCTCTCCGGGGCCGCCAGCGACCAGGCCCGCATCCTGGATGCGCAGCGCGGTACGGTCGCCGGAGCTTCTTTGATTTTCACCAATCGCGGTGATAGCGTCGAGGTGGATGGCGGCACCAATCGCGCCGTGACAGACACGCAGGTTCCCAGGTAGAGCAGTCGATTCCACCAGGGCTGGACGCAGATGCCTGCAGGTTGGGGCGGAGTGAAGGGGAACGACTGTTCCGGCACGCGTCGGGTCGCACCGAGGGCTTGCTCGCATAACGGAGCGGCAGCAGACGAGGTACGTTGCAGAAGCTGCATACAGACGAGATCACCAAGTCCTACAAGGGACGGCAGGTCGTGCGCGGCGTTCACCTGGAGATGACGCAGGGCGAGGTCGTCGGCCTGCTGGGGCCGAACGGCGCCGGCAAGACCACCAGTTTCTATATGATCGTTGGACTGATCGCGCCTGACTCCGGCCGCGTGCTGGTGGACGACCAGGACATTACGCGTGTGCCTATGTACCTGCGCGCCCGGCAGTTCGGCATCAGCTACCTGCCGCAAGAGCCCTCGGTCTTCCGCAAGCTGACGGTCGAGGAAAACATCCTGGCCGTGCTTGAGGCCCAGTCCATCTCCTGGGAGATGCGCCGCGCCCGGACGGAAAAGCTGATCGACCAGTTAAACCTGGGCCACATTCGCAAGACGCGCGGATACGCTCTCTCCGGCGGCGAGCGGCGCCGGGTTGAGATTGCCCGCTGCCTCTGCATCCAGCCCTCATTCATCTTGCTGGATGAACCCTTCTCGGGCATTGATCCCATCGCGGTGCTGGACCTGCAGGAGATCATTTTTGATCTGAAGGCGAATGGTATCGGCGTGCTGATCACGGATCACAATGTTCGCGAAACCCTTTCAGTGACCGATCGCGCGTACATTATCAATGAGGGCAAGATCTTTCGCGACGGAACCCCCGAGGAACTCGGACGCGATCCAGAGGTCCGGCGCGTCTATCTGGGTGAGGGGTTCTCGCTGCACTAAGTCACCTGCACGACAGAGTGAAGAATTGCCCTGCAGCCCGGGCAAGTGCACGGGTTAGTCCGACTCTCAACACATCGGCCCGACGGGTGGACACGTCCTCCGTTGCAGCTCCGGGTGCCTCTCTTGTGTGATTACTACTGATGCCTCCGCCTAAAGGAGGCAGTGCATCCTCCCCCCGTGCGCTGTAAGCTATGGGCAAATTCCGCTTCATTCTGTTGTAGGTGCCAATGTCGCTACTCCAACCCAAGCTGAGCCTCAAGGTGGCTCAACGTCAGATCCTGACCCCAGGACTGATGCAGATGGTCAGCGTGCTGGCGCTGAACAAGCTTGAGTTGAAAGAGATGATTCAGGCCGAGATGGTCGAGAACCCTGTCCTGGAAGAGATCGAGGAGAGCGTTCCGTTGCTGGACGATGTGCAGGGACGGGAAGCGGAGCGCGAACGCCCGGCAGAGGAGCTGGTGGCTGCCGCAGAGGCTCCGAAGGAAGAGCAGGATCCCTTTGCGGAGATTGACTTCGGCTCGTACTTCCAGGAGTATCTGGACCCGGGATATCGCACGCCGAATAACTTCGAGGAGAGCGACAAGCCCTCGTTTGAGAACTTCCTTTCGCAGCCCGACACACTTACCGCTCACCTTGACTGGCAGCTAGGCTCGCGCAGCCTCTCCGCCCCCCTGCGCGAGGCAGCAGAGTACATCGTCGGCAATCTGAACGAGGACGGGTATCTGCTGGCCAGCGATGAAGAGCTGCTCGGCGGCTTCGTGGCGGAGAGCGTCGACGGAGCACTGCGCGAGAGCGCACGCGGACTGCTTGAAGAGGCACTGCAGATCGTACGCAGCCTGGATCCCTGCGGCATCGCCATGCGCGACCTGCGCGAGTGTCTGATGGTGCAGATTCAGCGGCAGGAGCAGGAGTTCGATCTGATGTTCGGCGATCTCGATGATGAGATCGAAGAGCCGCTCGACATCGCCGCGCGCCGTTGCGTGTTTCAGAGTGCGGCCAGCATCGTCGCGCAGCACCTGGGCGTGCTGCAGAAGCGGGACCTCACCGCACTTTCGCGTGCGCTGGGTAAGTCGCAGGAGCATGTGCAGCAGGCAGTCGAACTCATCCGCTCACTCGACCCACGGCCCGGGCAGCGCTACAACCGCGCCGAGGCCCGGCTGATCGAGCCGGACGTGGTCTTTGTCAAGCGCGGCGATGACTGGATCGTCGTCATGAACGAAGAGGACATGCCCACCCTGCGACTGAACCAGGGCTATCGCAAACTGCTGGTGCAGAGCGGCACGGAACGCGAAGTAAAAGAGTATGTGAAGGAGCGCTATCGCTCGGCGTTGCAGCTGATCCGCAACATCGAGCAGCGGAAGAGCACCATCCTGCGCACCTGCGAAGCCATCGTCCGCCGCCAGCCAGAGTTCCTCGAGCACGGGCTGGATGCGCTGCGCCCCATGATGATCAAGGACGTGGCGGAGGAGATCGGTGTGCACCCCTCGACCGTGAGCCGCGCGGTTTCGAACAAATACGTGCACACCCCGCAGGGTGTCTTTGAGTTGCGCTTCTTCTTCTCGGAGGCTGCGGGTGGCCCGGAAGGCGCCGGCACCCCGCTGATGTTGTTGAAGCGCAAGGTCAAGAAGCTGATCGACGAAGAGGACCCCAAGAAGCCGCTGACGGACGACTTCATCGCCAGCGTGCTGCAATCCCAGGGCATTCAGGTTACCCGGCGTACCGTCGCCAAATATCGGGAGGACATGCGCATCCCAAGCACCCATCAGCGCCGCGTCCGGCTCTGAGATACGCACCGCCGCTTCTGGTGTAGCATCGACTCCTCACAAACGAAGTGCATCTTCTGTAGGAGGAGGTTCGCTTATGCAGGTGGAGTACACCGGAAGACAGGTCGCGATCACCCCGTCACTGCGTCGACTCGCAGAGGAAGGCCTGGACAGGGTGGGCCGGCTGGTAGGAAAGAGCTCCAGCGCACACGTCATCCTGACTGAAGAGAAGTACCGGCACACGGCGGAAGTGACCGTGCAGACCAAGTATCAGACCATCGTCGGCCTGTGCCAGGCAACGGCGATGGAGACCGCCCTGCGCGATGCGCTGGCCAAGGCAGAGACCCAGGCCATACGGCACAAGGACAAGTTCCGCGCCCGCACTCGTGAGCCCAAGGACGGCAAGTCCGCCGCAGAGCCGCAGCTCTCCCGTCCCCGCCACAACCCGATGTCGGTCGCCGCGCTGCCGGATGTCGCCGAGCCCATTCTGCCGGCTGCCCGCACACCATCAGCCAAATCGGTCGCGCAGAAGAGTGCGAACGGCAATGGCCGCAAGCCGGCTGCCGTACGGGTGCACAGCCCGGCACACGGCATGGAGATCGCCGAGCCGCACGTCGTGCACTGCACGGACTGCCTGGCCGAGGGAGCAATGAGTCTGGAGGAGGCGGTCAAAGAATCAGAGTCTCGCGACAAAGACGTCTTCGTCTTCCGCGACCTCACCGGCGCCATGCAGGTTTTGCATCGTCGGCGCGATGGAGTCATGGAGTTGATCGCGCTTCCTTGCTGACGCGCCGTCGTCAGAGTGAAACGGGCGTCCCGAACCAGGGGCGCCCG
>CAXUMX010000031.1:0-6873 GCA_964252395.1 uncultured Acidobacteriaceae bacterium | reverse complement strand
CACTTTGCGCCTCAGCTCATCAAGAAACCTCGCCGGCATACCGAATCGTGGGTAAATCTGAAGCGCAAATGCTCTAGCATGTGGCCATGCCGAGCAAAGCCGCACCCCCGGCGAGCCAGCGTCTCCCCCGGAAGCCACGCACCACTAAGACGAAGAAGGACGGCGTTCTGCCATTGCAGGATGGCTCGGCCCGCGAGCTGGTCATCATCACTGGCCTCTCCGGCTCCGGCAAAGCCTCAGCGCTGAAAGCGTTTGAGGATCTGGGCTTCTACTCGGTGGATAATCTGCCGCTCGACCTGTTGCCGGCCTTTGCCGACCTGGTGCGTCAGTCAGCGGAGATCGAGCGCGCCGCTCTGGTGGTTGATGTCCGCGAAGGCCAGCGTCTGGACAAGTTCCCGCAGATGCTGAACGAGCTGCGGAAGGTGCTGCCCACCCAGGTCTTCTTTCTTGAGGCATCCGATGACGTGCTGCTGCGCCGATTCTCGGAGACGCGGCGGCCTCACCCGCTGGGCAAGACCAAGACAGTCGTCAAAGCAATCCACGCTGAGCGTCGCATGCTCGATCCCATTCGCAATGTCGCGGACGATACCGTGGATACCTCGCGCCACAACGTGCACGAGCTCCGTGCCTTCATCCTGAGCAAGTTTGAGCGCGGTGGGGAGACCTCGGCCAAGAACCTGATGATCTCCGCCAACAGCTTCGGCTACAAGAATGGCGTCCCCCTCGATGCAGACCTCGTCTTCGATGTCCGCTTCCTGCCCAATCCGCACTTCGTCCCGGAGTTTCGCAGCCTGACCGGCAAGCACCCGAAGGTGGCCAAGTACGTGCGGCAGTTTCCCCAGACCGCAGAGTTCCTGGACAAGACGACGGAGATGCTGCTTTTCCTGCTGCCGCATTACATCCAGGAGGGCAAAAGCTATCTCACCGTGGCCTTCGGCTGCACCGGCGGACAGCATCGCTCCGTAATGATCGCCGAGGAGGTACGCAAGCGTCTGGCCAAGGCCGGGTACCGGGTGAAGAGCGTGCATCGGGACATGCCCCACTGAAGCACCGCCGCCCGCCGGAGTGGCTACAATAGGCGTATGCCCACACCTGAAGCGCATCCCGCAGCCTCTTGCGTTTCTGCCCATCTCCGGCGCATGAGTCTGGAGCGCGCGCGGTGAATGGAGTGAGGCGTATCGGGCGGCTGCTGCTGTACCTTCGCCGATACGCCCTGCCCGCACTGGCCTCTGTCATTCTGCTGGCCGCAGTGGGTCTGCTGGACGCCTTCCGCCTGCTGCTGGTCGGGCCGATCTTCGACAAAGTGCTCAACCCGCACGCGCCGGATCGCGCGCTGCCGCTGCTGGGCAGCCGCTTCCATCTCACACTGCAGCAGCTGGTGCCCTCGCACCTTACCAACGCCTGGACCATCGTTGCCTTTGCGCTGGTTATCTCGACACTGCTGAAGGGGCTCTGCGACTTCGCCGGAACCTACCTGGTCAGCTATGCCGGATTCGGCATGATCATGGATATGCGGGAGGACCTATATCAGGCGATCCTGCGCCGCTCCGTCCAGTTCTTCCAGAAGCACGCTACCGGAACCATCCTCTCCATGCTGGTTAACGATGTCGAGCGGGTACAGTTTGCGATGTCGACGGTGCTATCGGAGTTCCTGCAGCAACTGTTCACGCTCATCTTCACCGCGTGCGTGGTGGTGGTGCTGGGCGGCAAGCTGGCCTGGGTCCTTCTGATCTTCGTTCCGGTCGTCATCAGCTCCGCTCGCCGTGTTGGCCGCAACGTCCGGGACACCACGCAGCATGGGCAGGACAAGCTGGCAGAGATCCAGAACATCCTGCACGAGACCATAACCGGCAATCGCATCGTGAAGGCCTTCAGCATGGAGCTGTGGGAGATGACGCGCTTCAAGGAAGCGGCACGCCGGCTGTTCCGGGCCAACCTGCGCTCTGTACGCGCACAGGCTATCAGCTCACCCCTGATGGATGTCATCGGGTCGGTCGCCATCGCTCTGCTGCTGCTGGTCGGGCGCGACCGTATTCGCAGCGGCACCCTGACTACCGGCACATTCTTCGCGTTCATCGTCGCAGTGTTCAAGCTCTACGACCCGGTCCGCAAATTTGCGCTCTTCTATAACAACTTCCAACAGGCGCTCGGAGCTTCCAACAACATCTTCCACTTCATGGACGAGCAGGACACGATCAAGGACCGGCCGCACGCCCATACTCTGAAGGCCTTCAAGAAGGAGATTCGCTTCGAGCAGGTTCGCTTCTCCTACGCTTCGGAGGAGGGGGAGAAGGAAGTGCTGTCCGGCATCGATCTGACTGTGGTTCCGGGTGAAGTAATCGCTTTTGTAGGGCCCAGTGGAGCAGGCAAGTCCACCCTGGTCAGCCTGATTCCACGCTTCTTCGATGTCACCAGCGGCCGTCTGCTGGTAGACGGTCACGATGTACGCGAGGTGAAGACCGAGTCATTACGCAAGCTGATCGGCAACGTGACTCAGGAGACCATCCTGTTTAACGACACGGTGCGCAACAACATCGCGTATGGCCAGCCGGATGTAGCGCTCGAGAGGGTCAAGGATGCTGCGCGAGCAGCCCTGGCGCATGGCTTCATCATGGCCTTGCCGGATGGCTACGACACCGTCATCGGCGAGAAGGGCTTTCGCCTCTCGGGTGGAGAGCGGCAGCGGCTCGCGATTGCGCGCGCGCTGCTGAAGAATGCGCCGGTGCTGATCCTGGACGAAGCGACCTCATCCCTGGACACGGAGAGCGAATCGCTGGTGCAGGCGGCGCTCTCAAATCTGATGCAGGGTCGCACCGTCTTCGTCATTGCGCACCGGCTGTCTACGGTGCGGCGTGCCAACCGGATTGCCGTGGTTGAGTCCGGCCATATCACGGCCATCGGCCCGCACGACGAGTTGCTCCATAGCTCTCCCATGTATCAGCGGCTGTATCAACTGCAGTTTGCGGCGGATGGCGACGCACTCCACAGCGCCTTGGCGGAACCCATCCTGGCCGTCGAGGAGAGGGCATGAGCGCACCGATCTACTCTATGACCGGTTTTGCTCGGTTGCGCGGCCGGGTAAGCGAAGACCTGGGCTGGACGCTGGCGCTGAAGTCCGTGAACCATCGCTTCCTCGATTTGCACCTGCGCATGCCGACCGGCTCAGAGGCGCTGGAGATGCAAATGCGCCGCCTGCTGAAGAGCAGCGTGCTGCGCGGACACCTGGAGGTGACGCTCACCCTCGAGCGTGCGGCGCAGAACCTGGTGGAGCTCGATCATGCGCTGGTGGGCAGCTATCTGGCTGCCTTCCGCGCTACGGCCGAGGAATATCGGCTGCAGGAGTCGCCCAGCCTGCACGCCATCCTGCAACTGCCCGGGGTCTTCCGCAGTAACGGGCAGGGCGGCAATGGCGCAACGGCAGAGGTGCGCAGCGCGGAGATGGAGCAGGTCGAGGCATCCGTTCTGCATGCTTTACCTGGTGCCGTAGAGGCGCTGAATACAATGCGCGCGCAGGAGGGAGCTGCGCTGGCGGCGGAGCTGACTTCGATCGTCGAGCGCATTTCGGCTGCCGTTGAAGGCATCGCGGCACTTCTGACTCCCATGCGGACCGCGCACTTTGACCGTGTGAGTGCGCGTATTGGAGCCCTGCTGGCCGGTGCAGCAGACCGCGACCGGCTGCTGATCGAGGCGGCCGTGCTGGCCGAGCGGAGTGATATCACAGAGGAGCTGGCGCGCATGCGCTCCCATGTCGAACACTTCTGCGGGCTGCTGCAGGCGGGCGGCGAACTTGGCAAAAAGCTGGATTTCCTGCTGCAGGAGATGAATCGCGAGTCGAACACTCTGTTGTCGAAGACGGCAGGCGTATCCGGGGCCGGCACACGGGTTACTGAGCTCGGCCTGGAATTGAAAGGCGAGATCGAAAAGGCGCGGGAACAGGTGCAGAACCTTGAATGATGACTCGCCGATCTCTTGCGATCCTTACTCCCGCTGCCGCGAAAGTGGTAGCGCTCCCCGGCTTCGCCGTGTCACAGACGACTGCTTCGTGCGAGAATCGAGCCACCTTTTCTCGTGAACAGCGGGCCTTTACTGGGTAGGAGAAGCAGACATGCTCGGTAGCATTCTGATGGTGGTGATGTGCATTGGGGCGTTCTTCGCACTGTGCATCCTGTTCCTCCCCACCGGCGTTGCGAAGATTCGCAACCATCCCAATACCGCGGCGATCTTCCTAGTGAATCTGTTTCTGGGCTGGACCTTTCTCGGATGGGTCGTGGCGATGATCTGGGCCTGTAACACGCCTGCTCCGGAGCTGACCGGACTGGCTGTAGATTCGGCGCATACTCAACCGGCCTTTGCACCGCATGCGGCGTCTGCGCTTCCAGCAGCCGCTTCCTTCCACCCCCAAAGGTAAGCTGGAGCCCGCTTGGCAGGCATTCTGTTCATCATCTCCGCACCCTCGGGTTCGGGTAAATCGACACTGGTGCAGCAACTGCGATCGTACGTTCGCGATCTGGAGTTTTCGATCAGCTACACCACCCGAGCGCCGCGCGGCTCGGAGCAGGAAGGCCGGGAGTACCACTACACGGATCGCGAAACGTTCGAGCGCATGCAGGGCGATGGAGAGTTCCTGGAGTCGGCAGACGTCTACGGCAACATGTATGGAACCGCGCGAAAGTCCCTGGTGGATGCCGCCGCGCATGGCCACGATCTGTTGCTGGATATCGACGTGCAGGGCGCCGCACAGGTAAGAAAGGCGCTGCCGGATGCGGTCAGCGTGTTTGTTCTTCCGCCGAATCCGGAAGAGCTGGCCAAGCGCCTGCGGAAGCGCAGCCGGGCTGAAGGCAACATCTCTGAAGAGGAGATAGAGCGCCGCCTGGCCAAGGCCAAACATGAGATTGAGAACTACGACGATTACGGTTATATTCTGGTCAACGATAACCTGGAACGGGCCGTGGAAGAGCTCGAAGGCATTGTGGCAAGTGAACGGGTACGACGCGGGCATCCAGTAGAAGCCGCCGACGTGGACCGGCTGCTGACGCTGGCTGAGAACTGCCGGCGAGGTCATGCTACCGAACGATTGGCACCGGTGCTGGCCTCCTTTGGAATCTCTGAGCATGTGCGCACTCGTTAAGGAACTTCCTTTGGAGGGCAGAACAATGGAGATCAAGCAGGGCTTTGACAGTAACTATCGTTATGTACTGGTGGCGGCGCGCCGGGCTCGTCAATTGCAGAGCGGATCTCAGCCGCTGATGCAGTCGCCGTCGGGGAAAGCATGCAAGGTGGCGCAGGATGAAGTAGACGCCGGCCTGGTCGGCTATCAGGACAATCCCAAGCGGCCGATCCCGGACCCGCTGCCGAACACCTTCCTCCGTTAGTTTCTCAACGGCCGCCGTTCCCTGAAGCGCCACCCCTCCCCCGGGCGTAGAATCACTCGATATGAAGGTGACGGTAGGGGTCTCCGGAGGAGTCGCTGCGTACAAGGCAGCGGAGCTGGTCCGCGCACTGCAGACCAAGGCTCTGGACGTTCACGTCGTAATGACCGAAGCGGCGACACGCTTCATCCAGCCCCTTACCTTTGCCGCGCTGACCGGGCACAAGGTGATCACCGGGCTCTGGGGTACGGAGCACGCCGAACCCAATGTGGACTCTGCGATTGAGCACATCGGAGAGGCGCAGTCGACCGAGCTGCTGGTGGTCGCACCAGCAACGGCGGATCTGATCGCCCGGTTTGCCAACGGACTGGCAAACGACTTCCTCACCACTCTCTACCTCGCAACCCTGGCACCGGTAGTGATCGCCCCGGCCATGAACAGCCAGATGTGGCGGCACGCGGCGACCCAGCACAACCTGCGCACGCTGGAGGAGCGCGGGGCGCGCATCGTTCCGCCCGACTCGGGAGAGTTGGCGTGCGGCATGGTCGGTCCGGGCCGGCTGGCAGACACAGAGACGATCGTCCAAGCGGTACTGGAGCAGCTGGACCGGCGGATCAGCCCCCGGAAACAGGACCTCACCGGCGAAACGGTACTGATCACCGCCGGGGGCACGCGCGAGGCGATTGATCCGGTTCGCTACATTGGCAATCGCTCCAGCGGCAAGATGGGATATGCGCTGGCTGAGGCCTCGCTTGCTCGCGGAGCGCGCGTGGTGCTGGTCTCTGGCGTGACGACGCTCGCACCGCCCGCCGGAGTGGAGTTGGTGCAGGTGACCAGCTCGGACGAGATGCGAACGGCCGTGCTCAAGCACCTGCCCCGCGCCACCATCGTGATCAAAGCGGCAGCAGTCTCTGACTACCGCCCGGTTGCGCCGGCGCCGCAGAAGATCAAACGGCGGGAGGCTATCGAGCTTCAGCTTGAGCCGACGGCGGACATTCTATGCGAGGTTGTCGCCTCACGCGCACCGGGCACATTGGTGATCGGCTTCGCTGCAGAAACCGAGGATCACCTGCGTCATGGCAGAGAGAAACTGCTGCGCAAAGGCACGGATGCGCTGGTGCTGAATGATGTAGCGCGCCCGGGCATCGGGTTCGAGTCGGATCGCAACGCCGCCACCTTCCTCACCCGGCAGACCGCTATCGAATTGCCGGAGATGTCCAAGCGTGCGCTGGCCGAGCGCATTCTGGATGAAGTGCGGGCATTGCGCCGTCCCGCCTCGGTGATTGATGAGACGATGTCGCGCAGCGTCTCCACCACGCCGCTGCCGTGAGCGCGGACTCGATCTCCGCGCAGGTCGCGCTGGCTCAGCTCTCGGCACGTCTGGAGTTCTATCGCGAGCTGGGCATCTATGACCTTTACCTGCGGGCGACGGCGCCGGCCGTCGCTGCAACAGAACCGATAGCATCGGCTGGAACGGAGCCCGAGATCGCGCCACGTGCAGCAG
>CAXUMX010000030.1:17929-37147 GCA_964252395.1 uncultured Acidobacteriaceae bacterium | reverse complement strand
CGCAAGGGCACCTTCGGGCATGGAATGAGTGCCGGGGGCGGATGGGAGCTGACGGCGCAGTACCTCGGGTATGAGAGCGGCCATCTGTTTCCGACACTGCTGACACGGGAGTCACTGAATCCCTCCATCGCCGGAGTACACGGGCGCTACGTCTTTCAGGACAGCTGCGTCGACGCCGAGGGACTCGCCGGCAAGCTTTCGAGCGGCATCGGCGGCGTGAATGCGTGTGTCATCTCACGGCCGCTGCCCAAGCGGTAAGTCAACTGTTAGGGACCTAGGCGCTAGCAGGCTGGGGCGGCGGCGCCGCTCCGGCGGACCTCTTCTGGTGCCGCCACTGCCAGACGCCGAAGCCGATTCCACCCACGAAGAGCACCAGAATGCACCAGCCGATGACGCCTGAGTACCGCGCCAGGTAGCGGTTCCACCAGTGCACCATCTGGTGCCCGTAGAGCACGCCGAGCCAGGCCACCAGGCTGTAGCGTGCGGTACGCGCCAGCGTCAGCGAGGTCATGAACCGGGCCCGTGGCACGCCCAGGGCACCTGCTGCCAGGAGAAACGGCAGCAACGGGATCGGGGGTGGCATCAGGGCGGCGAAGGCAACGGCCAGACCGCCGTGATTAGTGACCCAGCGGTGAATCGGTCTCCCATACCGCGCAGGCAGACGGCTGTCGAGCGCGGCCTCTCCACCTTTCCTGCCTACAGACCAGGTCAGCACACCTCCGATGAGCGATCCGGCGACGGCCAGCGCGACCAGGAGGACGGGAGTGGCCTTGCGGACTACTAGGAGCAGAATGAGCAGATCCGTGGTACCAGGGATAGGCAGCGGGATGGGCGAGGAATCCAGCAGGGCCGCGCCAAAGATACCGATCCAGCCCAGATGGATGAGCCAGTGCAAGGTCCGATGGCTGCCTGCGGCGCCGCCGTGCGAAGTAGGAGCTGCAAGCACCATGCACTCTTGGACGCTTTCCAGCGACTAGAAGCCGCGGTTCATTTGCGTGGGATCACGAGCGGTTCCAGCAGCGGCAATGCAGCGAGCGGCGGAAGCACCTCGCAGGCGGCGGCCAGACGGTAGAACTGACGCATGCCCTCGAGACACTCCTCGTCCAGCACGTAGTGAATGTTGCGGGTAAGGTAGGTGCGGATGGTAGCCGCCGGGACCGCGATGCGTGCCGCCCATTCCTCTACCAACTCCTCCACGTGGGCCAGGCCCGCATCCCGGGAGTCCACCAGATCGCTCAGAAGTGTCGCGCGGTCATGTTCGGTCGGCATACTGACCTCGCGTGCTCCCCAGACCGCAGAGATCCAGGGCAGCCCGGTGAGCCTGCGCCACTCCGCGCCGAGGTCGAGATAGACCAGCCGCTCCCCGGTGCGGTGCTCGCGGGCTTCCTGGGCTTCGAGCGCCAGCAGGGCAGGGTCGCCGATCAGCAGGGCAGCGTCAGCAGCGCGGAGCATAGCATCGAGGTCGGGAGGGTGCTGCAGGAATCGCGCGCTCAGCTGCCAGAACTGACGCGCCATGATCTGTACGTAGGCGAGGGTGGCGCGGGAGGAGGTATCAGCGGCGATGCTGCGGATGCCCTCGAGTCCCGTAGAGGCCGCGAAGACCAGCAGCAGGGATCGGATCGGCCCCTTGGAGGCGATCGCGCACTCAGGGACCATGCGCAACCCCGGCGACTCTGCGAAGGCGGTGATGGGCACCAGCCCAAGGTCTGCGTCTCCTGCTGTGAGCGCAGCGGCACACTGCGACGGCATCATCGACTGGACGGAGTACCGCTCTGCCAGCAGCGCCCTACGGGGCGCATGGTCGAAGTCCCACATCAACGGGGCAGGATTCAGAAATCGAATGGCAGCGACGCGGAGGCGGTTCACCGACCAGTGTACCGGCACCGGATCGGGCATCCACCTTGCTGCTCACCCATTCGTCGGATTGCTGAGGGCGGTTGCGCCTCATAGCCTTGGTGCTAACTACATGCCGGCCCTGAGTTCTCCTTCCCCTGCCTCTGCTGCCACTGAGGCCACGCTGGCGTGGCTTGCCCTGGTGCTGACTCCCGGCATGGGCGCCCGCCGTGTCCTGCGCGCGCTGCGGCCACTCGACGATCCGGCGACCCTCTTTCGCCTGCCCCTGACCGCGCTAGAGGCGATGCAGATGCCCGCAGTGGCCGCTCGATTCGTCGCGGAAGGAAAGGCGCGCCAGGCTGCGGAGCAGGAGTGCCAACGCGCCGGGGAGGCTGGCTGCACGCTGATGACCTTTGCCGATGAGGACTACCCGGAGCGGCTGCGGCAGATCTACGACCCGCCTCCGGTCCTATGGGTTCGCGGTGATCGCGGACTGCTCTCCCAGCCGGCAATTGCCGTGGTCGGGACCCGGCATCCCAGTCCCTACGGCACTGGTATGGCGGAGATGCTGGCGCGGGACCTGGCGGCCCGACGCATGGTAATCCTGAGCGGAATGGCGCGCGGAGTCGACACGGCCGCGCACAAGGGAGCCCTTTCAGCGGGCGGACGCACGGTGGCGGTCTGGGGCACGGGCATCGACGTGGTGTACCCCAAGGAGAACAAGCGACTGGCGGAGGAGATCCTGCAGAGTGGCGGTACCATCGTCTCTGAGCAGTCGCTGGGAACCTTTCCTGCGCCGCAGAACTTTCCTTTACGGAATCGCATCATCAGCGGGATGTCCGTGGGGGTCTTGGTGATTGAAGCTGCGGAGCAGAGTGGCACCCGGGTCACGGCCCGGTGCGCGCTCGAGCAGGACCGCGACCTCTACGCAGTTCCTGGCAATGTGACCAATAAGAACGCCTGGGGACCGAACACCCTGATCAAGCAGGGCGCCAAGCTGACTGCGACCTGGGAGGATGTGTGGGAGGATCTGCCCTCTCAGATTCGGCTGGAACTGGAGGGTCCTGCGGAGGGTGGCCAGGCAGAGCTGTTTGCATCCGGCAGCCCGGTCTCGGCATCAGATAGCGAACACGCCGGGGCTGACAGCCCTCCTCCAAGAGATCGAACATCAGCCTCGGCGGTAGTTCCTCCCGGAATGAGCCCGGCAGAGCAGGCGGTGTACGGCTGCCTCCGTATGGACGAAACCGTCCAGATAGAAGATCTGATCGACAGCCTGGATGGGCAAGTCACATCGGCTGAGGTATTTACAGCCCTCTTTGAACTGGAACTGAACAACCGTATCCGGCAGCTGCCAGGCAAGCATTACCTACGGCGGTTCTAAGTCGGCGAGGTCCGTTCATCTCTTGTTCACAATAAATGCGACAAATGTTGTCCGGGAGCGTCTGTTGGGGGACACCAGGAAATCCGGTGATCCACAGGACGGCGATGCGGCGCGGTTTGGACTCTACGCATCCCGCGTGGTAGCGTTCGGAGCATTGCTGGCGGCGGGGCAAGAGTTTGCCGCTGGCACAGCGCGCCGTCTTCAGCGAGGCGCCCGGCAGATCCGCGGCCGGAACGGAGAGCAGGCGGAAATGAAGGGAAGCAATGAGTAAATCATTAGTCATCGTCGAGTCGCCTGCAAAGGCGAAGTCGATCGGGAAGTATCTGGGCAAGGACTACATGGTCGAGGCATCGATCGGCCATGTGAAGGACCTGCCGAAGAACAAAATCGGTGTAGAGCTCGAGAACGGCACGTTCGAGCCTGACCTGATCGTGATGCCCGACAAGGTCAAGATCGTCGACCGTCTGCGCAAGCTGGCCAAGACCGCAAACAATGTGTACCTGGCGCCTGACCCGGACCGCGAAGGCGAAGCAATCGCCTCGCACCTGGAGGAAGAGCTGCGCGATGTCTCGAAGAAGGATTCGATCTTCCGGGTCACCTTCAATGAGATCACGCCGAAGGCGGTGCGCGCGGCCTTTGATCATGCCCGGCAGGTCGACCGCAACCTGGTGGACGCGCAGCAGACGCGCCGCGTGCTGGACCGCATCGTCGGCTACCAGATCTCGCCGCTGCTGTGGGACAAGGTGCGCCGCGGCCTCTCTGCCGGACGCGTGCAGACGGTGGCGCTGCGCCTGATTGTGGAGCGTGAGCGAGAGATCAAGGCATTCAACCCGGTCGAATACTGGACGCTGGATGCGGATCTGAAGACGGATGCGCGTGCGGAGAGCGCCTTTACCGCGCGGTTCGTCGGCATCGACGGCGAGAGCGCCAAGGTGGACACCGTCTCCGGCAACGCACTGCCCAACGAGCAGGCGACGAAGCAGGTACTGAACGCCCTGGAGAAGGCGAAGTGGTCCGTCCGCGAAGTCGAGCGCAAGGAGCGCCGTAAGAACCCGACCGCACCGTTCACCACCAGCCGTCTGCAGCAGGATGCATCGCGGCAGCTGGGATTCAGTGTGAAGCGGACCATGGGAGTGGCGCAGCGGCTGTATGAAGGCATTGAGCTGGGGGAGGAGGGGACTGTCGGCCTGATTACCTACATGCGTACCGATTCGACCCGCGTCTCCCCGGACGCAATCACCGACGTGCGCAAGTACCTCACCAAAGAATTGGGCAAGAACTACCTGCCGGAAACGCCGAACGCTTTCAAGAGCAAGAAGGACGCGCAGGACGCGCATGAGGCTATCCGCCCGACCGACGTCACGCAGACACCGGAGAAGGTGAAGCGCTATCTCAGCGATGAGCAGTTCCGGTTGTACCAGTTGATCTGGCGCCGCTTTGTCGCCTCACAGATGGTACCTGCGGTGTTCGATCAGACTATCGTCGACGTCGAGGCGCAGGCTGACCGCCGCTATGACTTTCGCGTGACCGGATCCATCCTGAAGTTCGATGGCTTCTTGAAGGTGTACGAAGAGGCAAAGGATGCGAAGGATGACGACGATGAAGCGCTCAAGAACAAGCTGCCCGACCTCAACCCGGGCCAGGCGCTGACGCTGGCAGAGTTAAAGCACGAGCAGAAGTTCACAGAGCCGCCGCCGCGTTACAACGAGGCCTCGCTGGTGAAGACGCTGGAGGAGCGCGGCATCGGCCGGCCCTCCACCTATGCGACCATCCTGTCCACCATTCAGGAGCGGGAGTACGTGCAGAAGGTGGGGCAGGGGCGATCCGGCAAGTTTGTACCCACCGAGATAGGCCTGGTGGTCACCGACCTGCTGGTGGCCAACTTCCCCTACATCTTCGACCCGGAGTACACGGCGAAGCTTGAAGAAGAGCTGGATGACATCGAGGACGGCAAGGAGCGGTGGACCGATCTGCTGAAGGCGTTCTATGGGCACTTCGAGAAAGAGTTGACGCACGCCGAAGAGCACATGGAGAACATCAAGCGGATGGAGAAGCCGACGGACGAGAAGTGCGAGCGCTGTGGCTCGCCGCTGGTTCTGAAGTGGGGCAAGTTCGGCTCCTTCTACGCCTGCAGCGCCTTTGACAAGAAGAAGAAGGACAGCTGCACCTTCACCAAGGAGAACTTCGCGGCCAAGCCGCAGCTGGAGAACCCGGACGAGAAGGAAGACGAGTATTGCGAGTCGTGCGGCCGGGTCATGTTGCTGCGCAATGGCCCCTTCGGCCCTTTCATGGCCTGCCCCGGCTACAACGACGATCCGCCTTGCAAGACGGTCCGCCGGCTGACCAGCCGCGAACAGCAGAAGCCGCCAGTGCCCATCGGCGAACCCTGCCCGGTCTGCGGCAAGGACCTGGTCCGGCGGACTGGGCGTTTTGGGGAGTTCGTCTCCTGCTCCGGCTACCCGGAGTGCAAGTACATCAAGCAGAACCTGGTCGAAGGGATGAAGTGCCCCACCTGCGAGCTGGGCGACATTGCCGAACGCAAGACGCGATTCGGCACCACCTTCTACGGCTGCACCCGGTATCCGAAGTGCGACTTCACCTCGAATGGCAAACCAGTACCGAAGAAGTGCCCGGAGTGCGGTTCGAAGTATCTGGTGGAGAAGACGCTGAAGTCGGGGGTCTACCTCACCTGCCCTAACAACAAGAAGCCGGCGGCAGCGGACGAGAAGGTAAGTAAGCGCAAGAAGAAGACTGAGGAGCCGGCCGGCGGCGCCGTGGCCTGCAGCTACTCGAAACGCCTGCGCGATGCACCCGAGCCAGAGGCGCCGACTGAACGACCCGCGAAGGATGCGGGACGGGAAGTACAACCTGTGGCCTGAACCGCTTAGCCCTAAGGCAACGTGGTTGGGTCAAATGCCGGCAACGATCGGGCATGCAAAGGGGCCACTCTTCGGGGTGGTCCGGCTTGTGAGATATAGAGAGAGACGACGATGGATACCAATCTGGCCGCCCGCGAAGATGCTGCCACGATATTGAAGCTCTACGAGTTACGCACCGAGGCGGTCATGCGTGAGGCGCGGCACTGGCTGGTGTCAGAGTTCTGGCCTGAAACGGCGCAGGACGTCACCACAGTCCTGACCGACTTCGGCTCGCAGCACAACCGCTGGTTCCGGCAGGTCACCTCCTACTGGGAGATGGCGGCCGCGCTGGTGAACCACGGCATTCTGGCGGCGGCGTTGTTCTGCGATACCAGCACGGAGCCGTTCTTCCTGCTGGCAAAGTTCTGGCCGCACATGGCGGAGATCCGGGAGCGCTCGCCGGGATTTCTGCGGCAGCTGGAGACGCTCTGCGAGCAATCGGCGCCGGCCAGGCAGCGACTCGACGCGATGCACGGCTCGGTTGAAAAGCGCCGCGCAGCTCGCGCCGGCCGCTCTGCTGCAGCGGTGTGACGCCGCACGCTCCGCCACGTTTAAGCTGTTAGCGGCGGGCACCCATATCTGCCGGCAATGACGGTCACACGTCTTCTGCGGGAATCTGTTACTGTACTGCTGGCCACGGCTGAGTAGAGGCTGAAGTAGATTTCCGAAGTGGATCCCCGGCAAAGGCGGACAGCGATAATGGCGAAGGCGAGCTGGAACGGCAAGGTAATCGCAGAGAGCGACACAGTCGAAACGGTGGAAGGGAATCTGTATTTTCCCGACTCGGCCGTGAACCGTGAGTATCTGCGAGCCAGTTCCACGACCTCTACCTGCCCCTGGAAGGGGCAGGCGCGCTACTACACGCTGATCGTCGACGGGCAGGAGAATCAGGACGCTGCCTGGTACTACCCTGACCCCAAACCCGCCGCCAAGCACGTAAAGAACCACATCGCCTTCTGGCGCGGGGTAGAGATCGAGAAGTAGCCGGGTCCAAGGAAACTCCTGTCGGCCTGCGGCACAGGCGAGACCACGCGGCTGACGGCACGCTGGCAGGTCTTCTGGATGGCATTTGGTGGAGCTAGTCGGGATCGAACCGACGACCTCGTCGTTGCGAACGACGCGCTCTCCCAACTGAGCTATAGCCCCACAACTACGGCGGGAGTGCCTCACCGAATATAACAGGATTCAGCTGCGAAGTTGCGCTTCCAGACCAGCGAGCAGCTCGGGAATTCTGTCCACCGGGGCCTGTCCCTGGGCCAGGGTGACCGAGCCTCCGCCCTTGCCGCCAACAGCGCTCAAAGCCGTTTGCAGAAGCAGGTTGGCATCCCGGGGCAAGTCGCCGCTGACGGCGACAACCAGCGTCGCCGGATCGGCTTGGGTCGATGCAAGCAACGCGATGGTATGCGGTGCAGCCAGGGCCACGCGGCTGGCCAGCAGCTTGACGTACTCAGCGTCCCGATCGGCGAAGTTGCGGCGTACGACGCGCAGGTTGTTGTGCAGCTGATCTTCAACCACCAGCCGCGCCGCGTGGTAGTTGGCCAGGTCTTCGCGAAGGCGCTTCTGCTCTTTGGTCAGCAGGCGAACCTCGGCCTTCAGCCGCATCGCGGCCGTCGGCAGGTCGCCACGTCCTACTGAAAATTCATGACTGAGCTGTGTCAGCAGGGCATCGTCCGTCCGCGCTGCAGTGATAGCTCTTGTTCCGCATACGAAGCTGACACGGGTCGTCTGGCGCACTCGCTCGGTTCCACGAATTAGCAAAGCCCCGATCTGGCTGGTGGCGTGGACGTGGGTGCCGCCGCATGCATTCAGGTCCAGATCCGGAATGCTGACCAGCCGGATGGAGCCGGAGCGTGGCGGCAGCTTGCGAAGCACACCGGCTGCCAGCAGGCGCTCAGCCTCCTCGCCGGAGACGGTCTGTTGGGTCATCGGTCGCGCCTCCGCAATCACCTCATTCGCCAGCTGCTCAATACGAACCAGTTGCGCCTGATCGAGCGATGGAGTCGCGAGGTCGATGGTAGAGCTGGTCTCGCCCAGATGGAAGGAGACGGTGCGGGCCTGAAGCTCGCGGTCAAACAGTGCGCTCAGCAGGTGCTGGCCGCTGTGCTGTTGCATGTGATCGAGGCGACGCTGCCAGTCGATGCTGGCCTCCACGGCGGTCCCGGCGAGTAGCGGCTTCGACGTCAGATGCCAGACTTCACCCTGCTCGTCTTCGTCCACATTCGTGATCGGCACCTCCAACCGCGCGCCGCCGGGCGAGATGGCGACCAGCATGCCGGTGTCGTGGGGCTGGCCACCGCTGGTGGGATAGAAGGCAGTGCGCTCCAAGGCGATCTGCCACAAGGAGGCGCCGCCATGGCGGGAGCGCTCCCGGATGTCGGTGACGGTGGAGGTGAAGGCAGCGAGGGAGGAGTCCGCGTAATACAGGCGCTCTGCCGGCATGGGCCTTATTGTAGGGGACCGTTCGGTTCCGGAGGGGGATCTAATTGGCCACACGCCACGGGCTGGTGCTGCTCCAGCTGCGCAGCTCTTCCTTGGCCCAGGAGGTGCTTTTGTCCTTGTGACAGCTGGTGCAGGGGTTCGGGATGGCAAAACTTTCGGTCAGCGCAGGAGAGAGAAAGCGGAAGGTATGGCTGGCCACAAAGATGGCGCCGTCATGTTTGTTGTCCAGGGTCTGCGCGATATTGGGCATGTGGCAGGCGGTGCACTGGCTGCCGGCGCTGTTGGCGGCGTGATGGGTGTGCTCGGGAACGGTGCCCTTCAGTCCGGCGGGATTGTCCCGGGTGTGGCAGCCGAGACAGAGCTGGTTGCCGGTCGCGATCAGGTTGGACGGGTTCTGGTTGCTGTGTACCTGGTGGCAGTCGAAGCAGCGCAACTCGCGGTGGTACATATTGCTCTGCACGAAGTCGTTGCCCTGCATGCGATTCTTGTGCGCGCTTCCGTCCGGGAAGTAGTAGAAGTCCTGCGTGCCGGGCTTCGACTCCTCCAGCCGCCAAACATCGGCAAGGCGCTGCCCCGGCAGGTAGCCGATGGGGAAGTCTGGATACTCATCCCGACTCTTGCCGTCTTGAGCGATCACGCTGACAGGCAGCTTCGCCGGGCGCCCCTGGGAGTGACACTGGATGCAGGTGTCGTTGGCGCGCACATAGTCCAGCCGCTCCGGGTTGACGATGTTCCTGATTGTGGGATGGGCGACATGCTCGCTGCCCGGACCATGGCACTTCTCGCAGCCTACATTCCACTCCGTGACCTGACGAGTAGCCAGGTTGAAGTTGACCGAGTGGCAGCCGTCGCAGGTAGGTCCGGTGGGCCGGTCCGTGTTGGCCGTACCGTAATAGGGTGTCCACCAGTCCGTACCTTCGGCGACGTGGTAGGGCAGCCAGCGCTTGTGCTCAATGTCCCACTGCGCAGGCAACGGATAGTATGTGTTGCCCTGACGAGCGAAGTAGCGCTGCTTCCACCGGCTGCCGTAGACAAAGGCGACCTGATCCAGCGAGAAGGTGCGCAGCGGCTCGGGACTTGCGAAGTCCGCCAGTACTGCCTCGGGGTGCTGCCGCGGATCGCGGACGACGTTGGCCATACGGGTCTGGCGCCAGCCGTCATACGCCTTCTGATGACACGACTGACAGGCAGCGGAGCCGACGAAGTGCGGCTCGCTCGGGGTCGGTGGCTGGCTCGAAGGCTGGGCAGGTGCAGCGGTCGCAAGGAGCAACAGAAGCAGAGCGCCCTGTAGCATTCTGCGTCCGGCGAAGATGCACTCCAGCAGCATGCACGGTCCCCTCATCAAACTACGGCCCGAGACTGCCTGTTGCAGAACCTTCAGGGCGTCCCGCGTGGGATGAGGATAGCGCAGCGACCCCGCCGCCGCTCCGGTGAGAGTGGCATGATGGTGAAGCGAAGGAGAGCAATGACCGAAGAGCAACAGCCGAACGAGCGGAGCAGCCGGCCCGATGTACCGCGCAACCTAAAACCCTATTTCCTGGGATTGCTGCGCCGGGGCCCGCGATGGAACGAAACGGAGGGCCCGGAGGCCATGGAGCTGCTGCCCCAGCATCTACGCTATATGCGGGAGCAGTTAGAGGCCGGGCGATATCTGGTTGCAGGTCCGGTGCTTGAGTCAGTCGAGTTCAGCGGTTTGCTGCTGATTGCGGCGGAGTCGCTGGCCGCGGCGGCGGCGCTGGTGGGGAGAGATCCGGGTGTGCTGGCGGGGCGGCTGGCGGTCGAGGTTCTTCCGGTGCTGCTGCCCGCGCTCGAGGGCGTGCGCGCGATCTACTAGCAGCAGCTTCGCGCTTTGCTCAGGGTGTCAGGGGCCGGCCAGCAGTCTGCGAACGCGCCGCTCCAGTGCTTTGGCATCCGCGGGGGCGCGTACCTTGATGTCGTTATCGAAGTAGACGTAAACATCGTGAGGCTGTGCTTCCGAAGGCGCGTAGGGGAGAATGCGCTTGCCCTCTGCGGGCTGGCCGGTGGCCCAGGCTACGACGCGGCCGGCCCAGGTAGCGATCGACTGGCGTCCGTAGCCGCTGGCATAAAGCTCGCGTGAGCCGTGCAGGCGGCAGTAGACGAAGTCGGCAGTGGTGTCCATCACCCGTGGCCACTCGACCGTGTCGGCGCAGACCAGGGCGACCTGGTAGCGTCGCAGCAAGCGGACGAACTCCCCTGACAGGCAGCTATCATGGCGAATCTCGAGAGCATGGCGCAGCGGCCGGTCACGTTCCGTGGTGGTGTGGCTGCGCCCGATCAGCCGCTCGTGGTGCCGCTGGCTAAGGGTGGCGGCCTCGCCGGTGGTGCGCGGCAGCAGCTGGAAGAACTGCTCCAGCCGCTCCGGGTCGAAGGCGAAGCTGGGCGGCAGCTGCCACAGGATTGGCCCCAGCTTCTCCTCCAGCAGCAGGAGGCCCTGGGCAAAGAAGTTGGCCATCGCCTGCTCTGCGTTGCGCAGCTTCAGCATATGAGTGATGTAGCGGGGTCCCTTGATGCTGAAGAGGAACCCGGGTGGCGTCTCCGCAGCCCAGCGAGCGAAGCTGGATGGCCGCTGCATGCTGTAGAAGGTACCGTTGATCTCTATCGAGGAAAACTGCGAGGCGGCGTAGGTCAGCTCCTGCCGATGGGGCAGCTTCGGCGGGTAGAAGACGCCACGCCACGGTCCGTAGTTCCACCCTGATATCCCAATGCGGATCTGGCCCGTCTGCGAGGCCGGGGCAGGACCGATCGGGGCGGATTGGGCGGCGAGCGTGCTGGTCGGCGGAGGAGCCACGATCGGGTGAGATTGCATCCGCTCGCCACGGGTGTGCTGGAGGATGACGAAAAACTCCACCTACTTGCATCCAAGCCCAGCAGAGTCATTCAGGAAATCAGGCAGGGACGAAGCGAAGATGCACAGGTTCAAGGTTTGGGCGCCGCGCGCCGGTCGGGTCGATGTCGTGGTGGATGGCGAGCGGCACTCTATGGAGGCTGCTCCACGCGGATGGTGGACGGCTGTGGTGGAGGCGGCTCATCCGGGCTCCCGCTACGGGTTTCTGCTGGATGAGGACGAGAAGCCAGTGCCGGACCCACAGTCAGAGTGGCAGCCGGATGGAGTTCACGGCCTGTCCGCGCTTGTCGACCACAAGGCTTTCCAGTGGAATGACGCGCGATGGCGGCCGCCGACCCTGGCGAGCGGCGTGATCTATGAGCTGCACGTAGGTACCTTCACGCCGGAGGGCACTCTGGATGCTGCCATCGGCAAGCTCGACTACCTGGCCGAGCTGGGCATCAGCCATGTCGAGCTGATGCCGCTTGCCTCTGCCGAGGGCAAACGCGGCTGGGGATACGACGGCGTGGCGATCTTTGCGCCGCTGGAGGCATACGGCGGCCCCGAAGCCGTCAAGCGCTTTGTCGATGCGGCCCACGCGCGCAACCTGGCGGTGTTGGTCGACGTGGTCTACAACCACTTCGGCCCAAGCGGAAACTACACCGGCAAGTTCGGTCCGTATATTACGGAACGTCACATGACGCCGTGGGGCGGCGCAGTGAACTTCGAGGATGAGGGCTCCTCCGAGGTGCGGCAGTTCTTCATCGACAACGCACTGATGTGGCTGCGCGACTACCACTTCGATGGATTGCGGGTCGACGCGGTACACGCCTTTATCGATCGGTCTGCTATCCACTTCCTGCGCCAGATGGAGGAAGAGGTGCGCGCGCTGGGCAACCACACCGGCAAACACTACGTGGTGATTGCGGAGAGCGACCTGAACAATCCGCGGCTGGTGCAGGCACGCGAGGCGGGCGGATACGGGTTGGATGCGCAGTGGAGTGACGACTTTCACCACGCGCTCTGGTGTGTCCTGTTCCATGAGCCGACCGGGTACTACGAAGACTTCGGATCCATGGCCGACCTGGCGAAGGCTTTGAAGGAGGTCTTCGTATACCAGGGCCAGTATTCGCAGTTTCGCAAGCGCAACCATGGCCGCCCCACGGGTGGGCTGCCCTCCGATCGGTTCCTTGGCTATATCCAGAACCATGACCAGGTGGGGAACCGGGCACGTGGCGACCGGCTGACGCACCTGGTTGGCGTTGACCGGGCAAAGATCGCGGCCGCACTGGTGCTGCTCGGGCCGTTTGTTCCCATGTTGTTTCAAGGGGAGGAGTATGCTGCCTCGACGCCCTTTCAGTATTTCACCCACTTCGAGGACAAGGAGTTGGCGCGGCTGGTGTCAGAGGGACGCAAGAAGGAGTTTGTGGCCTTCGGCTGGAAGCCGGAGGATGTCCCCGACCCTCAGGATGAGGCGACCTTCTACAGATCCAAGCTGCGCTGGGAGGAGGCGGGGGAGGGCGAGCACGCGGAGATGCTGGATTGGTATCGGCGACTGATCGCTTTACGGTACCAGGAGAGCTCGCTCACCTGCGGGATGCTGGATCGGGAGCGGGTGAGCTTTGACGAGGAGCGGCGCTGGCTGCGGCTGATGCGGGGCGCAATCGAAGTTGCGGTCAACTTTGGTGAATCCGAGGTGAGCCTGCCAGTCGTTTGTGGGGCAAAGATACTGCTCGCTTCGCACTGCGAAGTGCAGCTCCAGCCAAAAAGTCTGCTCTTACCTCCGAACGGCGTTGCGGTACTTCGCCGGCCTATTCCCGGTGCCTGAACCGCTGCCAGCTCCGGGTTGCGAGACTTTCAGGCCATCCTATGCGCCTGCCGGGCAATCATAAGGACAGTAGCAGTCTTTCGATCTGGTGAAGCCCAGGTCAAGCGCCTCCTTCTGGGAACGCTTGATTTCGTATCCGCCGGTTGCTGTCGGCATAGGCTGCTCCAGTCCTCCGACGTTCCAGCCAGTGGTTCGGCGCGGGTGGCAAGTAGTGGAATGAGGAGGATGTCTCTTGCGCGAAGTTCCCGCAGGGCTGGGTGAGATGGTGGCCGGGGTGTCCCCGCTGTCGCTGTTTCACGGCGCGTTCGAAAGCACTGCGGTGGGCATGGTGCTGCTCGACCTGGAGGGCAGGATTCGGCACGTGAATGCAGCTCTTTGTGAGCTTTACGGTTACAGTGCCGAGGAGCTGGCGGGCAAAGACATCCTCATGCTGAAGCATCCTGAAGACCGCGAAAGCACACGAGTGCAACTGATGCAGGTCATCCGCGGCGAGCGGGACAGCTTCCACATGGCCAGCCGCTCACTCACCAAGCTCGGCTCCCTGCTATGGGTACATGCGAGTGTCTCGCTGCTGCGAGATGATCTCGGGAATCCCCAGGCAGTGATGGGCGTGGTTGAAGACCTGACGCTGCCGCGCGTGATCGACGAGGCACGGCTGGAGCTGCATACCGAGCGCGAGGCACTTCTGGACTCCGCTGCGGAGGGCATCTATGGGCTTGACCTGGAGTGCCGCTGCACGTTCGTCAACCGAGTCGCCGCCGAGATGCTGGGCTACACACGGGACGAGATGCTGGGCCAGAAGATACATGACCTTGTCCACCACAGCTATCTGGACGGCAGCAAATATCACGAGGACGATTGCGCAATCGTGCAGGCCTGCAAGAACCCCGACACGGCCAGCAGCCTGCGCAACCATGAGGAACACCTCTGGCGCAAGGACGGAACCAGCATCCTGGTCGAGCACAGTTGTGAGGCGGTAGTGGTGGATGGCCAGGTGCGCGGCCTGGTGGTGACGCTGCGCGACGTAAGCGGGCGGGAGCAGGGCCAGGCTGAACGCAACGCTCTAGTGGAGCAGGAGCTGGCTTCGCGGACGCGCGCTGACATGCTGGACCGCTCCCTGATCTCAAGCGAGGTCGCACTGCGTGAGGCACTGCAGGAGCAGATGCAGCTGATGGAGGCCATCCCGCAGATGGTCTGGATGATCGAGCGGAACGGCCAGACGCACTATGTTAACCAGCGCTGGCTGGCATTCACCGGGATCGACCCGCGGGACGTGAGTGGACGCTGGCTGGCGCTGGTCCACCCGGACGACCAGGAGCGCACCAATGCGCAGTTCTCCGAGGCGCTGCGCACCGGCGTCGCGTATGAGGTTGAACACCGGTTACGCCGTTCCGACGGCGCGTACCGCTGGATGCTCTCCCGCGCGCACCCTTTGGTCGATGCCAGTGGAAGCATCGTGCGCTGGTTCGGCACTTCCACTGACGTGCACGACCGTAAAACGGCAGAAGAGCTGCTGCGCCGGGCGGAGAAGCTGGCCGCAGCCGGGCGCCTGGCCGCGACGGTGGCACACGAGATCAACAATCCGCTGGAGGCAGTCGCCAACCTGCTGTACCTGGCGATGCATGAAGAGCGCCTGCCGGAGCCCGCGGCGCGCTATCTGCAGATGGCCAACGATGAACTGCGCCGGGTGGGGCACATAGTCAGCCAGACGCTCGGCTTCTATCGCGATTCCAGCGCGCCGCAGCTGACAGATATCTCAGTGCTGGTGGGCGAGGTGCTGGCGCTGTACCAGCGCAAGCTGGACACGCGGCGCGTCCGGGTGACGCGCAATCTGGAAGAGGGCGTGAAGACCAATGTTGTGGCGGGCGAGCTGCGCCAGGTAGTGGCGAACCTGGTAGCCAATGCCATCGACGCGATGGAGTCGGATGGAGTGCTGGGAGTGGAGGTACGCGCCGGCCACTGCGAGGCGATCATCCAGGTCTCAGATACGGGCAGCGGCATCGCCGATACGGTAATGCAGAGCATCTTCGAACCGTTTTTCACCACCAAGAAGGAGATTGGTACCGGCCTGGGGCTGTGGGTGTCGAAGGGCATTGTGGAGAAGCATCATGGGCGTATCGAGGTCCACAGCAGCCAGCGCGAAGACGACCACGGAACCACATTCCTGATCGCACTGCCCGCGGAGTGCTGAGCGCCCTCAGGCGGTGAGCACCGCCGGGTCGAGTGCGTTGAAGAAGCTATCCCGCCAGTGCAGGATGTCGTGCCGGCGCAGCCAGGCCCTCATCCGCAACATACGGCGGCGCTGCTCGGCGGGCTCCATCGCGAGCGCGCGGGCAATGGCCGCCGCCACTCCCAGCTCGTCATAGGGATTCACCAGCAGGGCTCCGCGCGCGAGCTCCGGCGCAGCGCCCGCGAACTCACTCAGGATCAAGACGCCATCATTGTCGGTACGGGCGGCGCAGTACTCCTTCGCCACTAGATTCATTCCGTCCTTGAGCGGAGTGATCAGCGCCATGCTGGCCGCCCGGTAGTGGGCCAGCAGCTCTTCCCGGGGCAGAGTCCGGTGGACGTAGTGGATGGGGACCCATCCGGGCTGGCTGTGCTCGCCATTGATGTGGGTCACCAGCCGTTCGATCTCATGCATCAGGTTCTGGTAACCGGAGATCGTCTCCCGGCTAGGGACGACAATTTGGTAGAGGGAGATACGGCCCCGGGTAGCTGGGTAGTCACGCAGCATGGTGGAGAAAGCGCGCAGCCGCTCCGGAATTCCTTTTGTGTAGTCCAGCCGATCGACACCCAACGCGATACGCACACCGTTCAGTTGCGATCGAATCTCGGTAGCGCGTTCGGTGACTGTCTTGCTCGCAGCTGAGCGGGCGAACTGGTGAAAGTCCACGCTGATGGGAAAGGATTGCACCCGGGTGCGACGACCGTGATACGTGACGTAGCGCACATCGTGAGCCCGCTCCAGTGTCGCGGTCGGAAGGAAGCTGCGGATACAGGCGATCAGGTTGCGTTCGTCCCGCGTGGTCTGCAGGCCCAGCAGGTCATGCTCCAGCAGTGCTTCCAGGATTGGCGTACGCCACGGTAGCTTTTCAAAGATGTCGGGCGCGGGGAAGGGAATGTGCATGAAGAAGGCGAGCTGCGCCTCCGGCCGGCTCATGCGGAACTGGCGGGCCAGATCCATCAACTGATAGTCCTGGATCCAGATCCGGTCCTCCGGATGCGCCTCCTTCAGGGTGGCGGTCGCGAAGCGCTGATTGACCCGCTTGTAGAACTCCCAATAACGAGGCGCAAAGTTGCAGCGCGATTGCAGATCGTGAAAGAGCGGCCAGATGATCTCGTTCGAGAAGCCTTCGTAGAAGTTGGTCTGCTCTTCTCCGGAGAGAAAGACAGGCAGGTAGTGGTAGGACAGATTGCGCGTGGTTTCATCGAGCACGGCGCGAACCTGTTCATCGTGCTCCGGCCCCGCACTGGCGCCGCCTGTGCTGCCGATCCACGTGCCGCCGTGCTCGGCGAGGATCGGGGTCAGGGCGCTGACCAGGCCACCGCTTGAAGGCGCGGCAGTAAGTTTGCCGTCTGCCTCCTTGATGGAGACGGGCAGCCGATTGGAGACGACAATCAGCCGTCTCGCCTGCCCTTTTTCGCCAGGGATTTGTTGGCTCACCTTTATCTCGTGATTGCGCCGACGGTCATTCGTCATGCGATGGCGCGTTCCGCCGCGCGGATCCATGCGTCCAAGAAGTCGAGCAGTTCCGCTGGCGGACGCAGCCAGTACCGGGCCTGGCTGGGACGTGGCGTCTCCCGTACAAGAATGGTGATCCCGCGGCCGTTCAGCGCCCCAAAGGCGTCTTCGTCCGTCACGTCGTCGCCCAGGTATGCCGTAGCGGCGGTGGGAGACTGATTCAGCATGTGGAGGGCAGCGTGGCCTTTGTGAATCGATGGCGAGCGCAGTTCCACGCCGCCATCAAAGACCAGCAGCTGTAGTCCGGAGCGCTCGCCCGAGGCGCGGAAGACAGCACGCGCAATGCGCTCCACCTCATGTGCTGCATCCGCATCCAGAGTGCGCCAGTGTGCGGCCAGGCTGGCCGGCTTTCGCTCCACCTGTGCGCCAAGCCCGGCCTGCTTCAAGGCCAGCTCCAGGTCGTCCAGAGCTGACTGCTGTGCCGGTGCCAGGCTGGCGACGGTGTATGTGCCGGTACCAGTCAGACGCTCGCGGCCGTGGGAGCCCCATATCTCGACCGGGCGCTTGAGGCAGAGCAGCGAGGCGAGCTCGCGCGCGGACCGGCCGGTGACCAGCGCGAGCTGAACGGAAGGGAGGGTGCTAATCACTTCGAGCCGCTCCCGAACTCCGGGCCAGGGCAGGGCCTGCATGCGGTCGTCATGAAAGGGTGCCAGAGTTCCGTCGTAGTCCAGCAGCAGGAGAGACGGGCCGCAGCTTACCGCGGCAAGCTGCGATGCGGAAGCTGTCGTCCAGTGGGGAGGCAAGGCGAGCATGACGTGCACCAGTGTGAGATGCGGAACAAGGCGAATGCAACAACTGCTTGTTTCCTCGAACGGCTTACCGCTGGAACGAGAATCTAATTGCTAAGATACCTGCTAGGGAAGCACGAGTGGCGTCCCGGCGGTTACAAATACGGAAGTGAAGGATCCCCCGATGACTCGAAGCGAGATGGTTGCTGCCTTGGATGAGGAGATACGTCGTTTGGAAGCGGTGCGCAGCCTGCTTGAGAAGTCGCACGAACGTACAGCCGGTCTGATCCCGACGGCAAAAACCCAGGGCGCTACCAAGCGTCATATGACCCCGGAAGGGCGGCAGCGGATTATCGAAGCGCAGCGGCGGCGCTGGGCGAAACAGAAGCGCCAGGACAATGCCAAGGTGCGTAAGGCGGCTTGATTCCGGTCGGCGCGGTCGAGGTGGTGTCGCGAGTGCGCGATGAGGCAGTCCTGCGCGTGCTGCTGCTGCATCCCGATGCGCGAGTGCCGACCGTTGCCCACCCCGGCAGTGACCTGGGTTTCGATCTCTACGCGGTTGAGGACACCGTTCTGGAGCCGGGGGTGATGACCCGTGTGCGGACCGGCATCGCTGTCGAGGGGCCGGCGGGCTACGGCTTTGTGCTGGGCGACCGCTCATCCATGGCGGCGCGCGGCGTGACCTACGCCGGCGGACGCATTGACGCCGGGTATCGCGGAGAAATCCTGGTCTGCCTGGTGAATGTTAATCAGCCGCGCTACTCCGTAGTGGAAGATAGAGACGCTGCCGGCCTGCTGCGGGGTGTCACACTGGACAAGTCAGACGTTGCCGTGCGGATCGCCAGGGGGGACAAGATTGTGCAGATGACCCCCTTACGTGCCGCGACCCACTGGTCGATCACTGCCGTGGCAGACTTGGGGCAGAGTGTGCGCGGCACCCGGGGCTTCGGTTCGAGCGGGCGCTGAAGTTTATAGATGAAGGACGGAGATCGGACGCATGGCTGGGCAGAGCAAGGTAGCGGAAGCGGCAGAGCTGGAAGATCGCATTGCGAAGCGCACCGCGCGGGTGGGCATCGTCGGGCTGGGCTACGTAGGGCTGCCGTTGGCGCTGTTGTTCAGCGAAGAGCGCTTTCGTGTAACCGGCTTCGACATCGATGAAACCAAGGTGAGCACGCTGAACGGCGGCGGCTCCTATATTGTTCGCATTCCGCCTACCGAGATCGCACGCGCCGCGGCAAGCGGCTTCACAGCCACAGCGGATTACAACCAGCTGCATGAGATGGACGTGGTGCTGATATGCGTACCCACCCCGCTGAACGAGTATCACGAGCCCGATCTAAGCTTTATCACGCGGACAGTCGAGGCGCTGGCGCCGCGGTTGCGCGCCGGGCAGCTGATCGTGCTGGAGAGCACCACCTACCCGGGGACTACGGAGGAAGTAGTCGTGCCACTGCTAGAGGCCGGCAACTCCGCCGGACTGACCGTCTCGCGGGGTGAGGAC
>CAXUMX010000030.1:0-17919 GCA_964252395.1 uncultured Acidobacteriaceae bacterium | reverse complement strand
ATGGAACCGTATATGTCGCTTTCTCTCCGGAGCGCGAGGATCCAGGCAACGATACGGTCGCGCGGCGCGATATCCCCAAGGTCGTGGGTGGTGTGGATGCTACCGCGACCAAGTTGAGTGCCGCGCTGTATTCGACCATCTTCCACCGTACCGTGCCGGTGAGCAAACCCGCGGTCGCGGAGATGACCAAGCTGCTGGAGAACATCTACCGCTGCGTGAACATCGCATTGGTGAATGAGCTGAAGCAGTTGTGCGCGCGTATGGAGATCGACATATTCGAGGTGATCGAGGCGGCCAAGACCAAACCCTTCGGGTTCCAGCCGTTCTATACGGGGCCTGGGCTGGGCGGTCACTGCATCCCTATCGATCCGTTCTACCTCTCGTGGAAGGCAAAGCAGTTCGACTTCCGCACGCGCTTCATCGAGCTTGCCGGCGAGATCAATGGACGGATGCCGTACTACGTGGTGGACGAGACGGCGGCAGCGTTGAACGAACATCGCAAGCCACTGAAGGGATCGCGCATCCTGGTGCTGGGGCTCGCGTACAAGCGGGACATTGACGACCTGCGCGAGTCGCCGTCGCTCACCATCATCGAGTTGCTGCAGCAGCGCGGGGCGGTGGTCGACTATAACGATCCGTTCTTCCCCACGGTGGGGCGCGGCCGGCACTATGACCTGCACATGCGGAGCACGCCGCTCGATCAGGTGGGCAGCTACGATTGCGTGATGATCGTGACCGACCACTCGAGCTACGACTACCCGGCTATCGTCCGGCAGGCGCAGCTAGTGGTGGACACACGCAATGCGACCAAGGGCATCGACTCACCAAAGATTGTTCGTTGCTGAGCGAGATTCGGCTAGCGTCGCCTGGCGGGTCGCTGGGCCGCGGCAGCGAGCGCTTCGCCAGTTAGCCGCTGCCGTACTGAGGGCAGCTTCGCCCAGGGGTCCCGGCGGAGACGCGTCTTCCATTCGTCAAAGTCGGCGACGCGGCACCGGGGCAGTGCGTCTTTCTTCAACTCACTCCACGCCATAGTGACGGAGACTGGCACGCCGGCGCGGCTTCGCGGCGAGTAGGGCGCAACCGCGGTAGCGCCACGCTCATTCCGCAGATAGTCAAGATAGATGCGGTTTGTACGCGCAGCTTTGGTCATCTTGGTGATGTAGAGCGCGGGGTCTGCAGCCTCCATGCTGAGCACGAAGGCGTGTGCAAATTCCTTTACGGTCGCCCAATCATGCTCTGGCTCGATGGGTGCGACGATGTGCAGTCCCTTGCCCCCGGTGCTCTTCAGAAAGCTTTCCAGGCCCAGCTTCTTCAACCGGGCACGTACCTCGGTGCCCGTGCCGGCGAGTGTCTGCCAGCTGATGGCCGCGTCCGGATCCAGGTCGAAGATGATGCGGTCAGGATGCTCGAAATCCTGAGCAGTAGCGCCCCACGGATGAAGCTCCAGCACGTTGAGCTGGGCCAGCTCCGGCAGCACCTCTGCGGACGATAGCTTGATGTAAGGCTCCGGCGGGCCACCCTTTTTATCTGCAATCATCACGGTGCCGATCTCTTTCGGCAGCCCTTCCTTCACATGCTTCTGGAAGAAACACTTGGCCGTGGTGCCGCCGGGACAGCGCACGATGCTGAGCGGCCGCTCTGCGATATAGGGCAGGATGTGTGGGCCGATCGCCTGGTAGTAGTCGAATAACTGCTGCTTGGTCAGGCCGCTCTCCGGGTCCAGCACCTTGGTCGGGTGCGTGAGCCGCGGCTGCCTTGAGACGGTTACAGGTACGCCCTTCGTCGTTACAGGTGCGTTCTCGATCGCCATAGCGTCGGCCTTCGTTCCCGTAGCGGTGCTCTTGGCAGAGGTCGCGCGGTGCTTCGCGGGAGGCGCCGCGTCCTGCGCTGATTCCTTCACGGCTGCTGCGGTCGACTTCGGCTCTTCGAGAACGATCTCTCTCGCGGGCTTGTCTTCGCGTATGCCTTTGAAGGAAGCCTGGCGCACCAGCTTGTCGGCTGTCCAGGTGCGGAATGCAATCTCCGCCACAACTTCTGGCTTCACCCAACGAGCGCCGCGTGCGGCCGCGGGCTCGATTTTCACGAAGGGGTTTGCATCGGCGCGGATGCCCTCCAGCCGTTTGCGGATTTGTCGCTGCGACTGATGCGTGAAGCCAGTACCGGCGCGTCCGGCGTAGCGTAGCTTCCCATCCTGGTAGTAGCCCAGCAGCAGTGCGCCCAGGCCATCGCCGCCGTCAGAGGGCAATGTGAAGCCACCGATGACCATCTCCTGACGGTGACCGCATTTCGATTTGACCCAGCTTGCGCTTCGGCCCGAGCAGTATGTGGCGTCCGCGCGCTTGGAGACGACGCCCTCCGCACCCATGCGGCAGGCCTCGTGATAGAGATCAGCACCGTCTCCGCGGAGGTCCTGACTTAAGCGGATCGCGCCGTCGGGCACACTGCTCAGCAGCTGCTCCAGCAGGTGCTTGCGATCGCTCAATGGCAGTTCGCGGAGAGAGTATCCATCCAAATGCAACAGGTCGAAGACATAGAAGAGCAGTTGATTCGCGGCGCCCTGCTGGAAGGCTGCCTGCAGAGCAGAGAAGCTGCTGATCCCTGCCTCATCGAGCACAATGACCTCGCCATCCAGCAGCGCCGATTTGACCGGGAGGGTGCGCAGCGCTTCGGCCAAGGCTGGCATCCGGTAGGTCCAGTCCAACCCGCTTCGCGTCAGAAGCTGCACCTGTACCTCTTTCGCGCCGCGATGGATGCGCGCCTGCATACGATAGCCATCCAGCTTCAGCTCGTGCAGCCACTCCTGCCCATTGGGAGGGCTGTCGACGAGCGAGGCCAACTGCGGCGTGATGAACTCGGGGAGTTTCTCCTGCTTTGCCGGCGAGTCCTTCGGCAGCTTGATGGGCGCGGCTTTTGCGGGGGATTTGCTCTGCTTCTTCGTGGGCGTGGCCTGCTTGGCACGTTCGTCGGCGGCCAGCCCTGTGCGAGAGTCCCATACGTGATCCGATGCTTCGGCGATGGCCGGCAGGTCGCGGTGCGTGACGACGGAGTCTGGCGCCTCGTCGACAATTGCCGGCGCGCCGGCCGGGCGTTCGTACTCATCATGTTCCTTGATCAGCAGCCAGTTCGGCTTGGACTCCTGCGCGGCGCGGCCGCCCATGCGGACCAGTGTCCAATGTCCCTTCAACTTCTGACCATGCAAGATGAACTTCAGCCGGCCGATGCGCAGGCCTTCGTCCGCGTCCCCCACCGGCTCCCACGTGCCGGTGTCCCACAGCATCACCGTGCCGCCGCCATATTGGCCTTTGGGAATAGTGCCTTCGAAGCCGCCGTACTCCATGGGGTGGTCTTCCACCTGCACGGCGAGGCGCTTGTCCGCGACCACGTAGCTGGGCCCTTTCGCGACTGCCCAACTCTTCAGTACGCCGTGCCAGCCCAGGCGAAAGTCATAGTGCAGGCGCGTGGCGGCATGCTTCTGGATGACGAAGGGCAGCCCTTCCTTCGGAGCTGGAATCTTGCTGGCGCCGCGCGGCTCCGCGGTGGTGGAGAAGTCGCGCATCTCGCGGTAGCGCTTCAGTTGTGCGTCTACCGCGTCACTGGGACTGGTACTAGCGCTGGTACTGGGCGACTTCGCTTTAGGCATGGCTTACGCGGCGGTCTTGCGGCGGCGCGCCTTCGGCTTTGCGCCCTCCGCGGCCTGGGCGCTTTCGCCCGGCTTCGCCGCCTCCTCCGCGTCTGTGCTGGCCGCCGGTTTCTTCACGCCGCGCTGCTCCAGGCTGCGCTTCAGGGCTTCCATCAGGTCGATCACCTTGCCCGGCTTGTGCTCCGGCTCGGGTGCGGGCAGCGGTCGATTCTGGAGCTTCGCTTCGACAAACTCCCGCAGTGCGGACTCGTAGTCATCCTTGAAGAGCGCGGGGTTGAAGGGCTCGCTGTAGCTCTCGATCAGTTGCTCGGCCAACGCGAGCTGCTTCTTGTCGATCTCCGGAGCCTTACGTCCTTCGTAGTATTCAGCCGGCTCGCGCAGCTCAGATTGATACCGGAGCAAATACATATTCAGCCAGGGGGAGTCTTCACTCACCGGCGGCCCGATGGCGACGAAGTGCTCACGTCCACTGAAGGTCATCTCGGAGAGGCCGACACGGCCAGTCTCCCGCAGCGCGCGGCTGAAGGTAGCCATGGTGCGTGCCTGCGCGTCGTCTTTGGGGATCAAGAAGTAGGGCTTCTCAAAGTAGACGGGGTCGATCTCTGCGCGTGGGACGAAGTGCTCGATCTCGATACTCTTCTGTCCGGGAAGGCGGAGACGCTTCAGATCGTCCGGCTCGATGACGAGATATTGGCCCTTCTCGTACTCATAGCCTTTGGCGATATCTGCTGCTTCGACCGCGGTATCTTCACCGGAGGTCTTGCGGTGGCGCACGCGCTCACCGGTGTTGCGGTCGATCTCATGGAAGGCGATGGCCCGGGTTGAGGTGCTGGCCGGCACCAGGCTGACGGAAAATGAAACAAGCGAAATCTGCACTTGCCCTTGCCACATCGGTCTAGCCATGGCGGGTAGGATTCCTTCCCATTTAATTTGGCTGTCCATTCTAGCAAAGGGGCTCCCGAATTCGGCAAACGGCGGTATCGCTCCCGTAACCACAGGGGTACGGAAGCGTCTGACACATGCAGCGGCCGTCGGCCGTGCGTGGCATGAGTGGGGTCCCTCAAATGAGCAGACGCACTATCTACCTACTGCTGTATCTTCTGGCGATCGCGGGCGGAGCGCTGTGGTATCTGCGCGGCTCCGTGCTGGCTGCGGCGAACGGCTCGGGCGAGCCGGTGCTGGTGGAGCTGTTTACGTCCGAAGGCTGCTCCAGCTGTCCGCCCGCTGACGCGTTGCTGGCGAGTCTGCAGGCGAAGTCGGCCGGCGGCAGCGCACACACGCTGGTGGTGCTGAGTGAGCACGTGGACTACTGGGATCACGACGGCTGGCGCGACCCCTACTCCTCCGCGGCCGCAACTCAGCGACAATCGGCCTACGGTGCCCGGTTCAAGCTCGACTCTATCTACACACCGCAGATGGTGGTGGACGGTAAATTCGAGTTTGTAGGAAGTGACCGCATCTCTGCCGGCCGGGCCATCAACGAAGCAGGCACTGCGGAGAAAGTACACCTGAAGATTGTCGATACCGTCTGGCAACAGGACAAGCTAGTGGCCCGGGTACAGGTAGCGCAGGTGCCGGAGGCTCTGCGGGGCGCAACGCTCTATGCCGCGGTGGCAGATGTGCTGGACGTGTCACAGGTGGAGGCGGGCGAGAACACCGGGCGCACGCTGAAGCATGTGTCCGTGGTGCGGGTCTTGCAGCCGGTCGGCCCTGTCGGCTCGGTCGCAGATCCGAACGGCTCTACATTTCAGATCGAGGCTCCCGGCCATGGCCAGCACGGTCAGCAGCAGCTGGTGATCTTTGCGCAGCAGCCGAATCTCGGGCCAGTTGTCGGAGCGGCGGTGCGAGCGCTCTAAACGCAAGCTCCTTATGGGTGGCGTTATGCGCGCTTTGTTAAGGCAAGTGAAAACGAGACAGCTCGCACCTCCGCGCCCGCAGACGAGTCGGAGTACACTCTTGCTATGCGCATGAGGTCGACACTCGCGATGCTAATGGCAGTCCTGATGCTGTCGTTCTCCGCGCTGTCGCTTCACTGCGAGATGGCCTGCAACCATCCAGTTCAGAGTATGGGTTGTCACCGGGCAGAGCAGGCTCCGATGTTCAAGACGGCTAGGGGCGGTGCCATGCATGGCTGCATGCATGCGGCGGGGCGGTCAGCGGGCTCTGCACGAACCCTGACGAACGCGACCAGCATCAGCGTCACTATGGCTGGCATGGCGGCGGCGTCTTGTCTGCACTTCAATTGTGCACATCCTCAGACGGCTCCAGCAGATTTGACCACCGGGCCGGCAATCGATGCTGCTCCCGTCTTTGCTGCGGCCGCACTCGGTCCGCCTGCAGTTGCGGCGCCAGCGCCTCCTGCTCCGGACCTTCGTTCGCCGCTGCTGGCAAACCTGCAAATCAAACTCCGCATCTAGATCAGCCAGCCTCTGCTTGACGCTCCCGCGTCGCGGGCTGTTGCGCGTGCCTGCACGGCACCGTACGCCCAGCCTGCCGCTGTCTCAATTCGTTTCGTTTCCTCGTTGCATGTGGAGTCTTCCATGGCGAATCGCCGTTCGTTTTTGCAAAGTGCTCTTGGCCTGGGCGGTGGCCTGCTTGCCGCCAGCAAACTGTTCGCATCTGCCGAGCCGCGCCCGACTCGCCATTCTGCCGCTGCGGCCGGAGGCTCAAATGTCCCGATGATTACGCCGGATGTTGCGGATCTGCCCTTCACTCTGGACAACGGAGTGAAGGTCTTCCACCTCATAGCTGAGCCGGTGAAGAGACAGATCTCGCCCTGGAAGTCGCTGGACTGCTGGGGCTACAACGGTAGCTCGCCGGGACCGACGATCCAGGCCAACGAAGGAGATCGTGTCCGGATCATTCTCGATAACCATCTGCCGGAGTCGACGGCCATGCACTGGCACGGCTTCCATATACCGCTGCAGATGGACGGTATGCCGTATGTGAGCCAACGGCCCATCGCGCCGGGCGCGAGGTTTGTGTACGAGTTCACGCTGAACCAGAACGGCACCTTCTTCTATCACTCCCACGGCGCCATGCAGGAGATGATGGGGATGATCGGTTTGTTCATCCTGCATCCCAAGGTGCCGCACCGGCCGCAGGTAGACCACGACTTCGGCATCATGATGCAGGAGTGGGCGCTGCTGCCCAACCAGACCATTCCGAACACCGCGAATATGGAGTTCAACTGGCTTACCTTCAACGGTAAGTCGGCGCCAAGCACCACGCCGATGCTGGTGCGGCAGGGAAGCCGGGTGCGCATTCGGCTGGTGAACATGGGCATGGACCACCATCCGATCCATCTCCACGGACACACCTTTCAGGTCACCGGTAATGAAGGGGCGCGGCGCCCGGAGACGATGTGGGAGCCGGGCAACACGGTGCTGGTGGGTGTGGCGCAGGCACGTGACATCGAGTTTGTCGCCGACAACCCGGGCGACTGGATGCTGCACTGCCACCTCCCCCACCACATGATGAACAACATGATGGACCTGATGGGAGACCGCATGATGGAGACCGCCAACCCGACAGACGATCGTGCGCTGATGCAGATGCAAACGCTGGCGGATGCAGTAGGCTTCGAACACGTCCATCACGCACCCGTGGCAAACCAGCCGAATGCAACGAAAGGTTTTCCGCAGGACGCCTTCATGGATATGGCGATGGATGAGGCGAAGACCGTGGCGAAGCCGGAGAACACTGGCCTGGCACGCAACTGGAGCGCCATGATGATGGGCATGATGAGTCTGATTCGCGTACTTCCGGCGGATCGCTACGAAGAGTTGATTGCTCTGGTGCGTAAGGGACAGTCTGTCGCACCGTTCCAATCGTCGATGGCGGACATGCCCGGCATGTCGCAGGAAAGCGAGTCAGGAAAGTGAGGCGCCCTCTGCCGTTTCTCATTGATTCGTATGCAGTGCGCGCAACCGCGCTTACGCTCCTGATCCTGCCCTCCGCTGCTTCAGCACAGCATCCCCAGCATGAATCCATGCCGATGGATCTGCAGATGCCGATGCCAGCGCAGCCAGCGAAGCCGCAGGCGCCGAACGCGCATCGGCCGATCACCGAGCCAACCGTGCCGCCCATCGATGATGGGCGACCGATGCATATGCATGCCATGCATCCGATTGCGCATGTGATGCCGCAGCTTCCGATCATCGGGCGGTCGAAGGCGCCGGAGTCCGGCCCCGTCTATCAGTTGGCTGATCTCGAGCAGCGGGCGCTGGCGCACAATCCTACCCTCGCGCAAGCACAGCGTGAGGTCGAGGTAGCGCGGGGGATTCGCCGCCAGGTAGGACTGCTGCCAAACCCGACTGTGGGCTACTACGGTGATGAGATTCGCGGAGGGGCCTACCGCTCCGGCAAGCAGGGCTTCTTCATCGACCAGCCGGTGATTACGGGCGGCAAGCTGGGGTTGAACCGCCGGATTGAGGACCAGGCCATTCGGCAGAGCGAGTCAATCATCGAGGCGCAGCGGTACCGCGTGCTGAGCGCTACGCGGCAGGCCTACTACCGTGTGCTTACCGCGCAGGAGCAGCTAAACATCCGGCGTGACCTGGCGAAGATTGCGCACGCCACCGTCGAATACACGCATGAGCTGAGCAACACCGGCCAGGCGGATCAGACAGAAGTTCTGCAGACTGAGGTCGCGGAGCAGCAGATGCTGATAGCGGTCGATGTCGAACAGAATATGCTGCGCCGCGCCTGGGTTGGCCTCGCTTCCGCAGTGGGAGACGCGCAGCTCCCGGTGGGCACGGTAGCCGGAGACATCGAAGCTCTGCCCGCTGCGCTCGATGAACCCGCCTTGCTCAACAGCCTGCTGCAGACCAGTCCGGAGGTCGCGTATGCGCAGGCCGGTGTCGCCAAGGCAGAGGCGGAGCTGCGTCGCGCGCGTCGCGACCCGGTGCCGGACATCTCCGCACGCGGTGGCCTTTCGCAGGATAATGAGCCGCTGGATACGCCAAACAGTCGGACGGGTCTTGTAGGCTTTGCCGAGATCGGCGCGCAGATTCACTTGTTTGATCGCAATCAGGGAAATGTGGAGGCGGATCGAGCCAGTCTGGAGCAGGCACGCGAGGAACTGACGCGTGTGGAGCTGGCGCTGCGCGACCGCTCAGCCGCGGTGGCAGATAACTACAGGAATGCACGCTTGATTGCCGCGCGTTACCGCGATGAGATCCTGCCGCGCACGCAACGAGCTTACGTCCTGATCACGGAGCAGTACGGGCTGATGGATGCTTCGTATTCGCGCGTACTCAATCTGCAGCGAGCACTCTACTCCGCCGAGGTCGAGTATCTAAGTGCACTCGAGGCGGCGCAGACGAGTTACGTTGTCCTCAACGGCTTTCTATACTCGGGTGGGCTGGAGGCTCCGCGATATGCGTCCGCCGGCACCTTCGCGACTGCGCCGGAGTCGGACTCGATGCAAAGCACGATGCCGGGAGACCTGAACGCGCCGAACGCGCGAGCCAGCATCTTTGAGGGCGGACTGCAGCCATGAGCCTCCGGATGCTTCTGCTTACGATCTGAGGATCCTATGCTCTGGACGGATCAGCTCGGTCGCACGGTCGAGATACCAACGACACCGCAGCGCATCATCTCCCTGGTGCCGTCGCAGACTGAGCTTCTTCACTTCTTCGGTCTGGATGGCAGAGTGGTGGGGCTCACGAAGTTCTGCGTGCATCCCGAGGAGTGGCTGCGCACCAAGCCGAATGTGGGTGGCACGAAACGCTATGACATCGACAGGATCCGCGAGCTGGGGCCGGATCTGATCCTTGGCAACCGGGAAGAGAACGATCAGGAGCAGATAGAGATACTGAGCCGGGAGTTTCCCGTGTGGATGAGCGACATCGTCAACCTGTGCGACGCGCTGGCCATGATTAATCGCGTCGGGACAATCGTGGGCAGTCAGGGCGCAGCAGCAAGGCTGATCGGCGCCATCAACGAGGGGTTCCGCGAGCTATCCGCAGAACGGGTGAGCAAAGAGCGAGAGCCTGTGCGTGCAGCCTACTTTATCTGGCGAAGGCCGTATATGGTGGCGGGCCACTCAACATTTGTTACGGAGATGATGCGGTTGTGCGGGCTGACCAACGTCTTCGAACAGGACACGTCTTCGCGCTATCCCACTGTCACCATGGAGCAAATACGCGCACAGAACCCGGATGTGTTGCTGCTTTCATCAGAGCCTTACCCCTTCGCAGAGAAGCATCTGGAGGAGTTCCACGCGATGCTGCCTAGAGCTAGGGCACTGCTGGCTGACGGGGAGATCTTCTCCTGGTACGGACCGCGGCTGCTACTGGCGCCAGACTACTTCCGCGCATTGCTTGAGAGATGTGGGAGACCGATGCTGGGCAGAGGCTAGTCGAGCCCTGCTGGTGGCGGCATACAGAACCAGCCCAGCTCTGCGGCGTGAGCGAAGTAGGCCTGCGTGCGATCTGCCTGCGTCCGTGCGGAGAGCCTGCTACCGGCAAAGGCCTGTTCCAGCGCGGTGGCAATGGATGCGCCATCGCGCAGTGCAGACAACATGCGGAAGGCCTCGCGATCGATGCGGCGGTAGTACACAGAGTTTTCAAAACGATGCACGGCGAGATGGATGTTGGCTCTGCGCACCTTGGGCACGGTGACTCGTGCTGTGTGCCGATGCTCGGAGACGGCGTTACTCACGATGTCCAGCTCCGGCGTCTGCCGACGCACTGCAAGCACAATCTCATCGACTGGGTAATGCAGGTGCAGCAACTGCAGGTGAGGCTGCAGGCGCAGTGTGGAGTCAGAGCCGAGGGCTGCGAAATCTGCAAGTCCCAGAGGAATCACGCTGGCCTGATCGTAGGCTTCAACGTAGGCCCACTCCAGTCGGGCAACCTCGCTGGCGAGATGGTGGCGTGGCGCTGCCATCTGTGGGTGCGCAGCCAGCCACGCGGGCAGCCTGGCGGAGAGGTCACGCAGCGTGTAGGAGGTCGAGGGGTTCGCTTGTAGATAGGCAAGTACCAGGGCGTCGAACTTCTTCTCGCCGACAACAGCGTTCAAGGCGGGGAAGTCCTCAGAGACGGCGCCGATAACGCGGAACCAATATTGGCGGTTGTAGATTTCGAGCCGGTCGAAGGAGCTGAGTAACGGATTCGGCTTTATGTAGCTGTCGGCGATCTCCCTGACCGAGCGGCCTTGTTCGTCGATCTGCTGCATCTGGAAGTCTGGGGTAAGAGGTCGTTGGACATCGGCCGCCATACGGCGTTGCAGCTCCAGCAGGTTCATACATGCGCCTCTTGAAGCGACTGCACCTGCTGGACTGACGCGGTCCCCGCCGCAGCGCTTTCCACCAGATAGCGATTGGCCTTCAGCGCTTCGCCGTGTACCTCTGCGAAGGACGGGATGTTGTCATCCCACTCCAGCAGTGTCGCAGTTGGCCCGCAGCGGTCAATCGCGCGCGCATACAGGCTCCACACCGGGTCGAGCACGGGATGGTCATGAGTATCGAGGATGTACTTCTCAAACTTGGAATGACCCGCAATGTGGATCTGCGCGACGCGCTCTGCTGGTACGGCGTTGACGTACTCCAGCGGGTCGAAGCTGTGGTTCTGCGACGAGACATAGATATTGTTGACATCGAGCAGGATGCCGCAGTCGGCGGTGTGGACGACTTCGTTCAGGAACTCCCATTCCGTCATCTCTGACTCGTGGAACTCAGCGTAGCTGCTGACGTTCTCGACGGCGATAGGGATCTCAAGATAATCCTGCACCTCGTGAATGCGCGCAGCGGTATTGCGGGCGGCCTCAAAGGTGTAGGGCAGCGGAAGCAGGTCGTGGGTATAGCGTCCATCTACGCTGCCCCAGCAAAGATGATCGGACAGCCAGGGTGTCCGGGTGCGGCGGGTCAGCTGCTTCAGACGCTTGAGGTGTTCACGGTTCAGCGGCTGCGCAGATCCGAAGTACATGGAGACGCCATGCTGGACGACTCTGTACTGTTCCAGAATAGAGTCGAGCACCTGCAGCGGGCGACCGCCATCGACCATGTAATTTTCGGAGATGATCTCGAACCAGTCGACGACCGGCTTTTCCGAGAAGATGTGCTGATAGTGCGGAACGCGGAGGCCGATTCCGACGCCGTAGTCAGTGAACGCATTGAACCGGTTGGCCGGCATCGGAACCTCCTGTTGAGCAAATAACGAGGGGTGGAAGGCCCTGCGGTGTGCAGCGGGCCTCCACCCGGATCGACATTCCAGGTCAGCCGAGTTTAGGCAGAGGGCGGCTTGGAGCCGTCCGTTGCGCAACCGCCCTTACCCTTGCAGCTGTTCTTGCCGGGGTTGGCGCCGCCGCCCTGGCCCTTGCAGTCATTCTTGCCCTTGCAGGAGTGCTTGGGCAGGTTATCGGTCTGCGTGTCCTGCGCAACCAGTACGCCGGCGTTCGACGAGGCATTCACGGTCGGAGTGCTGCCCTGGTGCGTGGGCTGAGCATTCAGGCGGGCAGAGGTGCCGCCAAGCAGACCGGCGAATGCAGCGGCGAGGGCGAGGGTGTTCACAGAGGTGCTCTTCAATGGATTGCTCCTTTTTCGGTTGGCCAATCGGGAGAGATTGGATGTTGAGGGGACTACCAGGAGTGATCGCATGTGGAGGGCCTCAAGATCGGTAGCTCGGTAGGGGACTGTCGGCGACTTCCTCATGCTGGGTGTTAGAGGCGCTGGCCTCCAGTTGGTTACAGACCAGCGGAAAGATTGCAGATCACCGTCCTGTTAACTCCGGAGATCAAAACGGTTTGTACGGTTGATGCCGGATTACGGTACGGCCAACCCGTCCCCGCCGTGGGAGAACTACCAGCAAAATGCTGGCATGTTATCCCACCCAATACAAGGCCGGTTAAGATGGCAGTGCCCAGGGCGGTCCCATTTAACTCAATGGATGAAAGACCCGGCATCCGCGGCCGAGTTTGGACGGAGCGAAAAACTCCAGGACAAGCGATTTTCCGGTGCATTTCCCATGTGTGGTGGGTAAACTCCTCCGGTACACGCGAGCGGATCAACCGCCGCGCTGTTCGGACCCGCTCTAACGAGGACATCCCCCATGAAGATGACTAGTGCCCTGATTGTGCTGGCGGCGGCTGCCGCGCTGGCTGGCTGTGGATCGAACCAGGAACCCTCCAACTTTACAGAAGCGAAATATACTCCCGTCCACTCGACTGCGGCAGCAGCGACGGCAGTGACGAAGAGTCCCAAGCGCGGCATCGCTTACGATCTGGCGACAGCCGCCGATATACAGGCGCTCTCTCCGGGCGTCAGCTGGTGGTACAACTGGGGCTCCTCGCCAAACAGCGGCATCCCCTCCAACTACGTCAGTGCCTACGGCATGGATTACTACCCGATGCTGTGGAACTTCAACTTCAACAAAACCAATGTCGAGTCGTTTATCCGTGCGCACCCGGAGATCAAATATCTGCTGGTACTCAATGAGCCGAACGTCTCCGGCCAGGCATTCTGCGTCACCGGCCAGCCGTACTGCTCCCCATCGCAGGCGGCAGCCTTATGGCCGCAGTATGAGGCCGTGGCCGCCGATACGGGCGTGCAGATAGTCGGCCCACAGATCACCTGGGGGACCGAGACCAACTACACAGATCCGATAGCGTGGCTGGATGCCTTCTACTCCGCCTACGAGTCCGCGAACGGCGGCCGCGTACCGCGAATCGACTACCTGGGTTTCCATTGGTATGACTATGGGCTCGATTCGCAGCTGACCCGGCTGACCAAGTACGGCAAGCCTTTCTGGGTTACTGAGTTTGCCAACTGGCATAGCCAGAACGACGGCGCACAGATCGACACGCTAGCCAAGCAGGAGGCGCAGATGCAGGACATGGTAAACACCTGCGAGACGCGAGCAGATGTCTTCCGCTACGCCTGGTATACCGGCCGCGTCAGTCCGGACCCGCACTTCGATAGTCTGCTGGCCGGGCAGGGGCAGTTGACAGCACTTGGCCAGATGTACCTGACGCTACCCTTCTCAGGCGGAGCAGGCACCGGCACAGGCTCCGTGATGATCGACTCCGGGAGCACTACGGCCCAGGGCAGCTATACGGCGGACACGGGAGCGACCGGCGGCTCCACTTCGAGCACGACGCACGCCATCACTCTGAGCAGCGGGGACACAGCGACGCAGGCTGTGTACCAGACCAGCCGGTTCGGGAACTTCACTTATAACCTCTCCGGCTTCAACGCGAACAGCACCCATACTGTGAAACTGCACTTTTCTGAGAACTACTGGCCCGCTGCAGGCAAACGTGTCTTCAACGTCAGCATCAACAACGCGGTGGTGCTGCCCAACTTCGACATCTATGCGCAGGCGGGTGGCGAATACACGGCAATCGTGAAGACGGTGAGTGCAATGGCGGATGGAACGGGACACATGGCTATCCAGTTCGCAACCGTCACTGACAATGCCCAGGTGAACGCGATCGAGATCCAATAGCCGGCGGTGCCTGGAGCGAGGAAGCAGCCCGGCTTTTCTCGCTCCACGCACCCCGCCGAGGAACTCTACAAATTTCAGCGCATGCGCGAGAAGCAGCGGAGATCCGCTAGTGACGATGATCTCTTTTTGCTCCGATCAATAGTCTGTCTGTGCGGTTGGCTGCTCCCTCACAGTCATCTTCCAGACATCAGACTACAAGTGACCTCCTGAGCAGTTCCCGCATCCCAATCTCGAACAGTTGGCAGCTAAAAACGTGTGGTGCCCTGGGGTATTCTCTTGCTCATGCCTGCAAAGCACTCTGATTTGCGTCTGAACACAGGTATCAACGGTCTGAATGAGATTTTGCTGGGGGGATTGCCGGCTGGCCAGATGTATCTGGTGGAGGGTGAGCCGGGTACTGGTAAGACAACGGTGGCCATGCAGTTCATCCGTGAGGGCCTGCTGAATGGAGAGAAGGCGCTCTACATCACTCTCTCTGAACCGCGCACAGAGCTTGAAGTCTCGATTCGTTCTCATGGCTGGGACATCGCGAGCATTCCGATTGCGGAGTTCACGCCGGCCGAAGCCAGTCTTTCCGCTGAAGAGCAGTACACGGTGTTTCACCCCAGTGAGATTGAACTCGCGACGACAATCGAGCGGCTGACTAAAGCCATCGATGAGGCCAAGCCGGGGCGGCTGGTGATCGATTCGCTCTCCGAGTTGCGCCTCTTGGCCTCGGACGCGATGCGGTACCGGCGCCAGTTGCTGGCGCTGAAGCAGTTCTTCTCCGGGCGAGAGACCACTGTGCTTCTGCTCGATGATCGCACTACGGACAGCAACGATACGCAGTTGCGCAGCATCGCGCATGGCGTGCTCAACATGACCAAGGTGGCGCGATCCTTCGGAACCACGCGCCGCCAGATCGAGGTTGTCAAGCTGCGCGGCTCTTCCTATCGCGAGGGCTACCACGACTACACCATTCGCCGTGGGGGAGTCTCGGTATACCCGCGCATGGTGTCTTCCGAGCACGGGTCGCGCAGCTTCGTCGAGCGCATTCAGAGCGGCAATGCCGAATTGGACAGCATGTTTGGAGGAGGCATCGCGCGCGGGTCAGCGACGCTGATGATTGGACCAACCGGCGTCGGGAAGTCGAGCCTGGCCATGCAGTACGCCCTGGCGGCGGCACAGCGCAGCGACCGAGCCGTGGTGTATGCCTTTGATGAAGGTGTCAGCATAGCGGCCGCGCGTGCCGAATCGTTGGGCATGAAGGTACAGGAAGAGATTGATCGCGGCACGCTGCAGATGGTGCAGGTGGATCCGGCGGAGCTGTCTCCGGGCGAATTCATGTGGCGAATTCGCCGCGAGGTAGAGCACCGGGACGTGCGTGTCGTTGTCATCGACAGCCTGAACGGCTTCCTCAACTCCATGCCTGGCGAGCGGGACCTGATATTGCACCTCCACGAACTGCTCGCGTATTTGAACCAGCAAGGAGTGGTGACATTCCTCATCCTGACACAGCGAGGTATGGTGGGGCCGATGCAGTCAGAGGTGGACGTCAGCTACCTCGCGGACACCGTCGTGCTGCTGAGGTATTACGAGGCGAATGGAGGCATTTACCAGATGATCTCGGTGTTGAAGCAGCGCGTGGGCGCACATGAGCGCACGATGCGCGAGCTCAAAATGAATTCAGAGGGAATTCATCTGAGCGCTCCGATGGAGAGCTTTCGAGGCGTGCTGACCGGGGTTCCTGAGATCCTGCAAAGCACAACCAACGGCGGCGGAAGCTAGGCAGGGCCTTTCCCCATGAGCTTGACTGTGCGAGTCGTTGCGCCGATCGGCCGTGACTCTGAACTGATCGTAGACGTGCTACAACGGCACGGCATTGCCTCGGAGGCATGCCGGGACGCCGTGGCACTGCTGGAGGCGGCCCAGCATGAGCCGCTGGGGCCGCTCCTGATCAGTGAAGAGTCGCTGACGCCAACGGTGCGACAGCGCTTGAGCGAACTGGTGCAACGGCAGCCGGCCTGGTCTGATTTCCCCATCCTCATCCTCACCACTGGCGGAGCAGACCGGCGGCGCGACCGCAGGATGGAGGAGCAGCATCTAGCACTGGGATCGCCCATTCTGCTGGAGCGGCCGATCCGGACCGAGACCCTGGTCAGCAGCCTGCGAGCCGCGGTACGCGCGAGAAAACGTCAGTACGAGATGCGCGATGCGCTGTTTGCACGCGACCAGGCGCTCAACGAATTGCGGGTGGAGCGGGACGTGCTGCGTGTTTCGGAGGAGCGCTTTCGCCGCCTTATCGAGAACGCCAGCATCTGTATCAACATCAGTGACATGGACGGGCGAATTGTTTATGCAAACCCGGCGCTGCTGGGTCTGATTGGCTATACCGCCGCAGAGTTCGAGCGTGGGCTGATCCGCTGGGAACAGCTGACACCACCTGAGTTTGCGGCCGCGGATCAGAAGGCCATGGAACAATTGCGCCATACCGGCGTGTGCGAGCCGTACCAGAAAGCATATCGCGCCCGCGATGGCAGGCTGGTTCCGCTGCTGGCGGGCATGACACTGCTGCCGATGACGGTCGACCGGGAATCTCCGGACCAGGTGGCGGTGTTTCTCGCTGATCTGACATCGCAGAAGCAGGCCGAGGCTGCCCTGATCCAGAGTGAGAAGCTGGCCGCGGTGGGACGGCTGGCGGCTTCGATCTCACACGAGATCAACAATCCACTGGAAGCGGTCACCAACATCCTTTATCTCCTGAAGAGTCAGGAGGGGCTGGACGGGCCGGTGCGCGCAAATCTCTTGCTTGCCGAGCAGGAGCTGGCTCGAGTCTCCCAAATCTCCACGCAGACGCTGCGTTTCCATCGCCAGTCCACCCGGCCCACGGAGACCTCGCCGGAGGAACTGGTCGGATCCGTGATCGCTCTCTACCACGGTCGGCTCCAGAACTCGCAGATCGAAATCATCGAGCAGCGGCGACACGCATCGCCCATCCTCTGCTATGAGGGAGACATTCGGCAGGTGCTGAGCAATCTGCTGGGCAATGCAATCGACGCCATGCGCCGCGGCGGGCGTGTGATCATCCGCTGCCAGGATGTGACGCTGTGGCGCACTGGTGAACCGGGGCTGCGCATTACGATAGCGGACTCTGGCCACGGCATGAGCCCTGCCGTGCTGGCCCGCATCTTCGAGGCCTTCTACACCACCAAGGGCAGCAACGGGAACGGGTTGGGGCTGTGGATCTCGAGAGGTATCATCGAGAAACATCGTGGGATTCTTCGCGTGAAGAGCCGCAGCAAGGGGAACAAGACTGGATCTGTCTTCACGCTGGTACTGCCTCGGAATGTGACCCGGGGAGACTCCGATGCAAGGCAGCCTTTGCAGGACGAATCGCCGCAGCCGGAAGTCGAGGCGAATAGCAACGAGCCGTTCTCGATGGAGAGCGGCTCATTTGCGAGGCTCGGAGCTGTTACTTCGATTGCTTTGCGATCACCTGGTTAGAGATCTTGCTGTAGGTGCTGGCCGGGATCACTTTCTTGCTCACCAGGTCCGTCTTCGCACGGTACGGACGTCCGGCGATGATCTTCTGCGCGTACGCATCGCCGATGCCGGGCAGCGTCTTCAACTGATCTGCTGTTGCCGAGTTGAGATCAACCAACTGACCAGCCGTCGGGGAGTCCGTGCTGGTTGCGGCGGGTGACTGGCTCTTGGCCTTAGCTGCGGCCTGGGCCATGGCGCCTGGCGTACTCAGCTGCGCAGTAAACAGCGCAATGGCCAGAGCGGCCGGCATGCAGGCGATGCGAACCCAACGGTTACGAAGCTTCAATCGTAGTCCTCCTTGATGCCAGC
>CAXUMX010000029.1:0-37565 GCA_964252395.1 uncultured Acidobacteriaceae bacterium | reverse complement strand
TCTCCAGGCCGCCTTCCGCGAGGCCGGGGTGGAGTTGAGCAAGAGCTTCCCGCGGATGACCTTCGACGAGGCGACGCGCCTGTACGGCATCGACAAGCCGGATATGCGGTTGCCGGCGCTGACGGATGTGCGCGCACTGCTAACTCCGCAGACTGCTGGGACCTTGAAAACCACGACGGCGCTGCCGGTGATTGCGGTCCGGATTCCAAACGCGGGTGAGCTGTCTCGCAAGGAGCGCGACGAGCTGCGACTGCTGTATCCGTCGAAGCTGCAGACGCAGAAGATCAAGGTGCTGGATGACTTCAAGCGGCTGGAGAAGTCCTTTCCCGAGGAGATGGCCAAGATTTGCGCGGTCAGCCAGGCAGCAGAGGGCGACCTGATCGTACTGGTGCTGGCCGATGGCGAGGACGTTCCTGCGCAGCAGCAGATCGGAAACCGGTTGCCGGCGCGCGACCGCCAGTTGTTTGAGGCGGCTGGGCTGGTGCGCCTGGCGCTGGCGCAGCAGTTTGCAGCGCGGCATCGCTGTTTTGAGAAGACGGGCAGCGCGAGTGACTACAGGTTTCTGTGGGTCACGGACTTTCCCATGTTTGAGTGGGACGAGGAGTCGCACAGCTGGGTGGCGGCGCATCACCCCTTCACCTCTCCGCATGAGGACGATCTGAAGACAGGGCGGCTGACCACGGACCCAGGCGCGGTCCGAGCCCTGGCGTACGACATCGTGCTGAACGGGACGGAGCTGGGATCGGGGTCGATCCGTATCCACCAGCAGGCAGTGCAGCAGGAGATCTTCCGCGCGCTGGGCATGACGGATGAGGAGGCCAGGGAGCGGTTCGGGTTCTTCCTGGAGGCGCTGACCTATGGCACTCCTCCGCATGGCGGCATCGCTCTGGGGCTTGACCGTATTGCAATGATTCTGGCCGGAGCGCCGAGCCTGCGCGAGGTGATCGCGTTTCCCAAGACTGCCAAGGCCATTGACCTGATGGTGGATGCGCCGACGCCGGTCTCCGATACGCAACTGAAGGAGTTGCACATTCGCCCGACGTTGAAGAGCTAGGCAGGGATAGCGGCCGGCACCCCTTCAGGCTTAGTATCAGGAGTTGCATTTTCCCTGAGCAGAGAGGTTCAGCATGGCCACCGGATTGAGCGCCCGCCCCCAACTCCAGCACCTGACCGCAGCACTGGATGAGCTGAAGCAGAAGGGCACGTACTTCCGGCTTCGCGTCCTCGATGATGTGCAGGCTCCGGTATGCCACTACGACGGGCGCGAGGTCATCAACCTGGCGTCGAATAACTATCTGGGGCTGTGCGACCATCCAAAGCTGCGCGAGGCGGCGACCGCGGCCATCGCGAAGTACGGTGTCGGTTCCGGCGCGGTGCGTACCATCGCAGGCACGATGCGCATCCACATGGACCTGGAAGAAAAGATTGCCCGCTTTAAGAATGTCGAAGCCTGCGTGGTCTTCCAGAGCGGCTTCACTGCCAACGCGGGAACCGTCTCCTCGATCCTGGGCAAAGATGACTTCATCCTCTCCGACGAGTTGAATCACGCCTCGATCATCGATGGCGCGCGGCTCTCCCGGGCCAAGATCAAGGTCTTCCGCCACAAAGATGTGGCGCATGCCGAGGAGCTGCTCAAGGAGATTGCGCACGAGCCCGGGCATAAGCTGATCATCACGGACGGGGTCTTCTCCATGGACGGCGACATCGGGCCAGTGGATAAGCTGTGCGATCTGGCGGAGCGTTACGGAGCCATCATGATGGTCGATGACGCGCATGCATCCGGAGTGCTGGGGCGCAACGGGCGCGGCTCCGTGGACCACTTCCACTGCCATGGTCGCGTGGATGTGCAGGTGGGTACGCTGTCCAAGGCGATTGGTGCACTGGGCGGTTACGTATGCGGATCGCGCGACCTGATCGACTATCTATACCACCGTGCGCGCCCGTTCTTGTTCTCTACTTCGCATCCGCCCTCGGTAGCGGCCAGCTGCATGGCTGCATTTGACTTGCTGGAGCAGGAGCCGGACCGTATTGAGCGACTGTGGACGAACACGAACTACTTCCGCGGGCAACTGGCGCAGGCGGGCTTCGATGTAGGCGGCCATACGACTCCGGCCAGCGAGACCCCGATCACTCCTATCATCGTGGGCGACGGGCGCAGGACGATGGAGTTCTCCCGCGCTCTGTTCGACCAGGGCGTGATGGCGACTGGCATTGCGTTTCCGACCGTGCCCGAGGGCAAGGCACGTGTACGCGCCATCATGACCAGCGAGCACACGCGAGGGCAGGTCGACCAGGCGCTGGAGGTCTTCGCGAGCGTGGGGCGGCGACTGGGAATCGTTGCCTAACCCGCGCCGTTCCTGGCTCAAGTCGTTTCTCCTGGCACAACGAGTCTAGCAATGTCACCCGATGGCAGATTGCTTCTGTACGCTGTAATCGACCACATAGCAGTGTCGCGCGCGCTGAATCTGATAAAGCAAAAGAGAGATCCATCCGACGGTGACCGCAAGTGTGACGAGGCTGCCCTCAGGTCCATCGCTGCCCCCGCTAAGCCAGGCGTGACCTACGCCGGTGGTGACGACAAGGCCGCCTCGAAGATGATTTCCGCTGACTGGTGCACCGTAGAAATAACCGAGGGTCCAGTCCCAGCCGGCGTGTACGCCGACCGCCCACCATATGGTGCCGGTGCGCACAATGGTGAGCGCAGCCGCCACGGCCCAGAGCACGGCAAGCAGCAACCCCAGGGGATTCTCATTCGCATTGCCAAGATGCGCTGCCGCAAAGAGCAGGCTCGTAAGGACGCACGCCACCCAAGGGCTAGTCAGTTCAGCCATGAGCGCAAAAGATGCGCCATGGACAGCGAGTTCTTCATACAGACCGACACTCGCCATAGTGACTAGCCATGAGAGCGCAAAACCGACGGTCTGTCCGAGTGAATGTCCGGAGCGGAGAACATGAATTCCTCCGCAGAAGAGAATCGCTGCCATAAACAGAGTGACGAGCACCACGCCCTGCAAGAACGCAGCACCGATGCGGCTGCCCTCCACGGGCCTGAGACCAAAGTCGCGAAGAGAGCGGCCAGCGATGAGGCCAGCAAGGAGCGTCAGAAGAAATAGGAATACCGCCCCGCAGAGTTCTCCTGGGAAGATTGCTATGGAGGGGATGTCTTGCACGCTTCGATTGAGCAGTCCGTAACTTTGCAAGACGCGAGAGATCGCGCTGCCAATGTGGCGAAAGGTCAACCGATCAAAGGCGATGCACGCGACGTAGAAGACCAGCAGAGCGACAGCCAAGCGTATGCGAGCCACAGGAGTGCCAGCGTTTGGAGGCGGAGGGACTTGCCACATCAGCTACTCTCCCTGAATCGTGGTGCTGTGGGTAGCATGCCTTCAGAGTAGCAAAACGATGCCGAGCTGCCAGCGGTAGTGGCAAGCTCTCCCTTTCTGCGCTCGGGATGTGCCTCGGCTGCTCTCCCGTTGGAGATGGAGAAATCAGATCGAGCAGAATCGTTCCAGGGTATAGAACCTCCGCTTCGGCTACCGAGCGCCATGCAGGTGGTGGCTAGGTGGCCTTCTCTTCAGCAGATGCGAGAAGCGAGCTCAGACTGGTGTGAGGCAGCCGCAATCTACAAAGTAAGCGAGGAGACTCCCGCTCTGCGATCGCGCGGCTTAGCGTGAAGAGATAGAGCAGGCTACTGATTGCCCCTCGCAGAGTAAGGAGTCTGAAGAGGCTGGCAGTGTAATGGTCAAGCTGGCTGAGTACTTTGCTGCGATAATATATGCGGAGCAGACGTAGCCTCCAAGGCTGAAGACAACGCGTACGGCCTGTGACAGACCGCATTCCGCGTCGATCCTGGAGTTGCCAAGACCCTCTCGGTGCTTTTCAAAGGCTGCCCGGATCAGGTCACGTGGGCTTGCAACCCATCTGTTCGTGCGGGTCCAAGGAATGGTAGGCACGAGGAGACTCGAACTCCTGACCTCTACCGTGTCAAGGTAGCGCTCTAACCAACTGAGCTACGCGCCTGCGCGGAACCGCTGCAACCTGTCCAGTATACCAAGGCAGTGGATTGCGGCGGGGCATCCAGCCGGCATACGGTAGGATGAGAAGCCAAAGGGAGGGGCGCACGCTGGCCCGGCCCTTCACAGGACAGAAGTGACCCTCAGCCCGTGCTGAAAGATCTGCGTGCTGCGCCCAATCAGCTGACGTTCCTGCGGCTCTGCATCATTCCGTTTCTGGTAAATGCAGTGCTGGACAGCCACTATCGGACGGCCTTCGCGCTGTTCATCCTGGCCGGTCTCAGCGACGGTTTGGATGGCCTGCTGGCACGGCTGCTGCAGCAGCGCACGCGTTTGGGACAGTACCTGGATCCGGTCGCAGACAAGCTGCTGCTCAGCACCCTGTTTCTGGTCCTGATGCATCAGGGGCTTATTCCGCGCCGGGTCACCATTCTGGTCTTCAGCCGCGATATCGGCATCCTGATTGTGGCGGCTCTGCTGTTTGCGACTGCGGGCGCGCGCGATTTCCGGCCTAGTCTTTGGGGAAAGGCGAATACGGTAGCGCAGATCATTGCTGTGGCGACGGCGCTGTGGACGGCGTTCTACCACCCACCCGTGCTGGTGCTGGCGCGCAAGCTGGCCCTGATTGCGACCTTCGCACTCACGCTCATCTCCTGGTTCCATTACACGCTTAGGGAGACGCGCCGTCTCGGCTCAGAGGAGTATCGCAACGCGGCCTGATGCGTTGCGGCCAGTGGCCCGCCAGGACAGATGTGCGCTTAGTGGCCGGAGGAGGTGTCTTGCTCCGGCTCGCGACCTTTGACACGATCGTACATATAGCTGTTGCTGACGGTGCCGAGCGACTGGTTGTAGAAGCTGGGATCCCCGATCACCTCGCGCAGTTCTTCGCTGAAGCGGTGGATGGACTTCAGCGCATCCGCGGTGGCGGCCACCCGTGCTGTCGGGGTCTCAAAGAGCTTCTGATTCCCATGGTCGACCAGCTTGGCGATGGAGCCGCGCAGCAGCCAGCCCGGCTGCACGACCCAAAGGCAGACGTGCTGCTCCTCCGCAGTCTTGGCAGTGTACCGGGGATTGCGCGCCAGCACGGCGGCGGCCCCGTACTTTGACACCGCGATCTGGCCTGCGACTCCGGTCGACTCCCGCACATCAAACTGTGCGTTGCGGAGCAGTCGGAGCACCTCTTCGAAGTTGCGGACGATCACCTTGGTACGCATCGCGGGCGGGGTTCCTCTTTCAAAGTCGGTAAGAGCGGCAGAACCACTAGACTGAAGCAAGCGGGGCAGCGGGTTCGACGACCGGCTCTAGCGCAAGTTTCGCACAGATGCCCGGAGATCACGGAATGCTGGGAGCCATGGCAGAAGCAGGGCAGGCGTTGGGGTCGACCATTGCCGAACGTGTTGGCAATACGCCCCTGGTACGCCTGTCGCGGCTGACAGAGCATCTGCCTGGTATCACTCTGCTGGGCAAGGCGGAGTGGGCGAACCCAGGCGGGTCAGTGAAGGATCGTGCCGCCTCCGGCATCATCGCGGCGGCTCTCGAACGCGGTTGGCTGCGCAGAGGCGACCCAGTCGGCCGCCATCTGCTGGATGCGACCAGTGGCAATACCGGCATTGCCTACGCCATGCTGGGCGCCGCCTGGAGCTTTCCAGTGACGCTCTGCATGCCTTCGAATGTCTCTCCGGAGCGGAAGCACATTCTCCACGCCTACGGAGCAAACGTCGTGTGGACCGATCCTGGCGAAGGTTCGGACGGCGCGATCCGCAAGGCGCGCGAGCTGGCAGAGGACGCGGGCCGCTACTACTATGCCGACCAGTATGGAAATGCCGAGAACTGGCTGGCACACTACCGCGGCACGCTGGGAAACCCCGGCACTGCCAACGAGATCTGGCATCAGACGGCCGGGCAGGTCACGCACTTTGTCGCCGGCCTGGGTACCAGCGGGACCTTCGTGGGCACTACGCGCCGTCTCAAAGAACTGAACCCAGCGATCCGGTGCATCAGTATGCAGCCGGACTCACCCTTCCATGGACTGGAAGGCCTGAAGCATATGGCAACGGCAATCGTGCCACCCATCTACGACGCGGCTCTGGCGGATGCCGAACTGGAGATGGAGACGGAAGCCGCATATGCGATGGCCAAGCGACTGGGCCGCAGCGAAGGTATGCTGCTCGGGGTCTCGGCGGCGGCCGCGGTCGCCGCAGCTCTGCGCATCGGCGAACAGGAGCATGCTGCCGGGCGCGAGGCGGTGATTGTTACCATCCTGTGCGACGCAGCGGACAAGTACCTGAGCGAACGGTTCTGGCAGGAGTGATGACTTTGACACTGAAGATTCCGGCGCAGCTTTACCAGATCATTCGCGCGCATGGAGAGCGCACCTATCCGCATGAGTGCTGCGGAGTGCTGCTGGGCCGCGCCACAGCAGAAGTCAACAGCGTGGAGGCGGCAGTCGAGGCGGGCAATACCCGCACCGACTCCTCACACAACCGCTACAACATCGCGCCGCAGGAGCTGATACGGATCCAGAGGCAGGGGCGTGAGCAAGGACACGACATCATTGGCTTCTACCACTCCCATCCCGATCACCCGGCGCAGTGGTCCATGACCGACTTCGAGGAGGCGCACTGGATCGGCTGCTCGTACGTCATTACCAGTGTTGCGCAGGGGCGGGCTGAGATTACGAACTCTTTCCGGCTGGCGGGAACGGTAGAAGATGACAAGCGCTTTGAGGTTGAGAGCATCGTGGTATTGGATCCTGCGCGATGTTGAATCTCGAGAGAGTCAATCAGCGCGAAGCTTCAGACGCACCATCTCCGTACAGTCAGTCGAAATCTCAAGCACACAGAAAGAGCTCAACATGAAGATCTTCATCCCTACACCGCTGCGCGCATTTACCGGCAAGCAGGACACGGTCGAAGTGAGCGGAGCCAACATTCAGCAGGTGCTGGACGGACTGACGAACCAGTTTCCCGAGCTGCGCAAGCACCTCTTTACCGAGCAGGGGAAGCTGCGCTCGTTCGTCAACGTCTACCTGAACGATGAGGACATCCGTTATCTCGACGCGAAGGAGCAGACCGCGGTCGAAGAGGCCGATTCACTTTCGATCATCCCTTCCATCGCCGGCGGGTGTTGACGGCAGTGTTGCCAGGACCGTGGGAGCGGCAAACAGCAATATGGTGAAGTGAGGAACGGATATGGCAGCAACCATCGAACAGACAGCAACTCCCCCAGCGCTGACGCATGAAGAGATCGCGCGCTACTCGCGGCACCTGATCCTGCCTGAAGTGGGCATGGAGGGCCAGCAGAAGCTGAAGGCGGCTCGCGTGCTGCTGGTGGGGACGGGCGGGCTTGGCTCACCCATGGCGCTCTATCTAGCGGCGGCAGGCGTCGGCACGCTGGGGCTGGTCGACTTCGACGTCGTGGACGCAAGCAACCTGCATCGGCAGATCATCCATAGCACGCGGGATATCGGCCGGCCCAAGCTCGACTCTGCCGAAGACAAGCTGAAGGCCCTCAACCCGGATCTCCAGGTGGTCAAGTACGAGACGCGGCTCAGCTCTGAGAACGCGATGGAGATCTTCGCCGGCTTCGATATCGTCGCCGACGGCACCGATAATTTCCCGACCCGTTATCTGGTCAACGACGCGTGCGTCCTCAGCCGGAAGCCAAACGTTTATGGCTCGATTTTCCGTTTCGAGGGGCAGGCCAGTGTCTTTGCCACGGAGCAGGGGCCCTGCTACCGCTGCCTGTACCCGGAGCCGCCACCGCCCGGGCTCGTCCCCTCCTGTGCGGAGGGTGGCGTACTCGGCATACTGCCCGGCCTGGTCGGCATCATCCAGGCTACGGAGGTCGTGAAGTTGATCCTGGGCAAGGGAGAGCCACTGGTAGGGCGCCTGCTGCTGGTCGACTCCCTGGGCATGCGCTTCCGCGAGCTGAAGCTGCGCAAGAATCCGGATTGCCCGGTGTGCGGCACCCACCCTACTGTCAAAGCTCTGATTGACTACGAACAGTTCTGCGGCATCCCGGCGCAGACCCAGGAGAATGCATCCGTGTCGAACATGCAGAACGGTATCCCGCAGATTGGCCCCGAGGAGTTGAAGCGTCGGCAGACCGCCGGGGAGAGCGTCTTCGTTCTGGACGTGCGTGAGCCGCACGAGTACCAGATCGCAAACATCGGCGGTCATCTGATCCCGTTGAACGATTTGCCGCAGCGAACCGGCGAGCTGGATCGAGACGCCAACATCGTGGTGCAGTGCAAATCGGGCGGCCGCAGCCAGCGGGCGGCGGAGTTCCTGCAGCAGCAGGGCTTCCGGCATGTCGAGAACCTGGCCGGAGGCATCACGGCATGGTCAGAGAAGGTGGATCCGTCTATCCCGAAGTACTAGACCCGTCGGTCCGAAGTACTAGGAGAGCCTGCCCGCAAATGCCTCGGACGGAGCGCCCTCGCCGTCTGACGAGTCCACCAGCTTCTGGACTTCGGTAAACTGCGGGGCCGCGTGCAAGATGGAGAGCAACCGCTGGTACAGCTGTGAGCGCACCTCGAAGCGGTCCTGCGCGCGCGTCACATACCGGATCGCCACCTCCAGGCTGCTGCCGGGGCGCAGCTCTACAATCGGTTCCATCGAAAGCTTGCTCCGGGATCCTGCGCCCATGCTGCGGTGCTGCCACTCGCGCGCGGCCAGCTCAGTATCTTTGCGCGTCACCTCTTCGACCGCGATGCGGATGGCGTCGGTGGCCGCATAGGCGTCGCTGCCAGCGGGCAGCGCGATGTGCATCTCCTCCCACAGCCACTGTCCGGCGGTGGAGAAGTTGAAGTAGTGACCCTCAATGGCGTAGCTGTTCATGAAGGCCACGCGTCGGCCGGTCGGCCGGCCACTCTCTGCCCAGTTGCCCGTCTCAAGCATGGTGGTGCGCAACAGCCCCACCTCGACGACCTCCCCATCGACGCCGTTGATCTCCACCCAGTCGCCGACGCGCACGCCGCTTTTGCCCATCAGGATGAACCAGCCGAAGAAGGCAACAATGAAGTCCTTCAGCACCACCGTCAGGCCCGCGGTTGCAATGCCGATCACGGTAGGCGCCTGCTGCGGCGGGCCGAAGATGATGATCAGGATCAGCAGTGCCCCGACCACCTGCACCGCGAAGGAGAGTACAAACTCAAGCGTCTGCTGGCGCCGCCGATCCAGCAGGGTGCGGCTGTTGAGCAGCCGGTGCAGCAGCCGCCCTACGAGCATCGTCAGGGCGAGGATGGCCACGATGAACACGAAGGCACGCACGATGCGGCGCAGGATGGTCCGCTGCTGCGCCAGAACCAGGCCATCCCACTTGCCATAGACCCCGGCCAGCGTCTGCAGGTCCACGATGCGGCGCTCATACTGCGTCAGGGTCTGCCGGCTGGAGGCGAGCAGGCGAAGCTGGTTGACGGTCTGTGGACTTGCCGGGGTGGCTGCCTGCTCTGTTTCGTTCGACAGCTGGTCGCGACGGGTCAGCAGGTCCCGGCTGAGCGCCACGGCGGCTGCCTGGGCGGCAGCCAGCTGGCGATGACGGGCTCGCAGCGAGGCCAGGGCCCGTGCTTTGCCCACCAGCGAGATCAGCGATCGCGGCTCCTCCAGCCCGGCCGTCTGCGAGACCACGGCACCAGTCTCTCCCTTGTGCAGCGACTCATGCTCATCAAGCGCCTGCTGGATCAGTGCGCGGCGATCGCCGCCCAGCCGGATCAGGGTCTGGTGCAATTGATCGGCCTCATCGCTGTCCAGGGCTAACTGCGCCTGCGCCAACTCCAACTGTGCATCCTCCTCCGGGGCGGCGTTGGCGGCTGTCTCTGCCTTCTGCCGCGCAGCGACCACTGCCTGCTCGCTGTGGATGCGATCATTGAGAGCCTTCAACTGCTGCGACACCCGGAGCGCATCGCCGGTCAGCGCCGGCGCATGTTCTGTGGCATTGCGCAGCGCGCTGGCGAAGGCATTGTCCACTTCGCTATCGGCCAGGCGGAGCGCCTCCTGCGCATACTGGGTCTCCTGGGGAACGGCGGCCTGCGTGGCCAGCTCCCGCGCCGTACGCAGTGTCGACTGGTCGACCAGCCCACTGGCCGGGGGCAGTGCGGGGGACGCGTTGAACTCAAGCGCTGGGTCTCCACCCGGGATCAGGTGCTCGCCCGCTACCAGCGCGAGACACAGCACGCAGAGGGCGCCCAGAAGGCCCAGGCGGCGCTGGGAGGCGAGTCGGGGGAGTCTGGTGATCATGCGTTCGCTCTCGAAAACGTCCTTTTCCGTTACGAGCTTCGCTGCCGCAGTCGAACCGCGATGGCAGTGCCGCCCTGAGGCAGATGGCCCTTTCGATTGAAGACGAATCTCTTGCCTGGCGTCGTCCTGAGATTGTAGCGAAACGGGGCGGATGGGCCAGTGCTCCTCCGGGCGATTGACTCTACACGCGTCCCGGGTACAATCACCTGCATAGCGGCCCGAGAGCAGCAGCCCGTGTCGAGCCGGCAGACCAACAATCCCCCATCGATCATGCAACCACCCTGCAAGCATCCCCAGGTTCGCGTGGTAGCGCGCGAAGAAGACGTGGACTACGTCGAGTGTCTGGAGTGCGGCGAAGTCTTCGACGCCGACGAGTACCAGGAGATCACGCAGGAGACGGTGGAAGAGGCCAGTGCCGAGGGCGACGAAGCTTGACGGCCTGTCGGTAGATGGGTTCGAGCGTCTGCGCTAGCAGACTTCGGGTTTTGTCAGCGGGATCGTTGCCACTCGCGATAGACCTCGCTTTTGCCCAGGCCGCGCTCGCGGGCGACTCGCTTGAGCGCGTCCTTCTCGGTCAGCCCGTCCTGATCCATCAGCCGACGCACCACGACACCTATCGGCTCCGCGGATGTGGATACGGAGGGAGGCGCCTCGACCAACACGGCCATCTCTCCGCGAACACGTTCGCGTGCGGCCAGGGTGGCCCGTACCTCTGCTGCTGATCCGCGCAGGAACTCCTCGTGCAGCTTGGTCAGCTCCCGCGCGACCACCACGCGGGTCTCACCGCCCCAGGCACCGGCCACATCTTCCAGCATCTCGAGGATGCGGTGCGGCGCTTCATAGAAGACGAGTGTCAACGGCTCTGCGCCGGCAGTGACCATGGCCTGCAGGCGCTCCAGCTCAGTGCGCCGCGCGCCGCCCTTGGACGGAAGAAAGCCGCAGAACAGAAAGCGCTGCGCCGTCATGCCCGGCAGGCCGGTTGAGGCAGCGCCCATCAGCGCAGTCACTGCCGCGTTTGCGCCGGGCACGGGCACTACCGGCAGCCCGGCTGCGACCACTGCTGCAGCCAGGCGCGCGCCGGGGTCGGAGATGCAGGGCAGTCCCGCGTCGCTGACCATGGCGAGCCGCTCGCCACGCTGGATGCGCGCGACCGCGTCCTCCGCGCAGGATTGCTCCTTGTGCTCGTCGCAGCTTTGCAGCGGTACCTGGATCTCGTAGTGTGCCAGCAGGTGCGCCGTTTCGCGGGTGTCTTCGCACAGAACGCGGTCCACGCTGCGCAGCACGCGCAACGCCCGCAGGCTGATGTCCTCCAGATTGCCGATGGGTGTGCCCACCAGATAGAGGCCGGCGGGCAGATCGGCCGGCATCACAGAGCCGCCCGGAGCCGGAGGCCCTCGTCAGCAGAGGAAGAGAAATCGTGCACGCTCAAGATATAACTCAAGCGGCACGGGCGGGCTCTCTCGCCCTGGCGCATTCGGCAGCTCCAACGGCAGCCGCCGGCTCCTAGCGCAGCGGCAGCTCCATAAAGACATTCGCGCGCGTATAGGCGAGCGGGGGCAGTGAATCCGGCGGCACATGGCGAAAGCCGACAGATTCATACAGATGCACGGCATTCGCCAGCTTCGCATTGCTGCCCAGAAACAGCGATGCGGCCCCGATGCGCCGCGCCTGTTCGATCGCATACTGGAGCAGGCCGCGGCCGATCCCCTGGCCGCGAAGCTGGGGAGAGACGGCCATCTTCGAGAGCTCATAGACACCGGCCTGCATCGGGATCAGCGCGACGCACCCCGCGACTGAGCCGCCGGCACAGGCCACCAGGATGTGGCCACCCTTGGCCAGGATCGTCTGCTGCGGATTCTCGAGCGTATCCCGATCTTTCGGCTCAAGTACGAAGTAGCGGGAGATCCACTCCTCATTCAGCAGACGGAAGGCGGTCTCCTCACCCGGCTGCATCGGCCGAAGCTCGATCCCCAGCGGGGCTTCTGTCTCGGGCGCTAGATCGGTTCTGGTAGTCATCATCTGGGCTTCCTCCACCCTTCAAGTCTCGTTTGGAGCGATCCATACCGTCCAATACTATGTTTATGCAGATCAGGACCTATTACGTATGAATGCAGAGCTGGAATTGCGACATCTTCGCTACTTCGTGGCGGTCGCGGAGGAGCTGCACTTCGGCCGCGCTGCACAGCGGCTTCACCTGTCCCAGCCGCCGCTATCGCAGCAGATACGTAACCTGGAGGCGATCCTGGGGTATGCGTTGTTCGTTCGGACGTCGCGGTCGGTCCGGCTGACGCCTGCGGGTGAGGTCTTCCTGGAGCGCGCCCGGCGCACGCTGCGCAACGTACAGCGCGACATCGTGGAGACGCGCAGCATCGGGCAGGGTGAGGTGGGCTCGTTGAATATCGGCTTTGTCGGCTCCGCCATGCTGACCGGCCTCTCCGGCGTGTTTCGCAGCTACCACGAGGCCTATCCGCGAGTGAAGCTGCAACTGCATGAGTCGTTCACGGCACGCGTCGTCGAGGGGCTGGAGGACGGGTCGCTGGACGCCGGCATTCTGCGAGACAGCGACACGGCGCCGCACCTGGAGGTGACCAGGCTCTTCTCCGAGCCGTATGTGGCGGTGCTGCCTGCCACGCACCGGTATGCGCGACAGAAGAGCCTCTCCCCGGGGATGCTGCGCGGCGAACCATTCGTCTACTACCCGCGTAGTGCTGGAGCACGCGCCTTCGAAAAGCCGCTGACGCTCTTTGAAGAGCACGGATTCCGCCCACAGATCGTGCAGGAGGCTTCGCACTGGCTGACCATTCTGCGCCTCGTGGGTGCCGGACTCGGCGTCTCCATTGCGCCCGCGTGCGTACAGCACCTGGCGTCGCCCGAGGTGGTGTGCCTCCGGCTGCGGAATGCGAAGATCTCAAGCCAACTGGAGCTGGCCCGGGTGCGAGGCGATCAGCGTTCGATCGTGGAGCGCTTCGCACAGATCGCGATGCAAGGCCGCGTCTGAGGCCATCAGCAGAAGAGTTAGTCGGTCGCCTGGGCCTGGCGCTTGCGCTTCTCGGCGAAGAGACTCATCGAGTGCATCAGGTTCTGCAGCGTGACGATGCCGATCACACGCTCGCCATCCGTAACCGGCACCAGTGACATGCCGCGGCCGCTGAATCGGCTGATCGTAGTGCCCAGCGAGTCTTCAGGACGGGCCACGTGGAAGCTGCGCTGCATGATGCCCTGCACGTACCCGTTCCCTTCAGCCCGCAACGCCTCTGCGATCACCTGGCGACTGACAACGCCCACTACATCGCGGCCGCGCACTACCGGGAAGTCGTCCTGTAGAGAGTGCACCGCTTTGCCCAGCGCGTCTTCGAGCGTGTCCGAGGGCGACAGCAGCGAGAAGTCGGTCAGCATGATGTCCCGCATGTAAACGGTGTCCACGACGGATTGGAACAACGCACCCTGGTCTTCCAACTGGGAGCCGATGAAGATGAAGAAGCCGGCGGTGGCCAGCCAGGGGTTCTGCAGAAAGATGCCGGTAAGGAAAGCGATGACGGCGATCATTTGCCCTAGCCCGGCGGTGGCGCGCGCTGCCTGCGCCCGGCTCTGGGAGCGCGCGAAGTGGCTGCGCAGCACACGCCCTGCATCCAGTGGATACGCCGGCAGCAGATGGAGCAGTCCCAGGAAGATGTTCATCCAGACGAAAGAGCGGATGCAGTGTCCGGGCGTGATCAGCGGCTGCTCCAGCAGGTTGAGGCCGGGGGACGTGCCCAGGATGCTGAGGACGCAGAGCAGCGCCAGGGAGAGGTTAGCCAGCGGGCCGACCCAGCCCATCCGCAGCTGCATAGGCAGCTCGCCTGCGCGCTCCACGCTGTCTGCGTTCGCAAAGGACATCAGCCCGCCGATGGGCAGCAGGAGAACGCTGCGAATCTGCAGCCGGTTGCAGACGGCTGCAATCGCGCGACCGGTCTCCCGTACCAGGACTGCGATCAGCAATAGCAGCCAGAGCCAGAAGCCGCGCCACTGCGAAAGCCCCAGCATGCTGGCATAACCCAGGCAGATGCCCAGCAGCAGCACGAAGAAGGTATGGATCCGCAGATCCATGCCCCACCACCGGCCCAGCGGAAATGACCATCCACGCATCGTGTGCTGCCGCTCCCTCTCTCGCCTGGATGCCGCACACTTGCCGCGCGCGCTGAACCTTGGGCCTGGTGGACATTGTAGAGCAGCGGTATTGCGGGCAGTCCGCGGTTTGTTGAAGCAGACTGCAGCAGAGGCGGAGACGAGCCACCTATGATCTTCTGTATCCATGCGCGTCATCGCCGGTACGTATCGTTCGCGCCAGCTGGTAGCGCCGCCCGGCCTGAAGACAAGGCCCACCAGCGACCGCCTGCGGGAGACGCTGTTTAATGTTCTGGCGCCGCGCATCGAAGGCGCGACCTTTGCAGATCTCTACGCCGGCACTGGAGCGGTGGGCATCGAAGCGCTGAGCCGCGGCGCTGCCCACGTCACCTTTGTCGAGAGCGCGCCGGCGGCTCTGAACTGCCTGCGAGAGAATCTGCGCCGGCTCAATATCACCAGCAACTACACAGTTGAGCCGCGGGCGGTTATGCAGGCGCTGCGCAAGCCGCCTTCTCACGGGCTGCTTACCCTGGTATACCTTGACCCGCCATGGGAGAGCGCGGAGGAGTACGCGCAGTCACTCGCGATACTGGGTCAGTCCGGGTGCGGGCTGTTGGCTGCCGCCGCGGTGATCATCGCGGAGCACGCACGACGGAATGGCGCTGCACCGGCGCCGAACTATGGAGCGCTGGCCCGCTTCCGGGTGCTGGAACAAGGCGATGCCGCGCTCAGCTTTTACAGCGCTACGCAGCCGTGAGGGCGGCTTTCAACTCGCCCTGCCGGTGCGCGCCTGCCTCTCCATACACTCGGCCCGGATGCGCTCATACCTCGACTGCATGCCATTCAGCTCTTCATCGCTGGCGTTTTCGATATCCAGCATCTGGTCGCCAGCTGCATCGATTGCGTAGATCAACTCATTCAGCTTCAGGTTGATGGCGCGCGCATCCCGGTTCTGAGTGTTCTGGATGAGGAAGACCATCAGAAAGGTCACGATGGTCGTCCCGGTATTGATCACCAACTGCCAGGTGTTGGAGTAGTGAAAGAGCGGACCCGTCGCCGCCCATATTCCGATGATGAGGATGGCCGCGACAAAGGCCCATTTCGAGCCCAGCCATGCGGATGCGGAGGCTGCAAATCTGCCGAACGCATCGCCTTTGACCTGGGCAGTCTGGGCGGAGATCTCGCGGACAGCCCCGTCCCCGGACGCGGTAAAGCGTCCCTTCGATCGGCCAGCGGGCGTGCCATGCAAGCGAGTCGAAGCTTTCATCGTTAGTTCCTTTCGCGCGCGGATGTGGACGCTGATGAGAGTTCCTGTCGATGTATGGAGTTGTACGCAAGCTGCACCAATTCAAGGCCAAAGCGCTTCAAATCGGATCCCTCGCTCGCTCTTTAGAAGCGCGGTCCCCCGGTGTGCTCGCCTGTCTGCAGGTCGATGGAGAAGGCCACCTCTTTATCGGTGCGCAGATCCCAACCCCAGCCCTCCAGCCGGTCAGCACTTGCCTTTCCCAACCGAACACCCTCCCATGAGAGCCGCTGCGTCTGCCACTGCCGCCCCGAGACTCCCCATCCCTCGAGCGAATGGAAGCTGGCAAACAACAGCAAGCCCGCCGCCGGAACGGGCCGCACCTCGGTCACAGGACGGTAGGCCACCTGCTGAAAATGATGCGGGGCCCGGGTATCGATCAGATACGCGTAACCGCCGGAGACGGCGCACAGCATCGCGGGGTCGGGGCAGCTCCACACCCCGGTTGGCACTTGAGGACTGGCGAAGCCCAGTGCACACGTTGCGAGGAAGCTTGCGCCAGCGTTCGGCGTGACCATCAGCTCCAGCGCGCCTAGCTCCACCTCGTCCACGGCGGCCGGATAGACGTAGTGGCGCGGAGGCAGAATCAGTGGACGTCCGCTGAGAATCTTGACCTGCCACTCTGCCGGGAAGCTGTCGTCGATCTCGGTCATCAGGGTCCCTCCCGCCGCCTGTGCGAATCTATCAGGGTAGGCAGGCGAGGGAGGTGCGCGTGACGCATGACACCCAGACCACGCCGCCGATAGGAGACGACATCAGCATGATCAAACTTGCTCAAGCGCTCTACACCGCAGAAGCTACGGCCACCAATGGCCGCGATGGCAAGGTACGCAGTTCGGACGGCGCAGTCGACCTGACGCTCGCCCCGCCGCCGGCACTCGGCGGCACCGGGAAGCCGGGAGCAAATCCGGAGCAGCTGTTTGCCGCGGGCTATGCGGCCTGCTTCATCGGCGCCATGCAGTACCAGGCGGCGCAGCAGAAGATCCACCCGGGCCAGATCAGCATCGACTCGAAGGTATCGATCGGCCCGGCCGTCGAAGCGGATGGATTTATCATCTCGGTGGCCATGGATGTGCACGTCAGCGGCCTGGACCAGTCGGCGGCAGAGAAGCTGGTGGCCGATGGTCACCGTACCTGTCCCTACTCAAACGCGACCCGCGGGAACATCGAGGTCAAGCTGACGGCGCACGGCGAGAAGCCAACCGCCTGAGTGCTGCAGCCTGCTCCGACCGACCGCAAGCGGATCTGTGGGCGGCGGGCGGATGAGCTAAGGATCGAGTGGGGCTCGGGAGCTCGTGCTCCCGTCCGCTGCTATACCTTGTACGCCTGTGCCGTCGAATGCGGGTGACAGCCGGGATGCCCGTGATCGAAGCGGATCCCCTAGGAACCGGCGACACCCGAGGCGCGTAACCACGGGTATGCCTGCCGCTTACCGGGACGTGCAGGGCTATGATGTAGACGCTTTCCGCGCTCGACCGCGCCTCCTCCTCCATCCGATGACCAGCAAGACTGCAACTCGCCTGCTCTATCTCGCCCTGGCGCTGTTCGTTGTCTGCAGCCTGACTTATTGCGGGATGGAGGCAGTCGGGACGGCGAAGAACCTGGCGAACCTTCATGAGTACGCGCGGGTCCCGTTTCAGGTGGACCGAGACTGGCTGACTTTGACCAGGCTGGAAGGGGAGGCCGTGGCAGCCGGACTGCGGCCCGGCGACCGTCTGCTGGAGCTGCGCGGGCACCCCTTCCGCAGTGAAGACGAGACGCATGAACTGGCCCCGGGCAACGGGCATGGCTTGCGGCCGGGCGAGCGGCTTGAGGTCGTGGTGCGGCATGCGGACGGCTCCACGGCGCGCGCCACCATCCAGACCGTAGCGAATGCATCGCGTGCCATGAGTGCCAGCGCGCGCTGGGTCACGCTTCTGGTCTCCGGCCTGTTGCCGAGCCTTTGCCTGCTGATCGGCTACTGGGTGGTTGCCGCTCGCATCCGCGATGGCAATGCGTGGCTGCTGCTGCTGCTGTTTACTGCGCCGTCGTCCATCATCCTGGGGACGTTGTGGTGGTCTGCCGAGTGGACAGCCGGCCTTCAATCCTGGTCCGGCCTGATCCAGATCACGATTCTGCCGACGCTGCTGCTGTTCGGCATACGTTTCCCGGAGAGATGGCGCCTGGACCAGGCTGCGCCGTGGGCCAAGTGGCTGCTGCTGGCGCCGATGGCACTCTGCTCCGTGCTCGCAGTTGCAGTGGCAGAGGTTGAGCACTTTGCGGCACCGGAGTGGGGCCGCTGGAGTGCCGGGGCATCGTACTGGGTCGATCACGTTCTGAATCCGCTGAACCTGGCCTGCGTGGTGGTCTACGCCGTCGCGTTGGTGGACAAGCTCCGCTCGGCAACTACTGCCGACGCACGCCGGCGGATGCAGGTACTCGCAGTCGGCTCACTTGTCGGCATCGCTGCGCTGCTGATGCTGATCTGGCTGCCTCGTTTCGGTATTGATTCCCGCAAGCATCTTGGTCTGACGCTGTCGCTGGTGGTGCTGTTTTTCGCCGCGCCATTTTCCTTCGCATACGTCGTGCTGGTGCAGCGTGCACTCGACGTTCGCATCCTCATCCGTATGGGCACGCGTTATGCGCTGGCTCGGGCCACGCTGGTGGTGCTGCAGGTAGGCATCGTCGCGTTCCTGTTCTTTCGCTTTCTGCTGCCGTTCTACCAGCGGGGCGAGCTGGCGATCGCCATCCCGCTGACCATCGTCATCGCGGCTGTTCTGTATCGCACCCTTGCAGCTCGTGACTCCCACAGCAGCCGCCTGCAGCGCTGGCTGGACCGTCAGTTCTTCCGCGAGGCCTACGACGCCGAGCTGGTGCTAAGCGAACTCTCAGACCAGGCGCGCCGCTTCACCGAAGCTGGGCCGCTGGTCGATACGGTCATCCGCCGCATTGCCGAGGTGCTGCACGTACACTGTATCGCCGTCTTCCTTCGTCACGGCCGCCAGTTTGAGCTGCAGCAATCAATCGGTATCACGATCGACCGGTCTACGCACTTCGAAGAGAGCTCCTCGACGGTGCGCAATCTTGCGCGTTCCAATCAGCCTGCGACACTCTACCGCGAAAACCCGGATGGATGGTTCCTGCTGGCCGAGGATCGGGAGCGCGATCTGCTCAACTCGCTCGGCTCTGAGCTGCTGCTGCCTTTGGCTGGTCGCGACCGACTGCTCGGCTTCCTCAGCCTGGGATCCAAGCGGTCTGAGGAGCCTTACACTCCCTCCGATCTGCGGCTGCTGCAATCGGTGGCAACGCAGGCGGGCCTGGCGCTCGAGATCAGCACGCTGGTCCACTCGCTGGCCAGTGAGGCGGCGCGCCGGGAGCGCATCGATCGCGAGATCGAGATTGCGCGCGAGGTGCAGGAGCGGCTCTTCCCGCAATCCATTCCCACGCTTCCCGGGCACAGTATCCATGGTGCCTGCCGGCCCGCGCAGGGTGTCGGCGGGGATTACTACGATGTGCTTCCGCTGGATGACGGCACGCTGGGCTTGGCGATTGGGGACGTGTCCGGGAAGGGGATTTCCGCCGCGCTGTTGATGGCCAGCCTGCGCGCCTCGCTGCGAGGAATGACGATGGACGGACCCGCAGACCTGGCCCACATGATGAGCCGCGTCAACCGGCTGGTCTATGAATCCTCCGCGACGAACCGGTACGCCACGTTCTTCTTCGGGGTCTACCACCCGGACACGCGCCTGCTGCGCTACGTGAATGCGGGACATAATCCGCCCTACGTGCTGCGCGGCGATGGCCTGCATACACTGGAAGGTGGCGGCCCGGTGATCGGTCTGCTGCCGGAAGCCACGTATGAGAAGTGCCACCTGACGCTTGAGCCCGGCGACCTACTGCTGGCCTACACCGATGGCATCAGCGAGGCGCTGAACCTGAGCGAGCAGGAGTGGGGCGAGGAGCGCATGCTGGATGCCGCGCGCGCCCGCCTGCCGCATGACGCTAGCACCATCCTGAAGCACATTGTGCAGGAGGCAGATCGCTTCGCAGCGACGGCGCCGCAGCATGATGACATGACCCTGCTGCTGATGAAGCTGGAAGCCACGGCCGCATGAAGAGCGATCAGTCTATGCGCGGGCCGGTCCCGCGTCGTTGACCTACCAACATGGTAAGAGTCTGAAAAGCGACCGGGGTGTGACGATCAGAGCGGCACCGGGGCGCTAGCTGATAAATGGCAGCCAAGACGTCGGACTCATGCACATCAGTGGCGACTTCCTGAAGCTTCTCCCACTCGGCGAGGAAAGCGCTTCATCTGAATACAATTGAACACGGTGTCTTCATACCAGTCGATTCCTGCCAGCAGCGAATTACCGGCTGTTGGGAGTACTCGATGAAGCGGGGTTTTCCTCGTCCGCAACTCCCTCAAGTTGAACACCGGCCTCCTCTTCTAGAACGACGTAAATCCCCATCCTGCTTTCTCCTGATTCACCAGAGTACAGCTCCGAATCCCATCAGGAACTGGCTGCCCGCTCGCGAACGCTCTTCACGCCGATGTTGAGCGCGGCGCCCTGCTCGAGGAGCGGGATCAGCTTGTCGAACTCCGGGCCGGAGTGCGACCCAGTCAGCACAATGCGCACTGGGTGGAACAGCTCCTTGCCCTTCGCACCCGTGGCTGTCTTCACCTCGTTCATCAGCGCCTTGAAACGCTCTGCCGTGAGGGGCTCCGGTTCTGCAACAACGCGTTCGCGGAACGCAGCCACCACGCGCTGGCCGGCCTCGCTGGCCAGGATTGCCGCATTCTCCGGGTCAGCCTTCGCCTGTCCTGGATCGAGCGCGAAGACGAAGGCCGCCTTCGCCGGCAGTTGATCGAGCCGGTCGACGCCGGGCAGGAAGACCGCCAGCATGCGCTCAAACCAATCTGCCATCGCAGCAGCTACATTCTCGCGAGGCGGCAGGTATCCGGCCCGCTCGAAGTAGGGCCACGCCAGTTCCGCGACCTCGCCAAGGGGCCGCTGCTTGAGGTAGTGGCGGTTGAGCCAATCCAGCTTGCCGAAGTCGAAGACGGCCGGCGAAGCGGTCACGCGCTCCAGCTTGAACTCGGCGACCAGCTCCAGTGGGGTGAAGGTTTCGCGCGTTCCGCCCTCTGCGCCCCAGCCCAGCAGCGCCAGATAATTCATCAGCGCCTCGGGCAGGTAGCCCATCTCGCGGAAGCTTGCGATTGAGGTTGCTCCGTGACGCTTGGAGAGTCGCTCACGGTCGCTGCCCAGGATGGTCGAGAGGTGGGCAAACTGCGGCGCCTTCCAGCCGAAGGCCTCGTAGATCGCGACCTGCTTGGGAGTGTTCGAAATGTGGTCATCGCCACGGATCACGTGCGTGATTTCCATCAGGGCGTCATCCACGGCGACTACATAGTTGTAGACCGGCATGCCGTTTGAGCGCACCAGGACAGGGTCGCTGACCGACTCGTGGGGAAACTCCACGTCCCCACGCACAATGTCATGGAAGCGGATGGGATGCTCGGGAATTCGCAGACGCACCGCGAACGGCTCACCGGAGGCGGCACGGCCTGCCGACTCCTCCGCGGTGAGTCCGCGGCAGCGCCCGCTATACACCTGCGCCTCATGCGCGGCGGCTGCGGCTGCTCGCTCTGCCTCCAGCTGCTCCGGCGTGCAGAAGCAGCGATACGCCTTCCCTGTGGCCAGCAGGCGCTCCGTGTGCTCGGCGTAGATGGGGAGCCGCTCACTCTGCCGGTAGGGTCCATGCGGCCCGCCCACGGCCGGTCCTTCTTCCCAGGTCAGACCCAGCCAGTGCAGATCTTCGATCAGAAACGCTTCGTAGCGTGCCTCGGACCGCTCGACATCCGTATCCTCAATGCGCAGCACTGCCGCGCCGCCGTTGTGTTGCGCAAAGAGCCAGTTGTACAGGGCCGTACGGGCATTGCCCACGTGCAGCATGCCGGTGGGTGAAGGTGCGAAGCGCACGCGGGGTCGGATGGCAGCCATTCTGCAGTCGATGCTATCGCAGTGAGGCGACGACGCCGCAGCCGCCGGCGCTTTGCTTACAATGGACTAGACACCGCAGGAGGAGAACCGCACGTATGGCGCACATGGTCCAGGATTCCCGCTACAAGAAAGAGATGGAAGGCCTCGACGAGCCGCCCTTCGACTCCGACTTCGGTAACAAGGTGTTTCACAACGTCTCCAAGCAAAGCTGGGGCGAGTGGGTGGAGCGCCAGAAGATGCTGCTGAACGAATACCGGCTGCAGCCGTGGACGCGCGAGGCACAGGAGTTCTTAGTGGAGCAGATGGAACAATTCTTCTTCGGCGAAGGCTCTGCGCTGCCGCAGGACTACATTCCGCCAGCGGGCTAGGCGGAAGGCGGTTATGTGGGCACGCAGTCAGCGTGGAGATGGTGGTGAGCACTGTTCCCGGCGGAGTAAGGAAGTGAGAGCGCGACTTACGCAGGCCCGGCAGTCCGCAGACTGCTGTATCCGCCCCGCAGCCTGGTGGCAGATCCCCTGATACACTTGTTGGAGCAAGACCCCTGCCTCACCGTTGTCGGGACGTGGCTCAGCCTGGTAGAGCACTCGCTTGGGGTGCGAGGGGTCGGCAGTTCGAATCTGCCCGTCCCGACCAACAACTCTCAATTCACACAAGTCAGGCAAACGCAGTGCGTGTGCGTGCGAACATGCGTCGCACGGCGCGCACGATCCAGCGTGCGGCGAAGATGGCCAGCACGGTCGCAGCCGCAGCCACAGTTGCGCTGAGCCATGGATGGACTGTGACCAGCCAGCTAAGCCCGACCGCGGCGACATCTTCACCCGCACTCAGCGCGATGTTTGAGATAGGCTCCGGGCTGGGTGTGATCGCGGCGCGTACAGCGGTCTTCGAGCCATGGGCCGCCATCGCGATCGCGGACCCGATGCCGACAGCCAGCAACTGCATGGGTGGGGAGAGATGTGTGGTGGCGCCATAGGCCAGCAGGCCGGCGATAGGGATGCGAACGAACGTATGGAGCGCATTCCACACCAGATCGAGCACCGGAATCTTGTCGGCGACGAACTCGGCCGCGAACAGCAAACCACTTGCGACGATCACCCACCAGTCGCCGAGCATGGCCAGATCGCCCGGCAGCACCGCCCAGTGGAGATGCGAAAGAAGGCCGAGGGTTAGCACAGTGGCGTACACGTTCAGGCCGGCGGCGAAGCTGGCCGCAATCACCAGCGCTGCAATCGTACTCGGCGTAATGGCCACGTGGACCTCCGCGCTCGCTGCTATCTTACGCTGTTGGCATCCCTCGACGCTGTCGAGCTGCGAAGGCAGGATGCAGCCGAGCTACAGGGCGGTTTGCAGCGCCGGGAAGCCGAGCCGCACGACCTGCATGGGCGCGCTCTCCGGCTCCGCGCCATCGACGGCCAGCTCCCACCGTGTGGCCCGCGCCAGGTCTTCCCCGGTCTTCTCAAAACCAAGCTTCGCGTAGTGATCCACCACCAGCTTGTTCCGTTCCGTGGGCAGATAACTGCCGCGCAAGATGCGGATGCCGGCTGCGCGCGCGTGCTTCAGCATTTCGCGCAGCACCATGTGCTCCACCCGCCTGCCCAGCACACGGCAGCTCATCAACCAAGTGTCGATCTCCCAAACATCTCTTCCGGCAGCGCGGCAGATCACTACGGAGATCATGCCGTTGTCACCAAATGTATCCGCCAGACGCACTTGTAGCGTGAAGGTGTGCGCGTCTGTTTCGAACGCGGCAACCTCCGGCTCGGTGTAGCGGCGCGTGGTCAGGTTGTACTGATTGGACTTGTTGATCAGCTGCACGATGCGCGCGCGACCGGTAGCGTCGAAGGGCTGGAAGGTGATGGTCATATCCAGCGTGGCCAGATAGGCCTCCACTCCACCGACCTGCTTCTGCAGGTTGGCGCGGCGTGCATTGTCCTGGTAGAAGCCGGCGCGCTGCAGGTCCTCTGCAGCGAAGGCAGTAGCCTCGAAGTACCCTGCGGCCGCGAGGGTGCGCGCATAGAACGCGGGCTCCTCCGGCAGCTCCGGCACGGCAACCTGCGGCAGCAGGCGACGGACCAGGCCCCGCTCCACAGGGTTGTCATCCAGAAAGACCATGGCATCCAGGCCGAGCGAAAGCTCCTCGGCGATGGCTTGGATGTTGGTCGCCTTATCGTTCCAGTTCGCCTGGAAGACGGCAAGGTGGTCCAGCCGCAGCAGCATCTCCGGATGCTCTAGGAAAGGCGCGCGCGCCACCTCGTCCGTGTTCTTCGAAGAGACGGCCAGCACCACACCGCGCTGACGCAGATCGAGCGCCATGCGCTGCACAGCCAGGTGCGCCTCACCGACGGCGTCGCCCTGTGCAATGCGGATGCCCTCCAGGCCGTCGTCGCCGATGATGCCGCCCCACACTGTGTTGTCCAGATCCAGAATCAGGACACGACGGCTCTTGCCGCGGAGCGCTCCCAGCAGCCGCGCAACGTGGTCGGCGTAGAGCGGGATCAGATCGCTGGCGAAGGGCAGCTTGCCCATGTTCCATTGCTGGGCGTCATGCCAATGACCCAGGCCAACCGTCTCCGCCAGCGCGGCTGTGTCCAGCAGGACATCGCCCTTCTGCAGACAGTCGACTGCCAACTCCTGGTTGACTGTGGATAGCAGATGGCGCAGCGTGCCGGGCAGCGCACGGTCGAGACTGCCGAAGAGAGACTCTGGCGGCGGAGCAAAGGTAGAGAAGATGCAGACGGCCCGGGAGTTCGCCCGGATGCCGCCGCGCAGCGCATCCAGGTAGCCCAGCGCACCGTCTACTGCGGCGCGTGCCGCGGTGGCATCGCCCGGTGCGGGCTTCAGCGGCAGCGCGCGATAGTCCAGCGCAAAGAGGACTGCATCCGGCTTGGCCGCGTTCACGCGCGAGTCGGGGGTCAGGGCCTCCTGCGCTACCTGCGCATACGAGGGCTGGATGATCTCAAGCACAATGCCGTGACGCGCGGCAGTGGCGATCAGCGCCGGAATGATGAAATCCATCGTTCCGTTGCTGAGGATGGCGAGGCGAAACGGGGTAAGCGGGTCCAGCGATTGTCCTTCAGCAGAGAGGCGGGCCATGGCCTTGGCCAGCCGTGTGAGCTGACTCTGATCGAGGGCGTAGCCGGCCAGCTGCTGCACCTTTCGGCCCAGCGACTCGTCTGGCTGAGCCAGCGCCTTCAGCCGGGCAGAGAAGTCCTCCGGCGCAGCCGGCAGCCACTGCAGTTGCGTGTAGAGAGCACTCATACAGATGTAGATGATTGTCGCTGATTCCGTGTCAAGGTTTCAGTCGACCGGGAACAGTTGACGCCCGCACGCCCGGGCGCTGTCTCGTATTCGGGCCTCAGCGCCGCCAGTTGGCGCAGCTTGCCGGTGCCTTCGCACCGTTCACCATTACCCAGCCGTTGTCCGCACCGCGATGGGTCGCGCAGTGCACGTCGTGGATGCCTGCCGCAAACCGTCCGTGAGAAGGGAAAAAGGCCTGGCCATAGGCAAACACGGCTGCGCCCTTGGGCGCGGTCACCACGCCATCCAACTCGTCATTGGTGACCACCTCGACGAGCCTGGTGCCTGTGCCGGGCAGATTTACCACCAGGGGCAGCACCTGATGGCTGCCGTGCGGACCACCCGACTGCGTTCGCGAGGGGCTGATGGTCATGCCGCAGACCATCACGTTATCTACCGTACCGGCGGGCGCCTGGGCCAGCAGCGCCGCCAGCCTCTGGTTTACCTCGGGCGTGCAGTTCTGGGGAACGGGAACGTCCGTGGCAGCGTAGGCCGCGGTACCGAAGGAGAGCAGAAGCGCTGTAAAGGAAGTGAAGGAGGTCAGCCGCATGGCAGCCATCACACACGGCAAACACCTGGTTGTCCACCGTTCTTGCGCCGCTTTCACTGCGTCATGCCGGCGCCGACAGCTGTCTGCGGGGTAACGGCTGCTTCGCTCTCGGCCCCGGTGACTTCCACGGTGTGCCGAACAACAATGTAGAGTGCCAGGGTGTTTGCTGCGAGCGAGAGCGCCGTCCACGGATGATGCGAGTATTCGGTGAAGTATCCCGCGTAGGAGATGAGCGAGGCCACGACGACGAGCGCCGCCGGGGGGACGAAGCTCAGGTCGACACAGGCCAGGATGCAGAGCAGCACTTCGGCCGGAAAGAAGTAGCGGTCGTGCATCTTGGGCAGGATGTACGGCATGGTCAGCAGGGAAAGAGCAGCGATGGCCACGATCCCGCATGCAGTATCCGCCGCTCTGCGCAGCCCCAGAACGACGATGGCCGACCCCGCACAAGCACTGACCAACATCCCGCAGAGCACACCGATGCGTGCCGGCAGGTGCAGGAAGTTTGCGATGATCCAGGGGTTGCCGACATTCACTGCCAATGCGGGGATCTCTGACATCTGCGTGAATGGCAGAGAGACATACTCCCGCAACGAGGCACCGACCAGCAGCGGAGGCGTGAGAGCTATCAGCCAGCCCGCGGGCAGCAGCAAGAGCGACCACCACGGAATCCTCCGTCGCAGGATCATGGCGAGGAAGAATGGCGACAGGAAGATCGCCTGGAGTTTGAAGGCCAGCGCCAACCCGAAGAAGAGCGGCGCCAGCGCGCCTGCTCCGGCCGCCACGCTGAGCACTGTCGTGAGCAGGAAGAAGGTGAAGGTCATGTCCTGCTGTCCCATCACCGCGGAGTTCACGATAACGGTCGGACCGGCGAGGACGGCGAAGACAGCTAAGATGCGCGGTGCCGGGCTCACTTGCGTTGCAGAACTCTTCTGCAGGACAGCAGCCAGGGGATATGCAATCGCAGCGGAGAGCAGATCAAAGCAGAACGGGACCAGCTTGACCTGGGCGACCCGGGAGAGGTGCGGCTCCAGCAGCGAGCTCAGAATCGCCATCTCGTAGTAGGCAGGAAAGTAGTCGCCCACCGGATGCTTGAGTGAGAGCCAACGCCCATGCTCGATCAGCGTGGCCTGCCAGGGCAGAAACGCGATATCCAGGTCCGGCGTGTGAATCGGCCACAGCAGAATGCGCACGGCGATGAGACAAAGTGCGAGCACGACCGCAGCCGCGACCATCAGACGCTGTGACCCGAAGGACAACTGCGTCCCTCGAACCGCATGCATGAATGGGCCACGCTGCTGTGACATTTCTGGATAATACATCGCTCGATCAGCACGTTCGCCGACTCCCGAGTGGTGTGTTCGCCGCTGGAGTGGGTTGCGTATGATGAGGGACGAACATTGCTCATGACGCGCCAGGGAATCCAACTCATCGTTCGCCAGACCCTGATCGCGCTGCGCCGTCACGGAGCGCGGACAGCCTTTGGGTTTCTCAGCGCAAATCTGCGACGCAAGTCAGGAGACCGGCGGCAGAGCCTGCATGAGTTGCGCCCCCATGGCGTCTCTCATGCCATCGTGCTGCGCAGCGGACGCAGCGACTTCTTCTTCTTTGGCCAGATCTTCATCGACGACGAGTTCGCGCCGATACGCGGACTGGATATCCGGTCCATCGTCGACCTGGGCGGCAACATCGGCCTGGCTAGCGTCTGGTTCCTGAATGCGTTTCCCGCAGCTCGCGTATTGACGGTAGAGGCGAACGCAGAGAACTACACCTCGCTTGCCGCGAACCTGGGTCCGTACGGCAGCCGCTCGCAGACGGTGCACGGCGCGGTGTGGTGGAGAGATGCGGAGATCACCGTGGTTCGACGGCAGAACGAGGGCGACGCCCATGTGCGAGAGCGCCAGCAGGCGGATGATCCTGCTGCCATCATCCAGGGCTGGAGCATCCCATCGCTGATGCAGCAGGGCGGGTTCGCATCCATTGACCTGCTGAAGATGGATGTGGAGGGGGCGGAACTCGACCTGTTCACTCGTGAGGAGGGCCGATGGCTGCCGCGTGTGCGCAACCTCAGCATCGAGACGCATGGTCCAGAGTGCGAAGCCGCGCTTGAGCGTGCTATGCGCCACTACAATTTTCGCAAGGTAGTCCGCGGAGAGCTGACCTTCTGCCTCGACATCACACCCAAGCCGGCGTGAGCGGACGCACTTGCCGAGGGGACGCACGCCAGGAAGCCGGGTGCGCGGCAATTAGCTGGTTCTGGTCGGTCGCTCCATCCGCTTGGCGCGACGCGCCTGGTAAAGTGCCAGCGCCAGGGGTAGGCCGGCGAAGGTGCGCCGATGACAGCTACGGCAGCGCACCGGATACTGCAACAGTGCAAGCCGCTCCAGATCAGTCCAACGGAAGCGCGACAGCCGAAAGCTTGAGGCGGAACACTCACTGCAGATCACGGCTAGAGCATTCTCCTGTATGGCGAAAGGGGGAAGTCGCAGAGACTGCTCTCGTTCTCAGAGGAGGGCACGCCGGTCACTCATGGAGAGAACAACCCCAGCTCCTGTTACGGCTCCAGTGCTCCTGTTACATCGGTGATGCGCGTCCTTTCACCCGGCGCTCTGTGGCGCGCGGAGAAGGAGTATCCTGCCTCCACGCTACCACGATTCCCCGCTCTACTTGGCGGCCCGGAGAGGAAGGGGCGCGGAGGTTCGACGATGGCCTGGGACGTTTCATTCACCTGTGATGTCTGCGGGAAAAAGAAGGGCGAAGCCAATCATTGGTGGATGCTAGCTCTCGGAGATTGCCCCTGCGATGAGGAAGACCAGGTGCCGCAACGCTTTTCCGTCATGCCCTGGCGCAGCCAGCAGGCTCGCGACCCGGAGATGCGCCATCTATGCGGTAAGGGATGCGCGATGCAGGCGCTTGAACGTTTTATGACCAAAGAAGCGCTGACGGAAGATTCGGATACCGCGGAACAGATATTCAGCCAGGCGCGGTAAGCGGCCGGCGCTCCGCAGACCAGCGCGCTCAGTCGAACAGCTCAGGTCCGTCTGCTTCGCGCGAAGGCCCGGAGGACGGGCTTCGCCGCACGGAGCGGGGCAGGTTAGCACCCGGCGCGGACGACAACAGACCCAGGATCTCTTTCAACTCCAGTCGCAGCTTGCCCAGCCGAGGAGTCTGCGGTCCGGTCTTCAACCCCGCCCGCGCCAGCGGCAACTGGGCGTTCTCCGTTGCTGGCTGTGACACCTTGCCAGCGTCGGCGCCGGCCTTATTCGCTTCTGCGATCGCCTGACGCGCACCGGGGATGGTGTAGCCGTCCTCGTACAACAGGGTGCGGATGCGCCGTGCCAGATCCACTTCGCGGCGCCGGTACAGGCGCTGTCCGGCACCGCTCTTGTTTGGCTTCAGCTGCGGAAACTCTGTCTCCCAGAAGCGCAGAACGTAAGTCTCGACCCCGCACAGCCTCGCCACCTCACCGATGCGGTAATAGAGCTTATCCGGGACCTCGGGCAAGGGCTTGGCCGTGCGCGCGCTGGATTGCCGGGGAGTTGACTTGCTCGCTCGCGCTTGTGGTTTGCTCGCCATACGGTCGCCGCACTCCGGCTTTCCCCGGCAGTATAGGCCCTCACCCCCGGCAGATGCTGCGACTTTCTTGCGCTTCGGGCGGCCTCTGCCCTGTGACAAACAGGTCCGCAAAGACAGAGGCTGCACGTTCGCATGTTGCTGCTGCTCTAGTGGTGTCCGTGCTCTTCAGGGCGGCTGGACGCGAGACCTGCGGCGCTGTTGGTCGCGTCTGCTCAACGGGAGCGGGGCGTGACTGCTGTATCGGTGCAGGCCGTGGCTGCTGCTGTATCGGTGCAGGGTGCGGTTGCGGCATCGGCATAGGACGCGATTGCTCCATCGGTGCCGGCCGCGACTGTTGCACGGGCGCCGGCCGGGTTACCTGCTGGACCGAACGCTGTTGCGGCAGTTGCTGCTGATGGGGAAATACTTCCTGGTCCTGCGGGCGACCCGCGGGCCGACCGACGGACAGGTTGTCACGTTGCTGCGGCTCCAGCGGCCGCCCAGGGTCGTGACCGAAGCCGCGCTGCTGCTGCTGGAAAGTCGGCTGCGGCGCCGGGGGTTCGTTGCGGATCACCAGAGGCCGGGGTGTATAGCCGGCCGGTGGCTGCCCGGGATGGACGTAGGTTCCTCCACCCGGCTGACCGGCTGGAGGCGTGATGGGGCGCGTGACCGGGCCCGGCTCTGCAGGCCTGCCGACCGGGGTGATGGGCGCTATTGGGTGTGCACCATTGACAGGCTGGCCAGGGTTGATGCGCCCGGCATTCAGTTGCCCCGGATTCTGCGGGGCCGGACTCTGCTGCACCGGGTTCTGTTGTCCTCCGTTCGGCTGACCCGGATAGGTGGGCCGTGCAGCGACGGGTGAGTTCTGCATGCCGGGACGAGGCTGTTCATACACCGGACGCGTTCCTTGGGTGACGGTCGGCCGTCCTATAGCGCCAGGAGCCTGAGGCCTGTAGGGCACTGCTACTGGATGCGCGCCGGGCACCGCTTGCGCCTGCCGTCCGCCTTGGGTCAGCAGCGTAGGCCGTACCACCGGCACAGGGACGGTATGGCTTACCGGGCGCACTACCACGCTCTGCCGGGTGGGCTGAATGGAAGGGTGCGCGATCGGCTGTGCGGACTGAATCTGCTGCGTTGTGACGCGCGCCAGGTTGTTGCGCACCGGCTGGCCGGTGGCGAAGGCGCGTGCGTTGACGGCAGAGAAGCCGGCATTGCGGTTCAGGTAGGTGTAGTTCATCGTGCGAATGTTGCTGACGTTGGTGAAGTTGTTCGTCGTGCGCACGAAGTTGTTGTAGTTGTTCACGATGGTCGTGTTGTGGATGTTGACGATGTTGATGTTGGTCACGTTGACCCGACGAACGTAGTCGGAGCTGCAGTGGTACCAGGGCAGGTAGGGTTCACCCACGCCCAACGGAAACCAGGCTGTGAGCCCGCCGCCGCCGATCGCGAAACCATCGCCGCCAGCGAACACCACGAGTGCCGGCGACCACACCGGGCGTACCCGCACCGGACCGGGGACCCAACCCCAGCGCGAGCGATAGTGGACCCAGCGGCCATAGTGGAACGGAGCATAGCCCCACGGCTCGGATTCAACCCAGGTCCACCCGTAAGGGCCGGTCCACACCCAGTGCCCGGTGCGGTAGGGTGCCCAATCGGCATCGACCTGCGACGGATACCAGATGGGACCGTACTCACTCTCGGCATCCCAGGAGCCGTAGTCATCCAGATCGTCATAACCGGGCGTGTCCCGGCTGACATACTCGGCGGAGCGAGACTGCTGCTGGTGGCGATCGCGGGAGATCGACCAGTTGTCGAACTCATCCAGCCCTGGTGTCGCGGTCTCATCCATCTGAATGGGGTTTGTACCCGTCAGGCGAACAGAAGCGCCAGCTCCAATGGCCTGGGACAGATTGGGGCCGGAGAGCTGGACCTGTCCGCTGTTCACTGTCACTTGTGTGCCCTCCTCGTAGGAGTCCACACGGATATCTCCGGGCTGGAGCACGGTGATTGCGCCATTTGGTGTGTCGATCTCTACTTGTTCTGCAGCCTGCTGCCCTTCATAGCCGGCCAGGGTGAAGGTGCGCACCCGAATGGTGCCCTGGGCGAGACCAAGCTGCGTGATCTGGTCGCTCAGGTTGGTCATGGTCAGGTCTGTGGTGTGCCACATGCGCACGTTGGTGCCGCCGAGAGAGAGCTCTGCGCGTCCGTCCTGATCGGTGTAGACACGATCTCCGGTAGTTACCGAATAGTTCGGCTCCGCCTGGCTCCACTGGTCGACGCCCGTGGGCTGGATGGATACGTTGCCCTCCAGATACCCCAGACGCGCTACGCGCGCAGAGGGATCACCATACTCGGCGAAGGCTGAAGTGCTCGGCAGTGCCGCGCAGAGCAGAGCCAGCGCAGTGAAGAGAGCCATGGCAAATGGCCGCCTGACGCCTTTAACGCTGACTCGCATACCCACTTTCGAAAGCAAGTCCCCGTTACTCCGTGTCGTATCTCGCATGGTCGTTCCTCCGGTGGATAGCGCCGGCCTATCCTAGAGCATTTCCCGGCCTGCCCGAAGAAAAGCAGCAGCAACTCTGCCGCTCTTGCTTCGAGGAGAACCAAACCAGGGACGGTGCACGCTCTGCCTTTGTCTAACCCTGAATGGGGCAGTAGGATGCGCGGAATGCAGAATTCGTTCAGTGCCGGGAACACTTCACCCAAGCTGGGCGTATCTTGCTCCGGAGGAGTATCTCTATGCAGATCAACCATGTACTGCGACGCAGCCTGCCGGCAGTGCTGTTACCTCCGCTGTTGCTGGTCGCCGGCTGCTCGGTACGCGTGGACAAGAACGAGGACGGCCAAGACAAGAAAGTAAAGATCGACACTCCGCTGGGTGGCATCCACGTCAACACGAACAAGGCTGCAGCTGGCAGTACGGGCATGGCTGTCTATCCCGGCGCGACGCCGTCGCCCGATCATGACGGGGATAAGGACGCGGACGTGCGGCTCGGCTTTGGATCCTGGCAGCTGCGAGTCCAGGTGGAGCATTACAGCACGCCGGATGACCGCGCGAAGGTGCTGGCCTATTACCGCAACGCGCTTGCAAAGTATGGCGACGTGCTCGAGTGCCATGGCAATGAGGCGGTTGGCGCGGTGAAGAAGACGGCCGAAGGGCTGACCTGCAATGACACTGACAAGCACGCCCGAGTGCATGAAGATGTGGGCGAGCTGACACTGCGTGCCGGCTCCAAACGTCACCAGCACATCGTCGGCTTCGATAAAGCAGACTCAGACGGAAGTGGTCCTACCAAATTCGCGCTCATTGCACTGGAGCTGCCTTCCGAGGAGTGGAAGAAAGATCGCGAGACGGACTGAACCGCCCCTCCAGATCTCGCACTTGACGCTCTGTTCGTCAACTACACTGGTCAGCACTGCTGTAATTGCCCCACGCACCCTCTTGCTGTAGCTTCAGGACTGCATGGTCGTTTACTGCCACAGGTGTTCGGGCGCGCTTGAATCAGATGCCAGCTTCTGCCCGCACTGTGCTGCGCCGCAGTTGCGTGTCTCGCTACCTGAGGAGGATGCCGCCACTGTTACCATACCTGGCCTGGGTCGGGATCCCCGCGCGCTGGACTGGCGCAGCATCTTCCTGCTGGCACTGTGGATTGCGATCCCGGTCGGTATTCTCACCATTCCTCCTTTCTTCTTCCCCTTGATCATCGCCGGCCCCGTGGTCGTTATCTCGCTGTACCTGCGTCGACGGCCGGGGGCGATGCTCGATGGGCGATCCGGATTTCGCATCGGAGCCCTCATGGGCTTGCTCACCGCGTACATCTCCACGTTTTTCGTTGCAGTCCTGCGGCTGATTGAGCGGTACGCGCTGCATCAGGGCGAGGTGCTGGACAAGGACTATGCGCTGTATATCCAGCAGACCGCGCAGGCGAGCCAGAGCATGGCACATGCGCCGGAGGCGAATCTGGAGATCATGCGGGCGTGGATGAACTTCTTTTTGACTCCGGATGGCCGCGCCTGGGCCACCCTGGTGGGGGCTGCTGTCACCGGGGCCGGCACCATTCTGCTGGCCGGACTCGGCGGCATGCTGAGCGCACGGCTGGCCGCCCGGCGCTCAGCCACGCGGGCCTGATCGCAACTTCTGCGGTGTCACGCCGCTGGTTGCTCAGCTACCGGCTGACCCGTATTATCGGCAGGAGCTTGCTATGACAGTGACGAACCCGCACCTGCGTGAGAAGGGCCGCTTGATGTCGGCCTCCGAGATAGAACGAACGCTGGTGCGGCTGGCGCACGAGATCGTCGAGAAGAATGGCGGAGCGGACGCGCTGGGGCTGGTTGGCATCCGGCGGCGCGGTGTCCCGCTGGCGGAGCGGCTGGCGAAGCTGATTGCCTCGATTGAGAGACACCCCATCCAGACAGGCGTGCTCGATATCCGGTTCTATCGCGACGACTTGTCCACGCACGATGTGCGCCCGGTGGTTGAGCCCGGCGACCTGGGCTTCGACGTCAACGGAAGGGATATTGTGCTGGTTGACGATGTGCTCTACACGGGCCGCACCACGCGCGCCGCACTGGATGCGTTGTTTGACTACGGGCGTCCCCGCCGCGTGCAGCTGCTGACCCTGATCGATCGCGGCCACCGCGAGCTGCCGATCGAAGCGACCTTTGTCGGCCGCAAGTTGCAGACCAGCCGCCGCGAGATTATAGAAGTGAAGCTACAGGAGATTGATGGCGACGAGCAGGTGTTGCTGGTGGAGCGCCTGGACTAGTCGCCGCCTGTCACTCCGGACGATCGCACCCGCCCGGTGCAGCCCCGGACAGTAGGGCAACGTTATCGTGCCTCGCTTAAAAGACGAGGTCATACCGAGAGGGTCTGCGCCATCGCCTATCCATCGCAAAACTGCTCCAGCTGCCGCTCGCGTTCGCTGCTTGCCACCAGCGACCTGTCGCTCGCGGATATTTCATCCGTGATGCAGGCGGCATCGCTGCTTGAACGCGAAGCACCGTTGGAGCGTGCGAAGCGATTGGCAAAACGCCGTGTCGCCCTGTTGTTCTATGAGTCCAGCACGCGCACTCGTACCTCGTTCGAGCTGGCCGCGAAAGGTCTGGGTGCCGACACCACTTTGGTAAGCGCGCTGTCGTCCAGCATCGAAAAGGGCGAGAGCCTGAAGGACACCGGTCTGACCCTGCGAGCGCTAGGTGCGGAGTGCATCATCCTGCGGCACCCCAACTCCGGCGCGCCCTACCTGCTGGAGCGCATGACTGAGCTGCCGGTGTTGAACGCAGGCGACGGCATGCATGCGCACCCCTCGCAGGCGCTGCTGGATCTGCGTACTATCCTCCATCGCCTTCACTCCACAAAGCAGGGAGGCACCCGCGAAGAGGTGGCAGCAGATTCGCTCGCCGGCATCACGGTGCTGATTACAGGCGACATTCTGCATAGCCGCGTCGCCCGTTCGAACGCGATGCTGCTGCCGAGGCTGGGGGCTCGCGTCATCTTCTGCGGCCCGCCAGAGCTGCTGCCGGCCACGGCAGCCAGCATCGGCTCCGGCATCTCCATCGAGCGCGATTTTTCGCATGCCTTGCGCAGCGCGCAGGTAGTGATGATGCTGCGCATCCAGAAGGAGCGACTCGCCGGGTTAGAGCTCGACCTGAACCAGTACATTGCGCAGTACCAGCTGAACGCGCAACGGCTGCGCGCCGATGCGCCACGCGCCCTGGTGATGCACCCCGGCCCCATGATCCGCGGGCTTGAGATCACGAGCGAGGTCGCCGATGGTCCGCAGTCCGCTATTGAGGAGCAGGTGCGGCATGGCGTGGCGATCCGCACTGCACTGATCGCGCGCGCACTGGATGCTATGCCGGAAGCGGTGGCAGCATGACGCGCGTGCTCATCCGGGGCGGCCACGTGATCGATCCGGTGAATCGCGCAGAGACGCTTGGAGATGTGCTGATCGAAGACGGACGGGTGACTGCCCTAGAGCGCAGCATTCCGACCGGCGAAGGTATGGAGGTCATCGACGCGACGGGACTGATCGTAGCCCCCGGGCTGGTGGACATCCACGTGCATCTGCGCGAGCCCGGGCAGAGCTACAAGGAGACGATCGCAACCGGCACCGCTGCCGCTGCTGCGGGTGGCTTCACCAGTGTGGCCGCAATGCCCAACACCGCGCCGGTGAACGATACGCCGGAGATCACGCGCTGGATGTTGGCGCCGGAGCGGGGCGCAGTTGCCCGTGTTTATCCGATCGGCGCCGCCACTGTGGGCAGCATGGGAGAGGCGCTGTGCGACTACAGCGCGCTTCGCGATGCCGGGGCGGTCGCGGTCAGCGATGACGGCAAACCCATACTCGGTGATGAGACGATGCGGGCGGTGCTACGTGCCGCGACTGCGGCTGGGCTACCTGTTATTCAGCATGCAGAGGATACTCGCTTGACCGGTGGCTGCTCCATGAATGCCGGGCCGCTGGCCTTTCATCTGGGGCTGCGCGGCATGCCGATTGAAGCGGAGGCCGGTATCGTCGCCCGCGACATAGGCCTGCTGCGCGAGCTGGATGACGACCGCGCGCACCTGCATGTTGCGCACCTGTCGACTCGGCGAGCGCTGGATCATGTAGGCGCGGCGCGCGCCGCCGGCCTGCACGTGACCTGTGAGGTGACGCCGCACCACTTCGCGCTGAATGAGGAGACGGTCGGCGAGTACGACACCAACGCCAAGATGAATCCCCCGCTCCGTGCGGAAGAGGATCGTCAGGCCATGATCGAGGGTCTGCTTGACGGCACCATCGATTGCATCGCTACCGATCACGCGCCGCATGCCGCGCATGAGAAGGAGCAGGAGTTCGAGCGCGCGCCCAACGGCATCACCGGACTTGAAACATCACTTGGCTTGAGCCTGGCCGAGCTGCATCGTAAGTACGGTATGCCCCTGGCGCAGGTTGTGGCGCTGCTCAGCAGCCGTCCCGCCGCAGTTCTGGGGCTCGCCGCGGGCTCGCTGCTCGTGGGTGCCGCTGCGGATATCGTGCTCTTCGCCGCCAGTTCGGAGTGGACGTTTCTGGCGCGTGAGTCACGGTCGCTCGCTCGCAACACGCCCTTCGATGGCTGGTCGCTGCCGGGCAAGGTCGTCTGCACCCTGCGTGCAGGCCGCATCGTTCATGGCGCTATGCCAGCTCCCAGCGCGAGTTCGAGTCCTGCCGCGCGCAGGTAGAATCGAAGCATCGCAGTCTGCCTGATAGAGGTGCCTCTCTGAGTCGTTTGTCCGTTCCCGCGGCGATTGCCGCTGTCGCTCTGCTCTCCGGTCCGGCTCTGCCGGCGCAGCAGGCGACATCCCCCGTTGCACTGGCCCCCACGAACGATGGCATCTCGGGCTCAACCTACGTTGCACTCGACAGCTGGGTCTATCCCGCCATGGTGCGGCTGCACGCACTGGGCTATCTGGATACCGCCTATCTCGGCCTGCGACCCTGGACTCGTCTTAGCTGCCGGCACATGCTTGAGGAGTCGCAGCGGCGACTGGTCGATGCTCCGGATCGCTCAAGCACACGCGAAGCTCGCGAGCTGTTCAACGCGCTGGCGCATGAATTCTCTGAGGACGGTCAGGCCTTGGATCCGGGCAAGTTCAACGGGCATGCGGAGGTGGATCAACTCTACGCACGCGCCAATTACATTGGTGGCCGGCCGCTCAACGACTCGATGCACTTCGGCCAGACGATCATCAATGACTACGGACGGGCCTACCAAGGCGGCTTCAATGGTCTGACAGGATTTGAGGCTCGCGCCGAGGATGCGCGGCTGACTCTGCAGGTGCGCGGCGAATATCAGCACGCGCCCGGCCGAGGCGCCTACCCGCTGAGTGTGCGCCAGGAGATTGCAGCGCAGGATATGGTGCCGCTTCTGCCCGCTACCCCCATCGACACGACGAATGCGTTTCGGTTGATCGACGCGAACCTCTCCTTCCACCTGGCCAACCATGAGATCTCCGCCGGAAAGCGCGAGGACTGGTGGGGTCCGGGCGAAGGTGGCGCGATGGCTTGGAGCAACAATGCGGAGCCGGTCTACGCGCTACGCATCAATCGAGTCGAGCCGCTGGAGATTCCGCTGCTCTCGAAGGTGACCGGCCCCTTCCGCTACGAGCTCAGTTTTGGCGACTTCAAAGGCCATCGCTACCCGAACAACAACTACTTCCACGCGCAGAAGATCGGGTTCAAGCCGACGCGCAACCTGGAGTTCGGCTTCTCCCGGGTGGTGGTCTTTGGCGGTGAAGGGCATGTGCCGGTCACCTTCGGTTCCTTCTGGCACAGCTTCTCCAGCTTCCAGAACGTCTCAGTGGCTGAGAAGCTCTCCCGCAATGATCCCGGCGCACGCCATTCCAGCTTCGACTTCACCTACCGTCTGCCATTCCTGCGCGACTGGGTAACGCTGTACTCAGACTCTATTGTGCATGACGATGTGTCGCCGATCGATGCGCCGCGACATGCCGCCGTCAACCCGGGCATCTACATCTCCCACTTTCCGCATGCGCCCAAA
>CAXUMX010000028.1:0-37955 GCA_964252395.1 uncultured Acidobacteriaceae bacterium | reverse complement strand
GGCACGTGCAGTGGAGCCATTCTCAAGATGCTGATCGATGCGCTGCTCGCGGGAGGCCTCGGCCGCCTGGTCGGCCACCGAAGGCTCGATGCGGCGGGCAGCCGCGCGGGCGGCGCGTCGCTCGCCCGGCGTGGCCGCGGGCTTGCCGGCAGTTTTTGTCGAGGCTATGGCACCGTGCTACGGCTTGGCCTCAGCCTCCACCGCTTTGCGTGAGCGCGAGCCCAGCTCCGAAGCGCGCTGGCGCTTCGCCTTCAGGCGATTCTCAGTGGCCTCGCGCCGGCTCTTATTGCGTGCGGAGCGCTCGCGGTTGGCCTGCTGCTTCTGTGTCTTCTTCGGTGGTGTCACTGCGGGGCCACGACTTTCTGGCGCACAATTGGGCTGCTCGGGTTGCGGCTCAGTGCGGGCGGGTCTGCTTGACTATTATAGGGAGTGCGCTGTTCTGCGCTCATTCTGCCGTGTCCTCCCCTCCTCAACTCGCGTCGACGCTGCCCAGGGTCTACGACTTCTTCGCGCCCGGCGGTGTGCTGGCCCGCTCGCCCCTGCCCTACGAGTTTCGCCGCGGGCAGCTGGAGATGGCGCAGGCGGTGGAGCGCGCCCTGGCAGAGCATCATCATCTGATCGTCGAGGCCGGTACGGGTACGGGTAAGACGCTGGCCTACCTGTTGCCCGCGCTGCGCACCGGCCAACGCGTCATCATCTCCACCGGAACAAAGAATCTGCAGGAGCAGCTTTTCTTCAAGGACGTACCGTTTCTTGAATCGCTGCTGGGTCCGCTGCGGGTCTGCTACATGAAGGGCCGCGCCAACTACCTGTGCCGTCACAAGCTGTATGCGCTGCGCGATCAGCCCATTCTGAGCGGTCTTGAAGAGATCGACCAGTTCCACAAGATTGCTGCATGGGAGAAGACGACTGAGACTGGCGATCGCGCGGAGATCGATGGTCTGCCCGAGGCCAGCGCCCTGTGGCACAAGCTGGACGCGCGCACTGAGGCCTGCCTGGGGCAGAGCTGCCCGGACTGGGAGCGCTGCTTCATCACGGAGATGCGTCGGAAGGCGCTCGAAAGCGACATCGTCATCGTCAACCATCACCTCTTCTTCGCCGACCTGGGCATCAAGCTGCAGGCCAAGACCGCGCCCGATGCGGGCATCTTGCCGGAGGCGGCAGCGGTGATCTTCGACGAAGCGCACGAGCTGGAAGATGTCGCGTCAAACTACTTCGGCGTCGGGCTGAGCAATGTCCGGTTTGAAGAGCTGGTGCGTGACCTGGAGACGCTGCTGCGCGGGAAGCTGACTATTGCCAGCAGCGTGCTGGCGGCAGGGCAGACCATCCGCGAGCGGGCGCGCATGTTCTTCGGCGCACTGCCACAGGAGTTTGAAGGCCGCGCCGTGTTTACCGGACGCGAGGAGTTTCTGGAGAGCTTCGGCGACATCTACCTGGGCCTCACCAACTCGCTGCATCGGCTGGAGGGAGAGCTGGACCGGGTGCGCGGGGTGGATGAGGCAGTAGGGCTGCGCAAGCGCGCCGCGGATATTCGCGAGCACCTGAAGTTCCTCATGGAAGCCGAGCCGAAAAATACTGTCTTCTGGCTGGAGCGGCGGGCCAGCGGCCCGCTGCGGCAGAGCGTGCGCAATGTCCACCTGCAGGCAACGCCCATTGACGTCTCCGGGCTGATGCAGCAGCTCTTGTTTGAGAGCTTCTCAACCGTGGTGTTGACCTCAGCAACGCTCACCGTTGCGGGGGGCTTTGCGCATATACGGAAGCGGCTGGGGATGGAGGAGGCGAAGGAGTTGGTGGTGCCGTCGCACTTCCGCTACCCGGAGCAGGCGCTGCTCTACCTGCCACCGCAGATGCCCGATCCGCGGGAGCCGGGCTTCGCTGCAGAGGCTGCCAAGCGCATGCGGCAGATGCTGGAGATCACGCGCGGCCGCGCCTTCTGCCTCTTTACCAGCTATGCCCAGATGCGCGACCTGTATGAGCGCCTGCTGATGGAGCTGGAGTTTCCGCTGCTGCTGCAGGGCACCGCGCCGAAGAAGGCACTGCTGGAGGAGTTTCGCGCCACGCCGAATGCGGTGCTCTTTGGCACCTCCTCCTTCTGGCAGGGCGTGGATGTTCAGGGAGAATCCCTTAGCTGCGTCATCGTGGACCGGCTGCCCTTCGCCGTTCCCAGCGATCCGGTGGTGGCGGCGCGCATGCGCGCGATTGAGGAGGACGGCGGCAGTGCCTTCTTCGACTATCAGGTGCCGCAGGCAGTGATCACTCTTAAGCAGGGCTTCGGGCGCTTGATCCGTTCGCTCGAGGATCGCGGCGTGCTGATGCTGCTGGACCCGCGCATGGAGCGGCAACGGTATGGGCGCGTCTTCATGGAGAGTCTGCCTCCCTACCGGGTGACGAAAGACATCGCCGAGGTAGAGGCGTTCTTCGCTCAAAAGGGCTTGCAGGCTGAGCCATCGCGCGGATAGTGTGCGCTGCTAGCATGGTCTCAGGATGTCGCGGAACCTCTACATATTGTCGGCCACGCTGCTGCTCTTCTCGCTGATCTCCTGCGGAATGCTGGCTACGGTGAACGCGAACCAGCCGGAGCTGCCGGGCAATGGATCGCTATGGAAGACGACCGGGCTCTTTCTGTTCCTGGGCGCGCTGGCGGCCGCATTTGCCGGCGTGATGCTGGCTATGTTTGAGCAGGTAGAGCGGCGGAATGCAGAGCGCGAGCGCCGCGAAGGCCGGCGCGGTCACTGAGTACGCGCACTGACGATAGAATCAGAGTTGGCCTGCGCGGGTCCGGTGACATGGCGCGAGAGCCTCTCTGGCAAAAGGACGAAAGCTGATATGTACGAGGTAACTGTAGAAGCCGGCTTCTCCTCCGGACACTACCTGCGCAACTACCGCGGCAAGTGCGAGAACCCGCACGGGCATAACTACAAGGTTCGCGTGACGTTGCGTGGCACGGAGCTGGATGCGGCTGGCCTGCTGCTGGACTTCAAGCAGCTGAAGAGCGTCATGCGTCCGGTGATTGATCGGCTGGACCACCAGATGATCAACGACCTGGAGCCGTTCACGGTCCTGAACCCCTCCGCCGAGAACCTATCGCGCTATTTCTTCGATGAGACGAACAAGCAGTTGAGCGAGATGACGGGCGGTCGCGTGCATGTAAAAGACTGCACCATCTTCGAGACCGACACCACGACCGCCACCTACTACGAGTAGCGGCCGCATGTACCTGATCGAAATCTATAAGTCAGTGCAGGGCGAATCGAGCTTCGCCGGGCTGCCGTGCATTTTCGTGCGCCTGGCCGGCTGCAACCTGCGCTGCGCCTGGTGCGACTCGGAGTACACCTTCAGCGGCGGCTATAAGCAGAGCCTCGACGAGGTGGAGGCAAGTGTGGCCGCGCTATCGCCGGTCCGGCTGGTGGAGTTTACCGGCGGCGAGCCGATGTTGCAGGAGCGCGAATTGCTGCCCCTGATGGAACGGCTGCTGGCCCAGGGATACACGCTGATGATCGAGACCAGCGGCGAGCGGCCCTTGGACAAGGTTCCCGCGGCTGTCCACAAGATTGTGGATGTCAAGTGCCCCGGCTCTGGCGAGGGCGGGACATTCCGCCCGGAGAACCTCGACGCTCTGACTGGTCGCGACGAGGTGAAGTTTGTGATCAGCAACCGCGCAGATTACGAGTTCGCCCGCGACTTCACGCGGGAGCATTGCCTGAGTGAGCGCGTGGGCGGGGTGCTGTTTTCGCCGGCCTTCTCAAAGGCACCGCGACCCGAGCGCACCGCCGACAACTGCCTGCTGGATCCGCGAGAGTTGGTGGAATGGATGCTGGCCGACGGCGTTCCCGCACGGCTAAGCCTGCAGATCCATAAGTTCATCTGGGAGCCGCAGAAGAAGGGCGTCTAGCCGGGCTACTTCTTACTCGCCAGATACTTGTCGAAGGGAACCTGGAAGGCGAAGAGATCCTGGCCCTTTGCGTTCTGGATGCGGCGCAGCTCCAGGTGGGCATGGCGCAGCGGGTCATCGAGGCTGGCCAGGTCGTAGAAGAGGAAACCGGCGCGTGTCGTGTGCGGTTCGACCACAAGCGCGCTGTACTCGAACTTGCTGAAATCTTCTTCGATGTTTTTGTCCCGGTTCTTCCCTTTGCCGCCGATCTTGAATGGCCCGACCTGCACCCGCCGTCGCGGATCCGGCGCCCGGTCAAGCGCGCGCTCCACGTCCCGGGGCTCCGCGGCGGGGATCTTGTCACCTGAGGCAGTGATGAAGTCGATGCGCGCCTTGTCGAGTGAGATCGGCGTATCCCCCTGGTTTGTGATGATGACGCGAACGGGCAGTATGTTGGCGGCGGGATAGTCGTAGTGGAACATCGCAGCCCTGGCCTCTGTGTCGTACGGGTCAACTGCCACCGCGACATGCTCGTCCGCATGCACTTCGACGGCGGGGTACTGCGTGGCTTCCTGTACCGGCGGCGCAGCGTGCTGGGCAGAGAGCGGGAGAAGCAGGAGCCCGGCCAGTGCGGGCAGAGACAGCAAGAAGCGCATGCCGCAGGGTAGAGCATTTGTCTCGGCATCGTCGAGGGGTCGCAGTCTCGCGAGGGCTCTCAGCTCCGGGGCACCCAACCTGCGCGCATCGTGGCGCGCCGGCCCAGTACAGGGTAGTCTGCGGCAGGACAGGTGATTTCACTCCTCTACAACGCGGGGCTGCTGCTATCGATCCTGCTGGCGGCACCGCTGCTGCTGGTGCGCCCGCGCTGGCGTGAAGGGCTGCGGGAGCGGCTGGGTGCGGGTGCGAAGCGTGTCGGTCGCTCTCCGCGGCTGGTCTGGGTACACGCCGTTTCCGTGGGCGAGGTGATGGCCATCACCCGGCTGGTCACTGAGCTGGATCGCCAAGTGGGAGCGGACGCGGTGTGTATCTCTACCACCACGCGCACCGGCCAGCAGCTGGCGAAAACGCGCTTCGGCGCGGAGCGATGTTTCTACATGCCGCTCGATCTGCCATGGGCGGTGCGGCGCGCACTCTGCGCACTACGGCCAAGTCTGCTGCTGCTGGCGGAGAGTGAACTGTGGCCCAATCTGCTGGCGGAGTGTGAGCGCACGGGAGCGGCGTTGCTGGTGGTCAATGCTCGCATCTCCGACCGATCCCTGCCGCGCTACCAGCGGCTGCGTGCGTTGTGGGCTCCATATCTTCGCAAGCTGACGCTGGTACTGGCACAGTCTGCGGAGGATGCGCGCCGGTTTGTGGCAGTTGGCGTGCCAGCAGAGCGGGTGCACATAGGCGGCAATCTGAAGTATGACGCGCATCCGTTGCCCGCATCCGCTCTGGTACAGCAGTTGCGCGCGCGGCTCGCCCCGGATGCGCGTGTGCTGGTTGCGGGCTCCACCCTGGAGAATGAAGAGGCGATGTTGCTGGACGCGTGGCCGGCTATCTGCGCACAGGTGCCGGGTGCCGTCATGCTGCTGGCGCCGCGACACCCGGAACGGTTTACGCGCGTCTTCGAGCTAGTGCAGCAGCGCGGATTCCCGCTGCTGCGCCGTTCCACGTGGAACTCTACTGATGCCAATTCGGGAATGGTTCCTGCCGGGGCAGTCTTTCTGCTGGATTCCATCGGCGAACTGTCCGCTGTTTATGAGCTGGCCGAGGTGGCCTTCGTAGGCGGCAGCCTGGTGCACGCAGGCGGGCACAACCCATTAGAGCCAGCGCGTTTCGCCAAACCGGTGCTGATGGGGCCGCACTATGAGAACTTTCGCGACATCGTGGAGCGGCTGCGTGCGGCCGGTGGGCTGACGCTGGTGAACTGTCCCGAACTGGAACTCACGATCGCAAGCTGGCTACTGGATCGCGCGCGAGCAGCGGAGAGCGGTGCGCGAGGACGTGAGGTGTTCACGGACCAGGCAGGTGCCACGGATCGCGCTGTTGCAGCAGCGATGCGCCTGCTCGGAAGGACGATCTTGTGAGCCGCGTCATGCGCAGGTCACTGTTGCCGCTGGTACCGCTGTATGCGGCGGCGCAGGCGCTCAATACCTTGAGCTACGAGCGACAGTGGCGGCACATTGCGCGGCTGCGCTGGCCGGTGGTCAGTATCGGCAACCTGTCGGTCGGCGGCGCGGGGAAGACACCGTTCGTCATTGCCCTGGCGCGCTTGCTGGCGGCCCGCGGGTGGCAGGTGGATGTGCTCTCTCGCGGATACGGGCGAGCTTCGAGTCGGGTGGAGCAAGTGGACCCGGCATTCTCTGGTGACGCCGCAGCGCGTTATGGCGATGAGCCCTGGCTGATCACGCAGGCAGCCTCGGTGCCGGTGTTCGTCGCCGCGGACCGCGCCAGCGCAGGCAGACTCGCGGAGCAACGGCTGCCGTTCGAACGAGGGCTGCATCTGCTGGACGATGGCTTGCAACATCGCCGGCTGGCGCGGGACATCGAAATCGTTCTGTTGCACCGCAGCGACTTCGATGCGACGCTACTGCCGGCGGGCCGATTGCGGGAGCCGCTTGCGGCACTGGAGCGGGCAGACTTCGTCGTGCTGCGCGAAGAAGATGAAGACCTGACACCGCGCGCGCGGCGATGGATGCGGGCAGACGCGGCGCTCTGGAGTGTTCGCCGGGAGCTGGAGCTGCCCGAGCTGCCCGGGCCGGTCGTAGTGTTCAGTGCAATTGCGCATCCTCAGGAGTTTGCTGCCGGGCTGCGGAAGCGCGGTATTGATGTGGCTGCGTCCCTCGCATGGCGGGATCACCATCGATTCACCGTGGCCGACGTCGATCGGTTGCGCAGCGTGGTCGCGGAGCAAAGAGCCGCATCGCTGGTGACGACAGAGAAGGATTGGGTGCGGCTTACAGCAGAGCAGCGCGGAGTGCTGGAGCTTGCGGCACCGCTGCGGGCGGCGCGGCTTTCAGCGCACCTGGAGGAGGGCGCAATCGATGCGTTGGAGACGCGGCTCAAGGAGAAGCAAAGGTGACTGCAGAGCCGGAACCGCGTCCGATCTCTGTGAGAGAATCAGCGTTTGCCATCTGAATCGCAGCCACTGAAGAGTCAGCTTCGACTGCTGGTGGTGCGGCTAGGCGCTATGGGCGATGTGCTGCACGCATTGCCCGCACTGGCTGCATTGCGTGCGCGGCTGCCGGACTGCCACCTGGGCTGGGTGATAGAGCCGCGCTGGTCGCCGTTGTTGCGCGCTTCTGAGGACGCAAGCGCAGGAACGCCGGCGATGCCGCTCGTCGATACCGTGCACACCGCACATGCGCGGGGATGGGCGCGGAGCCCATTGTCGCCACAGACCTGGCGTGCCATGCGGGCGTTGCGGGCCGAGATTCGTGCAGAGCGCTACGACCTCGCCGTGGACCTGCAAGGAGCGGTGCGCTCTGCGCTGATTGGCCGAGCATCCGGGGCGCACTTAATCGGCGAAGCAGAGCCGCGAGAGACCGTGGCGCGCTGGCTGTTCGCGCGGCGCGTCCCTACCCACTCAGTGCACGTGATTGAGCAGGCAGTCGAGGTGGTAGCAGCCGCCACGGGGTTGACGCTTGCGCCCGTGTCGCCACCTCTGCCGCGGGATCACGCTGCAGAGGCGCGCATCGCGACCTTGGTACCGCAGGGGCGCACGTTGGTGCTGCTGCACCCGGGCGCTGGCTGGGGAGCAAAGCGATGGCCGGCGGAGCGCTACGGAGCGGTTGCGGCAGCGCTTACGTCTGTGGGGTACTGTGTTGCAGTGAATGCAGCCCCTGGAGAGGAGGCGCTGGCAGCGGAGGTTGTCGCGAGCAGTGGCGGCACAGCCCTGGAAGCAAGGACGAATATGCAAGAGTTGATCGCATTGACGCGGCGTAGCGCGCTGGTCATTGGCGGCGATACGGGTCCGCTGCACCTGGCCTGCGCACTGGGCAAGCCGGTGGTGGGTATCTTCGGACCGACGGACCCGGCGCGCAATGGGCCATACGGGGTGCCATTCCGTGTCCTGCGTCATCCGGACAGCCGCCGCGATCACACGCGACGCAGTGAGCCGGAGGCGGGGCTGATGAGCATCACCGTCGATGAAGTGATGGCAGCAGCGCTTGAGCTGCGCATTCCCATGGAGCAGGCTTGAGCAGGGGATGGGGCGGCATCGCAAGGCGGATCCGCGTGCCGATGGGCTTCGCCTTCGCCGCGTTTTTTCTGTGGCAGGCGCGTCCCTCGGCTGCATCGCTCGGGCTGAGTCTGCTGTTGACGGTGCCCGGGGTGGCGCTGCGCGCGTATGCCTCTGGCTACGTCACGAAGAATACCGAGCTAACGACCACAGGGCCGTATGCGTACACGCGCAATCCGCTCTATCTCGGCTCCATGCTGATTGCATTCGGGTTTGCAGCGGCTTCGCGAAGCGGGTGGATCGCGCTGCTGCTGACCGTTCTGTTCGCTGCCATCTACATCCCGACCATTCGCTCGGAGGAGGAGTATCTTCGGGGCAGGTTTGCGGGCTTCGACGCGTACTGCAGCCAGGTCCCACGGTTGCTGCCGCGGCTGGCGCGCGCGGGGGGCGGTGGCAATGGCTTTGCCATAGCGCTCTACCGCAAGCATCGCGAGTACAATGCCAGTCTAGGCACGGTTGCAATCTACGCGGTTCTGCTGCTGAAGCTTTTCCTCTGGCATCGCAGCGGTCATTGACACACTCTCGAGCGAGGAACACGTTTGCGACGATTGCACCTTCCCCTCCTGTGCGGGCTGCTCGCCAGCATGTGCGCCGCGCAGCAGATGCCGGCTCCGCAACAGCAGTTTCTCCCGCAGCGGCAGAGTCTGAGCTACGTTGTGGACTGGCGCGTCTTCCCGGCCGGCACGGCATCATTCCACATCGAGAGCGACGGCACCACGCAGCGCATCCAGGCGAACGGCGACTCGGTGGGCGCAGTCAGCCTGCTGTTCAAGGTCGTCGATCGCTTCCAGTCCTCGTTTGACCGGCGCACCGGCTGCTCCCAGACCTTTGCCAAGCAGTTGATTGAAGGCCGGCGCCAGGTCACCAGCACTCTGCAGTTTCTATACGGCGCCAAGAAGCAGGTGCTGGACGAGAAGAACCTGGTGAAGGGAACCACCCGGCACCAGGAGTCGCCCATCCCCGGCTGCGTCACGGATCTGATGTCCGCCATCTTTATTGCCGGTGCGCAGCCGCTGGAGGTAGGGCAGAGCTTCACGCTGCCCATTGCCGATGCCATGCGTGTGGTCGGAGTCACGTTCAAAGCTGAGGCTCACGAAGAGATCAAGACGCCGGCAGGTACATTTCAGACCATCCGTGTGGAGCCGACCGCCGATGCGGGTGTGGTGAAGAACCGCGGCAACATCTGGGTCTGGTACTCAGACGACAACCGTCACCTGCCGGTGCAGATGCGGGCGCGCCTGTTCTGGGGCACAATCACGCTGCGATTGACGAGCGTAGAACAGAAGTAATCGTTCTGCCACGCGCGATTGGTTGCAGTTGCGGTGCTCGCTCGGTATACAGGGAGCAGATGCGCTCTGCCGCTGATGGCAGACGCGCTCGACAAACGCATGAGCGGCTTGCGCAAACCATCCTCCGTCGCGCGCGGCAGCAATATTCCGCTGGTAGGCCGCACCCGCCTGATGTCGTTCTATCAGCGCCGCGTCACGCGGCTGGCTCCGGATGAGCCGCGGCCGGCGCTGGCTGCTTTTCTGCCGCAGCAGGGAATGGCATGGGTCTCCAGCTATTTCCGCCACATCTTCCGGGGTCGTTATCGTCCGTATCCCACCTATGCGGATCTAGGCCAGACCGGTTGCTACAAAATGCGATCCGCCACTGGAGCGGGACCAGTGCGCGTCGCCATCGCCAGTGACTGGGCGACGGGCACGCGGGAGGCGGCCCAGGTTGCGGAGTCGATGCGTGCCGGGGACCCGGACTACACGATTCACCTGGGCGATATCTACTACGTCGGCGATGAGACCGAGGTGCGCGAGAACTTCATCGGCACGGCGGTAAACCAGTATGCGCCAGTGAGCTGGCCCAAGGGTGGGGTGGGCACATTTGCGCTGCCCGGCAATCACGAGATGTATGGCGGAGGGCGGCCCTACTTCACCACCGTGCTCGAGTACTGCAACACCGGCGACGGATCGCCGCAGCGGGCAAGCTACTTCTGCCTGGAGTCGGAGCACTGGCGCGTGCTGGGCCTGGACACGGGCTACAACTCTGCCGGGCTGCCGCTGCTGGGCTGGATACCCGGCATCGATCGTCTGGGATGGGTGCATGCCGATGCGCGCCTGGAAGATGGTCTGATCCGCTGGCTGCGGGAGACGATACGGCCGCAGGAGAACCGGAAAGCGACGCTGCTGCTGACGCACCATCAACCACTGACCGCCTTCCACGACGACATCTTCGTTCGGCCAGCCAAGCAGCTAAGCGAGTTCTTTGCCGGGCAGCAGGTGGTCTGGCTCTTCGGGCACGAGCACCGACTGGGCATTTACAAACATCGACTCTCGCCAGGCGGCTTTTCGATGTATGCGCGATGCATTGGGCATGGCGGCATGCCGGTGGAGTGCGGAGACCCGCCGCGCAAGGGCCATGGCTTGAAGTACTACGACCCGCGCAGCAACTATCCTCTGGGTCTATCGAACGGCCACGACCGGGCGCATCGTGATGCGCAGCGCATCCGCGCGGGGTGGAACGGCTTCGTCAACCTGCAGTTCCATGGCGCAGAGATGGCACTCGACTATCGCGACCTGCGCAATCGGCCCATGTTCATGGAGTGCTTTACTGCCAAGCAGGACGGCTGCCTGCATCACGTCTACAAGAACGTTCGTCTGGCGCCGGGACCTTAGGTCCGCATTAGGCTACTGCAGACGGAAGCGGTCACGCATCAGCCGCTGCAGCTTCGGCTTGTAGATCAAGTCGTAGGCCAGCTCCTTGTCCGGGAACATGGCCAGCGCGGCGCGACGGCTGTCCGCAATCATCTCGGACGCGTCCTCATAGCTGAGCGTGCCGTCCTGCGCGATGACGGACATCACCATGTTCATCATCAACTGCAGGCGGCGGATATTCTTCTCTTCCTGTTGCTGCTCCAGCAGGGACCGTGGCTGGTCCGATGGGCCTTCGTCCGGCGTGCTTGTCGGCGGGTCTTGCTTGTCTCCTGGTTGCATCGTATGGCCCTCCCTGGGCAGCGTGTCCGGCCTCTTTGAGCGGTGTGTTGCGGAGCACTCTACACCCTGAAAGGATGCGCCGGGAAAGCAAAACGATACCGAAGCCGGGGCGCGATCCGCATTTGATACTCCACGCTGTGAAGCGCTGAAAACTGTCAGCGAATCTCTGCCGGCGCAGCGCCGCTCTCGTCGAGATAGAAGGTGGATATGCCCAGCAGGTCGGTGCGCCAGGTCCGGGCACCCTGCTGCTCCAGGTGTTCCAGCGTCTCCCAGCGTGGGTGGTGGTAGCTGTTGTAGGGTCCGACAGAGATGACGGCGAACCGGGGAGCGACCCGTGCCAGGAAAGGCGGAATGGTGGAAGTTTTGCTGCCATGATGGCCGACCTTCAGCAGATCGGCGCGGAGCTGCTCCGGAGAAAGGGAGAGCATTGCAGCCTCGCTGGGCGCCTCCGCGTCGCCCTCAAGCAGAGCTGCATGGCCGGCATAGCCGATACGCATCACCAGGGAGTCGTTGTTGGTGGGCGAGGGCCCTGGGGTGTAATCGGCAGCGGGAGCAAGAGCCATCACCTGCGCGCCGCCGAAGGAGAACGCATCCCCGCGGGCCAGAGTACGCACCTGCACGCCGAGCCCTGATGCATCCGAGAGCAGCTCCTCGTAGGCGGGGACGGCAGGATTGTGCGCCACCCAGAGCTCGCGGGGGCGGAAGTTGCGCAGAACCGCTGGCATGCCGCCCATGTGGTCGCTATGCGCGTGAGTGAGCGCGACTGCGTCCAGCCGACGTATGCCGCGGCTCCACAGGTAGGGTGAGACGACATCTTCACCGATCTCGAAGTTGCCGGCGTGTCCGTATCCACCGCCGGTCGGTCCCCCGGCGTCGATGAGCAGCGTGTGGCCGTCCGGAGTGACGACCAGGATGGAGTCGCCCTGTCCGACGTCGATGGCGGTGACCTCGAGCGAGCCGACGCGGCGCTCGACTGGCCGGGCAATCAGCACGCATGCGAAGGCGAGCAGCAGTGCTGCGCAACAGAGCGGCACCGCCCGGCGCGCCCTGGAGCGCGCGGCGATGACGGCGACTGCGATCAGCAGCAGCGCTGCGCCTGCGGCAGGAACGCTGGGACCGGGAAGCCGCCAGTCGCTTGAGGCGTGGCTGTCGAATGCCTGGACGACAAAATGCACAGCGTGAAGCAGGGCCGCGGTACCGGCAGCAGGCAGCCATGCCAACCCAGGTGCGAGCAGCAGACACAGCCCGGTGAGCAGCGCACACGGCAGCAGCAGGCCGAGTGCGGGCACAATCAGCACATTCACCGGCAAGCCCCAGGTAGTGAGGCGGTGGAAGTACGCGGCCATCGGCAGCGCCATGGTGAGCTCGATGACTGCCGAGATGAGGCACAGATTGAAGAGCAGCATGGCCCAGCGTGCACTCGACGCAAGGATTGCTTCAGAGATACGAGCGCGTCTCCATCGGCCCCGGCCCAGCCAATGGGGCATCTGTCCCAGCGAGGGCTTCAGTAGCAGATCGAGATGCTCGCCAATGAGGCGTAGGGTGACGCGGAACTGGGCCAGGCGAGGTGCGAACGCCGTATCCATGCCGACGATGCGTATTCCACGCGTGGCCAGCAGGAAGGGTGCAGTGCTGCGCTCGATCAGCGGTACGGCGACCCCGGTGACGGCCACCACCGTGAGCAGCGTCATCTGCAGGCCGGCGTCGAGCAGCGCGCGAGGGTGAAAGGTCAGCAGACAGATGGCTGCGAAGCCAAGGCTGTTGAGCCCGCTCCGATCGCGGTACAGGAGCCGGCCAATCAGGTACAGCGCAACCATGGTGAATGCGCGCTGCACTGGCTGGCCGAAGCCGGTAAGCACGGCGTAGACGAAGGAAAGCACCAGAGTGACCGCGGTGAGCGGGACGCGGCCCACGCGCATCCGTCGGCCCAGCGCGAAGACCAGCCCGGCGAAGAGCCCCACGTGCAGGCCGGAGACGACAAGCAGGTGGAAGGAGCCGGTCCGCTCAAACCCGGCGCGGAGACTGCGTCCCAGGTACGTACGGTCTCCGGTGACCATGGCAGCCACCATGGCGGTATCGTCGCGGCTCAGGGTGAGCCAGACCGGCAGGGCGTGCGACGGCGCGGCTTCGGCAAAGTGCACCAGCCAATCGCTGGCCGACGTCTGCCAAGCGTGCAACAGACAGGGCAGGCTGCGCCGTACGGGCGGCGAGGTGCGTGTGAGCCGGTCTGCCTTGGCGGAGCCGATGACGCCGATGCCCTGGTTCAGCAGCCATGCGGAGCTGTCCCATACACCGGGATCGCGGTAACGCTCCGGCGGGCGTAAGGTAGCTGTCACAGTGACGACATCGCCACAGTTCAAGGGGACAAGCGTTACATCCTGAGGCGCATACAAGGAGAGCCGCAAACCGCCGTCAACGGGTGCGAGTGGGGCATCCGGCTCTGCTGCCGCCGATACACGCAGGTCGACCGATTGCATCTGCTCCTCGATGCGTTCTTCTGAGAACGGGCGTTGCGACACGATGCGCTGCACTGGCGTGGTGCGATCGATCACTCCGGTGACCGCCACAGCGCTGCCATGGGCTAGCTGGCGCAATGCAGACTGCGGCGCCGGTGCGGGCTCAATCTCTGCTGCAAAGCCACCCAGGAGCAGCCAGGTGACGGCTAGAGGGAGCAGTGCCGATGGCGCATGGCGCAGAGCCGCGAGCGTGGTCAGGACACCTGCGGCGCAGACGGCAATGAGCAGCCATGCCGGGCTGAACCACCGATGGTGGGCGATGAGGATGCCGGCGGCAAAGGGAATAGCCGCAAAGAGCAGGGGAGCGCGGTGGAAGCGGGGCGCGTCGTGCTCAACGGTACCGATCCAGGTCTTGGCTGCGACCCCCTGACTTCTTGTAGATAGGGGAGCGGAGGTCGGAGTCGGAGCAGTCGCGGCGGCCATCGGTCGAATTGCCTCTCCCGCCCGGGCGACTATCGCCGGTCAGGCTCAGGCGCGCTCGAGCACAGCCACGGTCTCCAGATGAAAGGTCTGCGGAAACAGGTCTATCAAGGTGAGCTGCGCCAGTCGATACCCGGATGGTTGCAGGGCGCGCAGATCGCGAGCCAGCGTAGCCGGATCGCAGGAGACGTAGACGATCCGGGCTGGCTGCGCAGCGGCAAGCAGTGCACACACTTCGGCACCTAGGCCGGCCCGGGGCGGATCGAGGACCACGAGATCAGGGGAGGGCTGCTGCCGCAGGCGAGCAGAGTGGGAGCGCAGGAACTGGAGCGTGTCCGCGCGCATGCATTCGTGTGCCGGGCCGCGGAGGTTGTGTCGCAGATCGGCTGAGGCTTGAGGTGAGGACTCAACGGCGACGACCCGGGCAAAGCGCTGCGCCAGAGCGGTCGCAAAGAGGCCGACGCCGGCGTAGAGATCCCATGCCAAGATGCCGGTGCGCTGCGCGACGACCTCTTCCAGCAGCGCCGGCACGAGAAAGCGGTTGATCTGAAAGAAGGCTCCGGAACTGACCCGGTAGCTGTGCTCGCCTACGCTGTAGTCGATTGCGGCTTCGCCCCATGTGGCGGTTTGGCCGGGGGCGGCTCCGCGATCTTCTATGGCTGCGGCACGCACGCCTTTGAGTTTCGGGACTGCAGGGAGCAGTGCATCCGCGAAGCTGCGAAGTAGAGGGGCGTCGACCGGCTCCGTGCCGAACAGGGAGACCAGGAGCGAGGATTCATCATGACTGGTGAACAGCTCCACCTCGGCAAGCGTTCGTGCCAGGCGGGGATGCGCCTGCAGAGCCGAGGTGATGGCGGGGATGGCCTCCTGCAAAGCAGGAGCAGCAACGGGACAGTGATCGACGGGCAGGTCGCGATGCGACGCGGCCTGCCGATAGCAGAGCACGGGTGCCGGCTGCTGGGCCACGTGCAGGCGAATGCGGTTGCGGTATCTCCATGGGTCTGCGGCAAGCGTGCGCATCTGCGCTGGAGCATTCACATGCGCGCGGGCCAGCGTTTCAGCCAGGATGCTGCGCTTCATCTCCAGTTGGGCAGCGTAGTCCGCATGCTGGTAGTGGCAGCCTCCGCAACGCTCGTAGTAGTCGCAGCCGGGCTGGATGCGCTGGGCAGACCGCTCGAGGATAGAGTCGAGCCGGGCCGTGATGTAACCACGGCGGTTGCTTAGAATAGTCGCGTCGACCAGCTCGCCCGGCAGCGCCATGGGCACGAAGACCGCCTTCCCGGCCAACTCCGGCTCCTCTGCGGGCACGCGGCCGAGGGCACTGCCGCCGTAGATCGCCTTGTCCATCCGCAGCTGCACGATCAGCCCTCCTGCTGCATGTAGAAGAGACTGATGCGAGGCAGGTCGTAGTGTTCGAGCATACGGCGGCGCAGGAACTGCTGCTCGATCTGCCGAATCTGCAGGGCCTGCATGCGGCTGCGATAGGGTGCCAGTTCCTGGCTTGCCTGCTCACGCAAGCGCTGGAGATCCGCCTCCGGCATGTGCGTGGTGAGCACGGCGAAGACCTTCTCTTCGAGAGTCGAGAGCTGGCGCTCGAGTTCTTCGTTGGCTCCCGGCGCCTGGGCCAGCTCGCGCAGCCGCTCTGCGATTGCAGCACAGGCGGGAATGCGCGGCTGTGCGCGTTCGAACGCCTCCGCCGCGGTCTGCAGGTGCGCGGTAATGCGCGCGCGTTCCAGTCCAGCTGGCTCTTTGGACGCGGGAGGGGCTCCGCCGACCGCAGCCTCCTGCATGGCTTCGACGGCTTCCATGACGGCCTGTGCGCACCAGGCAAGTCCGTTGACCTTCTGCATGCGTGCCCGGGTCTTGCGCGCTTCGTACTTGTCGAAGGCTGCATCGATGCCGCGCAGCACCGCACCCAGCGGCACGCCGGACTCGCGCCAGGTGTCGATGAGGGACCAGTCCAGCGTGGAGAGCAGCAGAAGTGATCCGCGGCGCCGCTGAAAGTGCTCCTCAATCTCCGTGAAGTAGTTGACGTAGTTCTGCAAACCGGTCTGCACGCTCAGCCTGGATGCACACGCGCCGCGCTGCCCCGCGGCCGGTGGGTGCGGTTCCGCTCGTAGAGCAGGCGCAGTCCGTCCAGCGTCAGCATGTCATCCATGGTGGTGATGTACTTCGATTCCCCGTGCATCATGTGGGCCAGACCGCCGGTGGCGATCACTTTCGGCGCGACGTCCGGCGGGGAGAGCTGGCCAGCACTCATCTCTGCCAGCATGCGCTCCAGGATGCCATCCACCAGGCCGATGTAGCCGTAGAAGAGTCCGCTCTGCAGGTGCGCAATGGTGTTGGTGCCGATGGTTCGTGCCGGCCGCTTGATGTCTACCCGAGCCAGCTTGGCGGCGCGGGAGAAGAGCGCGTCCGCAGAGATGCCGAGTCCGGGTGCGATCACGCCGCCGATGTACTCGCCGCGCGCGGTGATGACGTCAAAGGTAGTCGCGGTGCCGAAGTCGACGACGATCAGCGGGCCACCGTAGCGGGTAAACGCAGCGACATCGTTGACGATACGATCTGCGCCCAACTCTGCCGGGTTGTCCACCAGCAGCGGCATGCCGGTCTTGATGCCCGGCTCCACAAAGATGGGTTTAATCCGGAAGTAGCGCTCGCACAAGTCGCGGATGGTCGCGTCCAGCGGAGGCACGACGGAAGAGATAATGATGGCCTTGATCTTCGCAGCGTCAATCTGCTTCAACGAGAACAGGTTGAGGAAGAGAACGCCATACTCGTCCGTGGTCTGATTCTTGTGCGTGGTGATGCGCCAGTCTGCCGCCAGCTCGGATGAGTCCAGCGGGTAGAGGCCCAGGACGGTGTTGGTGTTGCCGATGTCGATGGCCAGCAGCATGAGTCAGCGGCCCTCCGCGGCGGGCGCGCTGCGTACACCGCCAGAGAGCACGGTCCGCGTACCATCGGCGGTACGGACGCGGAGAAAGCCGCGGCTGTCCAGTCCGTCCGTCACGCCGGAGAAGGTATCCGCTTCGGTGACGATTACGCGCTTGCCCTGCACCCAGGTCGAGCCTGCCGCCAGACGGCGCCGGATATCTGCCGCGGCGTGATCGACGCCCGCAGGCCCGGTCAGCTGTTCGACTTCTGACTCAAGGTGCTGAAGCAGTGCAACCAGCAGGTCATGGCGGGACCACTGGCGGCCCGTCTCAATGGCGAGCGAAGTCGCCACATCAGCGAGCTCCGGCGGAAATGCGGGCTGATGCACGTTGATGCCGAGACCGACCACTGCATGTCGTACGCGCGTCACCTCTGCATTCAGCTCGGTCAGGATGCCGCAGAACTTGCGGCCGGAGAGCAGAAGGTCATTGGGCCAGCGAATGTCTGCGTGCAACGAGGTGACCTCGGCGACTGCGGCCTGTACTGCGAGCCCCGCGGCGAGTGACAGCCAGAGGACGTCAGCCGGTGCGAGCGCGGGCCGAAGCAGCACGCTGACATAGAGGCCGGTGCCGGCTGCGGAGTGCCAGGTGTGCGCACCGCGACCGCGGCCGCCGGTCTGCTCATCCGCTACGTAGACGGTGCCGCCGGCTTCGCCGTTCTCCGCCTCATGCATGGCAAGCGAGTTGGTGGAACCGATCGTGAGGTAGTGGCGGAGCTTTCCGGCGAAGCTTGTCCCTGCCAGATCGCGATTGAGAGCATCGGCCGAGAGTGCGGTCTGGCTGGTGCTGGCCTGCGTCAAAGGTTCCTCAGCGGTCGTCATCGGCGGTCAACTCTCGGCCGCAATGCGCATGCTCAGGTCAACGGCAGTGGCGGAGTGGGTCAGCGCGCCGGAAGAGATATAGTCGACACCGGCCTCGGCATAACTGCGGATGTTTTCAAGCTGAATGCCGCCCGATGCTTCGATCGGCAAGGTAAGGCCACGGCTGCGAATCAGCTTCACGGACTCGGCGACTTCCGCGGGAGACATGTTGTCCAGCAGCAATGCCTCGGCGCCGCCGTCCATTGCCTGCTGGAGCTCGAGGCGATTGCGCACCTCAACTTGAACCCGCTGACCGGGCAGACGCGCGGCCAATGCAGAGGCCAGCACCTTGGGAATGCCGCCGCCAAGCGCGATGTGGTTGTTCTTGATCAGGACGCCGTCGGACAGATCGAGGCGGTGGTTCTCGCCGCCACCGCAGGAGACGGCATACTTATCCAGCAACCGCAGCCCAGGGACTGTCTTGCGTGTGTCCAGCACGCGAGTGCGGGTGCCCTGCACCTGGTCGACGTAGGTCCGAGTGATGGTCGCGATTCCGCTCATGCGCTGCATCAGGTTCAGGATGACGCGCTCGCACGAGAGAAGCACCCGCGCCGTGGAGCGGACGACGGCAATTGACTGGCCGCGCTTCACCCGCACTCCGTCGAAGATCTCCGGATGGTGCACAACTTCATAGCGGATCGGCGAAGCGCCGGTGGATTGCTGACTAAGCCGGCTGAAAATCTCCAGAAAACGCGGGATTGAACCAAGTCCGGAGACGACGCAGTCCTGCTTGGCCAGAATGGTGCCTGAGGCGCGCAGCTTGGGGTCGATGGTGTAAGCCGTGGTGATGTCCTTGAGCGCCTGATCTTCTACCAGGGCCTGCTCGAGAATGGCCTCAACTCGCTTGCTCTTCCAATCCATAGGGTCTCCTCATGATACGCCGACTGAATAAGCCTGGCACTGCGGTGCGCTGCAGACGAAATGTACCCGTAAAATGGCGGGATGCTCTTTCGCGCCCTTGCTCTGCTCGCCATCGTCCTCGCTCCCTCCTGCCTCTGGTCGCAGGCAGAGCCGCAGTCAACCTCGGACGAATGCGATGTCAATCGGCTGAAGACCTGCGCTGTTCACGTGCTACAGGATGAAGGCAAGATTCTGACCAGCCCGTTGCGCTTCCGGCCCAAGGACCTGCTGTGGATTGCTCCGATTGGCGTGGCGACGGGGCTGGCGATCGACTATGACGCGCACGCCCTGCGCAGCCTGGGCAACGACCCAAGCCGCGAGGACACCTTCGCGAAGATCTCGGATGCAGGCGCAATCTATCTGCCGATTGCCAGCCTGGCAGGAGGCTATGGCTTCGGCTATCTCCGCAAAGACGACTACCTGAAGCAGAGCGCGGTTATCACGACGGAAGCAATCGTCGACTCGCTGATCCTGAACGAAGGCTTGAAGTATGCCACCAACCGCCAGCGGCCCAACCAGGGCGACGGCACCGGGCGATTCTGGCCGCATGGAACCAGCACCTATCCGGATGGGCAGTCCTTTGCGTCGAATCACTCGCTGACGGCGTGGGCTTTTGCGCACGTCGTGACGGACCGCTACCCAAGCTGGAAGACCAAGGTGCTGCTGTACGGCCTGGCAACGACGGTTTCAGCATCCCGCGTCATCGCACGCGACCACTTTCCGTCCGATGTGATCGTGGGTGGCGCGCTGGGCTACATGGTGGGCGGCTACGTGTCCCGGACGCGGGGCGAAGTGAGCCGCCGCTACTCCTTCTCCAGCATCCAGACGCCGAACGGCCGCGGAGTGCAGATGAACATCGATCTGTCTCACCATGATCGGACCGCGGCTGCCGGCAACTGAGCCGGATCAGCTAGGGGGCAGTGCGTCGAGCGCAGCACGGGTGCGCGGGATCAGCGCAGCGAGCTCCGCGTTGCGGCGGCGCAGCACTTCCACCACCGGTGCTGGCGCCTTCGCGAGGAAGGCCTCGTTCCCAAGCTGGCGATCGCTGCCCTCCTTCTCCTTTTCCAGGCGCGCCACTTCTTTCGTCAGGCGCTCGCGTTCGGCCTTGGCATCGATCTGCTTCTCGTACAGCACGGCAACGTCAAACGCAGGAGTCGCACGGTGTGCGGCCCCCTCTGGCAAACGTTCGACCGCCTGAAGCGTGGTGACGCGCGCCAGCCGCTGAATGGTGGCCATGTTCTGTTGGTAGACAGATGCATCCGCAGTGCGCACCACCACGGGAATCGCTTCGCGCTCCGGGACGCCGGCATCTTTGCGCGCTGCCCGCACGGCCACGATGAAGGACTGCAGCAACGTCATCTGAGCTTCGGCATCCGCGTCCTGGGCCTGCTGCGGGGCGGGGTAGGCGGTCAGTGCGATCGACTGTCGCGGCGTGGCGCCATCATAGAAGGCATGCCACACCTCTTCGGTGAGGAAAGGCATGAAGGGGGCCAGTAGCCGCAGCGAGGCTTCGAAGACACCGCTGAACAGCATGAACGGCAACAGCCGCTCCTCGTCCGAGCCGGCCGTCTCCATGCGCAGCTTGGCCAGCTCCAGATACCAGTCGCACAGATCGCCCCAGAAGAACTGGTAGATGCTGTCCGCGGCATCGTCGAAGCGGTAGTTCTCAAGCGCTGTGTTGACTGCGCCCGCGGTGTGGTCCAGCCGCGAGAGGATCCACCGATCCTCCAGGCGGAACCTCTCGGCATCGTGCCGGACCGCCGATAGCGGATCGCCTTCGCGCGGAGCAGCGGGTGCATGGGGAAAGCGCTCACGCTGCATGAACAGGAAGCGTGCTGCGTTCCAGATCTTGTTCGCGAAGGCACGGTAGCCCTCAGTCCGCGCTTCAGAAAAGGCGATGTCAGTTCCGGGCGACGCCATGGCGGCCAGCGTGAACCGGACTGCATCGGTGCCGTAACGCTGCACGATCTCAATAGGGTCGACGACATTTCCCTTGGTCTTCGACATCTTCTGGCGATCGGCATCCCGCACCAGGGCATGGATGTAGACCTGGCGGAAGGGCACTGCATCCTTCAACGTGCGCGGTGTGCCGTCCGGCATGGGGACGTCGAGCATGAAGTGGCAGCCCAGCATGATCATGCGGGCGACCCAGAAGAAGAGGATGTCGAAGCCGGTGACCAGCAGCTCAGTGGGATAGAAGGTGGCGAGGTCCGGCGTCTGCTCCGGCCAGCCGAAGACGGACATGGGCAGTAGACCGGAGGAGAACCAGGTGTCGAGCACGTCGGTCTCCTGCGTCAGTTCGGCTGCCTTGCAGTGTTCGCAGATGGCGGGCGTCTCACGTGCCACCGTCATCTTGCTGCATGCGGCGCAGTGCCACGCTGGTATCCGATGGCCCCACCACAACTGGCGGGAGATGCACCAGTCGTGGATGTTGCGCATCCACTCGTCGTAAGTCTTGCGATACTGCTCCGGGGTGAAGCGGATGTGGCCCTGCTCCACCGCAGCAATGGCCTTATCCGCCAGCGGCTGGATGCGGATGAACCACTGCGTGGAGAGGCGTGGCTCCACAACGGTCTTGCAGCGGTCGCACTTGCCGATGGCATGCGAGTGGTCCTTGGCAGCGTATCCTGCCTGGCCCTCCAACTCGAGCACCATGGCCTTGCGGGCGGCGTAGCGGTCCATGCCGGCGAACCGGCCGGCGGCCGCGGTCAGGTGCGCTGTGTCGTCCATCACGTTGATCGAGGGCAGGCTATGCCGCTGGCCCATGGCATAGTCGTTGGGATCGTGCGCGGGCGTGATTTTGACCGCACCGGTGCCGAACTCCGGACTGACCCAGGGATCGGTGATGATGGGAATCTCGCGGCCGATGAAGGGCACATGGACGCGCGCGCCGTGCAGGTGCCGGTAGCGTTCGTCGTCGGGATGGACGGCGATGGCGGTGTCGCCAAACATCGTCTCCGGCCGGGTCGTCGCCACCAGCAGCACCTCATCCGATCCGACGATGCTGTAGGGGATGGTGTAGAGCTTTCCCTGCTGCTCCTCGTGGACGACCTCCAGGTCGGAGATGGCGGTCTGGCAGCGCGGACACCAGTTCACGATGTAGGCGCCACGGTAGATCAGTCCCTGCTCATACAGGCGGACGAATGCTTCACGCACGGCGCAGGAGAGGCCGGCGTCCATGGTGAAGTACTCGCGCGACCAGTCCACGGACGCGCCGAGGCGCTTCATCTGATCTAGAATTGCGCCGCCGTACTGCTCCTTCCAGCGCCAGACGCGCTCTAGGAAGGCCTCGCGGCCAAGTTGCTGGCGCGTGGTCTTCTCCTCGGCCAGCTGCCGCTCCACCATCAGCTGGGTCGCGATACCGGCATGGTCGGTCCCCGGCACCCACAATGTGCACACGCCGCGCATGCGATGCCAGCGGGCCAGGATGTCCGTCTCTGTCTGCTCGAACATGTGGCCCATATGCAGACGGCCGGTGACGTTGGGCGGGGGCAGCAGGAGGGTGAAGTTCTGGCCCGGGGCGGCAGCATCGACGGAGGAGGTGTGGAAGAGCTTCTGCTCCACCCAGTAGGCGGCCCATTTCTCTTCAATGGCAGCAGGATCGTAGGCTTTCGGTAGCTCGTGCGGCATGAACTCTCAGGGTAACAGGGGTGTGGAGGAGGGCAGAGTGCGCTCGGTAAAGCAGAAGCCCCACCCTGTGCTTGCGCGGGATGGGGCTCACTGCTGCTAGCTCGTACGGTTCCTAGAAGGGGTTCAGCTTATCCAGCCCCTTCTTCTTCTTATCGCTGGTGGATTCGCCGCTGTTGGTCTTGACCTTGGGATTCTTCTTGGGGCGGCGACCGCTGGCAGTGGCGCCGGTCTGCACCTGCGCCGGTGCGCTGTTCTTAACGTCGTTCACCTGGGTCTGGGCTTCCGCCGGCTTTTCGGCCGGGGGCAATGGCGCCGTGTTCTCCGGACCAACTGCCTTCAGGCCGTAGTTGTCTCCTGCTGGTGCCGGCGGAGGGGCCGCAGTCGTCGCAGAGCCCTCGTCGGCGGCTGCAGGCGGTGTCGCTCCGGTGCTGGAGTTGCCGTCGTTGTTGTCCACGACGCCGCCGTTCGGGTTCAGCACGGTCGCACCGACTCCGGTCCCGCCTCCTCCCGGCGCAGTGTCCGCGGCAGCGGGAGCAGCATCGCCGGTCCGGGGTGCGGCAGTGCCGTTCGCCACCTCGGGTGAGGGTGTTGCCGCGGCCTCGCCCGCCGGCTTACCGGTGGCTGCGTTATAGATTGCGACGTTCTGCTGATTCACTTCGGGCGCCGTCACCGTCTTTGGACTGGTCATCAAAGGCTCGCCCACGCGCGCCGCTTCCAGGGTGGACGGGCCATGCTTGACCAGCAGCAGGGCACGATCCTTGAGCTTCACATTGATGCGGCTCTGCTCCTCGGACTCGCTCTCCGCCAGCGCCGACTGCGATGGCTCCGGCACCTTGCGGCCCATCGCGATCAGACGCTCACGTGCATCCTCCACGTGGGGCGTCATGGGATAGCGGGTGACTACGCGGGCATAGGCATCCGCAGCGCGGTCCTCGTAGGAGGCGATCAGCCTCTCCTTCACCGCCGGATCGATGTTGTACTTCTCGGCCGCCGCCGCCTCGCCCGAGTAGGCGTCGCCCAGCGCCATCAGCGCCATGTCGCTCTTGCTGAACAGAGGGTAGGAGTCGGTAAGCGTCTGCAGCCGGGCAATGCTGGCCGGCCAGTTCTCGTGTGTCTCGTAGAAGCTGCCGATGGTGAACTGCCGTGCCGCCAGCACCTCCTGCGTCTCACGCAGCCGCTGCTTGGCGCGCGGAACCAGCGTAGAGTCGGGGAACTGCTGAATCATCAGCCGGTATTCCTGCTCAGCGCGCTCTGCGTTGGTAGGGTCGCGGTCCGGCTTCTCCATCTGCGAGTAGTAGATGTCTGCCACCTTCATCTGCGCTTCGGCAGCCTCTGGCTGGTTGGGGAAGAAGGTGATGAAGTCCTTGTACTCGGCCTCCGCCTGCTGCAGGGCAGCGGTGCCGCCTTCCTTGTACCAGGTGTCGCCCACTGCGAGCTTGGCGCGCAACTGGTACTCCGACTCGGGATAGGTATTCAGCAGGGTTTGCAGATCCAGACGGGCGACGTCGTAGTGGCCCTTCTTCAGGGCCGCCATCGCCTTGTCGAACAGCTCCTTGTCAGGCTGCTTGGAGGCGACGCCGGCGAGCGGGTCTGCGGGTGTGGCCTTGGTGCTGGGCTTCTTGCTCCGGTGGAGGACTCCCTGGGCGGGCGCTGCGGTGACGAAACCGGCTGCCATGCAGGCGATCGCGGAAAGAGCAAGCAGGCGAGCGGAGAAACGACGATTCATAGACATCCTCAGAATTCAAGAAGACCACTGGCTCAAGCGCGCTCGTACTACCTGCCTGTGGAGTTCTGTGGATTAGTTTATCTGGCGCGGACGAGTTCCGCAGCCCGGGCTGCTTCCAGCAGCTCCCGACCCTTCTTCTCCGGCTGGCCGCCCTCATAGACGGCGCTACCGGCCACCAGCAACTCGGCACCGGCTTCGACCACCTGCGCCACGGTATCGTGGCCGATGCCGCCGTCCACCTCGATGCGGTAGTCCAGGTTGCGCTCAGAGCGGAGTTCGCGCAGATGGCGGATCTTCTCCACCGCGAAGGGGATGAACTTCTGGCCGCCAAAGCCGGGATTCACGCTCATCACCAGCACGTGGTGCAGCATGGGCAGCACGTCGTAGAGCACATCCACGCGCGTCGCCGGGTTGATGACCACCCCCGGCTCCATGCCGTGATCCCGGATCAGCTGAATAGTGCGGTGCAGGTGCCGGCAGGCCTCAAAGTGAACGCCGATCCAATTCGCGCCTGCCTCAGCGAAGGCAGGGATGAAGTTGTCCGCGTTTTCAATCATCAGGTGGCAGTCCAGAGGCAGCTTTGTCACCCTGCGCAGCGACTTCACCACGGGCGGGCCCAGGGTGATGTTGGGCACAAAGTGGCCATCCATCACGTCGACATGGATGGCAGTGCCGCCAGCACGCTCACCGGCCGCAACTGCGTCGGCCAGGTGCGCGAAGTCTGCAGAGAGGATGGAGGGCAGCAGTTCGACCACGGCGATAGTGTATCAGCGGGCCACCGTCTCAACCGGGGGCGCGAGAGCGGCGCGAGCCACACGGGAGATGGCGCGCAGCAGGCCTTTGTTGGGCAGAAGACCGCCCGGATCCGCGAACACTGCCTCACCAGTGCGCTTGGCCGCGGGCCGGTAGCACCAGCGGGTGAACAGCGCCAGCTGATCCTCAATCTGCTGAGTAGATGGCTTGCCCGGGGCGAGTGCATCCAGCATGGACAGCGACTTCTCCAGCCGAGCCTCCAGCGTGTCTGCAGGATCGGCCGACGGCTCCAGCGGTATCGGTGCGAGCGCGACCGGATGCGAGTAGAGCGACGAAGAACCGGACTGCTCATTGTGCAGCCGCATGCCCAGCGTAGAGAAAGCCACCGGCCCCACCAGCGCGTGCGGAAGCAGGCGAAAGAGAGCCACGTCGCCCGGTTCTGCCGCCGGCTGGACGATGACTGCCGAGAGCTCCGACAGCAGGCGCATGGCTTCGGGGATCTCCCGCAGCACGGCCTCGGCTTTCTCATAGCGTTGGTGCAACGCGGCCGCAGCTTCAAACTCCAGCGCATCCGAGGCGGCAGTCCGCTCCTGATCGAGTGCTGACAGAAGACTGGCGCCGTGGGTGCGGAGTGTCTCGAACACCGCTTTGGCCTCTGCAGTATGGCGGTCCGGCGTGCAGCTCTGGTTGCAGGGCGCCAGGCACTTCTTCATCTCCGCGTATGCGCAGGCTGGATGCTCAGGGAAGGGTGCCAGGTCCTCCACGCAGCGCCGCAGCTGGAACAGGTCAAGCACTGCGTCGCAGGTGCGCTCTGCTGCGACGCGGGTAGGAAAGGGGCCGAAGCTTCTGCCCGCGGCAGAGCGCACATAGCGGTTGGTCGCAAACAGCCTAGGGAATTCGTTCTCCATCGCCATGCGCAGGTACGCGGGTGGACGTAACCGCAGACGCTTGCGGATCTGTGCCGGGTCCCGGTCAGCGAAGGCGCTGTGCATCTCGCGATAGAGCAGCAAGGACGCCTCCAGTTCCGAGCCGAAGGGGGACCAGCGTATCTCCGCAACAAAGGGCAGCAGCTGCACTCGACGGGAGAGTGCGCCCGCGGGAGCAAGCATGCGCGTGAGCCGCAGCCGCAGGTTAGAAGTGCGGGCCAGGTAGGGTTCGCGCCGCTCTCCGAACCCGAGTGCAAACACCGCAGGCGACTCCGGCAGTTCGGCCAGGGTCGCCGCCGCGGTGCCTGCGTCGAAAGCTAAGCGATGCGCCAGCACGGTCTGATTCTAGTGCGGTGCATGACGGGCCGCACAGTGCGTTCTCGGCTTAGCGCAGGTCTTCGTGGTCTTGACGTGGACGCCGGGCGGGGCACCGAGGGCTCCCTCAAGCAGAGCGGCTGCGACTTCCTTTGCAGGGCTGACACGGAGCCGGGCCGGTAAGACAGGCGCCAACCGTCGGAAGAGCATGACTGCTGCGCGCTCATCGAAGCGCGGTCGCTCCCGTTCTCCATCGAGCACGCTCGGACGCACGATGGTCAGGGAGGGGAAGCCGAGTGTCTGCAGCTCGCGCTCCAGCTCACCTTTCGTCCGGGTGTAACGGAAGCGCGACCGCGGATCGGCACCGATGGCTGAGGTAAGTGCAAAGTGTGTCGCACCATGCTCGCGTGCATGGCGAGCAAGGGCGAGTGGATACTCGTAATCGATCGCCCGGTAAGCGATGGGTGATCCGGCCTGAGCGCGTGTGGTGCCCAGCGCGCAGACAACGCCATCCACCGACCACCAGGAGGCCTGGTCGGGCATGCAAGAGAAGTCGATGACAACGTTCTGCAGCTTGTCGCTTGCAAGCGTGTCATCCAGAGCGAGCGGCCGGCGGGTCAGGGCAATGGCCCGGCTCACGCGTTTGTCTGCAAGCGCCTGCTGCAGCACCAGCTTGCCGACAAGACCGGTGGCGCCAGCGATCAGCAATGAAGCCATGCTTCTATCTTCCTGCTGACCTGCGTCAGGCGGCTCAGCGGCCCGCGATGGTCATGTCATCAATTCGGAGTGTCGGGGCGGCCACGGAACTGCGGAAGTGCAGGTCATTGCCGATAGCAGTGATATTGCGAAACATCTGCTGCAGGTTGCCGGCGATGGTGATTCCTTCTACAGGGTAAGTGAGCTCGCCATTTTCGATCCACAGTCCCGATGCGCCGCGCGAGTAGTCGCCAGTGACCATGTTGACGCCCTGGCCGATCAGCTCAGTCACGTAAAGCCCGGTGGTCACGCCGGCCAGCAGCGCTTCCGGCGGCAGGGCGGCGCTCGAGGTGAGGAAGAGATTGCCGGCGCCGATACCGGGCGCGCCAGCCAGCCCGCGGGAAGCGTTGCCCGTCGATGGCATGTTGAGCTTGCGGCCGATATAGCTGTTGAGCAGGTAGTTCTTCAGGATGCCGTTCTCGACGATCACAGTGCGGCGGGTAGGAAGGCCCTCTCCATCGAACGGCGCCGTGCCGAAGCCGCCCGGGAGTGTTCCATCATCGATCACCGTGATCTCCGGGCTGGCGACCTGCTCGCCCAGCTTGCCCGCAAAGAATGAGGACTGGTGATAGATCAGGGAGCCGTTTGCAGCCTCAAACAGGTTGCCCACGAGGGAGCGGGCCACCTCTGGCGAGAAGATGACCGGGACCTGCTGCGTGGCCACGGAGCGGGCACCCAGCCGGCGCACGGTGCGGCGAGCCGCCTCCGCGCCGATCGACTCCGGATCTTCAAGCTGAGCGGCGGCGCGCGCGCTGGAATACCAGTAGTCACGCTGCATCTGCCCGTCGGCAGACTGCGCGATGGGACTAGCGGAGATCGAGCAGATGGAGCGGCGATACTCACCGACGAAGCCGCGGGAGTTGGCGAGCACTTTATGACCCGAGCCGGCATCGAAGGAGCCGCCCCGGCTGTTGGTGATGCGCGGATCCATCGCGAACGCCGCCGCATCGGCGCGGCGTGCCAGCTCAATGCGCTGCGCCGCGGGGAGCGCCTGTACGTCGTCGGAGTAGAGTGCGAGGTCGCCTTCAAGCTTGCCGAAACTCTGCGTCTCCGGAAGACCGGCGAAGGGATCATCTGAGGTGACGCGGGCAAGCGCAACTGCTCCGGTGACGAGTCTGGCGAGACCGCCGGGGGTCAGATCGCTGGTGGAGGTAGACGCGGTGCGGGCGCCGAGGAATACACGCAGCCCGGCAGCGCGAGAGCCCGAGTCCTTCAGCCTCTCGACCTCGCCTTTGCGCACCAGGGCTTCGAACTCGTCGCCCTCGTAGAGAATGACTTCGGCGTCAGTGGCCCCGGCATCGAGTGCCTGCTGCACGAGATCGAGGGCGAGCGTCTGGGTTAGTCCTGACGAGCTTGCCGAGGAGAGCAGCGCTGCTGTTTCGCCGGCCACGCTCAGCGCCCCGTCCCGCCGACAACCATGCGATCGAGCTTGATCGTCGGCATGCCTACGCCCACGGGTACGCTCTGGCCTTCCTTGCCGCAGGTGCCGATTCCTTCGTCCAGCTTCAGGTCATGGCCGACCATGGAGACATACTTGAGCGCCTCTGGCCCATTGCCAATCAGGGTGGCGTCCTTCACCGGACGCGTGACCTTGCCGTCTTCAATCAGGTACGCCTCGCTGGCAGAGAAGACAAACTTGCCGCTGGTGATGTCCACCTGCCCGCCGCCGAAGTTCACGGCATAGAGCCCGCGCTTCACAGAGCGTAGGATGTCCGCAGGATCGTCTTCACCCGCGAGCATGTAGGTGTTGGTCATGCGCGGCATCGGCACGGCCTGATAGCTCTCGCGGCGGCAGTTGCCGGTCTCCGGGATGCCCATGAGACGCGAGGAGAGCTTGTCGCTCATGTAGCCCTTCAGGATGCCGTTCTCGATCAGCACCGTCTCCTGGGTAGGCGAGCCTTCATCATCCACGTTCAGTGACCCGCGCCGGTTCGGCATGCGTCCGTTATCAACCACCGTCACCTTGGATGAGGCGACCGGCTGGCCGATGAGGCCAGAGAAGGCCGAGGTGCCCTTGCGGTTGAAGTCGGCCTCGAGTCCGTGGCCCACAGCCTCATGCAGCAGCACGCCGGGCCATCCCGGACCCAGTACTACTTCCATCTCGCCAGCCGGCGCCGGCACTGCGTTCAGCTGCAGGATCGCCTGCCTCGCGGCCTCGGCGGCGAAGCCTTCCGGCGTCTTCTGCGACTCAAAGAAGTCGAGCTCCACGCGGCCGCCGCCGCCTGAGCTGCCGCGGCTCACGTTCGATCCGTCCTTGGCGATGACGAAGACGCTGAAGCGGGCGAGCGGCTGAGTATCGGAGGCGTACGTGCCGTCAGAGGCGGCGATCAGGATCCGGCGTACCTCGTCAGCGAAGCTGGCGCGCACCTGCACAATGCGCGGATCGTAGGCGCGGGCGGCGAGGTCGGCCCGCTGCAGCAGGGCCAGCTTGGCCGCGATGGCCTGGTCGGCCTCAGGCGCGGGCACCGGGGAGAGGTCCTGCTGGCCCTGGGTGCGAAAGCCGGTGACCGGCTCCTTCGCCGGTCCGCTGGCGATCAGCGCAGCAGTGCGGGCGGCGCGGATCAGCCGCTCGGCCGAGAGGTCGTCCGTGTAGGCGTAGCCGGTGCGTTCGCCCGCGACCACACGCACGCCGCAGCCGGCGCTCATACCCTGGCTGGCAGACTTCACCAGTGACTCGTCCAGCCCGATAGAGGTGGACGCGATCGACTCAAAGTAAAGGTCGGCATAGTCGCCGCCGGCGGAGAGTGCCTCTGCCAGGCAACGTTCCAGCAGCCGCTCCGTGATGCCGAAGGTGTCAAAGAAAAAACGCTGGTGCTGCGGGGGCGGTGTGGTCGAATGCACTGGATTCATGGGGTATGCCGATTGGATGACGCAAGTCGATTGTAGGCTTCAGTACAGCGTCGGCTGCGGAAAAAACCGATGCTGCTTTCGTGCCATCCGGCGCGCTGCTATGTTGATCGCATGACCACCCAAGAGCAGGAACTGGAGCTGCAGCGGTATCCGGTCGGACGCTTTCAGCGCAGCGAGGTCGTCTCCGCCGCGCAGCGTACGCAGGCCATCGACGTCCTGGAGCAGTTTCCGAAGCTGATGCGCCAGGAGGTTGCCGCGCTTGGCGATGCAGCGCTGGAGCGGCCGTACCGTCCGGGCGGCTGGACGCTGCGGCAGCTGGTGCACCACGTCGCGGACAGCCACCACCAGGCCAGCTCGCGCATGCGGTTCGCCCTCACCGAGGACTGGCCGATGCTGAAGCCCTATGACCAGGAGAAGTGGGCGGTGCTTGCGGACGCGACCTCCGCTCCGGTTGAGCTGTCGCTCGCCATCCTGGACGGCCTGCACGCGCGCTGGGTTCTGCTGCTGCGCTCGCTGAAGGACACAGACTGGGCGCGCGGCTTTCAGCATCCGGAGAATGGCCCGGAGCGGCTGGATCAGGTGCTGCTGCGATATGAGTGGCATGCCCGCCACCACCTCGGACACGCCCGCTAGCTCACCCGCAAGAGGCATTGCCGCTGGCCTGGGCGGCCGCTGATGATCGGCCATAGATGCCCGCCATTGCGACAGATCTGAGCGCGGAGGCGCTTGCCCAGGCGCTCGAAGCGTTTCTGGCCGAGCACCCTATGGCGGCAGTGCTCGAAGATGGACGCGTGCTGTTCGAGATGAGCCGCGCACGCTTTGCACTCAACGCAGAGCATGGGCGGTGCGTGCTGCAGTTGTGGTCGGAGGAGCGGAACATCGTCCGCACCGTCACGGGCCTCGATGTGCGCAAGGATGCTCTGCGGCTGGAGGTGCGGCGTTTCGGGCAGACGCGGCCGCAGATGCTCCATCTGCTGGCAGACCGCGACCAGCGCACACCATCGACCCGGGCGATTGCGCGCGGCCGTTATGTAAAAAAACTGGAGCACGTGCTTCCCCGGTGGTTCGGCGACTGGCGCATCGATTCGCTGCGCGCGGCCATGGACCTGGAGCACAGCTTCGGGCCGGCTTACGCGCGCGGCCTGCTCACCCGCGGTCAGAGTGCGTGGGCACTTGTCGGCGTGGACGCGGAAGAGACGCAGGCCACCATCGATGGTGTCCTGACCATCGGCATACTCTGGCTGGCCTACTGCCGGCAGCGCAGCGAGCGCGCCCGGGGTACACATGCCAGGCACTTGGAAGGTCTTCGGATCATCGTGCCAGCGGGCTGCGCCGCGCTGACACAGTCGCGCATGGGCTGGCTGCATGCCGGCCTGGCCAGGTGGGAACTGTATGAACTGGACCCGCATACAGAGGAGCTGCAGCCGGTTGAGATCGCGCGCAATGGCAATCTGGAGATGCGGCTGACGCAGAGCTACGACGCGGCGGCGGCGCTCGATCGGCTGCGGGACGGCATTGCCAAGGTGATGGCACTGGTGCCGGAGGACGCGCGCGATCGAGTGGTGCAGCATCCGCGCAGCGCGGCCGAAGTAGGGCTGGTGCTGCATGGACTTGAGTTTGCGCGGGTACGGCACGGGCTCGCTCCGGGCTCCTTCACCCGGCAGGACCAGATCACCTTCGGCGCGGGCCCGCATGAGACGGAGCTGACGCCCGAGACAGAGCCGATGCTGGCGGCGCTGACGGCGCGGCTGTTTCAGAGCCGCCATCCCGCCGGCGATGCGCGCGACCCGCTCTACCGTATGCAGCCGGAGCGCTGGCTCGAGACCTGCGTGCAGGGGTCGTTGGCCGAGCTTGACCCGGCCCTGTGCTCCGCGCCGGTCTACCAACAGGTGCCGGCGTTTGAGGCTGGAGACCGCGGCATGCTGGATCTGCTGGCAGTCCGCCGGGATGGAAGGCTTGCGGTGATCGAGCTGAAGGCGGATGAGGACATGCACATGCCGCTGCAGGGGCTGGATTACTGGATCCGCGTGCATCGCGCGGTGGCCACCCGCGGTCCGGATGGGCAGAGCGAGTTCACCCGTCATGGATACTTTCCAGGCCGCACGCTTGCGGCAGCGCCTCCGTTGCTCTACTTCCTTGCACCGGCCCTGCGGGTGCACCCGGCGACGGAGACCATCTTGAACGCGCTGAGCCCGGACATAGAGTGGAACGTGATCGCGGTTGGAGAGCACTGGCGGCGTTCGCTCGACGTGATCTGGCGAAAACGCAGCAGCGCTAGTTACGAGTCACCATAACTCGCGGCCTCAGGCCAGGACTGGCGCTTCCGCCGCTTCTGATTGTGCTGGAGCATCCAGTCGCTGCTCGAAGAAGCGTTCCACCGCATCGAGGATGGCGGGTCCGCTGCGGGCTTCGTAGATCGTCTTCCGCAGTGCGCCGCCTCCCGGCACGCCATGGGTGAAGAAGGAGGCGAACTGCTTCATCTTGCCGGCGCCCTCGCGGCAGGCCTTGGCTGCCTCCAGGTTCTTCTCGTCCGAGCCGGCAGTGTGCCAGTGCCCCTCTTCGAGCAGCATGGTGAAGTAGGTGCGGATCATGCGGTAGCGGTCCCACTCGGTCGGTGCGTCGTAGGCGCCGGTCGCCGTGTACTGCGCTATCTGGCGGAAGATCCATGGGTTCGCGGGCGCGGCGCGGCCAATCATCACAGCATCGCACCCAGTCTGCGCCACCATGGCGGCCGCGTCCTCGGGCGTGCGGATATCGCCGTTACCGATGACGGGAATCCGAACCGCGTCCTTGATGGCCGCGATATGCTCCCAGCGCGCAATCCCGGAGTAGCCCTGCTCGCGCGTCCGCGCATGGAGCGCCACCGCGTTCAACCCGCTCGACTCCGCCAATTGCGCCAGCGGCACGCAGACGATGTTGTCGTCGTTCCACCCCAGGCGGAACTTCACGGTGAAGGGAATTGTGACAGAGGCGCGGACTGCCTCGAAGATGCGGCCGATCAGTGGCAGGTCGCGCAGGAGGCCGGAGCCGCCGTTGCAGGCGACCACGCGTTTGGCCGGGCAGCCCAGGTTCAGGTCGACCGTATCGAAGCCCGCGTCCTCGACGATCCTGGCCGCCTCGCTCAGCGTGCGCGGGTCAGAGCCGAATAGTTGCGCAGCAATCGGGTGCTCGTCGTCGTAGTAGCTGAGGTAGCGCTTGCGCTTGGATTCGCGCATGCGGGACAGGCCGTCCGCGGAGGTGAACTCTGTCATGATCAGCCCGCAGCCGGACTGCTGATTGCTGATCGCAGCGTCAATGGTCGCGCTGGCATCCGCGGCTGGCGTGAACAGGCTGGCATTGCGAATAAAGCGGCGGAAGATGGTGTCCGTCACGCCGGCCATGGGCGCAAGCACAGTGGCTGGTGCCACCTCGACCGTGCCGATGGTGAAGCGGGCAGGCACACGGGCGCGCGCCGTCGTAGGACGGGGCGGCTCCTGCGTGATGTCCTGCCAATACTTCTTCATGCGGCGCGGTGTCTCCACTGAATCTACTGGCTGCAAGCAAAGAGGCCTCCGTAAGGAGGCCTCGCCTGGTCTGTCAGCGCAGCGGCTGTTACTTGGCCGCGGCTGCCGGCTTCGCGTCGGCCTTGGCGTACTTGCGGCGGAACCGCTCAACGCGGCCGGCGGTATCGATCAGCTTCTGCTTGCCCGTGAAGAAGGGGTGGCAGGCGGAGCAGATTTCCACGTGGATGTCACCCTTGTGGGTGGAGCGTGTCGCGAACGCCGTCCCACAGGCGCACTGCACGCGAATCTCGTTGTACTTGGGGTGAATGTTTTCCTTAGGCATGATCCCAAAATCACCTTTCCTGCAATCACACTAGTCTACTGATACGGCCCCGGTGACGCAAGGGCCGGTCTAGCCGTTGCATCGGGTGCGGCTGCCGCGTAGCATCCCGGCACCATGCTCACCACTCCCAAGAAGTGTCTGATGCCTGCGATGCTCGTCCTCTCGGGGCTTTTCGCGATGGCACAATCCAGCAATCCGACCGCCGGCATCGCCTTCGACCATGCCGCACGGCATGTACGCGACCTCCAGAAGAGCGCGGATTTCTATGACAAGGTGCTGGGCCTGGAGCGGACGCCCGATCCTTTCCGCGACGCCAAGCACATCTGGTATCGCATCGGACCGCATCAGCAGCTGCACATCATCGCGGGCGCGGAGGCGGTGGGGCCCCAGGACGACGACGTCCACCTGGCATTCCGCGTCGCCGACGTCGCGGCCTTCAGCGCGCATCTGGACCGGATGAAGATTGCGCACCAGCCCTTCGGCACCCGCAAGGATGGGGTCAAGCAGGTGTACTTCCAGGATCCGGACGGCTACTGGGTGGAAGTCAACGACGCGAAGTTCTAGGCCGGGGCCGCGAGCGGCCTGCTCCGAGCTCTGCCCGGCTTCAGCAACGCCCAGTGTCTCTGAAATTCCTCTTTTCCGCCTCGGTGCCGGTAAAGGCGGGGTGCCTGCCGCGGTGCGATACTGCTAGCCATGAGCCCATCTCCAGCCTCTGAGTGCTCCTTCTGCGGCGGCACGGGCATGCGGCTGACGAGGGACGCCGACGGCGATCGCGTCGCGACAGTGTGTAGCTGCCGGGTAGCGCGGCAGGCGCTGCGCCGGCTGGATCGGGCGGGCATCCCCAGACGGCATGAGCATGCCACGCTGGCCAACTACGAATCCGTCATGCCAGGCGCGCATGAGTCCATGCTGCATGCTCACTTCAAGGCGAATCAGTTTGTCCACGATTACCCGCACAACACGGACGGGCGCGGACTGCTGTTCGTGGGGCTGGCAGGCCGGGGCAAGACGCATCTGGCTGTGGGCGTGCTGCGGGCGCTGATCGAGGAGAAGGGCTGCCACGGCCTGTTCGCCGACTATGGTGAGCTGCTGAAGCAGATCCAGAGCAGCTACAACGCGAAGGCCGAGACTACGGAGCAACTGGTGCTGCGTCCGGTACTTGAGGCCGAGGTGCTGGTGCTGGACGACCTGGGCTCGACCAAACCGACGGCCTGGGTGTGGGACACGGTCGCTCACGTTTTGAACTCGCGCTACAACCACAAGCGGACGACGATTATCACGACGAATTTCGCCAACCGCCCGCCTGCGGCCGGTTCGGCTGCACGCGAGGACACGCTGGGCGATCGCATCGGAGAGCGTATGCGCTCCCGGCTGGCAGAGATGTGCGTAACGGTCGAGGTGATGGGGGAAGACTTCCGCCAGACTGCCGGCGCGGCACGCTTTGCCTGGTCGGAGGCGGAGTGGTTTCCCGGGAGTAACTAGAGCCGCGCAGATCCTGGTGGTGAAGGCGCGGCTGCGATCAGGCCGCGACGGTCCAGAGGATCATGAGCACCGCCAACAGGATCGCCAGCTGATAGAGATACTCGGGCAGCCGACTGGCGGGCGCCTCTGCGCTGGCGCGCCTCGCGGGCGGCGCGGATGTGGCGGGCCCGGCATTGCCGCGTGTCGATTGCATGATCGACCTCCTGCGGTGGTCTGGGTGACTGGATCTGGCCTAGTAGACGCCGGAGTGGTGGGCGATGTCGCGCACGGCGGGTAAAGAAATTGTGAAGAGTTGCCGCATTGGTACCGGACTGGGTTGCCGGTCCGACTACGGAACATCCGAGGCGCCGGCTGACGGCGTAGAATCGCTGCCATGGCAGGCACGGACGAGAGTCAATCCGCACGGGAACGTTCTACTGGCGAGACCCTGGTGGAGGGGAGCGGTGGGGGCTTTCTGTCGCAGCACCAGCCAGGAGCCGAACCACGCTCCTGGATGCCCTGGGTGGTTGCCGGGCTGGTCGTGCTGCTGGTGTTGGGCTGGATTTTGTTTGCGGGCCGCCAGCATCGAGCGCGGGAGCAGGCCGAGACAGCGCTGCAGACGCCGGACGCCTATGCCAGCCAGATCGCGGTCGACCACCTGCAGATGAGCCAGGCGCCCAACTTTGCGGGCGGGAAGATCACCTACATCGATGGGCAGGTCACCAACAAAGGTGACAAGACAGTTACGGCCGTCCAGGTCGTGGTCACCTTCAAGAACGACATTGGGGAGCCCCCGCAGAGCACGCCGATGCCGCTCAGCCTGATCCGCACCCGGGAGCCGTATGTGGACATCGAACCCGTCTCTGCTGAGCCGCTGAAGCCAGGCGAGTCGCATGAGTTCCGGCTGATCTTCGATCATGTTAATCCTGCTTGGAATCAGCAGTATCCGGAGATCCAGCCCACCCGGATACAGGTACGCTAGCAAGCCGGAACAGGGGTAACCGGGTCATGCACTTTTTGCCCGGTGACCCGACATAAGCTCAAGGTTTTGGAGCACTTGTGCGGGTTTCGCCCTGGAAGCGCGAAGTGCTCCCATTGTGGGAAACTAGTGCAACCCTAGTGCATGGAGCGGTTTAGCTGGAACTTTGAGCAGCGGATAGGCTTTGGCACGCATCTTGCAGTGGGTGGAGGGCAGCATGGCATTGAAGAACGCGACAACGCTAGCAACCGGGTCCATGGCCGCACTTGCATTTGCGGCTACTTTGAGTGTGTCGGCGCAGACAACAACCACCTCTCAGCCCGCTGATACGCAGCAGACGAATTCTGCGACAGCGCAGAACCCGCAGGACAACAGCACTTACGCCACCGGCAAGCCCCTGTCTACGAAGACGAACGAGGGGTTCTGGGGACATCTAAACCCGCTGGCCCGCAAGAAGTGGGTCAATCGCCAGGTCGGGCCGGTCAAGGATCGCCTGAACGAGCTGGATCAGCTTTCGGCGAAGAACTCCGGCGACATCAGGGACTTGGACACCCGTGCAACCGCCGGCATTCACAAGGCCCAGGACACGGCCGATGGCGCAAACCAGCTGGCGACTACGGCCAATACCCAGGCCGGTCAGGCATCGCAGCTGGCTCAGCAGGCTTCTTCGCGTACGGACAACCTGAACACCACGGTATCTAACCTCGACCAGTACTCCCCGATTGCGGATACCGAGATCCACTTCCGTCCCGGGCAGACGGCCCTGAACGCGAAGGCCAAGGCGGCGCTCGATGACGTTGCCGCGAAGCTTGAAGGCCAGAAGGGCTATCTGGTCGAAGTACAGGGCTACTCCAGTGCGCGTGGGCAGGCAGGGATTGCAAGCTCGCAGCATCTGGCAGACGCGGTGGTCCGCTACCTCGTCGTCGATCACAAGATTCCGGTTTACCGCATCTATCGGGTCGCACTCGGCAATGCTGCAGCAGAAAACAGCACGGGCGCGGCAGCACATGGCAGCCTTGTCCATGTCACCCTGATGCATAACAGTTTGTCGGCTTTGGGCTCGGCATCATCGAATGCCTCTCCCATTGGCGGAACGCAGAACCCGCAAGGAACTGCGCAGCCCGCGCCCCAGCAGTAAGGGGACCGCAACCAAGCTCTCACACAACGAGAGAACCAAGGCAGATTGGCCCCTCTACCCAGAGGGGCCCTTTTTTTGCTGGCTGCAGTTGCTTCCGCCGGCTGGAGGCCCAAGCCGCGCGGGGGAGTGCGCGGCCGGGCGACTAGTTGGTGGTGAGTGTCATACCTACGATGGCTATGTTCGTGTTGTGGGGCAGGGTGATGCTCTTCACCGTCTTGGTGTTGTTGATGGCGAAGCTGTACTTGTACAGGTTGAAGGTACGAGCATCCCGCTGGCCGGTGCTCAGGTCGCGGTAGGCCATCGCCAGTGCGAGGGTTTCGCCGGAGTGGCTCTTCGAGGTGAACCAGTCGCTCATGTTCTGGGTGAAGGTGGAGCTGGTACCGTCAGTGTAGGTGACGGTGAAGACGTTGCCGACCTGGTCGCCATTCAGCCCTGTACCAAGAAACTTGAGATGCGCAAACTTGCCGGCGGGCAGGGTGATGACGGGCGCTGTTGCAGCTCCCTTGACGGTGTTCTTCTGGTTGGCGGGGAGCAGGGTGTAGGTAACACCGGAGTAGGTGATAGAGCTGCCGAGCAGGTTGGCGGAGTAGGCGGCCCCGCCACCATCGATGCCGCCGGTGGTGAAGGCTGTTCCATCGGTGTAGAAGCCGGAGGTGTTCGCGACCGCAGTGAGCGGAACGCTGGTCTGGCCGGCCGTGCTGCTGCCGATGGTGTAGGTGGCCATCGACTCAGCACTCTGTGAATAGCCCGGAGCGATGGCGACTGCCTCGACCGTCTTGCTGCTGGCTACCGCGAAGGGCCCGGTGTAGAGCGTGGAGCCGGTGCTGGCCGGGGTGCCATCGGTGGTGTAGTAGAGGGAGGCTTTCGGCGTGCTGTCGGGCAGGGTG
>CAXUMX010000027.1:18881-38045 GCA_964252395.1 uncultured Acidobacteriaceae bacterium | reverse complement strand
GGTGGCGAAGCTGACGGACTCGCCGTTGCTGAAGGTTGAGGCGTCGAAGTTCACCGAGGTGGGCTATGTGGGCCGCGATGTGGAGTCGATGATCCGCGACCTGGTCGAGATCGCCATCGACATGGTGCGCGAAGAGAAGCTCGAAGAGGTAGAGGACAAGGCGGAGCTGAATGCGGAGGAGCGTCTGCTCGATCTGCTGCTGCCTGCCCCTGCAGCGCCCGCCGCAAAGGTGGAAGCCAAGCCGGATGCGAAGGTGGTGGACATCGGCAGCGGCCAGGAGACGCCGACTGCGGCCGAGACCAAAGAGGCAAGCGACAGTCACCACCGCACACGTGAGAAGCTGCGCCAGCAGTTCCGCGAGGGCAAGCTGGACGACCGCGCCGTAGAGATCGACGTGCGGGAGCGCAACACGCCCAGCTTCGAGATCATCAGCAGCCAGAGCCCGGAGGACATGGACGTCAATCTGCGTGACATCCTGCCGGGCCTGTTCGGCCAGCGCACGAAGAAGCGCAAGATGAAGGTGGGCGAGGCGTTCGAGTACCTGGTGCAGGAAGAAGAGGGGCGCCTGATCGACGCCGACCAGGTGAACCGCATCGCAGTGGAGCGGGTTGAGAACTCCGGCATCGTCTTCCTGGATGAGATTGATAAGGTCGCCGGACGCGAGGGAGGGCACGGCCCGGATATCTCCCGCGAAGGCGTGCAGCGCGACATTCTGCCCATCGTCGAAGGCACGACGGTGAACACGCGCTACGGCATGGTGAGCACGGATCACATCCTCTTCATCGCGGCGGGCGCCTTCCATGTCTCGAAGCCGAGCGACCTGATTCCGGAGCTGCAGGGCCGCTTCCCCATCCGCGTTGAGCTGCAGTCGCTGACGGTTGAGGACTTCATCCGCATCCTGACCGAGCCCAAGTCTTCGCTCACCAAACAGTATGCGGCGCTGCTGGAGACAGAGGGCCTGAAGCTCGAGTTCACACGCGAAGCGCTGGAAGAGATTGCGCAGTTTGCCTTCCGCGTGAACGAAACGACGGAGAACATCGGAGCACGCCGCCTGCACACCATCATGGAGCGGGTGCTGGATGAGATCAGCTTCCTGGCGCCGGACCTGCAGAAGGGCCAGAAGACCGCCGAGGGTGTGGTCGACCTGGGTGCGGCCTCATCCGACGGTATGGGTGCCACGGTGCCGCTGCCGGTGGTCGAGCGCTCGACCGAACATGGAGTCGAGAAGGTGGTCGTGGTCGATCCATCGTACGTGCAGCAGATGGTTGCGAGCATCGTGAAGGACCAGGACCTCTCGCGGTACATCCTGTAGACCGGCATAGCGTGGATCAGCGACGCCCCTGTGCACGTTGATCCGCGCGGTCCAGCCGCTGCAGGGCCCGGCGCGCCCGGACCTGCATCGCGCAGGTGCCGGTAGCCAGCGCGTGGCGTAGATAGGGCTCCACACGGTTGCAGAGGTTGGCGTCGTGCAAGGCTAGCAGGCCGAGCCCTTCGACCGCAGAGCAACGGACCACATTGCTCTCGTCTTCACTGAGCCGCCACAGCAGCTCCGCGGCCGTCGCTCTCTGGGCCGACGTTCTGGCCGTGCGTGCCACCACCAGACCCAGGTGCCAGCGTGCGCGCTTCTCTTCAAGCGGCACTTCAGACAGCAGCGTTGCCAGTGCGTTCGCGTATGGCAGGAGCGAAGCGGAGTCCTTCTCCGTGACGCGCCGCAGCACATCGGCGGCCCGCACACGCTGCTCACGATCCGCAGCCAGCGCACGGAGAAGCTGGCGCACTGCAGGCCGTGCATCGTTGGCGGAGAGCAGGCTGGTGGCGGCCGCGCGCGCATCCGGCAGCCGCCACGGCCGGTCGATCCTCAGGTCCAGTGGGCTCACGCGCAGCATGATACGCGCGTAAGTCGACAGCTCCGTGGACCAACGCTCGCGTCACGGTCTGTTGCACCGGCTGTGTGCGGGGAAGGCGACGGAGCGACCTAGCCCATCACCAGCCCTTCAATGTCGTGCTTCTGGGTGACGGGCACGAGCTTCTCCACGACGCGGCAGATGAGGTGCTCGCGCACCTGGTCGGGAAGGCTCGCGTAGAAGTCCTGCGTCACCATCAGATCGTGCAGCTTCTCGTGACCGGCTCCGGGCGCATCGACGCCGATGACGAGCACGGGGCGCGCGATGGGCGAGGGGTGTGGCGTCCCTCGATGCACGGTCAGCGCCGACCGGCATGAGATGTCGCCCATCTTAGGGAACTTGCGTACGGCTCGCTCCTCGAACCGCGGCCAAAGCTCCGTGGCGGGAAACATCTCGTGGTTCCAGGAACGGCCATCGTCCCACTGCGTACCTGGAGCAATTTCGAACGGTCCCATGTCCTCTGTAACGTCGACGCCGGTGAGGTTGAAGGCGAGCGAGGTGATGCGATGGTCGACATAGGACTCCGGGGGCGAGGGAAAGTCGCGATGCCATGGCTGTACCTTGGCACCCTGAAACGGCGTGTCGAAGCCGATCTCGACGATCTTGTATTCCGGACCGAGGACGCGCTCGCACATGGCGACGAACCACGGGTGCGTCACTATCTCCGTGAAGCCGCTGATGGCCTGTGGATGGACCTCGACATACCAACGCCGCGGGCCGCGGCTCACGGCTCTTCCGGGATGCTGGATCGCTTCCCAGAAGGCGGTCATCATGTCTTCCCGCATCTGCTCGACGAACTCGCGCGCAAATGCGCCCTTGTGCGCGACGATTCCGTCCTGTTGCAGGGTGTTCGCGTCGGACTCCACGGTGCCGAGCGGAGCGTCCGCTGCGCCGGATTGCGTTGCCATGGCCATGGCTTTTTGGATGCGTGCGTTCCGGAGGCTGCCGTGTGCCAGGGTACCCCCCTCCCCCGGTCACCGTGGGGGCTCCCGTAAGTGCTGCCGCTGCATCGAGTTACACGGCTTGCGGAGAGCTAAAAATAAGACAGCAAACGACTTACGGCTAAAAATAAGATTCCATTGCACTTGCGAGCGCCGGATTGCATCTCTTCTGGTGCGCCCCGCAGTTTGCGGTGGCTAAGTTGTTCGGTTCACGTGGCTTACGCGCAAATTTTAGCAAACACAAGACTTAGGGGCAGCCAAAAGCCACGGCGGTGGCCGTGGCTTCTGTCACTGTGGGTGTGTCTGATTTGATTGTAGCGGATTGAGTGGGGTGAATCGGCAGGTTGGTTGGCACTCGTGAGCTATGCGAGTCTTTGCTTTTAGGAGCGGCGTCTGTAGGAACTAAGTCCGACGTAAGCTCAAAATCCTTCCTCCACGAGTGCTTTGGCCTGTTATCAGCATCCGAACATCGAGGTCATCCAAACGCTACTTTCACGGGACTGTCGGTTCCGTACCGATTATGGAGTTGGTGTGTAAGTGGCTTGCCGTGCAATCAGCATCCAGGAGCCTTCTGAGTTTTTCTGCCATACATCCGTGTAGCGTCGAATCTTTGGTTTTCCCGCATCCGGTCCAACGGCTTCTGTAAGCTCCTCATGACCCATCAGAATCACAATGCCACCGAAGACGGAGCTCGATTCCAGAATGTCTTTGAAAGCGCTGTATTTGATGCTGCCCTGGCTCAGAAGCTTCAGGACAGTGCTGCGATCCATGATCGTGTTGCCAGGACTATTCACCTTCATTTGAGGCGACCAGATTCTTTTAAGTGCTGCCGTATCTTTTGTGCGCATAGCGGGACCGATACCGGCCCGTACCGACATGACTTCCTTGACTGGATCGCCCTGCGCGATGAGAGGCAACGACGGAATGACGAGCATGAGGACCGTCAAGAGTGATCGCATATGACTCCCCGGATTAAGCCATCATCCCATTGTCCTTTGAGGTTGAGCAAGGGGCAATGGCGCAAGAATCGGTGCCTACGGTGAACTGGAGTTATGCAAAAGGGCGTTTTCTTCAACTGGCGACAAATCGCCAATTCGCTCACCGGCCCAGATGAGTACCGATAAGTCGGTTTAGGTGGAAAGTGGTTCATAAAAGCATAAAAGGCCACTCCTTGCGGAGTGGCCTTTCTGGCTTTGCGATGGCTGCTGCTTAGTAGCGGTAGTGCTCCGGCTTGTAGGGGCCGTCCGGGGCTACGCCGATGTAGTCGGCCTGCTTCTTGCTCAGCGTGGTGAGCTTGACGCCGATCTTCTCGAGGTGGAGGCGGGCTACTTCCTCGTCCAGCTTCTTGGGCAGGGTGTAGACGCCGACCTTGTAGGTGTCGCGGTTCTTCCAGAGATCCATCTGCGCCAGCGTCTGGTTGGAGAAGCTGTTGGACATGACGAAGCTGGGGTGGCCGGTGGCGCAGCCCAGGTTGACCAGGCGACCCTCAGCCAGGACGTAGATCGCATTGCCGCCGGGCATCGTGTACTTGTCCACCTGCGGCTTGATGTTGAGCCGCTGGACGCCCTTGGCAGTGTTGAGGCGGTCCATCTGGATCTCGTTATCGAAGTGGCCGATGTTGCAGACAATGGCCTGATCCTTCATCTGCTCCATGTGCTCGTAGGTGATGATGTCGACGTTGCCAGTGCAGGTGACGTAGATGTCAGCGCGACCCAGCGTGTCCTCGAGCGTGGTGACCTCGAAGCCTTCCATCGCCGCCTGCAGCGCGTTGATGGGATCGATCTCCGTGACGATGACACGAGCGCCGAGGCCGCGCAGCGAGTGCGCGGAGCCCTTACCCACATCGCCGTAGCCGCAGATGACGGCGACCTTGCCGGCGACCATCACGTCCGTGGCGCGCTTGATGCCATCGGCCAGCGACTCGCGGCAGCCGTAGAGATTGTCGAACTTCGATTTCGTAACCGCGTCGTTGACATTAATCGCGGGCACCAGCAGCTTGCCCTGCTCCAGCATCTTGTAGAGGCGGTGGACGCCGGTCGTGGTCTCTTCCGAGACGCCGCGCCACTCCTTGGCGAGACGGGTCCAGCGCTGCTTGTCCTCAGAGAGGGTGGCCTTGAGCAGGTTCTTGATCACCTGCTCCTCTTCGCTCTCGGCGGGCGAGTCGACCCAGGTGCGGTCGCCCTGCTCCAGCTCGACGCCCTTGTGGATGAGCAGGGTGGCGTCGCCGCCGTCATCGACGATGAGCTGTGGGCCGAGGCCGTCCTTATGCGAGAGCGCCTGCGCGGTGCACCACCAGTACTCTTCAAGCGTCTCGCCCTTCCAGGCGAAGACCGGGACCCCGGCGGCAGCGATGGCCGCGGCAGCGTGATCCTGGGTGGAGAAGATATTGCAGGAGGCCCAGCGAACGTGTGCGCCGAGATCGCGCAGCGTCTCAATCAGCACCGCCGTCTGAATGGTCATGTGCAGCGATCCGGTGATACGGACGCCGTCCAGCGGCTTCGAGGGCGCGTACTTGGCGCGAATCGCCATCAGCCCCGGCATCTCCTGCTCGGCGATGGAGATCTCTTTGCGGCCCCAGTCTGCCAGGGTGATGTCTGCCACCTTGTAGTCGTGAACGGCGGTCTGGTCCAGGGTTGCTGCGGGGCTTGCTGTGGGCACGTGTCGCTCCTTCGAATTTGCTCTGATGTCTACTCCTCAAGTTTACCGTGGAAGGCCCGCTGGCCGAAGGCTGACAGGCCAAGAAGGGTGAGCGGCTGGCTGACCAGGGCCGCAGCGCGGCCGAATGGGCGGATGCGGGGTGTGAGCAGCTCTGGCGGTGCAGCCGTAGCTGGAAAACGCATGGAATGTTGGTGATGCAGTGAACAGAAAGCGGCGGCCCTGGGGCTTGCGGGCGCCGCCGCGGGTGGGTTTCAGGCGGATCAGAACGACGAAGCAGGTTCCTGAGTCGTTACCGTGCTTCGTCCCGGTCGCCGCGATCCCGATCGTCGCGGGTGCCGGGGGTGAAGGAGACGCCGCGGAGCACCTCAGCAAAGCGTGCGGTGCGCAGGGTGGTGAAGCTCTCCCTTGCAGCGACCGCCGGGTCGATGTTGGCGATGCGATCGGTCACGGCGACCAGCCGGTTCGGATCAGCGCCCTGATCGCCGTTGCCGCTGACGGTGGAGGTGATGGCGTAGATGGTGGCGGTACCGTCGCGGTTTACGCGGCCTTCGATGTTGCGCAGGCCGTCGGTTGCCGGCGCCCAGGGCAGGCCGGTGGCGCTGTTGTTGCCGGTGGGGTAGCCGGCAACGGTGTACGGAACGCCGAGCTCCAGGCCGGTGGTGAGGGTGTAGGCGCGCTGCCAGCTGCGTGTGGCGGCGTTGAAGACCCACTTCTGCAGGCCGGCGGTGGTCTGCGCGGCGGCATGGGTGTAGAGATCGGCGCCGCTGGCGCCGTCACCTTCATCAGCAACGTAGAGGGTGTTCGCATCCGCAAACCAGATGCCGAAGGGGAAGGCTACCGGGTTCGCCACTTTGGCGAGTGCCGTGGGGAAGCCGGCCAGAATGCACATGTTCGAGGGAAGGCCCTGGGTGGTGACAGTAGCTGGGTCGTAGGCCAGCGGCGTGGTGGGCAGCGCTGCTCCGGCGACGGGCAGGCCCACACCATTGGGGCAGGCGGTGCCGGTGGTGTCGACGAAGTAGACGGTGTTGACGCCGTTGCCGCCGCTTCCCTTGGCGAAGTAGAGCACGTTGTCGAAGATGGTCAGGCTGCGGAAGTTATCGTCCTTCCCTACCTTGTCGGCCTTGGCGCCCAGCAGGGTGACGCTGAAGCTGGCGACCGGAGTCGGTGTGCCCGGGTCCTGCTCGGACTCTGGCTGATGCACGAAGTCCACCAGCTGAGCGCCCGCACCGAGGACGACGCCGGAAGGCTGCGGGTTGGCGCCGTTGCCCGCGTTGCCGGCGGTGTAGAAGAGCCCGGCATCGCTGTTGAGGATGGCAGCGCGCCCGTTGTTGCCGCTGTAGGCGTTGGTCTCAGTAAAGCGGAAGTGGCCGTTGCTGCCCACCTCGGCAACGCCGCGCAGGAACTGCTGACCGACCGGGTTGGTGGGATCGATGGCGGCCGGAGTGTTGGAGTTCGAGACGTCGATGGCGTTGACCGGCGCGACGTAGCCCATGAAGCTGAGGCGGCGCCCGTCGGTGGAGAGATGCAGAGCCAGTTCCGACTTCGAACTGAAGCTGGTGACGAGCTGGCCGGCGCGGGCAGACGAGTCACGGTCCAGGCTGTTTGGCACCTCGAGCGAGTCGATGACGCGACCCTGGGGCGTGAGCTGGTCAAGGAAGATGCGCGAGGCGATGCCGAAGGAGGAGTCGTAGAGATCGTTATTGAAGACGAAGGGATAGGTTCCGTCACTGATGGCGCCGGTAGGCGCCGCGCAACCGCCGGTGGTGGCGGCGCAGTTGGGGGGCAGGATGGTGCCGACGGTTACGTTTGCAGGGTTGTTGTCGTACACGCTGCGGCTGACGACCAGATTGCCGGGCCAGAAGTGAATGTGGTCATCGCGATCGCCGGGCTGCTCGGCGGTGGCGGACAGGGCCACGAGTGCGAGCGCAAGGATGGCACTGGCCTGAACGAGACGGATCGCTGCGGACGTACGACTGCTGCTCTGGTGCATGGGCTAAGTCTCCTGTGATGGAGCGAGCGTTCGCTCGCCGCAAAGGAGGCTAGCAGCCGGTGATGAACGGACCGTGACTGGAGGAGAGGCGCAGGACTGGCCCTGCGCTGCCCACCACCGCGGTGGCGGAGGATGGCGGGCAGCGTGAGCGGCAGGGCGATTACATCAGGTACTGCTGATTCGAGGACTTGCCGCCGGTGAGCGCGCGACGCTGGTCCAGCTCCTGGCGGACCAGGTTCAGGCCGTAGATGCAGGTCTCAAACTTGGCCGACATCCGCTCGAACAGGGGCGCTTCGCGGGCATACTCGAAGAGATTGAAGGCGGCGACGATGGCGTAGGAGTCGCGCCCGGTCTCGACCAGCCGCTCAAAGCTGATGGGGCGGGTGGAGACGCCGATCGCCTCCGGGTACATGCCGGCGAAGAAGAGTGCGTAGTCGCCGATCTGTTTGCGAGCCATGCGCTCCACGTCGAAGGACGCCGCGCTGCCATGGACTGGATCGGCCGCTGCCAGCATCGCGTCCAGATCCCGCACAGGGCGGCCAATCTCATCGCGCAGCAGATAGATGCGCTCATTTTCTGTGAAGTCGGTGAGCAGGTCAGCTACGTAGGCAGCGATTTCGGCATCGTCCATGCCGGCGCGCTGTATGTAGCAATCCTCCACGAGCTCGTGGAAGAGCGAACGGAGCATGTGTTCCTGGGGAACCATGGCACAGTCCTTTCAGCAGACAACAGAACGACCTTTGGTACGTGGACCGCGTCCGGTATCCCTACACTCCGGTCTGGCTTACCCCACCGTCGTGGGTGCGAACAGAACCGGCTCTCGTTGTGTGTATGGACGTTGAATGTAGCGTGAAGGGTGCATGGCGCCAATACCACCGATGGGTCGGAGCAACACTTTTCTGGCACTCGTTCGAAATGAGTGCGACAGTCAACCTCTGCCGGCCGGGCTGGCTGGAGCTATGCTGGTGCCCACTCCTGTGCGAAGGTGGCTCTTACTCATGCCCCATGGCTTCTATCGTTTGCGTTGCAACTGGACACTGGCCGCGCTGGCTTTGCTGACCGTCTCGGTGACTGCGCAGCAGCAGACGGCGCCGCCGCAACTCAGCTTCGACGAGCTGGTGACGCTGTCAAAAGAAGCCACGCCTGCGCCTGCGCTCGCGGCCAAGATGGAGGCCGTCCTGAGCACGCCGGTGGTGGTGAATCGGGCGGCGCCGAAGGCCGGCAGCAAGGGACCGGCGGCGCTGCGGGTGACGGAGTGGAACATCGAGCGCGGAGAGAACCTGGATGGCATCGAGCAGGCGCTGACGGCGCCGGCGAAGTTTGCCAAGGCGGCGGCGGCCAGGCGCAAGCTGTCGCCGGAGGCAATGCAACGGCTGCGCACCCAGGCGGCGGCGGTCCGTGGCAGCGATGTGCTGATCCTGAACGAGGTCGACATCGGCGTGAAGCGCACTGACTATCGCAACGTGGTGGATGAGCTGGCCCGCGCGCTGGGCATGAGCTCGGCCTATGCTGTCGAATTTCTGGAAGTGGACAGCCTGGTGTCGCTGGGAACGGAGAGCGCGGTGCTGGACACGCCGGAGCTCTCTGCGCGCATGACTGAGGATCTGAAACCGGACCGCAGCCGCTATCGCGGGCTGCACGTGAACGCGATCCTGAGCCGCTACCCGATGCAGAACGTGCGCGTGCTCAAGCTGCCGGTGTGTCATGACTGGTTCAACCAGGAGCGGGCGGAGATCTCGCAGCTGGAGAAGGGCAAGCGGAAGGCGGCCGACCTGTTGTTTCTGGAACGCATCGCGCGCGAGGTGCGGCGCGGCAACCGCAATGCGCTGGTGGCAGATATCGCGGTGCCTGGCGCGGGGGTGGGAGGCCAGGCCAGCAGCGTGCGCATTGTGAACGCGCACCTGGAGAACAAGTGCCCTGCCGATTGCCGCAACCGGCAGATGAAGACAGTGCTGGATGAGACCAGCGACAGCAGCGGGCTGCTAGTGATGGCCGGCGACCTGAACACCACCGGCACCGATGGCACGCCCACATCGGTCCGCTATGAGCTGACGACGCGGGTGAAGGACTACCAGTTCTGGACCAGCACCCTGCTGCGCTTCACCCCGGTGGGGCTGCCCATCTATGCGACCGCGCCGTTCAGCTTCTGGAAGAATTTTCGTGATCCCACAGCCGCGCACATTCCGATCGTCGGCAGCAATCCGGAGGCGCAGTTGTTTACCAACCTGCGCAACTATCGTTTTGCGGATGGCGCAGGGTTCGACTTTTCCGGCGACGCGAAACGTAACCGGCAGAAGAGCTCAAAGACTCTGTCGGACTCGAACGAGCGCGGCGGCAAGGGTTTTGTACCTACCTTCAGCATGCAGCGCGATTTCGGCGGCATCATCCGCTATCGGCTGGACTGGATATTCGTAAAGCCGCCAGTCGACCCGGACAACGGGAGCAGCGAGGCGAGAGGGGCGGCGAAGACGAAGAGTGTCGCCCTGCTGCCGGAGAACCCGCAGACCTTTGCCGAGATGAACAACGCGCCGGCCGAGGCGCTCTCCGACCATGCACCGATCACGGTGACGATCCCGCTCCCTGCCTCGCCGGCCGGCCGATGACGCAGAATATCTAGGAGAATTAAGCGGGAGAATTTCTGGGAAAATAAGACGCGCGCTCTACACTACGCCGGAACGTTTTCTATCTCGCATTGAGGTGGCCGTAGATATGCCCGCTGCACACTCACGATGGTTGATGGGCCTTTACCTCTGCTGCAGCGTGGTCGTTCAGCTGATCATCGTCTCCGGTACTGCGGCCTTCGCACAGCAGCGGAAGCTGGTGAACTGCATGCCTGTGGAGCAGCGGACCCAGCCGGAAGGATGCTGGATTTTGGCGGACAAGCCTCTAGGCAAGCTTCCCGCGACTGTGTTCTGGACGCTCGATGTTTACCCCACACCGGAGAGTGCGGAGAAGGCCAGCGCCAGCGGTGGAACCGTAGTGCAGGCCTTGGGCAAGACGTGGCTATTTACCGTGGGTGAGAAGCCGGCGCTTCCCTCGGCGGGCTCCCGCGTGACACAGATCGGGCCCTTGCCGGTAAAGCCGGGTGAGGAGTACACCGCGCAGTTTATGGAGGGCATTCTTCTGCCCGGCCAGGTGAGCCGCACCCATGTCCATTCCGGCCCGGAGGCCTTTTACACCGAGGCTGGGGAGTCCTGCCTGGAGACGCCGGCCGGCAAGCAGGTGGGACGTCCTGGTACATCTATCGTGGTTCCGGAAGGTGTGCCCATGGAGCTGGTGGCGACAGGAACGGAGACACGTCGAGGTATAATCCTGGTGCTCCATGCCTCGTCCAAGCCTGCAACAAGCCTGGTTACAGACTGGAAGTCTGCGGGGCTCTGTCTCGGAACCTCAATGAATTGATCCTGTAATGCGGCCTATGGAGGACGCCCTTGTGCTGCGCGCTGATGACGCCATCGAAGTGCACGGATCGCCTTCCGTCCCGACCAGCATCGACAGTGAATTGAGGGAGGATGCCATGAGCGAGAACACTATTCCCCTGGAGCAGGCGCTGCGGGCGCAGAAGGCCTTACGCGACGCAGCCGGGCTTGCGCCGGAGCAGTTTCCGATCCCCGCATTTGTAGGCATGATCAGCGACGAGATCGACGCGCTGCGCCAGCAGGGACATTCAGACGAGCAGATTGCGGAGCTCATCCGGAAAAATGCGCAGGTTGCGATCACGGCAAAGGATTTAAGTGACAACTATGCGGAGGCGGATCGGCGGCATCCACCTCACGAACAGAAGTAAAGGGCTGAACGCAGAAAGGGCAGCCATTGCGGCTGCCCCTTCTTGTTGCTCCAGGTGCTTCCCGCCTAGCTTTTCTCTGCTGGCTGCGTCAGACATGCTAAGCTCAACCTTCCATATCGACGGCGCCCGCTGCGACATATGCGTATGAGCCGTTCGACTGCTCCTGCTCTACCATCACATACATATGTCCGTATATGGAGTGCCCTACTACGTCCATTGTCAGCTCGGTGGAACTCACCCATCCGGCGTTTTCCGCTAGATACACATTCCCACTTGAATCACATATCTCTAGCTTCACCGGCCCGTAAGCGTTACTCCATGAGCCGCTCTGTGCCAAGACGTATATGCGAGTTGTGCTTGTCGTGACTGTGGTTGGATTCACGTCAGCCTCAATCAGCGGTGCTGGACTGCATATGAGCGTTGTGGTGGAGGAGTTTTGGACGGAGATACTAACCGAGTCAGTTACTGCATCGTAGATTGTGTATCCTGGGCAGGGAGAGGTCTGCCAAGTCATCGCCCAGTACGCCGGAGCTCGACCGGAAGTGATTCGATCAATTGCATTGCTGTCGGTAATCGCTGTGAATTGGGTTACGTAGTTGCCGGAAAACGCAGGTGCGGGATTGTCTGACAACCAATACCCATCGATTTCAGCGCCCGGAAGCTCTAAAGTAACAATCGGGGAACCTCCGGCGGACAGCACCAAGCCCTCCTCAGTGTATATAGTGAAGCCGTTGTAGGGTGTGGCCCCACAAGCGCGAGCAAGCGTGGTGTGACCTAGTAAAAGAGCCAGAATCAGGAACGCCAGCGTGTGTACTTTTCGCATAATCCCTCTCCTCGGTCGGATTGGTTTACCGGTCACTCACATATCCTCGATCATTTAGCAAGAGTCAATTCGGTTAGGAATTGATCTAGAGCCTTCGCTGCACGCGAATCGTTCACTGCTAAACCCTGCTTGAAGTTGGATAGAGCATTAAACCGCTGCGAGTCGATTGTGGAAGCTACGACGCGGGTCTGGGTCGGCAAGTAGCTGTCATGCAGCCCATGCATCGAAAGAGACTTGACCCAATCGTCCGGGCTCATCTGGTAAGACGGATTTTTCACCTTCTGTTCAAACAAGAGCGAGGCCACGTATAGGGCACTCGAAGGTGGCAGCACGTCGGTAAATAACGCGTCCGCCGGCCTCGACGGCGACTCCACTAGATGGGGGACGATGGTCACGAGCTGGAAACGAAATGCACGAACTTGAGCAGTGTTCGTTTGAGGGAAATTCGCGATCGAGAGGCTCTTCCCCAACAGGTCCACAGCACGAGCAATCTGTGCCTCAGAAATAGGACCGCGAAGGTTGTTTCTATATTCGTGCTCCGCGCGAGCACATCTTTCTATCGTGTCCGATCCTGCCGTCTTAAACACGGTGTTTGCCAAAACAGCCGCCGCATAGTCATGCGCAGTCTTTGAGTCTGTCGAATTCATCTGACTGATGCTTCGATCCAACGCAATAAGCTTGTCGCGTGCAGTCATGGAATGGCTCTCCTGCCCATACACTGGCTGGAAAATGCAGCATGTTAACGCGATGGATGCGACAATAGGGCGAAGTTTGTACATAAGCGCTTCCTCTCTAAATTGTCAATCTAGGAGTTTGTTTGGCTTAGGCGAGTCTTCGCGCCTTTACAAGCTGTCCACGCTGCGGACTGCCCAGATCTGGTGCCTCGTACCACTCAGTCGCATGAACTCGACACTCATCATAGGCAGGTGTGAATATGTCCACCACCTGGCTTAGAGCCTTTGCCCGAACAGCGTGAAGGTTGCGGTCTCTTGCGGTCAACGTCCTTACGTCCCGACGTTTGACATGATTCGTTCCGAGAAAACGCAGCGTCGTTTCACCACTTGACTCCTTAGCAACGAGGTCGAATTCATCTACTTCTATCGAGCCTCTTGCGCACGTCATGACGCCCGTCATGCTTGGATGGTTATGCAGAGGAATTGCTTCGCCTTCATCAAAGGTTATCAGCGTCACCTGGAAGCTTTGCGTCTTCTGGAGATCATCTAAGGTCGGCGCCCAACGACCTGCGAGCAAATCGCGCGCTGAAGCCTCACCTAACGCACCGTCAACAAAGTTTAACTTTCTAGCAAGTGAAGCAACATGCTGCACATGGTCGTCCTGAGACCAATCCGTTTTGCTACTATCACGAGCACATTCATCAAGCATATCGAGGAACCGATCCCACGATAATAGAGAAGTTTTCCCATGATCTGTTACGGCGCTTGCGCTGCTTTCAGTGTTGATTAAGGCGGGGAGCGCCAAACCTACCGCAAGAAACTGACCCAAAGACAGCCTCAGCATGTCGCGCCTAGTGACTTCCGCCATAAGCAGCCTCCCCCAGAATCTCTGGATGGCATTCGACTTTTTCAACCTTTCAGTGTGCACATCGACGCGGTCGCAACAGACAACGGTTGGAGACTGTTGCCTTGCCGAGATTCAACGTAGCGCAGTTCTCTTTCGCTTGCAAGAGAAAGTTCGCTCTCTGTTACGTGTTCTACATAGAGAGTTCCATAGCCGCGTTATCAGATTAAGCAACCTAGTGCATTACGATTAGATGGTTTGATGCGCCCGCCTGCCCAAGCCAACGGCGATTGCCCGACGCGAGGAGGTTATCAACGCAGAAAGGGCAGCCATTGCGGCTGCCCTTCGCTGTGCTGCGGAAGTGCGAACTACTTGGCGGCCAGCTCGCGCTGTTCCAGCTGCGCGAGGCGGTTGGCCAGCAGCTTCTCCAGGTTCTCGAGCGCTTCGCTGAAGCCCTCAATACCTTCCTTCAGCTTGTCGTGGGCCATGCGATCGGCGGCGTGCATCTTCTCGAACGTCGCCTGGTCCATCGGGATCTTCTGGATGTTCTCCTGCTTGGCCTTGGCCGGGTCAAGCTTGCGCGGTAGCTCGCCCTGATCCTGATCCAGCTCGCCCAGCAGCTTGGGGGAGATAGTGAGCAGGTCGCAGCCGGCCAGTTCCTTGATCTCGCCGGTGTTGCGGAAGCTGGCTCCCATCACCTGGGTCTTGTAGTCAAACTTCTTGAAGTAGTTGTAGATCTTGGTCACGGACTGCACGCCAGGATCGTCGGCGCCGCTGTAGTCCTTGCCGGTGTCCTTCTTGTACCAGTCGAGGATACGACCGACGAAGGGCGAGACCAGGGTGACCTTGGCCTCAGCGCAGGCCACTGCCTGATGAATGCCGAAGAGCAGCGTCAGGTTGCAGTGGATGCCTTCCCGCTCCAGTTCCGCAGCGGCCTGGATACCCTCCCAGGTAGAGGCGATCTTCACCAGCACGCGATCGCGCCCGATGCCTGCCTCGTCGTAGGCCTTGATGATCTCGCGGGCCATCGCGATGGTCTTTTCGCGATCGTAGGAGAGGCGCGCGTCGACCTCGGTCGAGACGCGGCCGGGGACGATCTTGAGAATGCGCTTGCCAAACTCAACCGCCAGAGATTTGAAGGCGTAGTTGGCTACATCCTTCTCATCGGCGCTCTCGCCCAGCTTACTGCGCGCGTCCTTGAGCGTACCGTCGACGATGTCGGCGTACTCCGGCATCTGCGCGGCAGCGGTGATGAGCGAAGGGTTGGTGGTGCTGTCCTGGGGCTTGAACTTCTCGATCGAGTTGATGTCGCCGGTATCGGCTACGACGGTGGTCATGCCGCGAAGCTGCTCAAGCACTGACTTTGCCATGATGACTCCCTACCCTCTGCTTTTGATTCTACCAATTTAGATGCCGCACGCCTGCCGCAGGGCGCACTAGCCCGGCGGCGCCGAATGCCGCTGCACTACTCTCTGGGCGTAACTGTGTTGCGCAGGATGCCGAGCCCGGCGATCTCCACCTCAACAGTGTCGCCGGGAGCCATGGGGCCTACGCCGGCCGGGGTTCCGGTGGGGATCAGGTCGCCCGGCTCCAGGGTAATGGCGGCGGTAATGTAGGCCAGCAGTTGCGGAATATGGAAGATGAAGTCGCGGGTGGAGCCGTGCTGTTTGCGCTGCCCATTGAGGCGCGTCTCGACGGTGACGCCGCCCGCTATGTCGAGCCCCGCGGCGACGATAGGGCCACAGGGGCAGAAGGTATCGAAGCCTTTGGCCCGCGTCCACTGGCCATCCTTCTTCTGCAGATCGCGTGCGGTCACATCATTGACGATGGTGTAGCCACGGATATAGCGGGAGAGATCATCCTGTTCTCGCAGACGGGTGGCGCGGCGGCCGATGACGATGGCGAGCTCGCCTTCGTAGTCCACGCGGGAGGATTGCGGAGGGAGCTGGATGGCGGCTCCGGGCGGCAGCAGTGAAGAGGGCGGCTTGAAGAAGAGCAGCGGCTCCACAGGTACATCGTTGCCGAGCTCTGCAGCGTGGTCGCGGTAGTTGCGGCCGATGCAGAGGATCTTCGAGGGCTCGACCGGCGGCAGCAGGTGTGCCTCGGCAAGCGGGACGGGAGTGAAGCTGGCGGCGGGATCGTAGGGCAGCCGGGACTCCTCCGGAGGTGCGATGAGGGCAGCGGCCCAGGGCTGGCCGGCGCGGTCTTCCACGGCGGCATATCGGGGGCCATGCGATGTAAGCAGGCGACAGTAGCGCATAGGATCAGGCTCCTTCAAAGCAGAACGGTCAAGCAGAGCAGGACGAGCGAAGTCATGGCTGGGGGTCGAGCGCCGGCAGGGTATCTTCGACCTCCGCGGAGGGCGCACTCTCATTGCCGGAGGGATCGACGGCAGTGACGGAGTAGGCGTAGCGCTGCCCGCGAACGGCGGTCGTGTCACGCCAGGCAGTGACGCCGACGGGTTTGCCTGCCGGGGTGAGCCGCTGCCGCGGATCTGCGGCGGTGGTGGTGGCGGCGCCCGGGGCAGGCAGAGCGCGGCGATAGACGGCATAGCCGCCGATGTGCGGGTCAGCCTCGGGCGTCCAGGAGAGGTCAATGGCGCCGGCCGGGGTGTCCACGGCAGAGACCAGGCCGGTGGGCGGCATAGGCGGGAAGATGTCTCGGTAGTCCACCAGCACCGGCGCGGAGGGGGCACTGGCCACCTGAAGCTGGTGGCCGGCCAGGGTGATCTGCGCAATGCGCTGCGCTGTGTACCGATAGCTGCGGCCGGTGTGCGCGGTCGCGTCCAGCGCGGCTCCGCGTGTGCTGCCAGGCTGGGCGATACGGAGTGCCTGCTCTGCCGGCTCCTCCGGTTCGTCCCCCGCGGGCAGCGCATCGGGCCGGGCGGGCGGCGGGGCGGGTGCGGCGGAGGTGCGCAGCCGGTCGATACGGACCTCTGCCGCGTCCTCGCCGGGCTGCCAGTGCAGCACGATGCCCTGCCGGCGGGGCGTTGCGGTAAAGCCGTCGATGGCGGCGGGTGCAGGGCCTGCTATTGCGTAGGCGGGGCTGGTGACTGGCGCCGACTTGCCGGCGCGATTTTCCAGCGCGACCTGGTAAGTGAGCAGACGGGGCGCTCCGGAGGTCAGCTCGGGAGGCAGCAGATCGTCTACCGCGGCGGCCTGCATCGGCTTCACTTCGACGGTGCGGACGGAGGTGCAGTTGCCGCCCTCGACACTGCGACAGAGCCGGGCGGTGATGGGGCCCAGCACGGGCAGCTTGTCAGTCGTCTTCTGGGGCACTGCGAAGGTGAGGTGAACGACGTTGCCTGCGCGGGTCGCTGCCAGGTCGGCAACCGGCTGCGGAAGGTTCAACGTCGGCGGCTGCGGCGCGGCGGGTGCTCCACAGCCGACCAGCACAAGGGCCAAGACGAGTGCGGCAGAGGCCGGCCCTGCTGCGGATGAGGCCAGACGCCGGGCCAGCGCGATGCTGCTTGTGTGCTGTACGTGCGTCATCCCCTGCTGAGCGTAGCAGAGACGGAGGGCGCGAGTGCGGAGGTCAGATCATCTCAGCCAAGGCCTGCTCCAGCCGCTCATCACTGAACTGGAAGCCGGCGGAGTGCAGCCGCTCCGGCACCACGCGGGCACTAGCCAGCAGTGTTTCGCGGGCCATCTCGCCGTAGGCGGCCTGGAGTGCCAGGGCAGGCACGGTGAGAAAGGCCGGCCGGCGCAGCAGATGCGCGAGAGTGCGGGTGAACTCCTGATTTGTGACCGGAAACGGAGAGGTAACGTTGACCGGCCCGTGGAGCGTGGGGGTCTCCAGCGCGAAGCGGATGGCAGCCAGGGTATCGCCGAGGGTGACCCAGCTCATCCATTGGCGGCCGTTGCCCAGCCGCCCGCCCAGCCCGAGGCGGAAGATGCCGGCGAGCTTAGGGAATGCTCCCCCGCGCGAGGTAAGCACGACACTGAAGCGGAGCTGGACCACCCGCGGCGCAAGCGCGGCGGTGGCGTCTTCCCAGTCGCGGCAGACGTCGACAAGGAAGCCGGTGCCGGGCGCGGCAGCCTCGGTCAGAACCTCATTGCCGCGGTCGCCGTAGTAGCCGATGGCAGAGGCAGCAGCCACGCCTGGCGGCGTCGATACGGCTGGAGGCGATCAGGCGTTTGTAGGCCGGGGTCCAGCGATGTTCCGAGACGTTGGCGCCGGAGAGGTGAACGGCGGCATCGCAGCCTTCGAGCGCGGCCAGGTCGGGCAGCGCGTCCGCATCAAGTACCCGATCCGGGTGCCACTCGACCTCCGTGACGGAAGCGGGGGGTACTGCAGCAGAGCCAACAGGGACGGGCTTTGCGGACTGGGGGCGTGGCGGCCGGCGGATCAGCAAAACCACGGAGATTCCATCCCGCACCAGGCTGTGGACGAGAGCCCGGCCGATGAGCCCTGTTCCGCCCGTCAACAACACTTTTTGTATCATCAAAAGAGGGGCCGCCCTACCAGAGCCTTGTTCAGCCTGTCACCAAGCCGTTGGATGCGAAAGGCGAAGGGTACCCCTGGTTTTGATACCACTTCCAATTTCGGCCTCCTCTTCTATTGCACCTGTAGAACCGGGCCCCGGTCCGGCATCCTTGAAGATGTGAACAACCAGAGTGAAATGCAGAACGCAGGAGAGCCCACCATGGAGCCCAGGCGAAAGAAGAGTACCCCAGCCGAGACGGCGGCGGCGAGTCCGGCCGCACCGACCGAGACGGCTGCAGCAGCGCCAGCGACACTGGTCGCCGGAGCACCGGTAGAGATCGACGGCGCGAGCGCCGAAGCAGTGATCGGCGAGAAGCATATTGGTGAGCGCATCAAACGGCTGCGCCTGAAGAAATCGATGGGTCTGGTCGAATTGGGCAAGCACACGGGGCTGTCGGCCAGCTTTTTGTCCCAGCTGGAGACTGGCCGCGTGGTGCCGACCCTGCGCAACCTGGCACGCATCGCCATGGTGTTCAGCAAGGACCTTTCCTACTTCTTTGAGTCCGAGCCAGTCTCGCTGTTCCGGGTGCACCGCAAGAGTGAGCGGGTGCGCCTGCCGCAGAGCGGCGTGGATGACCCGACCTACTTCTTCGAGAGCATGGGCTACATGGTGCCGGACCGGCAGCTTGACCCCTACTTTGCGGAGTTTCTGCCGTTGAAGAAGGCGCAGGACATCCGTCCGCACGTCCACCCGGGATACGAATTCCTGTACGTGCTGGAAGGCGAGCTGGAAGTGCGGCATGGGGACAAGCCGCAGGTGCTGCAGGCGGGGGACGGCGTGTACTTCGACGCCAGCACACCGCACAGCTACCGCTGCGCGGGCAAGACGGCGGCTACTGCCATCATCGTGACCATGCACCAGGCAGCAGCAGCGCAGCCAGCCTACGGACTGCGTCCGCTGGGCGCGCCACTGGGACTTCGCAACCCCTCGCAGAGCACGCTGGCCCGGCCGGCAGCGAGCGCGTCGATGGCCGGAGCACCGTCCAACGCGCGTCTGCGTCCGATGAATGTGGCAGCACCGAGTGCAGCAACGGAGAAGCTGTAGGCGCGAGCCACCG
>CAXUMX010000027.1:0-18871 GCA_964252395.1 uncultured Acidobacteriaceae bacterium | reverse complement strand
AGTTGTCGCCGCCACCCACATAAACATACCCCTCCTCATTTCACGGGGGGCGCTTCGGGCGCCGCACTTTTTTGCGCGCTGTTCACGCGTCTGCAGAGGAGCTTCAGGAGAAGAATAGCTTCTCGATCTGCAGCCAATCGTTCATCCGCACATGCCCCTGGACGTTGGCATTGTGGGCGGCGGTGAAGAGCAGCCCCTGGCCGCTGAAGCGTTCGAGATGACGAGGCATGTCGTCGATGAGGTAGTCGGCATTGAGGATGCCCTTGTCGCCGCAGAAGACATAGCGTGAGGGGGAGAGGAAGGGAAAGTGCCGCCCCAGCCAGCGGTACTTGGGGCCGAAGGAGCGGGGAAACTCCATGGCCGCGGTGGCGATGAAGATCTCGTGCTCGCGCGAGAGGCGCTCCAGCACGCGCTGACTCTCCGGAATGACGCTGAGGTTCTCGAAGAAGTCTTCCTGCTGCAGGTAGGCCATCACGCGGTCCTGACGAGCAGGCGGCAGCACCTGGTAGAGCCAGTGGCCCCACACGCGGTCCATGGTCAGGCTCTCGTCGAACTCCTCGTTGTAGCGGCGGATGAGCTCGCCGAGTGCGTCAGCCAGCACCTCATCCATATCGACGGCGATACGCCGCACGCGACTGCTCACGCAGTCTGGGCCGGGGTGCCGCCCGGCAGGCGGCCTTCGGTCTGCGGCTCGCGGCGATTGTCGACGTACAGGATGCGGCCACAGCTCTCGCACTTCATCCGCTGACCGTCGCGCAATTGATTCCACAACTGCGGGCGTATACCCATCTGGCAGCCGGTGCAGCGCTGCTCCCGGGCGCGGGCCAGGGCTGTTCCGCGGGAGCGCGCTACGCGGTCATACTCCGCCAGGTGGTCTTCGTCGATCTGCGGGCGCAGTGCGCCACGCTCTGCCGACCACTTAGCCAACGAGGCCTGCTCGAGATCCATGGAACGCGCAGCGCGTGCACGCTCTGTCTCCAGGTACGCGGCATGGGTGGCGTGCTGCTGCCGCGCCGCCAACAGCTGCTGATCGATGGTTTCGGCGCGCACCATGCTTTCGAGCTCGACATCCTCGAGGCGGCGTATCTCGCCCTCGGCGAAGGAGATCTGATGCTCCAGGGCGAGCGCCTGAGTCTGGTTCTGCACGATGTTGAGCTGACTGCGTGACCGGGCGATCTTCGCCTGCTGGTCCTGCATGTCGCTCTCTGCACGGCGACGCAGCACCTCTTCCTCGCGCTGTTGCTTTTCGAGCTTCGCGATGGTCTGCGCGTGAGCGGCCAGCTCGCTCTCCAACTGGCGCAGACGGCGCGGAGTGGCTTCGAGCGATTCCTTGAGCTGTCGAATCTCTTCATCCAGCTGCTGCAGTCGGATCAGTCTCTCGAGCTCTGCATCCATGGCGTTGCGTGGAGTCTAAATCATTTCGCGCGAGCAGGGCGCAGGCCCCGGGCGGGCGGCCTGCCTTCCTGTACACTCGTCACGGTTTCCCCCGTACCTTGCCCGACCGTTCCGTGCGGTCCGCTGGAGCCATCGATTGCAGCGTCTTGTCTCCCCTATGTCCGTGGTTGCTGTCGCGCTGTCTGTCCTGCTCTGTGCCTGCGCACCGGCTGAGCAGCAGAAGCGGCCGCTGACCGTCTCCGCGATCTTCCATGATCCAAGCCTGACAACAGAGGCGCCGGGCGGCATCGCGTGGGCGCCGGACGGAACCCGCGTGACCTATATGGACGCGCAGGGCGACCTGCTGGCGGTGGACGACAACGGCAAGCTGGCGGTGCTGGTGTCGAAGGAAAAGATCGGCAGCATGCGCAGCAGCAATGCGTCGGAGCAGGATAAGGACCATCGCAGCCGCTATGGCGAAGGGAGCTACCAGTGGGCGCCCGACTCGGAGCATCTGCTGTTCGATTCGAGCGGGTCATTGTTTCTGTACTCCATCAAAAGCGGCACGGGGGTCGCGGTGGCGGAGACGGGCAGCGCGAGTGAAGACGATCCGAAGATGGCGCCGGACGGCAGTGCGGTCTCCTACATCCGCAACCACAGTTTGTATCTGCGGCGGTTACCGTACTCGCAGCCGGAGATCCGGCTGACCGGATCGAAGGAAGACGGCGTGCTGAATGGCGCGGTCGACTGGCTCTACCTGGAGGAGCTGGATGTGCGCAGCAACTACTTCTGGGCGCCGGACTCGAAGAATATCGCCTTTCTGCAGATGAACGAGGCGGCGGTGCCCAGCTATCCGCTGACGGACTGGATCCCGGTGCATGCGGCCGTGACCGAGCAGCGCTATCCGCAGCCAGGCGATGCAAACCCAGGCGTGCGTGTGGGCATCGTCAATACCAGCAGCGGCCATGTGGGCTGGCTGAAGGTGCCGCTGGACTACGGCAACGATTACATCCCGCGCTTTGGCTGGCTGAACAAGAAGACGCTCTGGGTGGAGACCCTGAGCCGCGACCACAAGCATCGCCGGCTGTACTTCGCGGACGCCTCGACCGGGGCAGCACGAATGGCAATCGAGGAGACGGATGCGAAGTTCTTCGACGCCAGCTACGACGTGACCGTGAGCGCTCCCAACATCCTGTGGAACAGCTGGCGCGACGGACACATGCAGCTCTACCTGTATAGCTATGACTCGGCAAACCCGATGAGCAGCGAGGCCAAGCTGGTGCGCCAGTTGACTACCGGGAGCGGTGAGGTCTCTGCGGTGAAGGGCATCGATGCGGCGCAGGGCGTCGTCTACTATCTTTCGAACGAAGGCGACCCGCGCGACCAGCAATTGTGGTCCGTAAAGGTGGACGGCACCGACAAGCAGCAGATCACGACCGAGCCCGGCTTCCACAAGCCGGAGTTGTCACCGGACGCGCGTGCGTATGTGGACTCCTTCTCTACCATCGCGACACCGCCCTCCCTGGCGATGTGCCGAACCTTCGCAAAGTCTGCGGCGAACGGGTGCCGGGAATTCTGGCGAACGCGGCCTGATTCGAAGTACGCGCTGATGACGGCGCGCCAGTTGACGCTGAAGGCCAGCGATGGAACGCCTCTATACGCCAGCCTGATGCTACCGCCCGGACAACCGGCGGCAGGCAGCGTACCGCTGATCAATAACCCGTATGGCGGGCCCGGCGGCCAGACCGTGCGCAATGCGTGGGAGGCACGGACGACACTGTTTGATCAGGTGCTGGCCGAGCATGGCTTTGCGGTGCTGCATGTAGATAATCGCGGGATGGGCGGGCGAGGCCGCGACTTCGCCCAGGCGGCGTATCACAGCACCGGCCCGGTCCAGCTGGAAGATCAACTGGCCGCGATGGACCAGGTGCTGGCGCAGTTTCCGGAGCTGGATGCGAAGCGGCAGGGCTGGTGGGGCTGGAGCTGGGGTGGCACCTTCACCCTGTATGCGATGACGCACACGCAGCGCTTGCAGGCTGGCGTGGCAGTGGCGCCAGTGACGGACTGGCGCAACTACGACTCGACTTACACGGAGCGCTACCTCGGCCAGCCGGCAGAGAACCCGGAGGGGTACCGGGACTTCTCTGTAAGTAACGCAGCCGAACGCCTGCACGGGCGGCTGCTGCTGGTGCATGGCACGGGCGATGACAATGTGCACCTGGAGAACACGGTGCAGTTTGTACAGAAGCTGATCGATGCGGGCCTGCCGTATGACCTGCAGATCTACCCGCGCAAGACGCACTCCATCGCCGGAGCCGAGGCGCGGACGCACCTGTACACGCGCATCCTGGCGCAGTTCCAGGCGTACCTGGCGCAGGCATTGGTGAGCGATAGCGGGGATACTGCGACCTCGAAGTAGCCCGCCCAGCCGCTGGCGGACGTCTACCTGACGCTGGACGGGACCCGGAGTGGCCGGTGAGGATGGACTGCATGGCGCATCCGAGCGAGAACGAAAGTACCGCGGAGCTGATCCGTGGGCGCACGACACTGGGCGACTTTGAGCTCACTGTGCTGACTGACGGCACATACCTGCTGGACGGCGGCGCGATGTTTGGCGTGGTGCCCAAGCCGCTGTGGGAGAAGCGCGCTCCGGCCGATGCGCAGAACCGCATTCTGCTGGGCACCAACACGGTGGTGGTGCGGACCGGCGAGCACGTGGTGGCGATCGAGACCGGCATCGGCAACAAGCTGAGTGACAAATTGAACTCCATCTATGAGGCGAAGCGACTGCTGCCGCAGAGCTTTGCCGCGGCCGGCATCCGCCCGGAGGAGGTGGACGTGGTGATCAACACCCACCTGCACTTCGACCACTGCGGCTGGAACACGACGCGGCGGGAGGACGGCAGCATCGTGCCGACCTTTCCCAACGCTCGCTACTTCGCGCATCGAGGGGAGGTGGAGCATGGCCACCTGCAGCTGGAGCGGGATGCGATCAGCTACATCAGCGCCAACTACGATCCGCTGGTGGAGAGCGGGCAGATGACGCTGCTGGAGCCGAAGGCGGCCGAAGTGGTTCCGATCGTGCCGGGGATCGCGGTCGAGACCTTCCCCGGCCACACCCGCCAGATGATGGCGGTGCATGTGGAGTCGGGTGGGCGGCACGCCTGCTATATCGGCGACCTGCTGCCCACGACTGCGCACCTGGACGTGACCTGGGTGCTGGGCTATGACCTGGACCCGCTGCGCTGTATCGAGGAGCGGAAGCGCTTCTACGCGAGGGCCATCCCGGAGCAGTGGCTAGTGCTGTTCACCCACGACCACCATGCACCGATGGGCTACGTGAGCTGGGGTGAGAAGAAGAAGCCGGTCTTCCGGCCAGCCTAGCTTTTGCCCAAAGGCTGCCGAGAGGGTGGCGGCGGAGACGGTTTGCCTCCAGAGCTGTGCAAAACCCTCCACAAATTCTTGCAAATCATCCGAAGGCGGTTGTCTCCGGCCCAAACGGTGTCATCTTAACTACGTCAGCCACAAGCACAGCTAGCGAGAGCAGTGGAAAGAGTCACGAGATGGCTTCCCCGCAACTGGTCAACCCGATCAAGACCATCGACCCGGTGGACGCGATGCGGCTGCTGGTGGGCGACCTGGAGGGACTGGCTGACCGGCTGGGCCTGAAACAGAAGAGCCGTGGCCTGCAGCAGCGGCTGCGCGCGACGCATGAGCGGGTCTTCGGACCGCGCACTGCAATCCTGCTGCTGAGCGAGTCGGCGACGCTGAAGCGGCGCTTTCTGGAGCGGCTGCTGGGCCCGCTGCCGACCGGGGTTCCGGAGCCGAGGGCGGGTTGCCTGCGCCTGGAGCATGGGGCTGAGGCGGAGTACTCCGCGGCCATGCCGCAGGGCATGACGGCGTCGATGCCGCTGGAGCAGTTGCCCCACTTCCTGAGCCGTCGCGGTGGGGAGATGACTCCGCACTGGCGGCAAACGGTTCGCGTGCCAAGCCCGGTGCTGGCAAAAGAATTGGCGGTCATCGACACGCCGGCCCTGGACGACCACTTTGGTGACGACTGGACTGACCCGGGGTCGGTGCTGGAGACCAGCGGCTGGCTGCGCGAAGCCGCGGAGCAGACAGACTGCTGGGTCTTTGTGATGCAGGCGGGATCCGGCTTGAGCGAGCGCAGCATCGCGGCCCTGCGCCAGCTGCCGCACGAGGCGGGACACCTGGACATCGTGGCCGAGGGAGCTGAAAGGCTGGGCGGCGATGCGCGGCAGGCGGCGCGCGAGCAACTGCTGCAGATGCTGGAGACACGCTGCGGGTTGAAGGCTCCGCGGGTGACCTTGCTGGCTTCCGCAGCCGCTGAGGGCGAGGTGGGCAGCTTCTGGCATGGGCGATTCGCCAGCTTTCAGTCGGTGATGCTGATGCGTGGGCGCGAGCGCTGGCTGGAGCGGACACGTGAGCTGATTGCCGAGGCCCTGGACGAGGTGGGAGAAGAGATTCACTTCGAGCTCGAGGGTGCCGACCTGGGCATGCGCCCTGCACGGCTGCGCCTGGGAGCGAAGGATCTGGATGTGCTGCGCGCCCGGCTGAAGGAGCTGGCGCTGCTGATCCAACCGCAGGCTCGTCCCACGCCCTCCCTGGTGCCAGCGGTTCTGTGGCCGGAGGGCACAGCCCCCATAGAGACATCACCGGTACGGACCGCGCCGGAAGAGGCACCGATTGCGGTACGAGAGACGCCTGCCGTCCTTCCTGTCGCCGCAGAAGCGGTGTTGCCGGCGAGGGAGGAGCGCCCTGCGGCCAATGCGACGGGGCTGGGCTATGCGATGGCGAGTCCCGCCCACGTGAGCGATCCGCCTGTCGGAGCGGAGCCGGAGCGAGAGCTCGCAGCCGACGATCGCCTGATAGCCTCGCTCTGGTCGGCCGTTGCCAGCGGCGCGCCCGCGCTGGCGATGGGTGCGCATCCGGAGCAGCTGGACGTGGAGTATTCGGCAGAGGCGACCGAGACTTCCGGGACTCCCAATACACCACTGCTGCCCAGCCGGGCAGCAGCCGAGCGGCCAGTGGCAGCAGAGCGCCCGATTGTGGTTGAGAGCCCTGGGGTGCCCGCTCATCGAAGCTTTGCACTCTCCGCCGGCTCACTTCTGGCGCGCGGTCAGCGCTTCTTTGCCGGCCTGGCAGCACATCCTCGAGAGGTCCGGCTACCCAGTAAATGGCGGCTGGCCGGTGTTGCGCTGCTGTCTGCGGCGCTGTGGCTGATTGTCTGGTCGGTATGGCCGCGCCATAACGGCTATGTAAAGGAACCTGCTGCGCAGTGGAGCCCAAGCGAATTGGAGCAGCCCGCAGAGGCCGCTCCGCCGCCAGCCGTGGCGTCCACTACCCCGGCCAGCCATACGCTGCGTCCCCGCCACCATGGTGACGGGCTGGTGGCCGACCCCAGCTTCACCGACCTCGGCCTAAAGCCGAAGCCACATGCCCGTGTGGCAACGCCAGCCACCGCTTCTGCAGCAGCGGCAGCAGAACCAGCCGCGAAGCCGAGCGCGGCAGAGCGGACCGCGCTTCCCCAATTGGCGGAGCAGGCCCCGGTGAGGGAAGATGCCAGCACGTCTTCCAAGGCCCAGCCCCGGCACAGCTTCCTGGGCCTGGGGAAGGTGTGGCACTGGGTGCATCGCGACGACCCGGAAGCTCACTACACGGACACGCACGCCAGCCGTCTCCAGTAGTCCCCAGACTCGAGCACTAGCCGGCCGCCAGCAGAGCAGCGACCTTCTGCCCATCCGGCGAGCCCAGCCCGGTGCAAGCGTCCCAGCCCTGCCCGGCCTGAAAGCTTCCGTTTGAACCCGTCACGATGTCATAGAAGTTCGCCCCTGCGCTGGTGCCGCCCACCACTGCCGATTGGCCATCGACAAGGATTTGGTAGCCGGTGGAGGGTGCCGCATCGCCAGCAACATCGGGAACCCCACGGCCAGCCTGTCCGCCCGCTGCAGGCACGCCGGCATTCGACTGCCAGTCGGGCAGAGGGAAGTAGCTGGAGACGCCACCGCCGGTGGCTCCGCCCTGGGGCTGATCGTTCCACACGATCTCCGCCGCGCGGGAGGCGTTGGCGATGGTGAGGTTGGTGCCGCCGCAGGCCAGCACGTGCGGACTGGAGGCGGGAAAGTCGACGTGGTTGGCGCCGTCGTTGACGCCGTCGGACGAGCCGGAGTCGCCGGAGGCCACGGTGATGGTGACGCCCACGGCAGCCGCGGTCTGCATGGTGTTGTCGAAGCTGGTGATGGAGGCCTGATCCCAGGTGGACTCCGGCCCGCCCCAGGAGATGGAGATCACCGAAGGCTTGTTGGTGGTGTCGTGGATGGCGGCCGAGATGGCGTCCTGAAAGCCCTGGTTGGTGTTGGGGGCGAAGTAGACGGCGATGCGCGCGCCCGGAGCGATGGCGCCGGCGACCTGGATATCGAGGGCGACCTCGCCGTCGGCGCCGTTGGGGTCGCCGGGCGAGTTGGTGCCGCCGTCGACGGGCACGGTGATCACGGTGGGCGGCGTCAGGCCGAGCTGGGTGAAGTAGGTCTGAATGTCCGAGTCCTGGTAGCCGCCGCCGAGCTCGATCAGCGCGATGCACTGCCCTGCCCCATCGCCCTGGGGATAGTCATAGGCCTGTGCCACCTGAGGCGGCGTGTAGCTGGAGTTGACTGCCTGGGGATCGGCGGAGACGATCTCGCGCAGCCAGCGCAGGTGAGGGCGGGCGATGGGGCGCGTGTCGAGGCCGAGAACCGTCTCAATGATGGAAGCTTCGGGCTCCGGAATGGACAGCGCGCCGGTGAAGGCATGGAAGTGCTGGCCCGGCACGGGTGCCGTGGTGTGTTCGTAGTCCTGCAACTGCACCCCGAAGGTCTGCTCCAGCTGCTGGGCGGTGCCGCGCAGCCAGACTCGGCGCGCTGCCGGCTCCTCATTGACCAGGGTCAGCCCATGACGCGCGGCCATGGCGCGGACACGAGACATGGCATCCTCGCTGGCCCCATGGCGGGCGCTGTACTCCTCCCGGCTGAGCGGATTGCGGGCGAGCGCGGCCACGTCCAGCGGCTGCGCGCGCTTGAGGATCACGGTGACGGTGATCTGCCGCTGCGGGGCAGTCCTGCCGATGTGCCGGCAGCCGTGCGGCTCTGGGTGGTTGCTGTTAGGCAGAGGAACGAGGTGGACGGGGCGGCTGGAACGATCGTGAACCATGGTGCAGGGCTCCTTCATCAGAGACAACGAGACTGGCCGGCACCACCAGGCGCCCGTCCCTGAAGCGGGGGTTGGAGTTTCCATTGGGAGAGATGCGCGAGAGGGCCGGGGCAGCTACTCAAATGACGATTCCGGATGGGGCCGGGCGGTGCCAAAGCGGCGCGCTGCCGGAGGTGTCCGGGCCGTTTTAACCGTGCGACAATAGTGTTATCGCCATGACATTGAAGACGCTCCCAGCGGTGCCCGCCCCGGCAAGCATCTCCCCTGAGCTTCTGAAGCAACACAGCCTCACTGCTGAGGAGTACGCGCGCATCGAGGCAGCGCTGGGACGCACCCCGTCGCTGACCGAGCTGGGTATTTACAGCGTGATGTGGAGCGAGCACTGCTCCTACAAGTCGTCGCGCGTGCACCTGAAGCGGCTGCCCACCCGCGGCGAGCGTACCAGCGGACCGGGCAGCGTGGTGCAGGGGCCGGGCGAGAATGCCGGCATCATCGACATCGGGGATGGCTGGGCCTGCGCCTTCAAGATCGAATCGCACAACCACCCCAGCTACATTGAGCCGTTCCAGGGCGCGACCACCGGCGTGGGCGGCATCCTGCGTGACATCTTCACCATGGGGGCACGTCCGCTGGCGGTGATGGATTCGCTGCGCTTCGGTCCCCTGTCGACGGAAGAGGGTGAGCACGACCCGGCGCTGGTACGGCGGAACCACCAGATCGTCGAAGGCGTGGTGGCCGGCGTGGCGCACTACGGCAACTGCTTCGGCGTGCCCAACCTGGGCGGCGAGACGCGCTTTGAGCCGTGCTATAGCGGCAACCCGCTGGTGAATGCATTTGCGCTGGGGCTAGTGCGGACCGAAGAGATCTTTTACGCCAAGGCCAGCGGCATCGGCAACCCGGTGATCTACGTGGGCGCGAAGACCGGCCGCGATGGCATCCACGGCGCGACGATGGCGAGCGAGGAGTTTACGGAAGGCTCCGAGCAGAAGCGGCCGAATGTGCAGGTGGGCGACCCCTTCATGCAGAAGCTGCTGCTGGAGGCCTGCCTGGAGGCGATGAAGACGGGCGCCGTGGTCGGGATACAAGATATGGGCGCAGCAGGGCTGACCTGCTCCACCTGCGAGATGGGCGCGCGCGGGGGTGTAGGCCTGGAGGTGGAGCTGGACCACGTGCCGCAGCGTGAGACCGGCATGAACAGCTACGAGATCATGCTGAGCGAGAGCCAGGAGCGCATGCTGCTGGTGGCGGAGAAGGGCCGCGAAGACGAGGTGCTGCGCGTCTTCGCGAAGTGGGGGCTGGACGGCGTGATTGTGGGCGAGGTGATTGGCGAGCCGCAGATGCGCATCCGTCACCACGGCGAGCTGGTTGCGGAGGTCCCGAACTACTCACTGACGGACGATGCGCCGCTGTATCACAGGCCGGTGGGGACATGGAAGGCGCCCGTGCCACTGGACCCGCCGCAAGAGGTACTGGCGGAGTTACAGAAGCCGCGCGACTACACCGCGGACCTGAAGAAGCTGTTGGCCAGCGCAAACATCTGCAGCAAGCGCTGGGTGTTTGAGCAGTACGACTCCATGGTGCAAACGAACACGGTGCAGGGGCCGGGCGGCGAAGCGGGCGTGATGCGGGTGAAGGGCTCAGGAACACCAGGGCATGAGCGCGGGCTGGCGATGGCGCTGGACGGCAACGGCCGCTGGTGTTATCTCGACCCGAAGCAGGGCGCGAAGCTGGCCGTGGCTGAGGCGGCACGCAAGGTGGCGTGTACTGGTGCGACCCCGGTGGCGGCAACGAACTGCCTGAACTTCGGCAACCCGGAGAAGCCGGAGATCATGGCGCAGTTGTCTGCCGCGATTGATGGCATCGCCGAGGCGTGCACGGCGCTAGGCACGCCGATTACGGGCGGCAATGTTTCGCTCTACAACGAGACCAGGGGCGAAGGCATTTATCCCACGCCGGTGATTGGCGTGGTGGGGATTCTTGAGGATGTGACGAAGGCGGTGCCAGCGGATTTCCAGCGCGAAGGGGACACTGTCGTCTTGCTGACCGCTACGCCTGGTTCGCGAGAGGGTTTGGAGCGGATAGACATTCAAACCAATGAGGACGCCGGGAGGTTTCTGGAGAGGTCTGCGGCACACTATCTTCGGCTGATGGGCTCTTCGGCGTTCGCCCATAGCGCTGTCCGCCGTATGTGGGGCTATCCACCGTCCATTGATTTGAAGAGCCAGTCGCAATTGCACGCATTCCTGAACCTGTTAGCAAATGGCGGCAAGATACATTCAGCGCGAGACATATCTGACGGTGGTCTTGCCGTTGCCATATCTGAGGCTTCGTTCTCAAAGAATATTGGAGCCGCCGTGAACGTAGGCACGTCTCCAGGTCTCGCGAACGGGGTTTCCATGTTTCTGGAAGCCGAGAACATAGTCATGGCAACATGCGCTCGAGAAGACCTTGAAACCCTAAGGAAGATGGCCGAGCCGTACGGCATTTGGGTGAATCGAATCGGAGAAACTGGCGGCCGCCGGATCGAAATAGCAGTCTCCGGGGAAGCAATCATCGACACAACGATCGAGGAACTGAAAGATTGCTGGTCTAGCGCATTGCAGGAATCGCTCGCGTTCGACGTGGTGACGGCATGACCCAGCGCCTCTATCAGGGTGTACCCGGCATGGCAGAGGAACAGCAGATCCCTCCACTCCGCTTCGCTCCGGTCGGGATGACTGGTGAGGGGGCGGGTGCATCAGAGGGTGAGCGCGATGCTGACACGCTGCATGAAGAGTGCGGCGTCGCAGCTATCTACGCGCATCCGGAGGCGGCGCGGCAGATCTACCTGATGCTCTACGCGCTGCAGCATCGCGGGCAGGAGTCTGCGGGGATTGCAACTGCTGACGGACACAATTTGTCGAATATCAAGGGCATGGGGCTGGTCGCCGATATCTTCACCGACGAGGTGCTGCAGAAGCTGCCCGGCAACCTGGCCATCGGGCATACGCGCTACTCGACCACCGGCGACTCGGCGCTGCTGAACGCGCAACCCATCCGCGTGGAATCGACCAAGGGCCTGATTGCGATTGCGCACAACGGCAACCTGGTGAACCTGGGCAACATCCGCGCGCGGCTGGAGCGCGAAGGCGCATTCTTCCAGACCACCTCCGACTCCGAGATCATCGTGCAGCTGATTGCGCACTCCGAGGCGACGACGCTGGTGGACGCGATCGCGGATTCGCTCTCGCAGATCGACGGCGCGTTCTCAGTGGTGATGATGACGCGCGACCGCATCTTTGCGGCACGCGACCCGCGCGGCTTCCGGCCGCTGTCGATGGGCCGGATCAAGAACGACGATGGCAGCCCGGACACGATCGTGTTCGCGTCCGAGACCTGCGCGTTCGACCTGCTGCGTGCCGAGTATATGCGGGATGTGGAGCCGGGCGAGCTGGTGATGGTCTCCGCCGACGGCATCACCTCGCGCAAGTACGCGAGCGGGGTGCCCCAGTCCAGCTGTGTCTTCGAGCATGTGTACTTTGCGCGGCCGGACAGCCGCATCTACGGCCGCTGGGTGCAGGAGAGCCGCGAGGCGATGGGGCGGCAGCTGGCGCGCGAATCTCCAGTGCCGGCGGATCTGATTGTGCCGGTGCCGGACTCTGGCGTGACGGCGGCACTGGGCTATGCAGCGGAGAGCGGCATTCCGTTCAACTTCGGGCTGATCCGCAACCACTATGTCGGCCGCACCTTCATCGAGCCGGAGCAGCGTGTGCGCGACTTCGGCGTGAAGCTGAAGCTGAACCCGGTGCGCAATCTGCTGGCGGGCAAGCGCATCGTGCTGATCGACGACTCGATCATTCGCGGCACCACCAGCCGCAAGATTGTGCGCATGGTGCGCGCGGCGGGTGCGAAGGAAGTGCATCTGCGCATCAGTTGTCCGCCCACCATATCTCCCTGCTTCTATGGTGTGGATACGCCATCCAAGAAAGACCTCATCGCGGCGAACAACTCCGTGGAAGAGATATGCGGTTTCATTGAGGCTGACTCGCTGGCGTATCTCTCGCTCGATGGATTGCTAGCCTCGGTTGGCGGCCAGCCTACCTTCTGCACTGCGTGTTATACCGGCGACTATCCCACGGCATGGGTGGATGTGGACGATATCTTGCCAGCTATGGCCACTGCCAAGTAACTCTGCTGCCACAACCACTCGCACGTGTCTTGCCTCCTAGATTGACAGGGAGAGACGCGCGCCTGGAGTTCTGCTTCAGGCGAGTGCGTCCGGAGGCAAACCATGGCAACAAAGAAGACGGCAAGGAAGAGCAGCAGCAAGAAGGGCGGGCGCAAGTACGGACCCAAGGCTTCGAAGTCCGTTGAGCGGGAGATGCGGGCCTTCAAGGAAGGCAAGCTGAAGTCCGGCTCCGGCCGCAAGGTGACCAATCCCAAACAGGCAATTGCGATTGGCCTGTCCGAAGCTCGCAATGAGGGCGCGAAGATGCCGCCACCTCCGCCGGGCTCTGCTGGCAGCAAGAAGAGCGCGGGGAAGAAGTCTTCGAGCAGAAAGACCACCGCGAGGAAGACGTCTGCAAAGAAGACATTGGGCCGAAAGACTTCTGGACGCAAGAGCGCGGCGAAGAAGTCGACGGGCAGAAAGACGTCCGCCCGCAAGAAGTCGTCAGCGCGGGCGAGCTAAAGCACTAGCTGGAAGAGCTGGAATTGCTGTTGCTGGACGGCGTACTGCTGGAGCCGCCGGAGTTAGAGCTGCTGGAAGTTGAGCTTGTGCCGGATGCCGCACTGCTGGCGCCCGAAGAGGCATCGCTGCTCTTGCTGGCGCTGGCCTCGGTCGAGCCGGAGTTGCTGCCGCTCTTGTCTCCACTCTCCGACGAGGAGGCGCCGGCGCTGGGAGCTTTATTGCGTCCGGCGTAGTCATTGACGTACCAGCCGGCGCCCTTGAACTGGATGGCGGGCGCGGAGATGAGCCGCTCCACGGCGCCGCCGCAGACGGGGCACGCCTTCTCGTCGGGCGCGCTGAAGCTCTGGATCTTCTCGAAACGGTGCCCGCATTGCTGGCACTGGTATTCGTAGAGAGGCACGGTTGAGGACTCCTGATGATTGCTTCCCTATTGTATCGACTGCAGTGCCGGTAGCTGCGGAAGCTCGATGATCCGGACGCGGGTGACTGCCTCGATGGACTCGAGCGCTGCGATGACTGCCGGGGTGACGGCGCCGTCCACCTGCACGACGGCGATGGCGCCGGCTGGGGAGCCCTGCAGCGCGCGGCCGAGTGCGAAGTTGGCGATGTTGATGCGATGCTCGCCCAGCACTGTGCCGACGCGGCCGATGACGCCGGGGACGTCGAGGTTGCGGATGGCGACCAGGGTGCCGTGGAGCGGCACTTCAATATCGATACCGTCTGTTGCGAGCAGACGCGGGGAGTGGCCATGCAGGACGGTGGCGGTGGCGGTGGCATCGCCACTGCGGGTGTGCAGGGTAACGGTCAGCGCGGAGGAGGCGCCGTTTCCGCTCTCCTGCTTGGACTCATGCAGGCGGATGCCGCGCTCCTCCGCCACGGCGGCGGCGTTGATGCGGTTCACATTCTCGGAGTGGGCGAGCACGCCCTCGATGGCGGCGTTGCGCACCAGGTCGGTCTTGCCCTGCGCCAGGCGGCCGCGATAGTGGAGCGCGATGCTCTCCACGTTGCCATCGCTGGTGGCGGCGAGAAAGGCCCCGAGGCGGCCCGCCATGTCGATGTAGGGGGAGAGCTCGACGTACTCCTCATGCGAGAGAGACGGCAGATTTACCGCGTTTTGCACCACACCGAGCTTGAGATACTCGCGTACCTGGGCAGCGATCTGGATGCCGACGGCCTCCTGCGCCTCGGCGGTGGAGCCGGCGATGTGCGGGGTCAGCAGCACGTTCTCACGGGCAAAGTAGGGCGAGTCCTTCAGTGGCTCATCGCGGAAGACATCGAGGGCGGCACCAGCGACCTGGCCGCTCTCGAGCGCTTGCACCAGCGCCGCGTCGTCGATCAACTCGCCGCGTGCGCAGTTGACGATGCGCACGCCCGGCTTCATGGCGGCCAGGTTTTTCGCGTTGACGATGCTGGCGGTCTGTGGCGTCAGGCCGACGTGCAGGGTGAGGTAGTCGGCGCGGGCGAAGAGCTGGTCGAGCGCGACGAGTTCAATGCCGCGCTCGCGCGCCACCGCAGGAGAGACGAAGGGATCGTGGCCGATGATCTGCATGCCGAAGCTGGCGGCACGCTGCGCCACTTCGAGGCCGATGCGGCCCAGGCCGAGGACGGCCAGCGTCTTGCCGCGCAGCTCCGCGCCGGCCAGCGACTTCTTCTCCCACTTGCCCTGGTGCATCAGCGCGTTGGCCCTGGGCAGTTGACGCGCCAGCGCCAGCATCAGGCCGATGGTCAGCTCGGCCACCGCGATGGCGTTCGCGCCCGGCGTGTTCATTACCACGATGCCGCGACGTGTTGCCGCATCCGCATCGATGTTGTCGACGCCGACGCCGGCGCGACCAATGACGCGGAGCTTCGGTGCGTGGTCCAGCAGTGCGTCGTCCACCTGCACGGCGGAGCGCACCACCAGTCCATCGGCATCGGCCAGCTCGGCGGCGAGACCGTTCTTGATCTGGTCATGGGTCACGACGTTCCATCCCGGCTCAGCAGCAAAGACGGCGAGGGTGGCGGGCGAGACCTTTTCTGCGAGAACAATCTTCAAAGCATGCTCCTGTACGGCAGATGGAGAGTTGGGTGGAGCGCAGGGGGAGTACGCTCCTGCTCGGGCGGCGCAACACGCCCGAACCGAAGATCAAGAGGAACGGGCGCGTGCACCGAAGAGGACGATACTCCGGTGGCCCCTCTCGACGAAGGGCCACACAGCGAGCGTCCGCACCAGCCGCTTAGAGATGAGCCGCGGCCAATGCTTCCGGCATGGGCTGCGCCGCCGACGTGTGCTCGGCGAAGGTCTGTTGCGCGGCAACCAGTGCCTGACCGAAGGCAAAGTGCGGCAGCTGCAGTGAGGTGGCAGCCACCTGCTCCAGAGCGCCGATGAGCGCGATGGTGTCCAAGTAGTCGAAGTAGCCGAGGTGCGCGATGCGGAAGAGCTGACCCTTCATCTCGCCCTGGCCGTTGGTGATGATGGCGCCGAAGCGCGACTTGAGCTCCTTGACGACGACGCCGGAGTCGATGCCGGCGGGCGGCAGCACTGCGGTGACGGCGGCCGACGGAGAAGTGGAGAAGAGCTGAAGCCCCATGGCTTGCATGGCATGGCGGGTCATGGCGGCGATGGTCTCCGCGTTGTCCACCAGCTTTTTGCGGCCGGCGACCAGGTCGCCGTCGCCCTGGGAGGCGATGTAGTCGAGCGCCGCGCCCAGGCCGGCGATCAGCGAAGTGGCCGGAGTATAGGAAGACTCACCCTTGGCCGCATTCTTCCGCTCCTTGCGCAGGTCAAAGTAGTAGCGCGGGTTGAGGCTGATGCTCATCAGCTCCCAGGCCTTCTCGCTGACCGAGCAGTAGGCCAGCCCGGGCGGAATCATGACTGCCTTCTGCGAGCCGCCGATGAGGATGTCGATGCCCCAGGCGTCTACGTCGAAGTGCGTCGTGCCGAGGCCGGTGATCGCGTCGACCACGAGCGCGGCCTCGCTCTTCGCATCCTTCAGCAGCTGCGCCACTGCCTGGACGTCATGCCGGGTGCCGGTCGAGGTCTCCGTCGCCTGCATGAGGACGGCGCGCGTCTCCAGCTTGAGCGCGGCCTTGACGGCGTCGAGCGAGAAGGTCTGGCCGTAGGGGACGCTGACCAGGTCTACGTCGCAGCTGTAGGCCTTGGCCAGGGCGGTCCAGCGCTCGCCGAACTTGCCGGCGGAGAGCACCAGGACCCGATCGCCGGGCGAGGTCAGGTTGGCGACTGCCGCCTCCATGATGCCGGTGCCGGAGCAGGCCATGAGGATCACGTCATTGCGGGTGCCGACGAAGCTGCGCAGCTGCTCCAGCACGCGCTGGTAGAGGGCGCGAAACTCTGGCGTGCGGTGGTGCAGATCCGCCGCAGCCATGGCGAACTGCGCGGCGGGGAGCAAGGGCGTGGGACCGGGGGTGAACAGGCGGGTCTTACGAATCATGTCTGTGTGGGTCCTCGGGACTGATTTCCTTGAGTTGATTCTACCTAGATCGTGACCGAGGGCAGCCTCTCTATACTGAAAGGTTGGCTTTTGAAAGAGGCAAGAATGACGCTGTCAGAACGCATCAATCAGGACACGGTGGCGGCAATGAAGGCGCGCGAGGCAGACAAGCTGAGCGTGCTGCGCATGGTGAAGACGGCGATCAAGAACAAAGAGATCGAGAAGCGCGAGCCGCTGACCGATGCCGAGGTGCTGCAGACACTGACCACGCTGATCAAGCAGCGGCGCGATTCGATTGAGCAGTTCACCAGGGGCAATCGCCCGGAGCTGGCTTCGAAGGAAGCGGCGGAGATTGTAGTGATTGAGGGGTACATGCCGCAGCAGGCCAGCGAGAGCAAGCTGCGCGAGCTGGTGGCCGCAACGGTGAGCGAGATGAGCGCTGCGGGCACACGACCGACCAGCAAGGAGATGGGGCTGGTAATCAAGGACGTGCAGGCGAAGATTGCCGCGCTGGGGCTGCGCGCCGAGGGCCGCGCGGTGAGCGAAGCAGTGAAGGCGGAGTTGGGCAGGAGCTGAATGGGGCCGCCGGCTCCGGCACAAGATCACCTGGACGGATCAAAAACGAAACAGGCCTGGTAGCGAATAGGAGTACTATACCTCCGGAGTACGCTCATGCTTCCTAACCGAGCTTCTCTCACTACCCCTTCTTCCCTGCGGGGAGCTTCCGGCCGTGATCTCCCGTAGATCACATCGAACGTATCGAAAGGTGAGTCTTATGAAACGTATTCTCCTCTGCTTCATGTCGGCACTTTTCATCGCACCTATGCTTCCTGCTCGGGCGGCCTGCCCCACACAGGCGATCTTCCTTGTACTGCCCGATCAGATTCGAGGCTATGCACGCACCGCGAATGGCACGACATCACCATGCCAGGTCATCGTGGGGGCAAACACGCAAATCCTCAACGCGAACTCGATCGCCGTCAGTTCGCACGGGTTTCCACGGGTAAGCGAGTTTGACGAAAGTAGCGTCCTGGTCTTTTCGCCCAGTTCAAATGGCAACGTCGCTCCGTATCGAAGCGAAGGCGTGGGAATACCCGACGACATGAGTGTTGCGACGGATGGCACTTACGATTACGTGATGTCAGTAAGGGAATATCAATCCCAGATCTACATCACAAGTGGTTCACCGCGAGGTAACTTCTTTGTCCCAGGCCTGTTTAACACCGGCAGCGCACGCTATGGCGGGCTCGCGGTGACGCCCCAACGCAACGTGGTCGCGGCCGGATACGACGCCAGCGGACAGGCATTGGTGGAAGTGCTGGGCACGCCTTCAAGCTTCACCAACCCGCCGGTTCTGCAGCAGATCGCCGGTCCGGCGACAGGCTTGTTGCCGTTGGATCCGAATGACGGAAATCATAACCCGATCTCAGTGGCGACAGATCCGACAACGGGCGAGATCTACGTCTACACCTACAACAATGCAACGGGCGCGCGACAGGTCAGCGTATTCGCCGCGGGTGCTACAGGAAACGTAAGCCCAACCCGTGTGATCTCTGGCAGCAACACGCAGCTGGGGACTCCGGGAGTTTTGAACAACAAGATTGCAGTGTCCAGTGTCGGACAACTGTACGTCGCCGAGGGTGTCAACCAGGTGCTGGTCTTTGCTGCGAAGGCGAATGGCAATGTTGCGCCCGTTCAGGTCATCGTCGACCCAAGCGCTCCAACCAACCCGCAGGGCTTCTCTGCAGGTATCGCAGTGCGCAACTAACCCCGCTGCGGCACTGGATGGAGTGTGCAGGGTGCCTCCAGCCTCCGTACAACAGGAGATTCCGTCTCGACAGCATACGGACGTAGATGATGGGCGGAACCGCACACAAGAGGCCACCTCTTTCGAGGTGGCCTCTTTTGTGCGGGAGCCGGCGTGACAGCAATCAGGCATCGAGAGCTGCGCGGCTGTCGACGCCTGAGCACCAAAGCTGTAAACCTTCCGGCTCCGGCCTACTCCGGGGTCACGCGGACGAAGCAGTTCTCCGGCAGCTCGCCTTCGAGCAGGTGGACGACGCCGTTCTTCACGAAGCCCTTTAGTGACTGTGCGCGCGGTTGCGGGTGAGCGGGCGGCGGATCGTCAAGCAGTGAGCCCTGCAGGGGCTTCTGGGCTGCTGGACGGGGGACGATCGATGGGCCGCTGCGC
>CAXUMX010000026.1:27491-38342 GCA_964252395.1 uncultured Acidobacteriaceae bacterium | reverse complement strand
ACAGGAGGTAATCCATGTTTGTTCGGACACGGTTTCAATATGGCAGTCTGCGGCTACGGAAGCGCGAGCGGAGCACCGACGTGTGGGAGTTTCGTTATTACGAGACCAGCCCGGTTGGCAAACGGATCAGGCAGAGCGTCATCCTTGGGGATCAAGCTCTCTACCGGACCGAGGCCGATGCACGCAAGGCGACGCAAGCTCTTCTCATGCGGCTCAACGACGAAGCTCCACGCGCTGAGATGGAAGCTCCGACGTTCGGGGCTCTGCTCGATCGGTACATCGAGCATGAGTTGCCAGAGCGACACTCGACTCAGAGGTCGCATCTCTCGAACATTCGGAAACACATCAGGCCGCGTTGGAGCGATCAACCTATAAACAGGATGAAACCGATGGCGATGGAGCAGTGGCTGCGCGATCTGCCGCTGGCACCCAAGTCGAAGGTCCACATCCGAAGCTTGATGCACCTGGTTATGAAGTGCGCTGAACGATGGGGAGTAATCGAGATCGGCAAAAACCCCGTCGCTTTGGTGCGCGTCAAGAATGCAAGCAAGCGGCTGAAGCGGCCTCAGATCCTCGAAGTGGCTCAGTTCTTCGAGATGCTCAAGCATCTCGCGGAGCCGTACCGAACGATGGTCATGGTGGCGCAGTGTACGGGGCTTCGCATCAGCGAAATCCTTGGGCTGCAGTGGGGCGACTTCGATTTTGAAGCGCACACCTTCATGGTTCAGCGCAGCGTTGTCAGCGGAAGGGTAGATGCGGTGAAGACGGAATATTCAAAGGACTACGTTCCGCTCGATCCGCGTCTTGAAAGACTGCTGTTGGAATGGCGGACCTTCAGCGCATATTCCAGCGATGCAGATTGGGTCTTCGCCAATCCACAGACCGGGAAGCCCTTCCACCAGGAGAGCCTCAAGAAGCATCAACTCCACCGGGTTGCCGAACTCATCGGCCTGCCGGACGGGATCGGATGGCATACGTTCCGCCACACCTACCGTTCGTGGCTAGACGAGACAGGCGCTCCCATGAAGGTGCAACAGGAGCTGATGCGACACGCCTCCATCCAGACGACGATGAACATCTATGGGCGGGCGATGAACGACTCCAAACGCAAAGCCAACAGCCAGGTCGTTGGGCTGGCCTTCGGCGAAACGATGGAATCGAGAAAGGAGTTGTTAAGCACAACAGCCCTTCAGTAGAAGGGCTGAATCAGTGGCCATTTCCGATTGGGGGACAATGGGGCCTTAATTGGGTTTTTCGTTTCTCGTAACTAACTGATTTGATTGGTTGCGGGGGTAGGATTTGAACCTACGACCTTTGGGTTATGAGCCCAACGAGCTACCGGGCTGCTCCACCCCGCAACTCAATATTAACAACCACTCCCGGGCAGGTCAACGGTCCGCTTGACACCCTCACCACGGGAGGCTCGCAGCACCGTTAGCTTCTGAATGCGCCTAGAGGCTGATCCCGGGTCCATTCACGTAAACTTTGGGGCAATCTTCGTTTGACAAAGGACCGCGTCCCAGAGCCATGGCTTCTTTCCTCAGAGCAACTGCTCGGCACATGATGGCCTTTGCGCCTGCGGGCATCCGCCGGATCATACCGGTAGGCCTGCCATTTCGCTTCCACTTGATGCTCCAGCGAACAATGAGGAAGTCACCCTTCGAAGTGCGCCGCTGGCTGCCAGCGGCCACTCTCTCGCCTCTCGATCTGCTTCTGGAGAGCTATGATCGTCGTGTCCGGCAGGTCACGATCCTGCAGGTGGGCGCCTGTGACGGCTCCACCAACGACCCTATCCGGCATCTGGTAAGCCAAGGGCATGCGCGCGCCATCCTCCTGGAGCCGAATCCGTTCGCGTTCGCTCGCCTGCAGGAGGCGTACGCTGGCCTGCCCAACGTCACACTGGTCCAGGCTGCATTAGCAGAACAGGACGGCGAGGCGGATTTCTACCGCGTCCGGCAGACCGCGGAGCCCGATGCGGAGGTTGACCTTACCCTCCAGATTGCCTCCTTCTACCGCGAGCACCTGGAACAGCATGGGAAGAAGGCGCACGAGATCGAGCGCATCACGGTGCCTTGTCGTTCGCTGGCATCTCTCGTGGAGGAGTTCGGGCTGCACAGCATCGATCTGCTGCAGGTGGATGCCGAAGGCTTCGACGCTGCCGTCGTTCGCATGGCATTGCAACTGGCCCAGCCGCCCGAGGCCATCAATTTCGAGCATGTCCACCTGAAACGCGCAGACCGCCAGCCGCTCTTCGCATCTCTTGCGGAGAATGGATATCGTCTCGGTTATGATATGTGGAACATACTGGCAGTGCGCGCTGCGCATACGTTAGCCGCCGATACTGGCGTCCTCCCAAGCTAAACACCAGCGCTCAAACGGCCATCATCGCGCGCTGATGAGTGCTCCGAGCGCAGCGAGTGCGTCTACCGGCTCCGGACGCACGCGGAAGTCTGCGTAGCCTTGCGACCACGCGACGACTCCTCGCGGATCGATGACGAAGGTAGCAGGCACAGGCAGCCGCCATGACGATTCGCCGTTAATGAATGGAACGTTTACCAGCATCGACCGGTAGTGCGTTTGCATGAACTCCGGGACGCGATAGGCGGCACCGTATGCATCGGCGACTGCGGCGCCTTCGTCGCGCAGCAGCGGGAACGGCATTTGATGTTGAGACAGCGTAAAGTCATTCTGCCGCACTGTTTGAGGAGAGATCGCCACCAGGAGAGCACTACGCTCCCGCAGGGAAGGGAACAGGTCGCGCCAAGCCTCAAGTTCCGTCACGCAATACGGACACCACCGGCCACGGAAGAAGCTCATCACCAGCGGACCAAGCGCGAGCAGATCCTCAGAGCGCACCAGCTTCCCGTTCACATCCGGTAAGGCAAAGGACGGTGCCGGCGCACCCGGCTTTAGCAGACGATCCTCAATGCCGGTGGCAAACAGCTCAGCGACAGCTCGCTCTCCTGGGGCCAGCCGCTCCGGCTGCACCAGGTTCCGCGTCTGCTCCGTAATGCGATCGAGCTCGTCCTGCAGTGGCATATGGTCCTGTGGTGCGAAGTAAGACGAAGACGAGTGCGGAAGACCGCGTGGCATTAACGGCCCATGTCGCCGCCCATACCACCCATGCCGCGCATCGCACCCAGCGAGCCCATCAGCTTTCGCTGCATGCCGGGCTTGCCTGCGCTTTTGAACATCTTGCGCATCTGCGCATATTGACGCAGCAGTTGGTTCACTTCCTGCACGCTGGTGCCGGAGCCAGCCGCGATCCGCTTGCGACGCGAGCCGGAGATGATCTCGTGGTATTTGCGCTCCTTGGCAGTCATCGAGTTGATGATTGCCTCCACGCGGTCGAACTGCTTCTCGTCCACCTGCCCGGCCATCTGCTGCAGACCCTGGAAGGGTCCGATGGACGGCAGCATCTTCATGATGCTCTGCATCGAACCCAGCTTCTTGATCTGCCGAAGCTGGTCGCGGAAGTCTTCAAGCGAGAAGCCATCGCCCGATAGAGCCTTCCGCGCAAAGTCCTCGGACTTCTTCCGGTCCAGCGTAGACTCTGCCTTCTCAATCAGCGACATGATGTCGCCCATACCCAGGATGCGGCTCACAATCCGATCCGGATGGAATGGCTCAAAGGCGTCCGGGCGCTCACCAGTGCCGATAAACTTTACCGGCTGACCAGTGATATGGCGAATGGAAAGTGCCGCGCCGCCACGTGCGTCGCCGTCCATCTTGGTCAGCACCGTGCCGGTAAGCGCCAGCTGCTTGTGGAACGACTCAGCGGAGCGCACCGCGTCCTGGCCGGTCATCGCGTCCGCGACGAACAAAATCTCCTGTGGTGAGAGAAGCGCCTTCAGCGATCGCATCTCGTCCATCAGGTCGCTGTCAATGTGGAGACGTCCGGCAGTATCGACAATCAATACGTCACAACCGTAGTTCGTCGCCTCCCGGCGCGCTTCTTTGGCCAGTCGCTCTACCAGCGGGGTGCCGGCCGGCTCGCCCTTCAGGTCACCCTCATAGATATTGGCCTTGATCATGCCCGCGACCACCTTCAGCTGCTCCCGCGCGGCCGGGCGGTACACGTCGACCGACACCAGCATGGGCCGGTGGCCGCCTTTCTGCAGCCACGCCGCCAGCTTGCCCGAGGTCGTCGTCTTGCCAGAACCCTGCAGTCCGGCCATCAGGATCACTGTCGGCGGCCGTGAAGAGAAGTTGAACCGCGCCGTATCCTTTCCTAGGATCGCAATCAGCTCATCGCGCACGATCTTGATCACTTGCTCGGTCGGCGACAGGGCAGTCATCACCTCAGAGCCCATCGCCTTCTCGCGCACGTGCTCAATCATCTCCTTCACGACGGAGAGGTTGACGTCCGCCTCCAGCAGCGCCACGCGGATCTCCCGCAGGGCGTCGTTGATGTTCTCCTCGGTGACCGTGCCTTCGCCGCGCAGGTTCTTGAAGGCTCGCTGCAGTTTGTCAGACAGATTCTCGAACATAAGGGTCAGCCTCGAGTTTACCAGTGCAGGATGCGCGCCGGCAGAGCTCGGTGTAAGGTTTCGTGTATGCGGGAAAGTAAAGCCGAACGGCTCCTGCGGGCTCTGGCGCCGACCTTCGTTCTCCTCCTTCCGTCGGCAGGCATGGCCGGCCAACACCCCTCCCCTGCACCGCAACTGCAACCTCGGGGCGCGGCAGCGGCCCCTTCTGTTGAGCCGGAGGTTCCTTTGAGCGATTGGCAGCGATCGCACTTGGATGCATGGGCGCGAGACTTTGCCGACCTGCACCGCTACCGCGCGGCGAATGCGGCACTGGGACCGGTCGCACCAGGTGAGCGCCGGGTCATTTTCTATGGCGACTCCATCACCGACGGGTGGAACCTAGACCGTTTTTTCCCCGGTAAGGCGTATCTGAATCGCGGCATCGGGGGACAGACCACGTCGCAGATGCTGCTACGCTTTCGCCAGGATGTCATCAACCTGCAACCCAGGATTGTCGTCATCCTGGCCGGGACCAACGATATCGCCGGCAACACCGGGCACATCTCCATCGAGGACATCGAGGCGAACCTGACCTCGATGGCGGAGTTGGCCCGCCTGCACAATATCGCGCTGGTCCTCTCCTCCGTGACGCCGGTCAACAACTACACACCCAACTCGCTGCGCCTGTTCGCCGACCGGCCCCCGTCAGAGATTCTTCGCCTCAATCAGTGGATCCGTGCCTACTGCGCGGCGACAAACTGCTACTACCTGGACTACTTCTCCAGCATGGTAGATCGCAGCGGGCTGATGAAGCGAGATATGACGAACGACGGCCTGCACCCGAACGATGCAGGCTATGCGGTCATGGCGCCTCTGGCCGAGTCAGCCATCGAAAAGACGATGGCACGATAGAATTTCCTTGGCGTCACTTTGTGCCCGAGGCCAGCGACCAGGCGATACTCACTCGATTAGTTCAGCAACTGGTGGCGCCGTGGAAGCTGAACACCTCTGCCGCCGCCAGCACCGTATTGCTGTGGATCGCGATGGTATCTTCCAGCCGGCGCGCATAGCCACCCGCGTACACAGAGAAGACCGGCACCCCCGCCGATTGCGCCATGCGAAAGACGGCGCGGTCTCGCTGCTGCAGTCCTTCCATCGAAAGTGCCAGGCCGCCCAGCTTGTCCTCCACAAACGGGTCCGCTCCCGCGATATAGGAGACAATCTGCGGCTGAAAGCGAGCGAATGCCAGGGCGAGAGCCTGGTCCAGCGCCCCAAGGTACTCCCCATCGCCGACCCCATCCGCTAGCGGCACGTCCAGTGATGAAGGAGGTTTGTACGCGGGGTAATTGTTCTGCTGATGCAGCGAGAGTGTGAAGACTCCCTCGGCACTGGGCTTCAGTGAGCCGTCCATGCTGGCGTAGCCGAGGTCCACATGCCGCTGAGGCTGCCCCAGGGCAGGGAACAGTGCTGCTGTGCCATTGCCGTGATGTACGTCCAGGTCCACCACCATGGCGCGGCTGAGGGTGCGCTCGTGCAACAGCCGTCCCAGGGCGATCGCTACGTCATGCAGCATGCAGAAGCCTTCTCCATGGGCATGGTGCGCATGATGAAAGCCGCCGCCGATGGCGCAGGCCACCCCATCCCGTAGCGCCGCGCGCGCCGCCGCCAGCGTGCCGCCACAGCCCAGCAGCGTGGCTTCTACCAGCGCCTTTGAGTAGGGCAGCTCCATCCGGCGCACTTCCTGCGGCGCCAGCGTTCCATGGATCAGCCGGTCGACATAGCCGGCCTCGTGCACACGCAGCACATCTTCCAGGGCTATCGGCTCCGCCAAAGCGAAGTCGCTCTCACTGGCCGCACCGGTCTCCAGCAGACGCTCGCGAATCAGCTTGTACTTCAAGCCCGGGAAGACGTGCGCATTGCCAAATGGAAGATAGAAGCCTTCGCGGTAGATGAGAGAGAAGGGAAGCATGCCCATCTCGTATTTGATCCCGGGGTAAGGCCTGCGGGCAAGCTGCAGGGCCGGAAGAAGCGATACCTGCTGTAGGCTCATCCAAACCCGGCATGAGCACTGATTCCCCTTCGAACCATCCGGCGGAAGGCCCGCTCTCCTCGGCTGCTATCGCGGAGGCCGAGCAGGACCCAGCGCCGCCGGCCGCTCCGCAGGGGACGCAGTTCGCCGCGACCAAGCCGATCGGCGCGGAGGAGCACGGCATCTCCCATGCCTGGCGGGCGCTGCGCGCGCCCAACTTCCGCCTCTTCTTTACCGGGCAGGGCGTCTCGCTTATCGGCACCTGGATGACGCGCATCGCCGCCAGCTGGCTGGTCTACCGGCTTACCGGCTCGGCTTGGCTGCTCGGCATCGTCGGCTTTATGGGGCAGATCCCCACATTCCTGCTCGCACCCTTCGCCGGCGTCTGGGTGGATCGCTGGAACAAGCGCACTGTGCTAGTGGGCACCCAGGTGCTGGCTGCGCTGCAATCGCTGGCGATGGCCGCCTTGACGCTCAGTCATCGCATCACCATCCACCAGATTCTGGCGCTCAGTGTCTTCCAGGGACTGATCAACGCGTTCGACATGCCCGGGCGGCAAGCCTTCCTCATCGAAATGGTTGATGACAAGCGCGATCTCAGCAATGCCATCGCGCTCAACTCCTCGATCGTGAACGTGGCCCGGCTGGTCGGCCCATCGCTCGCCGGCCTGGTCATCTCCGCCGTGGGCGAGGGCTGGTGCTTTCTCATCGATGGCGTCAGCTACTTCGCCGTCATCGCATCCCTGGCCATGATGCGGCTGCGACCGAGTGATGTCGCTCGCACCCGTGACTCCGTCCTGGCCCAACTCGGAGAGGGGTGGCACTTCGTCCGCGGATTTCTTCCCATCCGCAACCTGCTCCTGCTGTTCGCTGTCGTCAGCCTCATGGGCATGCCCTACACCGTGCTCATGCCGGTCTTCGCGTCGAAGGTGTTGCACGGCGGCCCGCATACGCTGGGCTTCCTGATGGCAGCAGCCGGAGTCGGTGCGCTCGTCTCCGCTCTGCTGCTGGCCCTGCGACGCACCGTTAAAGGGCTGCTGCGCATGGTGCCCCTCTCCGCAGCTCTGTTCGGCGCCGGGCTGATTGCCTTCGGCCTCTCGCACACACTCTGGCTCTCACTTTTGCTGATGCTGGTCGTTGGCTTCGGCATGATGCAGGGCATGGCTGCGAGCAACACCATCATCCAGACGCTTGCCCCCGCCGACAAGCGTGGCCGCGTGATGAGCTACTACACCATGGCCTTCGTCGGCATGGCGCCCTTTGGCAGCCTGCTGGCCGGCGGGCTGGCGCATGTGATGAGCGCATCCTGGTCCGTAGTCCTGACCGGCAGTTGCTGTGTTTTAGGAGCGGCCTGGTTCTGGACGCAGATGGCTCCAGTGCGTGCCGCCATGCGACCCATCTATCGGGAGCTGGGAATCCTGCCCACGCCGACGGACACGCATTGAGTTCTACTGCTGCGGACCGCTCGGCGCGCTGGGCGGTGAGGGATTGTTGCCATTCCCGGAACCAGACCCGTTTCCCGAGCCGTTGTTAAACCCGAAGCCACCGCCACTGCTCCCGGAGCCACTCGATCCCGAGCCGTTGTTGAAGCCGAACCCGGAACCGTTTCCGCTCGACCCACCGAAGGGCGTACCGCCCTGCGTATTCGGGCCACCGCCGCCTGGACCGTTGGGCCCGATGCCTGCGGGGTTCTGTCCGGCAGCCGGTCCACCCGCCGCACCGCCTTGCAGATCCTGCTGTGGATCGTAGACGAACTCCCACAGCGAGTACTTCTTCTGCTTGTGGTACTCCAGCTGCGAGGGCTTATCAAGCGGCACACCCACACCGACAATGGGCCCGCTTGAGCCGAAGCCGCCACTCTTATTGTTGCCGGCTGGTCCATTCGCGAATCCTGAGCCCGATTGACCAGGACCGTTGTTGGAGCCACCCAGCCCGCCGCTCGAGCTTCCGAAACCGCTGCTCGAACTTCCGAAGCCGCTGCCCGAACCTCCGAAGCCGGAGGATCCGCCGGACCCGAAGCCGCTGCCGTTGCTGCCCAGCCCGCCACCGCCCGGGCCATTGCTGCCGGAGCCGTTGCTGTTGTTGAAGCCAAATGTTGAGCCGGAGGACGATCCTGTGCTGCCGGTACTCCCGCTGCTGTCTGTGCCGGAGTTGTTCTGACCACTGCCTGCGTACAGCCCGCCTGAGCCGGCGCCGTTGATACCAGGCCCGGTGCTTTGGCTGCTCAGCCCGGTCTGCAAGGGCTTGCCGAAGAATCCGAGCGGTGGCACCTTGGCTTCGCCAACATGGATGATGCGCCAGTCGTCCTTGCCGGTGATGGGGTCGCGATAGCGCTTCCGCAGGAACCGGATCTCGTTCGTGTTCTCCAGCTGCTTGATGTCCGTCGGATAGCTGCCGAATTTCTTATAGTACAGCTTAATGGCTCGCTGGTACTGCAGTCCGCGCTGCACTGCCTCGGCTTCCTTGTCGCGCTGGATCTCCTTGGCCACCTTGGGCGCGGCCACAGCGAGCGTCAGCAGCAGCAGGAAGACCAGCACCAGCACGGCCAGCAGCAGGTAACCATCTTCGGCATGCGAGGCCGACGTGCTGTTGCGGCGGAATTCGAAGCTTGATTTTGGTAACAGCATCGGCGACTAATTCTGCGTCAGTGGGAGTGTCTGCGTGTTGTGGTACGGAATGTCTTCGACCTCAACCGACAGCGGACGGATGGCCACGACGCGATAGCGGCGGTCCACCACATCCCCTTCACGCGCCAGGAAGATATCGTCGCCATGCAGCAGAAAGATTTGGCGCTGACCACTGTGCGCGGCAGAGTAGCCGTAGAACTTCAGATCGATGGGCGGCGGTGGAGGCGGCGGGGGCGGCAGCGACGCCGAAGGGCGAATGGGCGCCACTACCTTCTCGATCACTGCTGGAGCCGGAGCAACCGAATTGGCCGAGAAGATGTTGCGGCCATTGCCGGTGTATGCCGTCGACTCTGCCTGCGCCATCACCTCCGGATGCAGCGTGGGGTCCAGCGCCGATGCGCTCGGCAACTGCTTTGCCTCGTGGGCGAAGGGGACCACCGCGGACGCATTTGCATTCGCCTGCGCCGTGACCGGCGCAGGAGCGGGTGTCACCACCGCGACAGGCGGTGGCGCGGGCGTCGGGGTCGTGGCGAAAAAGTTCGAGTAGATCTGGTAGATCGCCAGTACCAGGACGATCGTTCCCAGGCCGATCGCCAGGTAGAGCTTGGTCTTGTTCTCTGCACCCACGCGCATGGCCACTCTATAGCCCCCCTGCGCTCTGGGCGTCCTGGGCGGCGCCTTCGTTAGTGGGCTGCAGCCGGTCCAGGTCGGCGCCCCGCAGGTAGGTAGTTACACGCAGCCGCAGATTGACCAGGCCACCCTGCTGGCCAGTCAGCGTGAGTCCGTTGATCACGAAGAACATCTTGTCCCGTTCCAGGCTGTTGATGAAGCGCATCACCGGCGTGTAGTCGCCGCTGACACTCGCATCCATGCGCACTTCGGTCACGTCATGCAGCGCCGGCGCATACCCATACTGCAACCGGGTCATCCGCACATTGGCCTTCTGCGCCAGCAGTCCCAGCTCCGCCACGATGGCGGAGTCTGCCGAAGCCACGCGCCCTTCGTAAAAGTGCTCTGCGCCCTTGCTGGAGTCCGCCAGCTTCTCCGGCAGATTGCGTAGCGGCTTGGCCTGCAACTCTGCCAGCCGGTCCTGCTGCTGCAACTGCGTAATCTCCTCCGGGCGTGCGGAGTGCAGCGTGCTCCACGCCATCACCAGCTGCACCAGCAGCACCAGGTTCACGACGGCCAGCAGCGCCACCGCTGCGAAGTGCAGGTTCAGCAGGCTGAAGGTGCCGGAGCGTGTGATCTTCATGGATGGCTCCCTGGCGGCACATTAGCGACCGGCTGTGTGTTCGGGGCTGGCTGGATGGTTCCTGCGGGCTTCCGGCTCCGCCGCGGGCGGGGGCCGCCCGTCGGGGGTGAACTCTCCGTCTTCTTACCGTCCCCTGCATCCTTGGCAGTGCGCTCCGGCAGCGGGTTGTACTCCGCAAGCACGTCGAAGTTCACGCCGTTGGTCACGCTCGCTGCTTGAAACTCTTGGTTCACCTGCCCGTTTTGGCTGGCGTTCTGCGCCGTCTCGCTGGCGATCCGCGGTGCACGGAAGCGCCGTGAATGCTCCAGGTTCCGTACCAGTTCGACGGAGCGCTCACGCGGCCCGGCCACGCGCATCCGGATCGTAACGCTGCCGTCCTTGGCGACCACCGGATCAATGTTCAGCACCTGCACCCCGGCCGGCAGCACCCTCTCCAGGTCCATCATCACCGCCGTCCAGGAGAAAGCCTTATGC
>CAXUMX010000026.1:15518-27481 GCA_964252395.1 uncultured Acidobacteriaceae bacterium | reverse complement strand
GTTCAGGAACTGCGACTGCGCCAGCACCGCGGCATTGTCCGGCCGGCGCATGGAGGCCTCCGCCTGCCGGCGCTGACTCTCCGTGCGCGTGATCGAGTTCTGGATCGCCACCACGCGCGCGTGCGCCGTCTCGGCCTTGGTCCGCTCGATGCGCAGCACCCACCAGAAAGCCGCTCCGGTGATCAGCAGTATCAGGGCGAAGACGCGCAACCGCTGGTAGAGCGGGCGCAATTCAACATAGGGGCGCGATGCGAGATTAAGAGTGACGCGCATGTCAGCCGGCCAGCGCTCCAACTACTGGCGCTAGCATGCCGGCCGTGGCGCTTGCCGTGTCCCGCGAGGGGATCAGGTCGCGCACGCGCAGGCCAGGCATACCCAGCAGGCGCTCCAGTTCGCCTGCCCCGCCCGGTCCGACGGAATAGATGGTGTGCGCCGTGGTCGCCAAAGTGTCTTCATAGTAGGCCATCGCGACCGAGACAGTCTGTTGCAGCTCCGCTGCTGTGTGGGCGTGGCCGATCTCCGTATCGATGCCCAGCTCTCCCAGGTCCATGGTGCGGAACAGCAGCAGCTGCGGGCCGCGCGCGATGGCCGTCGTAATGCAATTCGCATTGCGGTTCACCACCAGCGCCGGATCGTCACCCGGCACCGCGGCCAGCGCCGCCAGGGAGCTCGACAGCACCGAGCCAGGCTCGTAACCGGCCTCCCGCACGGCATCTTCGTACTCCGCCCGGATCGGTGCCGGCATCACTGCCACCACCACGCGCAGCAGGGTATCGCCCTCTGCCTGGGGCAGCACCTGCCAGGAGACCGCCGCATCGTCCACGTCGAAGTGCACCAGCTTGCGCAGTCGGAATCGTAGAATCGGCAGCACCTCTGCCGGCTTAGGCGGCAGCGTATCGAAGTCCAGCAGCAGTACGCGGACCGATGCATCCGGAACAATGACGGTGACCTTCTTCGCCCGCTCCGCAATTGGCTCGAGCGCCTGTCCGATCGCTGCCGCAACTGCGGCGCGGTCGGTCATTGCCGGCGCCTTCAGCCCCGGTGTCAGCACGCCCAGGCGCAGCGGGGCAAAGCGGGTGACCACATCCTGTGACTGACCCTCTTCGGCCACTGAGCCCGGCCGGGCGCCCAGCACGCCCAGCGGCGTGATCTCGCACGCCAGCCGCGGACGCAACGCGTCGATGTCAGAGGGAAAGATGCGGCGAACAATGCTCATGCCTGGCTTAGCGTCCCATCTCGATAAAGGTGACCTTGTTGATCTCGTTCAGGGTGGTCAGTCCCTCACGCACCCGCTCCAGCGCTGACTCACGCAGGAACTTCATCCCCATCTGCTGGGCCGCACGACGTATCTCGGAGGTCGGACGCTTCTCCAGAATCAGCTCACGGATGGTGTCATTCAGGTCCAGCAATTCATGGATCGCGGTACGGCCGCGGAAGCCGGTCCCGCCGCACTCGATGCAGCCGGTCCCTTCGCGATAGGGGAAGTCGCGCCACTCCGCCGGGTCCAGCGCACTCTGCTCCAGCATCTCGTCGGTGACGCGCACCGGACGGCTGCAGAACTCGCAGATGGTGCGCACCAGCCGCTGCGCCAGGATGCAGTTCAGCGCGGAGACGAAGTTGTACGCCTCGACCCCCATGTTCAGGAAGCGCCCCAGCACATCCAGCACGTTGTTGGCGTGCACCGTGGTGAAGACCAGGTGACCGGTCAGCGCAGAGTTGATCGCGATCTGCGCCGTCTCCTGATCGCGGATCTCACCAACCAGAATCTTGTCCGGGTCATGGCGCAGGATCGAGCGAAGTCCGCGGGCAAACGTCAGTCCCTTCTTCTCGTTCACCGGAATCTGCGTGATGCCGCGAATCTGGTACTCGACCGGGTCCTCAATGGTGATGATCTTGTCTTCGTCGCTCTTGATCTCGTTCAGTGCCGCGTACAGTGTGGTTGTTTTACCGGAGCCGGTCGGGCCGGTGACCAGCACCATCCCGTAAGGCTCGCGGATGTAACGGCGGAAGCGCGACAGGTCGTCCGGAGCGAAGCCGACCACGTCAAGCGTCAGCTTCTTGAACTTCTCGCTCATCGACTCCTTGTCGAGTACGCGGAGCACAGCGTTCTCGCCATGCACCGTGGGCATGATGGAGACGCGAAAGTCGATCAGGCGGCCCTTGTAACGCACCCGGAAGCGGCCGTCCTGGGGCACACGGCGCTCGGCAATGTCGAGCTCGCTCATCACTTTGATACGCGACAGAATGGTCGTGTGGTGTTCGCGCGCAATCGGCGCCATGGCCGCCTGCAGTACGCCATCGATGCGATACTTCACCAGCAGCGAGTCGTCATAGGTCTCGATGTGGATGTCCGAGGCGCGCCGCTCGAGTGCCGTGAAGATAGTTGTGTCCACCAGCCGGATGATGGGAGAGATGTCTTCTTCTGAGGTGAGCTTCTCGATCGAGATGTTCTCGTCGGGATTCTCATCCGACGAGAGCACGTCAAAGGTCAGCCCCTCAGACGCCTCATCGAGCACGCGCTGCGACTGCTCGGTCTTCTTCAGCAGGTCGGTGATCTGCGACAGTGTGGCGACCCGCGTGGTCACGCGCTGACCCAGCAGGCCGGCGATCTCGTCCAGCACCATCAGCTTGCTGGGGTCCGCAACCGCGATCACTAGCCGATCCTCTAGCTGCTCCAGCGGGACAAAGTTATAGCGGAACATCATGTCCACTGGCACGGAGCGGAACAGCTCGTTCTGGATGCGGAAGTTCTTCAGGTCCACGTACTCGCAGCGGTAGCGCGTGGCAAGCATCTGCGCGCGCGCGGCCTCTTCGGCCAGCGGCGCCGGTGCAGGAGCGATCGTCAGGACAGGTCCGGCAGCCATTTGTCCGTCGACCGTTTCGGGGGCAGCCATGTTGGGGGTAACTCCTCTGCGCGCAAAACCGGCCTGCGCGCTTCTTCCATTATCGTCTACCGCTACTTGCTGAAGTTGTTCGCCTGCCCCAGCGAGAAGATCGGCAGGTAGAGCGCAATCATGATGGTGACCACCACCACCCCCATCACAATCAGGATGGCGGGTTCAATCAGAGAGAGTGCCGCAGTCAGCGCATTCTGCACGTCCTCCTCGAAGAACTCTGCGATGGAGTTCAGCATCTGCGGCAACGCGCCGGTCGACTCGCCCACCTCGACCATCGAGGTGGCCAGCTCCGGAAAGACTCGTGTGGCCGTCAACGACTGCGACAACGGCTTACCCTCCCGGACGCTGGCCACGGAGGTGCGTACTGCCTTGGCGATAATCCGGCTGGAAATGGAGCGGGCAGCCGTCTCAAGCGATGGCACCGGCGGCAGGCCGCCCTCCAGCAGGGTCGAAAGAGTGCGCGCAAACAATGCCACCTGGTACTTCTGCCAGATAGACCCGAAGATGGGCAGCTTCAGCCGGATCCTATCGATGCGGTCGCCACCCGCATCAGTATTCGCCCAGCGATAGATACCGTACCCAATCAGGGCCAGGGTGGGTATCGCGTAAATGATGTAGTGCTGAAAGTTCTTGCCCAGTGCCAGCAGGAACACGGTCAATGCGGGCAGATGCCCGCCGATCTGGTCATACAGCTGGCCGAAGCGCGGCACCACGAAGGTGATCAGGAACAGGAACATGGCGATCACCATGATGATCAGCAGCGCCGGATAGAACAGGGAGGCCACCAGCTTTTTACGGAAGGTGAGCGAAATCCGTTGAAAGCTGAGATAGCGGGTCAGCACGTCTTCCAGGTGTCCGCTGCGCTCGCCGGCCAGCAAGGTAGTGGTGTAGATCACCGGGAAACCGCCCTGAGACTCAAACGCCTCGGACGGAGACTGCCCGGTGCGTACCCGCTGGGCCACCGCCTGCAGCTGCGTCTGGAAGAGCGCGTTCTTCTGATTTTTCGCGAGCATCTCGAGGCCATTCAGAATGGGAACGCCGGCGCGAATCAGGGTCACAAACTGCTGGTTGAAGATCAGGAAGGTCTCAAGCTTGACCTTGCGCCGGCTGCTACTGCGGAGGCCGCGGGCCTTGACGGAGTAGACGTAGTAGCCCGCCTGCGTGAACCGGTTGCGCAGTTCTTCGGCACTCGCGGCCGTCTGCACCTGTTCCTGCATGCGGCCGCGCTCGTCGGCCAAGCGAATTACAAACTCTGCCATGCACGCGCCTCGAGGGCTACTTTCCTTTCAATCCGGTCAGCTTGGCGATCCGGCCTGCGGGCCCGACCAACCAGGGCAGGCTGATGGCGTTGTAGTTGTCATTGCCCAGCGCCGTCCACGTCTGCCCGTCATCATACGAGACGTCTGCGCCATTCGTGCCAACGGCGATCCAGGCCTGCGCTGTCGGCTCCCATGCCACGGAAGAGCGGTAGCCATGGGGCTGCTTGCTGGCGGCTGCCCACTTGCCGGTCTTCACGTCCCGCCAGGCCGCGGCCCCGGAGCCCTCCCCCGGATCGGTATAGTCGCCGCCTACCGCTACCGCGTGCACCGCGCCTGCCGCGTCCTTGCGCAATCCCAGGGCGAACACGCCGGCGGAGGCCTTGGCGCCCGCCATCGGCACCTCCTGCGGGGTCAAATGCAGGGATCGGCTGAGACAAAGCTCGGGATTTCGCTGGGCCATCTCCATCGCGCAACTCAGGTCACCGGAATAGACGTACGGATGCTCCCCGCCGCTCATGCCACTGGTCCCGAACCACGGCACCGGCAGGCCGGCGACGCCGCCGGCCAGGACCATGGCCTGGTTACTGGCCGCAAAGGCGCCCAGCTTCTTGTCGCCCACCTGCAGGTCCCGGGTGGTGACGGCCTTCCAGTGCTCGCCGCCGTCGCGGGTCCGCAGCAGCGTGAAAGATCCGTTTACCGGGTCACCCAGCAGGTAACCGTTCTTGGCATCGGCAAAGACCAGCCCATCCCAGAAGCCGCTGTCGTCCACATTGGTCGCGAGCGCGCGCCAGTGGCCGCAGCCGTCGTTGGTTTTGAACAGCCGGCTCTGCTTACCCGGTCCGGAGGACATGACGATCGCGTTCTGCGCATCCCAGGCCCAAATACTGCGAAAGTCCAGATCCTCGGCTCCCGAGGGCATAGTGCACTTCTGCCAGACATAGCCAGAGTCTTCGGTGCGCAATACCGTGCCGTGAGCACCGCTGGCCCAGGCCACCCCATCCCCCACGGCGTGGATGCCGCGCAGTGGCTCGGTGGTCCCGCTATGCTCCGGCTCCCAGGGATTCCATACAGTGGTGGCATGCGAAGGGGTGGTAGCTGGCGCGGCGGGTGCGGCTTGGGCCAGGGCGGGGGCAGCCGGCAGGCCCAGCAGGGCGCATGACAGCAGGCAGATTGTTGGAAAACGCATGACCAGTCAGGATAAATGCCGCTCCCGGCGAGTGGCCAACTCGCCAGTGGAAAGTGCTCCGGCCACTGTGCAGGATCGCGCAGATTGCTCAATCATCGAGTGGCCATTCCGCGGTTCATGCAGCGCGTTAGGAAGACGGGCGAGCATATACTGGCCGCCCATGAGACTCCAGCACGTTGCCCTGGTCTGCGCGATAACGGCGCCACTGTTAGCGCAGACTTCGCGCCTTAGCGCCAACAACCCTCCTGCGGCCATGCAGCAGATGCTGCTCGCAAGTCATGGCAGCTCGTTGCTCGGCGTCTTCTACCTTGCCGCCGGCGCCGGGCCGCATCCCACGGCTGTCATCTATCACGGCTTCCCGGGATTTGAGCAGAACCTGGATCTCGCGCAGACCCTGCGTGCCCATGGCTGGAATGTGCTGGCCATGCACTACCGCGGCTCCTGGGGCGTCAAAGGCGACTTCTCCTTCACCCACGCAGCCGAGGACGCCGACACGGAGGTGCAGTTTCTGCTGCAGCCGGAGAACGCGGCGAAGTACCGCGTCGACACGCATCGCATTGTGGTCATCGGCCACAGCATGGGCGGTTACATGGCTGCCTCTGCCGCCGCGCACAACCCGCAGGTCGCCGGAGCAGTGTTGATCTCCGCCTGGAACGTCGGCGATGACTTGGAAATGAGACGTCACCTGGGGAAGGCTGAACCGACCGTCGAGAATGAGGGCAAGGCCCTGGAAGCAGACAACAACCTGGCGCCCCTAGCCGGCACCACTGGCGAGATGCTCGCACGCGAGATCCACGATCACTCGCAGGAGTTGAACTTCGAGCACCTGGTGGGCAAGCTTGCCCCGCGCCCGGTCTTGATCATCACTTCCAGTGACGGTCTGGCGCCCTCCGACCACGCCTTCACCGAGGCGCTTCGCAAAGTCGGAGACACACACGTGACGGAGCGCCACTGGGATACTGACCACAGTTACTCCGGCCAGCGCACAGAGCTGGCGGATGCCATCCTGGCCTGGACACGCGCGTCGCTTCCGCAGTAACTAGCAGCACCCGGCGCGGCTCAGACCGGCGGTGTGCCTTCCACCACTGGCACTCCAGAAGGCGGGGTAAAACGGAATGCATCCTTGGGGAGCACCGGATTCGCCTGCTCGTCACGGAACGAGAACCCGGTGCGTGAGCCGTCCAGCTCCTCAAGGGTCATCTGCTCGATGGTTCCATCTTGGGAAACCGTTAGCTCGAGAGCCCGGATGCGCTGCTCCATTCCACGTGGAACACCGGTCAGGCGAAAGCTTGCCGCTTCGCGAGTCATGCTCAGCCCGTTGAGTTCTTTGGCCAGCTGCGCATGCCCCAGCAGAAAGCGCAGCGGGGATCGCAGGTCATCCAGCCGGGACGCGGCGATGCGCTGCACCTGGGCGTCTCCCGGAGAGTAGAACCAGCCGTACTTGCCGTCCAGCACAAACAGCTTGCCCGCTGGCTTCGCGTAATCCCAGCGCATCCGTCCGGGCTTGGCCAGCAGCAGCGTCCCGGTCTCCTGCCGATCGGTGCCCAGGCCGGCGTAGGTCTCCGTAAAGGCGACGCGAAGGCTGCGCAGCGCGTTGTAGTGGTGATCGACCATGGCGGCCATCTGCTGCGCCGTCTGCGCGCCCGCAGGCGGAGCCATCAGCAGTGCCAAAAATGCAAAAGGCCAGCAGCGTTGCTGGCCTTTGCCATTGATTCCGAACCTCACGACAGGGGAACGGTGCAGTTGGTGCCCCCTGCGGGATCAGACTTGATCTCGCCGGCCGTATCCATGCAGAAGCCGCGGTGGCCGGTCTTCCCGATGGACTGCGGCGTCGCTGTGATCTCGTAGGAGGTGATCATGTCCTGGTTGTTCACGCTGGTCTTGGTGCAGTTCACGATGTTGAAGTTATAGCCAGCTTTCACTCCGGTCGTCAGATCGCCCTGCAGCATCTGCGCTGCCTGCGGGCTGGGTGGCCCCGAGCTGGGGCTGCCGCCGAGTGCCTGCATGGAGCAAGCGAATCCGTTTCCAGGGTAGTTGGTCTGGTATTGGATCTGTGCCTGGTAGATGGCGCGCAGCGACTGCAGGGCAGAGGTCTCATTGGCCTGACTGCGCATGTTCAGCAGGCTGGGAATGGCCACCAGCATCAGGATGAGGATGACCGACATCACGATCAGGAGTTCGAGAAGGGTGAAGCCCGCCTCACGAGGCTCCTGCTCTGTTACCAACAACTTCTGCTTCCACCGGCTCTTCATGTTGCTCAGTACCTCGAATGGACAACTGTTGCGACTTCCAAGAGGAAGCCTATCAAATCCAGCACGCGCGCCGGAACCACCCACCCGCCCGTGCCGGACCATAAGACGCACGGCGCTGCCGTTTTGTTCATCGCTGCGTGAATTCAGAAGGACCTAAACTCGCGCGCGGCAACACCCCAACGAAAAGGGCCCACCCCGCGTCCAGCGCAGGATGGGCCATCCCCTCTTTTAGGCCACGTGTCGAATCTTCAGCAGACCAGATTGCTGCGGTTCACCTTGATGCCGTCCAGCCGGCCCAGCATGGTCACTGCGATCTTGTCCGGGTTGAACAGCTCACGTGCCAGCTCCATCACCTGATCCTCGGTGACCTCTTCCACCTTGCCCATTACCTCGTCTACGCCGAAGAAGTGGTCGAAGTACATCTCCTGCCGCGCCAGGTTCGACATGCGCGCGCCGGAGCTCTCCATACTCAGGATGATGTTGCCCAGCAGCTGGTCCTTAGCGCGCCGCAGCTCGTCTGCAGCCAGGGGCTCCTGCTTCAGGCGGCGGAACTCATCCGTCACCAGGTCGATCACCTGCAGCGCTTTTCCCGATGAGGTTCCGGCATAGATGCAGAGCATGCCGGTGTCCTTGTACGGGTTCAGGTCGCTGAAGATGGAGTAGGCCAGGCCACGCTCTTCGCGGACGGTCTGAAACAGGCGCGAGCTCATGCCGCCGCCCAGCACCGTATTCAGCACCAGTGCGCAATAGCGCCGGTCGCTGGAGATGGGAAGGGAAGGGACGCCCAGGCAGAGCTGCACCTGTTCCAGCGCCTTCTTGTTGCGCAGCACAATACGCGCGCTGGTGGTGGGCGGCTCGCTGGTGTCTTCCGGAACGCCCCCGGGCAGTGACTCGAAGCGGTTTCGCACCTGCGCGACGAACTGCTCGTGGTCCAGATTGCCCGCCGCGGTGAAGACCATGTTTCCGCCGCGGAAGCGGTTTCCGTAGTACTGGAAAAGCTTGGCCTGTTCCAGCCGGCCCACGGTCTCCTTGGTGCCCAGGATGGGCTTGCCGAGAGGGTGCCCCTTCCAGAAGTTCTGGGTGAAGATCTCATGGACCAGGTAGTCAGGATTGTCCTCGTCCATCTTGATCTCTTCCAGGATCACGCCGCGCTCCCGCCGTATGTCGTCTTCGGCGAAGATCGGGTGCAGCACCAGGTCGCTCAGGATATCCAGCGCCTTGGGCACGTGCTCATCGAGCACCTTGATGTTGAAGCACACGGTCTCTTTGCCGGTGAAGGCGTCCAGGTTGCCGCCGATCGCATCCACTTCACGCGCAATGTGCTGCGCGGTGCGCGACTCAGTGCCTTTGAAGACCATGTGCTCGACAAAGTGGGAGATGCCGTTCAGCTCGGCGACCTCATGTCGCGAGCCGGCGCGGATCCACACGCCCATAGCTACGGAGCGGATGTGCTCCATGCGTTCTGTCAGAATCGTCAGCCCGTTAGGCAGGACGGTACGTTGCATACTGCGTTCGTTCGCCATAATGTCTGTATTCCGCTGCGCTCCGACCTTCTGGCAGAGGGGCAAGCGCCGGCCCGCTGTCGAGCCCGAACCCTCGGGCCGCGGTGCTATGCTGGGCCCTGTGAGGAGCCCCTGTTCCTGAGTTCCCCAAAACTTTGGAGTTGCTGATGCCGTCTGTGCCGAAGGGGGAGGACCGCTTCTTCATTTTAGACGCCTCCGAGGAACATTCGATGCAGGGGTCTGCACCGGCTGTGGTGCAACCCACGCTCCCTGCGCTCTTTGGCCTTTCCCTTCAGCAGCTTAGGGACGTTCTTGCCTACCGCGGCCAGGCCAACTTTCGCGCCGCCCAGCTGGCCCAGGCCCTCTACCGGGACTGGGTCGAAGACCTGGAAGCGGTCACCACCCTGCCTGCCGCCCTGCGGGCCGACCTCGCCAGCCAGTATGCAGTCGGGGTGCCGCGCATCCTTGAAACCTTCCGCTCAAGCGACGGAACCGAGCGCTACCTCATCTCCGCTGCCAAAGGGCAGACAGTCGAGACGGTTTGGATGCCGGGCGGCGATGGCGCCGAAGAGAATGACGCAGACTCTGTCGAGGAACGCGAAGCAAGCCCGCGGCTGCGCGCGACCATCTGTGTCTCCAGCCAGATCGGCTGCGCCGTCAACTGCCAGTTCTGCCTGACCGCCAAGCTCGGCATCGAGAGCAACCTGACGGCCGGAGAGATCGCCGGCCAAGTGGTCGCAGTGCTGCGGCGGCATCGGGTCAGCATTGGCCGCGATCGCATCAACCTGGTGTTCATGGGCATGGGCGAGCCGTTCCTGAACTACGACGCCTTTATGGACGCGGTGCGCCTGCTGGTGCACGAGGTCGGTATACCTGCCTCCCGCATGACTGTCTCCACCTCCGGCATCGTACCCGGTATCCTGCGGTTCGCCACGGAGCCCGTGCGTCCGCGGCTGGCTATCTCCCTCAACGCTTCGAACAATCCCGTTCGCGAAGCCATTATGCCGATTACGCGCAAGTGGCCGATCGAGGCGGTAGTGGACGCAGCGCGCTCCATGCGCCTTGCGCCGCGCGAGAAGATCACCTTTGAGTACGTCATGCTGGGCGGCGTCAACGATTCGCTTCTCCACGCGGACGAGGTCGTCGCGCTGGTGCGCCGCGCAGGCTTCCCGGCCAAGCTGAATCTGATCGTCTGGAACCCCGGTCCGGGCATTCCGTACCACCAGCCCGCGGCAGAAGACGTGGCCTGCTTCCAGCAGCGGCTGATTGCCCGCGGTGTCGCTTCCTTCGTACGCCGTCCGCGTGGCCGCGACATCTATGCTGCCTGCGGACAGTTGAAGAAGACGACCGAAGCAGCCTCATCTGTTTGACCATGTAATACGAGCACGAGACCGTCGACCGTTCGCATCCGGCGACCGTTCTTCTTGCGATAGAGTGGCGTTGCCATGCCTCTCCGCTTCGGTCTCGCTCGAACCTGCCTTCTTCCACTTCTGCTGCTCATGCCCCTGACCGTACGTGCCGACCCGGACGTGTCGTCCTGCACTCGGCTTGCGCAGCTCAACCTCGAGCAGGCCCGGGTGCTCTCAGCCCAGGTCATCCCGCCCGGAGGCTTCGGCATTCCGCCGAAGACCGATCCCAAGGCGCAGCAGTTGTTTGTCTTTCGCCAGTTGCCCGCCTTCTGCCGCGTCATGGTCCAGGCGGCGCCCACGAGCGACTCCGACATCCGCGTCGAGGTCTGGATGCCGGTGCGGAATTGGAACGACCGCCTGCAGGGGCAGGGTAATGGTGGCTTCGCGGGTGAGATCAATCATGAGGCGATGGCGGCCTCGCTGGCCAATGGCTTCGCCACCGCCGGCACGGACACCGGACATGTCGGCACGACCCTCGACTCGGCCTGGGCGCTGGGACATCCGGAGAAGGTTGCAGACTTCGGGTGGCGCGGCATCCACCAGATGACGGTGCAGGCAAAGGCATTGATTGCGGCGTACTACGGCACCGCGGAGAAGCGCGCTTACTTCACCGGCTGCTCGGATGGCGGGCGAGAGGCATTGATGGAGGCGCAGCGCTTCCCCGGTGACTACGACGGCATCTTAGCCGGAGCCGCCGCATACCCGTGGACGGAGCTGATGACCGGCGCTGCGCTTGGAATGCAGACGCTGCTACGCGATCCCGCCGATTACATTCCGCCCATGAAGGTGCCGGTGATTGCGCGCTCCATCGTGGCTGCATGCGACCAGACCGATGGGCTGAAGGACGGGCTGGTCAGCGATCCGCGCCAGTGCCACTACGATTCCGCCAGCCTGACCTGCAAACCCGGCCAAAGTGGGCAGCAGTGCCTGACGCCGTCGCAGACCACCACGCTGAACAAGCTGTTTCAGGATCAGCACATCGGGTCAGTGACTCTGCCTGGCATGGTACCCAGCGGCGGCGAAGAAGATCCGAACGGCTGGCCCAGCTGGATCACCGGGCCGGAGCGCGGCAAGAGCGCTGGCGTGGGCTTCGCGGCAGGCTTCTTCAACAACATGGTCTACGCCACACACGACTGGGACTATCGCAACTTCGAACCAGTGGCGGGCCTGGCCGCGGCACGAGCGAAGACCGGTGAGGCGCTCGATGCGACCAGCACAGATCTCAGCGCGTTCGAGAAGCGGGGCAGCAAGCTGATCATGTACCACGGCTGGGCGGATGCCGCCGTAAATCCGCTCTACAGCATCGAGTACTGGAACGGCCTGAAGGCCACCATGGGCCAGCAGGCCGTCGATGATTCCGTACGCCTCTACATGCTCCCCGGGATGAAACACTGCATCGGCGGTCCGGGTCCGGACAGCATCGGCCAGTTCGGCTTGCTCGGCGCCAACCCGACCCCG
>CAXUMX010000026.1:0-15508 GCA_964252395.1 uncultured Acidobacteriaceae bacterium | reverse complement strand
TGCGCGCGCTCGAGGTCTGGGTGGAAGAGGGCAAGGCGCCGGGATCGATCGTAGCCGCCAAGTACGCGAAGCCCTTCGATCCAAGCACGACCATCATGACGCGCCCCGCCTGCCCCTATCCTCAGCAGGCGCACTACAAGGGGTCCGGCCCGCTAAAGAGCGCAGACTCCTTCGTGTGTCGTTGAGCTGAGTCCTGGGCGAGTATCGCGCTGGCGCAGTTTAGGTAAGCCAGTCAGCCTAGGGCCTGGGCAGATCGGCCTCGAGACCCAGGTGCAGGAGTACCTCTGCAACGCGGTCGGCATCATGGCGCAGCGTGTCGCCCTCCGCCGCAAAGTCGCCCGGTATGACCCGCACGCCCAGCGCTTCGATCCGCTCGATATCTGGCAGGATGGGCGCGGCGCCCTCCTGCTCATAGCGCCGCAGCAGGGTCGGGCTCACCGGAGCCGTGTTGATCAGCGCATAGTCGAAGATGGGTCTGCCTGCATGCTCGTAGATGCGCTCGATGTGCTGCGCGGCAGAGAGTCCCAGGCTCTCGTTAGCCTGCGTCATCAGGTTGCAGACGAACACGCGGGTTGCCCGCGCCCGGCCCAGCGCTTCAGGAATGCCGCGCACCAGCAGGTTGGTGATCAGGCTGGTGAACAGCGAGCCCGGGCCGAGCGTGATCAGGTCAGCGCGCGCGATTGAGTCCAGCGTCTCAGGTAGCGGCTCGACTCGCGCTGGCTCCAGATGCAGTTCACAAATGCGCTGCTTGCTGGCAGTGATGTTGGTTTCGCCCTCGACCAGCGATCCATCATCCATGCGCGCCTTCAAGGTGACGTTGGTCGTGGTGGCGGGATAGATGTGGCCGCGCGTCGCCAGCACCTGCGATGAGAGCTTGATCGCCTGGGCGAAGTCTCCGGTGATCTCTGCCAGTGCGGCGACAAAGAGGTTGCCGAAGCTGTGGCCTACCAGACTGTCTTCCTCTTCTCCCTCGCCGTTCGACGAAAAGCGATGACGGAAGAGGCGGGAGAGCAGCGCTTCATCGTCCGCCAGGGCCACCATGCAGTTGCGCAGGTCGCCCGGCGGCAGCATCTTAAAGTGGCGGCGCAGCCGGCCGCTTGAACCGCCGTCGTCGGTCACCGTCACCACCGCAGCCAGGTCGCTGATCAGGCTGGGTACGCTCGCCGCTCCTGCCTCACCGGGATGCGGCGACGGAGCGAAGCGGCGCAGACCCCGCAAAAGCGTTGACAGCCCGGTACCGCCGCCGATGGCCACGACTCGTACCGATGAGCGGCGCAGGGCCGGAGCCAGAGCATGATCAGAGATGGACGATGGAGCGGTTCTGGCTGACATCCCGCAGCCTACTGGACTTCCGGATACAGCAGCTCGGTGAAGCGCGGATCGTCAGCCATGTCCTGGAAGTCAGAGTCAGTGCGCGCCTGAATCCGGTTCTGCGGGTGGATGGAGATTGCCTGCGACAGATGCTCCAGGCAGGCCTCGGTCTGGCCCGTCATGCTCTCGAGGATGGAGAGACCGTAAAGAGCATAGTCCGCACGCGGCGTGTGCCGCAGAATCTCTTCAAACTGCTCGCGCGCTTCATCGTAGAGCCCGGTATTCAGCAGCGAGATGGCGTAGTCATACTGCTCCTCCGGGCCGGAGAACTTGCGCTCGTTCTTCTTCGCCTGCCGCTCGCACGCCTCCAGATACACGCGGGAGCGCTCAGCGATCTCCGGCGACGCCTGCTCGACCAGTTTGCGAAAGATATCGCGGGCGCGGTCGTACTTGCCCTCCTGCATCGACTTCAGCGCGGTTTCATAGTCCTGCATGATCTTCTGCTGCGCGGGATCGGCCATGGTGCGCACTTTGCCCTGGATGGTCTTGGGGCTCCGCGACTTGGTACTTCCTGTGCTTGCCATTGCTTCGTCTTCCTGACTCAAACCTGCCCACGTGCTTGAAGCATGCTTTCCTAGTTTGCTGCCTGGCTCTGCGGTGAGCAGGACATGAGGCTCCGCTGTTCAGCTCCGTCTACAGGAAAGAATGCTCCAGCAGGAGTGGTTCCGCTTACCTGCGTTTGTGCCGTTGTACACTCACTCCCCCCCGGTACGTCAACCACTCGGTAGGGGCATAGGGCTACGCCTTCATGGCCTGCGGGTCGTTTCCGCTGACTCTGCGCGTGTCCTGCCGCGGTAAAGCATAGGATTCAGCTCCGGGTCGTTATACATCTTGAGCTGGCGGTAGAGCTTGAAATAACGTCTGCCAGCGCACACTTGCGCCCATACCTCATTTAGGCAGTGCACCAGATCCTCGCGCTGCTGCAGCAGAGTGGCGAGACGGTCCAGGTTGCGCTCGCGGTGTCCGGGCGGCGCGTGCTCGCGCGCAACCTCTTCGCGAGTGTGGAACAGTTTCAGTGACAGAATAGAGAGCCGGTCGATCATCATGCCGGGCGTCTCGGAGTGCTGGGCCGCATCTGTGCCAAGCGCCATGTCCCCCAGCGCGCGGAGCAGCAATTTGTCGATGCCCTCTACCGCGTCGTTCCGCTGCTGGTTTATCCGGTCGATCTGCCGCTTGGCCGCGGCTACTGTGCCGTCCTCGGCCGCCGGGAGACGAGCCTCGTCTTCGGCATGCCACAACAGGAAGTTGGCGCGGTGCACCCGGTCCAACAGCTCATCAAGAGGCGCCGTGCCATCCGCCGCAGGCGCCTGGGGCGGATGCTCATGCCAGCGAACGGTCTGCTCATCCTGCAGCAGAGCAATGGCGCGCCCGTCGACCAGCGTGGGAAGGGGTGCTTGCATGGGAGGGTCTGGCGGCTTGCTGGTGAGCTCGCTGGGAATCGAACCCAGGACCCACGCATTAAAAGTGCGTTGCTCTACCAACTGAGCTACGAGCTCACAAGACCGCTGTACTGCACTTAACGGTACCACAGGGACCCAGCGAGGGTGAGGCCGTGCTTTGACGGCTGTTCATCGGGGTAAGAATGCATCCGGGGCGCGGGAATCGGCGCCCCTTCTGATGTAGCGCACTTCGGTCTACGGCAGGTAGTAGCGGAACGAGGTGAAGAACATGTTGTCCTCGCCTGAGGGGGTTGCGCCGACGCCGGAGAAGATCTGGCGCTGGGTGTAGGAGTACTGGATACCCTGACGGAGACGGCCCTTCGGTCCCTTGTAGAAGTCATACCAGTAGCCGACCGACAGCTCCTGCAGATCGCGGTTGTCCGCGACGCAGGTAGCGGGCAGTCCAGCAGGCACGAAGCCGTTGCCGCCGGCAGCGGGGATCGATTCCGTGTTGCAACCAACCTGGTTCTGCGTGTAGGCGCCGTAGCCGGTCTGTGCGCCGGTGGTCCGGTTCACAAAATAGCGGCGCAGCAGGCCGTCGATGCCGTAGTTGGCATAGACATCCAGCCGCGGCGTGGCGTGCAGCTCAAACGTGCCCAGGCCGGAGTAGCCGTGGATCAACGCCAGCTGTCCGTTGGGCCGGATGGTCAGGTCGGCCAGGCCGCTGTTGTTGTAGCGGTTCGCGCCGTCACCCCAGGCTCCCTTGATACCGATGTCCAGGTGCTTGCGCAGGGTCGGGACGCGGAGCGAGCCGCCGATCGCGCCGCCCACCGTCGAGTCGTTGTACGCCCCTGCGGAGGTCCCCGTGGTGGTGGTGACTCCAGCAGTGGTGGTGTTCACGACGTTCGGGTAGATGCGGTTGCGGAAGAACCGGGCCACACCCCAGACTTCGTAGTGTCCCCAGCCCGGCTCGATGGCGATCTTCGCGATCATGTCAGGAGCGAGGTTGTAGGAGTAGTTGGCCGTCGTGTTGTACAGACCGCCGCCGGTGCCAGCCTGGCCGATGACGTAGTTGTTGGGGAGGCCGTGGCCGCCGACATTCAGAGTCTGCGGGTTCTCAGCCGATACGCCAAGCCAGAACTTATCGTGGAAGTTCTTGGTGACACGGAAGCCGTACTGACGCTCCCAGTTGAAGCCGACGTTGTACTGTGCGTCGATGGTCTGGGGTAGCGCTTCGGAGCGGTTGTCCAGGCCCTTCTTGGTCTCGGTGATCAGGCTCCACTGCTGACCGCCGGTGAAGGTAAGCCCGTTATTCAGCGCGGCCTGCGCCCAAACCTGGCGCTGACGCAGCGTGTAGCTGTTGCTCTGGTTGTTGTTCGAAGTCACGCCGGCGCTGAGGAAGTCGGCTTCGTAGTAGCCGCGCACCGTCATGCTAGGCAGCTTGCCTTCCGCCAGCAGCGCGATGCGCGACTGACGGCCGGAGCCGTAGAACTCGCTCAGGTTCGCGTTCTCCTGGTGGTTCAGCGGCAGAGCGCTGAACGGCGTGTTCACATCCGCTCCGATGCCCTTTGAACGCCACGTGGTTTCGGCAGCGATGAAGGAGCCGGTTGGCGCCAATGTGACACCCTTGAAGTGGATCGCGTCCGGATTATCGACCTTCTTCAGGATGTTGGCCTGGGTATCCTGAATCGTCGAAGCCAGTGAGGTGCTGTTCGCCTTCAGATCCGTTACCGCGCCCTGCAGGCTGTTCACGGCAGTGCTGGTCTCGGCAGTCTGCTGCGCCTGCTGCTGTGCCTGCTGCTGCGCCTGGGCGGCTGCGGCATTGGCGGCTGCGGCCTGCTGCTGCGCTGCCTGCAGCTGAGCGTTGCTATCCGTGAGCTGCTGCTTGAGCTGATTGATCTGCGACTCCATGTCCTGCCGGAGCTGCTGAATCTGAGTCTCAACCGAAGGCTTCGCCGGCTTGCGAGTGGTCTTGTGCCGGACTGTCTTGCCGGCTGCGGTGCCGTTCGACTGTGTCGCCTGTCCGTGCGCTGTTGCCATGGCGGTCATCAGGACGCACGTCGCCACCGCTTTTAAATGGTTTTTCATTAGGCCTCTCTCCAGAAATTGTCAGTTTTCATTGCCCGGCCGCCGAAAAAGCGGGATCTCGCAGGGAGCTTCTCGGGCACACGTCTGACACACTGAGCCTGCCAGCCGACTGTGAATGTTTGAAGAATTGCAATTGAATATCTGGAATAGATCAGCAATCAGTACCGAAAGTAATCCAGCTACCTGGAGGGCTGGGGCGGCGCTCCGCCTCCTGCGCTCAGCAGGTTGGCGAGCAGGCGGAAGGCGCCTGGTACGCCTTCTGGCGTCTGCCGGTGCAGTGCGTAGGCGACGTAAATGTACTCGCCTTTTCCATAGGCTGCGTGCAGCAGGCCACCCCGTTGCTGGTCCTGCCCAGGGTCGTGGGTCTCGGTCGGGGCAGCGTACTCCTTGGCCCAGCTGCTCATGAAAGAGTGGCCGCGCTCCTCGACCCAGTTAGTGAAGTCTGCTTGGGTAATGCGATTCGGCGTAGTCAGCAGCGGGTCCGCAGGATTCAGCAGGACGACCGGGGCGTGCTCGTCCACCACCCGCTCCGGTATTCCGCTCTGGTTCAGGCGCATGGCATACGGCGCATACCCGTGATCGAACTCCGGGCCCTGATACATCACCACCAGAGTGCCCCCGTCGTGTACCCAGGCCAGCAGGCGTCCGTTGACTAGCGGCAGCTCCGGCCGAGCGGAGTAGGCACGAATGCCCAGCACGATGGTCTGATACAGGCTCAGGTCGCCGGTGGAAAGATCAGTTGCGGAGAGGACGTCCGGATGCAGGCCCAGCTCTTCGATGGCGCTGGGCAGCGTATCCCCCGTGCCCATGACGTATCCGATGCGTCGGCCCTTGGGTACCGCCACATCGATGCCGCGCAGCTCCGTATGGGCCGGCCGATAGAGGTTGTAGGGGATCAGCGCGCCGTAGCCGGCAATCTCGTACCCGGCGGTGAAGCGGTGGCCCGCGCTCTCGGCCACGGCCGTGATCGGATAGTCCTCGGCCTTGAGCGCGGGCGCGTGGATCAGGAAGGGGACGCTCGTGTCCTCCCCGCCCTTCAGGTGAAACTCTGCCGCCGCCGGGGTCGCGTGCCAGCCCGCAGGCAGTTCCAAGTGCAGTGTGCCGGAAGCATGCCGGGTGGCGTGCAGCCGGGCGGTGACGGTCAGGTCTCGGCGCGCGCCCAGGGGCTCGACCAGCGTCTGCTGTCCCAGCGAGACGGAGAGCTCAGGCGTCACAACTAAGGGAGCGAAGACGGCACCCGGTCCGACTTCGCTGTGCATGGTCTGTACCGCCTGAGCTAGCTGGACGGTCACTCCCTGGTATGCAAAGTCGACAACCCCGTTCAAGGGGTAGGGGGCAAAGGAGAAGTTGCGATAGAGCGGATCGGCAACGTCGTAGTACGGTTGCGCGATCGAAGGGCGGCTGAAGTACGGTGCGGTAGGCGCTGCGTCTCGCGCCACGGTGACATGGAACAGCACATCGCCGCCGCGGCTTGCAGGCTCGTCCAACCCCGGGGCGCTCACCCGCTCGACGGTCCAGTGCTGGTTGCTGCGCTCTGGGCCGTCCGGCGCCTCCAGGCTGACCCGTTGCACCGTGACGCCTTCCGGCATGGCCAGGTGAACCCGCACCCGGAACTCTGCGCCCGGGGTGACCTGCTGAGGCGTTTCCTCCGGGGTCAGGGGCAGGGTCTTCTTCCCATTGGCAAAGATGTCGAAGCCGTGTCCACCATCCCCCGGCGTCACCAGGGCCGTCATCTCCAGTCCCAGCGCCTGCGCCAGCGCGTCGTTCGCCTGCCGCTGCTTGATCTCGAGCTCCCGCACTACCGACGCCTTCTCGACGGTATCCAGCCCGCTTGCTCGCACCTGGCCGAGCAGCGCGGTGGTGTGCCGGGCTATCTCGGCCAGCAACGGAGCTGTCTGCTCCGGATGTTCCGGCGCGTAGCTGTCGAGCGCCTTCGTCACCAACTGCTGCATCTGCGTGAGCGGCGCCCTCAGGAAGTCGCCGCCCGGCCCGGCCAGCGCCGCCAGCCCGGGCAGGCTGGTGTCAATGCCGTCGAAGAAGTTCTGCTCCAGCGCTTCGGTGCGCACCCGCGAGCCGTAGCGGTGGTATGCGCTCGACGCCTCGCCGGCCAACGGCACATTCGGACCCTCATGCTGCGACCGCTGCTCTCCCAGTCCGCGGCGAGAGATCTGCAGATAAGTCTGGCCCAAGAGCGGATCGCGCTGCCCCTCGTCGATGGTCAGGTTGGTCTCCGGCACTCCCTCGATATCGCGCTGGTTCACGTAATCGCGGAAGCGGACCGGAGCGTATTTCCCGGTGGCGTAGTCGTACATGCCCTTGGGCGAGAGCGAGAAGCCCGGAACGCGCGCGTAGACCTTCAGCGGCGTCCACGGCTCCAGGCCGGCGGCAATCTGATCCGGGAAGACCTTGGGGTCTCCGGCCGCGTTGTAGACCTCCTGCGCCATCATGCCGGCTACCTGGTGATGTCCGTGGCCGTCCGTGACCCCGCCGACGAAGACAGAGCAGACCACCATCGGCCGATACAGCCGGACGGCGCGGACCACGTCATAGAGCACGCGCTCGTGCCCCCACTGCTGGAGTGCCTCCTCGATCGTCTTCGAGAAGCCGTAGTCGGCCACTGTGCCCCAGTACTGCTGGTCAAGCCCGTAGTACTGGCCGGCGCGCAGCAGCTCATTGGTGCGGATCAGCCCCAGAGCATCGTTCTGCGCCGCCGACATGGCATTCTGGCCGCCCTCGCCCCGGGTGAGGGACATCAGGGCGGTCCGCACACCCAGCGCGCGGCTCTCATAGGTCAGCATGCCCCCGTCTTCGTCGTCCGGGTGCGCCGTAATCATCATGAGGCTGGCCGTCGTATCCAGACGCTTCAGGCTCTCGTAGAGGGCTGCGGCGCCACGATTTTCCGGCAGTGGCATCGCCTCGATGCGCGGCACCACGTGCAGCAGAGAATTCGCAGCAGCACTCGGCTTCATTTCCGAGGGGGAGCCGGCGGACTGGGCCAGCAGCCCGCCGGCTCCGGCCAACAGGGCCAGCGAGGCGGCAGCCAGCAGGGCCGCAGTCGAGAGGTTCGCGCGTAATCGAAGCATGAAAGATCGAGTGTACCGTCAGCGGTGGCGTTTCGCAGCAGTGCAGCCGTCGCCAGACCTGCAGCTACACTGCGGTAAGACAGATGCCCGACCACCCTGCACCACTGCCCGCCCAGCAACCGCACCTGCCGCGTGAACTGGGGCAGGGGAGTGCGGTCGCACTCAACATGCTGGAGATGGTAGGGGTGGGGCCGTTTATTACCCTGCCGCTGATCGTTGCGGCCATGGGCGGACCGCAGGCCATGCTGGGCTGGCTGCTGGGTGCACTGCTGGCACTGTGCGACGGGCTAGTGTGGGCGGAGCTGGCCGCCGCCATGCCGGAGGCAGGCGGCTCCTACGCCTACCTGCGAGAGATCTACGGGCCCGGACGCGCTGGGCGGCTCGTCTCTTTCCTCTACGTCTGGCAGTTCAACCTTTCGGCGCCGCTGGTCATGGCATCGGGAGCCATTGGCCTAGCGCAGTACGCGGGATATCTCTATCCCTCGCTGCTGATGCCGGTGGGGGCCACGGGAGTGGGCCGCATGGTCAATCGAACCAGCCTGCTGGCCATCGCTGTGGTCCTGCTGGTGATCGTGCTGGTGTATCGGCGGCTGCGCGCCATCGAGCGTGTGGCCTGGGTGCTGTGGGGTGGAGTGATCGCCACTCTCGGCATCACTATCGCCGCCGGCTTCGCGCACTTCGACGCGCGGCTGGCCTTCAGTTTTCCGCCTGGCGCCTTTCACCTGAGCCACGGGTTCTTTACCGGCCTCGGGGCCGCCATGCTGATCGCCACCTATGACTACTGGGGCTACTACAACATCACCTACCTCGCCGGGGAGGTGCGCAACCCCGGCCGGGTGCTGCCCCGTACGATCCTCGGCTCCATCCTGATCGTGGCCGCCCTGTACCTGCTGATGAACATCAGCGTCCTGGGTGTCATCCCCTGGCAGGAGTTCACCTCGCCCGGCGCCAGCGCCAGCCACACTGCCGTTGTGGCCGTGCTGCTGGGTCGCAGCTTCGGGCCGGCCTGGGCACGTCTGGGTGCGTGGCTGGTGATCTGGACCGCCTTCGGCTCGCTGTTCTCCCTGCTCGTGGGCGCCTCGCGCGTGCCCTGGGCGGCAGCTGTGGAGGGCAACTACTTCCGCCCGTTGGCTCGGCTGCATCCACGTGGGAAGTTCCCCGCCCGCGTCCTGCTGCTGTTGGGCGGCATCGCCTGCCTGTGCTGCTTCTTCAACCTGAAAGCGATCATCGCCGCCCTGGTGGCGCTGCGTATCGTGCTGCAGTTCTTGCTGCAGCAGGTGGGGGTGGTGCTGCTGCGCCGCCGTCGCCCGGACCTGCCGCGGCCCTTCCGCATCTGGCTCTACCCTCTGCCGGTGATCGTCGCGACTTCCGGGTTTTTGTTCGTGCTGGCCTCTCGCGACCATGCCGAGCGGGAGATCGCCGCCGCCCTGGTGGTCACCGTCTCCGGCGTCGCTGTGTACCTCTGGCGCGCGCGGCGGGATGGTGCATGGCCCTTCGGCAGTCCAGTAGACCACGCAGCCCAGAGTTGAGGGCGGACTGCTGCTACATCTGTTGCTCTGATCCACTCGTACCCAAGTACAGCGTGTAACCGCGGGGTGACTGAGACATCAGACACGCAGAGAGACACCACCACGCGCCCGGAGACTTCATCAGGAGACGACATGCTGATTCGTAAGACCGCCCCCATCCCCTCATCCGAGATCACCCCGAAGGCCGACTACCTGAACCGGCGTAGCTTTATGACCGGGATGGCCGCGGCCGGAGTGGCGGCGCTCGGTGCCGAGCGGCTGGCCCGGATCATGTCGCCCGCGGCTGCGCTTGCTGCCAGCTCCACCGGCCTGCGAACGGTGAAGAGTCCGCTCTCCGTGAGTGGAGAGACCCTGACCTCACTCGATGACATCACCCACTACAACAATTTCTACGAGTACGGAACCAGCAAGGACGAGCCCTCACTCAATGCGGGCGCGCTCAAGACTCGTCCGTGGAGTCTGGCGATCAGTGGCCTGGTAAAGAAGCCGAAGAGTGCCGACATCGACGCGCTGTTGCACTTCAGGCCGATGGAGCAGCGCGTCTATCGCTTCCGTTGTGTCGAAGGCTGGAGCATGGTGATTCCGTGGGCCGGCTACTCGCTCTCTGAGTTGATCAAGTGGGCGGAGCCTCTGCCGAGCGCGAAGTACGTGCAGTTCCTCTCCGTCTCCGACCCCAAGCAGCTGGGGGACACCAACAATGTCGGCATCCAGACGCCGTACTCCGAGGGGCTGCGGATGGATGAGGCCATGCACCCGCTCACACTGCTGACCTTTGGTCTCTACGGGGATGTGCTGCCCAAGCAGGATGGCGCGCCGGTACGCATCATCGTGCCCTGGAAGTATGGGTTCAAGTCCGCAAAGAGCATCGTCGCGATCAAGTTCGTCGCCGACCAGCCTCCGACGAGTTGGAACGAACGGGGGCCGAATGAATACGGCTTCTACTCGAATGTGAATCCGAACGTGGATCACCCGCGCTGGAGTCAGAAGACGGAGCGACGCATTGGCGCGCCCCTGTTCAAGCAGCGCCAGCCGACGCTGATGTTCAACGGCTACGCAGACCAGGTTGCCGCGCTGTACAAGGGCATGGACCTGGCCAAGAACTACTAGCCCACGAAGTACTATTGCTCGCACATGTCGAATCGCCTCATCGTTGCGCTGAAGGTGCTGGTCCATCTCCTGTGTCTGGCACCGTTCTGCCTGCTGGTGTGGCAGACCTGGCACGACACGACGTATCCGGGCGCGGTAGCGCTGCTGGGACCGGACCCGACCGCCACGCTGTCGCACGGCACCGGATACGCGGGCCTGCGCATTCTGCTGATCTCGCTCGCGATCACGCCGGTGCGGCGACTCTCCTCGAAGCTGGCGTGGCTGATACGCTTCCGGCGCATGCTGGGTCTGTACGCCTTCTTCTATATCTGCCTGCATCTGGTGGTCTACCTGAAGCTCTACGCCAACCTCGACTGGCCGACGCTGGTCGATGACGTATCGAAGCGGCGCTACGTGTTTGTGGGTTTTGCTGCGTGGCTGCTGATGGTGCCGCTCGCCCTTACCTCGACTAAGTGGGCGATTCGCAAGCTGGGCAAGAAGTGGCAGCGACTGCATCGGCTCACCTACGCCGCCGCGGCGCTCGGCATCGTGCACTACTGGTGGATCGTGAAGGCGGGCGTGATAACGCCCCTGCCTCTGACGCTGGTTCTGATCGCGCTGCTGGCCGCGCGGCCGATATGGTCGATGGTGGATGCGCGCCGGAGGCAGCGGCGGGCAGTCGCCGCATCCTGAACCGGAGCTGCTTCGCCGGGCTCTGCTGACCGCGGCTTTCGCGCTACCGAAACGCCACTCGCAATACCAGGTCCGTAGTGTCCGAACCGCTGACAGCGACCGGCTCGCTCTGATCCCGGTAAGCAGCGTGAATGGCCGAGTCGAAGCCGCCCGAGGTCTCCAGGATGAAGCTGCCGTCGGGCACGGCACTGAAGGTAAAGCTGCCGTCGGCCGCGCTAATAGCCGCGATTGAGGCCTCACCAGCTGAACCAGCATCCGCGCCATCGCCAGCGGCGATCTGCAGCCGCAGGATCGCCCGGGCGACAGGGTGGCCATCACCGGCAGCGATGACGACCCCAGTGACGCGGTGCATCCCGTTCGCGGGCACCTGGATATCGACGCCTGCAGCTTCATCGGAGCCGTGCAGCTCCACCTTCTTCGCGTTGTGCGCGTCGATGGTGTTGCCGTAGTAGATGGGGAAGAGCGATCGCGGCAACACCGACACGGTATAGACGCCGTCTGCAAGTCCGGTGATCCGATACTGGCCGCGGTCGTCGGTCGGCGTACCCGTCAATCGTCGCGCGGTCGTTGTGCTGACCTGATTGCCCACAGCCGCATCCGGCTGGGCAGGTGACGGCTGCACCTGCAGACTGGCAGCGGGTGAGCCATCGTCAAACAAGACAGTGCCGCTGATCGTGGCGCCGCGATAGATCGTCACCTGGCTTGTTACAGGCTGGTTGGCCTGCACGGAGATGCGTGTCAGCTGTGCGAGCAGGCGGTCCCGCTCCGCCGGCGGAAGCTGCTGCAGGTCCGTGCCGTGACCGCGCAGAGGCTCGATGTATCCGGCTAAAGTGACGTCGACGTAGTAGTCGCCGGGCGAGACGCTGCTCAGGCTGAAGCTCCCGTCGGCCCCTGTGGTGGTCACGCCGCCCCGCGGCTGTCCGGACTCAACGGCCTGCAGGCGCACCAGCGCGAAACGCGCAGGCTTCTGTGTGTCTGCGCAGAATACGCGGCCGGCGACCGTGGCCGTGCCGGGAGCGGATTCCGTACCTTGTGCATGGCCGGAAGCGCTGATCAGCACGAGAAATACCGTGAGCAGCGCCGGTATCGTCCCCCACCACGCAACGGAAGCGGCGGCGTGCGACATAGAGCTGCGGGCTCCGCTGCTGTTGCTGAAAGGGTCCGCAGCGCGTCGCATCACATCAGCAGCCTAGGCTTCGACCACGCCCTGGAACATATCCGTCTCATGTGGGAAGCGCTCCGGATCGCGCGCAGATACCAGCAGGTAGTGCTCCTGGTCACCGTACTTGTCGAAGTTCTCGCCCACCCGGCTCAACACCGCCTGTGACCGGTGCGCCTCGAGTGCGCGAACCTTCACTTCCTTGTACGCTCCAAGCTCCAGCACCAGTGACGTGGGCACGCGCGGCGCGAGTGCCGCCTCTTCCGCAAATCTGCTGACGGTGTAGAGCGTGGACGCGTAGTAAAGCTTCTGCGGTGCCCACAACGCAAGTCCGCGCTTCAGCTGATCGGCGGCGAAGTTGCTTCGCCCGCTCTGGTGAAAGGCCGCTGTCGCGGCAAAGCTTGCGGTTGCGTGATCGCGGTGAAGGTTTGGGCCGCCGTCCCCGCCAAAGGTGAGCACGACATGCGGACGAAACTGGCGCATGCGTTCCACCAGGCGTGTAGTCATCTCCGCAAAACCAGTCTCCATCAGAGCGCTATCCGGATAGTCCCAGACCTCATACTGCGTCACGCCCAGCAGGTTGCAGGCCTCTGCCATCTCGGCGCGCCGGACAGCAGCCAACTCTGCATCGGTACTGGTCTGGCCGCGATGAGAAGCCGCCAATCCCTCTGTCAGGCAGATCACCGTCGTCTCCGCGCCACGCTCATGCGCCAGCAGCAGCGCGCCGCCGAAGCCTGCACTCTCGTCGTCCGGGTGTGCTGTGACGCACATCAGCCGCAGGGCCACTTACGCCTCCATAGATACTTCGTCGATTGAAACTGGGTAGTCCCAGGGCAGGGAGCGTAACGCCACCGGCCGAAAGCTGAAGCGGTGCAGGGGCGTGGGACCGTGTTCCGCAAGCGCGCGCTTGTGTTCGGGGGTCGAGTAGCCCTTATGCGAATGCAGCCCGTACTGTGGCCACTGCTGGTGATACTCGCACATGCGCCGGTCGCGATAGACCTTGGCCACCACGGACGCGGCGGCGATCGAGAGCGACAGAGAGTCGCCGTAGATGATGCTGGTCTGTCTGCAGGGCCAGTCCAGCCGCAGTGCGTCGATCAGGAGATGGTCCGCCGCAGGCTGCAGCCGGGCGACCGCGCGCACCATGGCCAGCTTCGACGCTTGATAGATGTTTACGCGGTCGATAGTGGCGGCGTCGACCTCTTCGATGGCGACGGCCACGGCGCGAGTGTGCACGATGCGCGCCAGTCGCTCGCGATCCTCCACTTCCAGCTGTTTGGAATCGCGCAGCCCGCGGATGCGGCACTCCGCTGGAAGGATCACGGCAGCTGCAACTACCGGACCAAATAACGCGCCCCGGCCTACTTCATCCACGCCGGCGATAATGGTCGCCCCGGCCGCGCGAGCCTCTCGCTCATAGCGCAGGCCGCAGCGCAGTTTACGCAGCATGCGCATCTTGCGCGTTGAAGGAGACAGCTCCTCTGCCTCTGCATCGAGTGAGGCGATCTCCTGCTCAGTAATAATTGCCGATACCGACATCGTCTGGAGCCCAGTGTACTTCGCGCGCGCCACGCGCCACGCTGTGCAAAGCAAGAGGAAAGGCCTGGAGATTCGAGTCCCCAGGCCTTTCGAGAATCACGGGAGCGGATGCGCTTAGGTGCGCTCGACTTCCTTCAAGCGTGCAGCCTTGCCGCGCAGACCGCGGAGGTAGAACAGCTTGGCGCGACGGACACGGGCAGAGCGTACCTTCTCCACCTTGTCTACTACCTTTGAATTGAGCGGGAAGATGCGCTCGACACCCTGGCCGAAGCTCATCTTGCGCACGGTAAAGGATCCCTGCGGCCCGAGCTTCTTGGCAATCACAATGCCCTCAAATGCCTGCAGGCGCTCTTTCTCGCCTTCCTTGATCTTGACCTGGACGCGTACTGTATCACCGGGGACAAAGCTGGGAAGGTCCGTACGCTGGAGCTTCTCGGCGAGGCGCTGCATGACTGGATGTATGGACATAGTGATTCCCTGAGCTTCTTTTCGGACTTTGTTTCGAACCCTTAGTGTACACAAGTTCTGGGCCCGGTGCACTTGCAATGGCCCATCACTTCAGGCGTGCAAACGCAGCATCTAGACTGACTCGTCCTCCTGCTGCGCCCGCACTGCGCTGGCCAGGAACGCTCGATCGGCTTTGGACAGCGCCGCTCGCTCCAGCAGGTCCGGACGATTGCGCAGCGTCTTGAGCAATGCCTGCTCGCGCCGCCACTTGCGAATGGCAGCGTGGTCCCCGCCGGAGAGCACCTCCGGTACCACGAGCCCGCAGAACTCCGGCGGGCGCGTGTAGTGCGGGTAGTCCAGCAGGCCGCCACTGCCGTGCGTCGAGCGCGGCGGTGCGCCCTCCTCGGACTCAATGGTGTCCGGCGCGCCGAAGCTCTCATACGCGGAGGACGCCTCGTTCCCCAGCACGCCCGGCAACAGCCGCATGGTTGCATCGATGATGACTGCCGCGCCCAACTCGCCGCCTGAAAGCACGTAATCCCCGATAGAGAGCTCGCGATCGCAGAAGAGCGTGTTCACGCGCTCGTCCACACCTTCGTAACGGCCGCAGATCAGGACGACTCGTTCGAGCTGTGACAGCTCGCGCGCGACCGCCTGCGTGAAGCGTGCTCCTTGCGCAGAGAGCAGCACCACGGATTCGCCAGCCTTGGCTCGCGCGGACCTGGTGCTCAGCCCCAGCGATTCGATGGCCGCTGCGATCGGCTCCGGCTTCAGCACCATGCCCTCGCCGCCGCCGAAGGGCCGGTCGTCCACGGTGCGATGACGGTCCGCAGTGAAGCTACGCAGATCGTGCGTCTGGCACTGGACCAGTCCAGTTTCGAGCGCGCGCCGCACGACGCCATGGCTGAAGAAACCGCTGAAGAACGCCGGGAAGATCGTGAGGATGTCGAAGCGCACGTGGCTTACTCGTCCGGGGGGCGCTGGAGCGCACTCCGCTCCTCAGCGGTTGGCGGCGCGTTGAGTGTAGTGAGGCCGGCAGGAAGCCGCATCCGCAGCAAGCGCCCAGGCAGATCGATGGAGACGATGTAGCTCTTCACAAAGGGAATCAGAAGCTCTTGGCCGTTGCCCTCGCTC
>CAXUMX010000025.1:29011-38487 GCA_964252395.1 uncultured Acidobacteriaceae bacterium | reverse complement strand
CTGAAGGATCCGGCGGGCGGGCTGACGGCCGCCGGGCGTGCGGCGTTTCGCGCAAAGGACGGCTCGCATCTGCGTCCGGGTGTGAAAGGCGCGGCGGATACGCCGGAGAAGCAGAAGCGCAAGGGCAGCTTTCTGCGGCGGCATTTTGCGCATCCGCGCGGGCCCATGGTGAAGGACGGCGAGCCGACGCGGCTGGCGCTCTCTGCGCATGCGTGGGGCGAGCCGGTGCCGAAGACCATGGCGGATGCAAAGAAGCTGGCCGCGAAGGGCGCGAAGCTGCTGGAGCAGTATCACGGCAGCCAAGGCGATGCGCCTGCGGGGAAGAAGCGCGCGGCGCGCAGCAAATGAGCGCGGCGACAGATGCGTGACCAACGGCGGCGGTGCCGTTCAGTTATGCTGAACCCCGACGATGGCACGCATCCTTACTGCAGCGGTGTTGATCCCGCTGGTGATCTTCCTGCTGTTCAGCGAGCGCTTGTGGTTGATCTCGCTGGCGACTGCGTTGGTGGCGCTGCTGGCCGCGTGGGAGTACCTGGGGCTGGCGGATGCGAGCGGGGCGCGCACGCCGCGATGGCTGGTGCTGCCGGCGGTGGCGGCGCTGTTCGCGGTGAACTACTGGCGGCCGGATCTACTGACGCCGGTGATGAGCGCAGTGGCGCTGCTGATCTTTGCCGTGGTCAGCTTTCTGTCTCCGCTTGAGCGGGTGCTGCTCGATACCTCTGCTTCGCTGTTCGGCGTGGTGTACATCGGCCTCTCGCTGACGACGATTCCGTGGATCAGTGCACAGCCGCACGGTCCCTCGCTGCTGCTGCTGCTGTTCTGCGTGGTGTGGTCGGGCGACATCGCAGCGCTGTATGTGGGGCGGAGTGTGGGGCGGCGCAAGCTGGCGCCGCGGCTGAGCCCGAACAAGACATGGGAGGGCAGCCTGGCCTCGATCGGCGGCAGCCTGCTGGTGACAATGGTGCTGGTGCTGCTGGCGCAGGTACTGACGCGGCACGGCTTTACCTGGATTGCGTATGAGGGCGGCTGGGGGCACTGGCTGCTGCTGGCGGTGCTGCTAAATGTGGCCGCACAGCTGGGCGATCTGGTGGAGTCGGCGATCAAGCGCGGGGCCAAGGTGAAGGACTCCGGCGCACTGCTGCCCGGGCACGGCGGCGTGCTGGACCGCATCGATGCACTGCTGCTGGCTGCACCTGTGCTGTGGTACGCTCAACTCGTCCAGCAGTACTTCTAACTCCGGTGCGGTCCTCCTGACCGCCGAATTCGTGCAGGAATACAGGCGTTGAATTGAAGCAGATCGCCATCCTTGGCTCGACCGGTTCCATCGGCACCAGCACCCTCTCCATCATTTGCAGTTATCCGGATCGCTTCGGCGTGGCCGCACTGGTTGCGGGCCGCAACGTGGAGCTGGCGTGTGAGCAGTGCGCGCGCTGGCGGCCGCGGCTGGTCTCCATGGCGAGCGAGGAGCTGGCAGCGGAGTTGAGACAGCGCCTGCAGTCGGCAGGCGTGACGGGAATCGAAGTCGTGTGGGGGGTGGGTGGTGGTGGCTGGGGTGTGGCGACAGCGCCGGCCGTGGGCGGGGGTGCGGGTAAGCCATGTGGTGGGGGGCGTGGGGGGGGGGGTGCGCGCGGCGACGCTGCCGGAGGTGGACTTTGTCGCCTCTGCCATTGTGGGCGTGGCCGGGCTGCAGGCGACCTATGCAGCGGTGCTGGCGGGCAAGCCAGTAGGGCTGGCGAACAAGGAGTGCATGGTGGCGGCGGGCGAGATCCTGACCCGCGCGGCGCGCGAGCGCCAGGTGCCGCTGCTGCCAATCGACTCCGAACACAATGCCATTCACCAATGCATGCGCGCGGGCACGCAGGCAGAGGTGAAGCAGATATGGCTGACTGCGTCGGGGGGCCCGTTTCGTGAGCTGCCGCTCGACCAGTTTGCGCACATCACGGTGGCGCAGGCCCTCAAGCATCCGACGTGGGTGATGGGGCAGCGCATCACCATCGATTCCGCCACCATGCTGAACAAGGGGCTGGAGATTATCGAGGCGTGCCGGCTGTTCGACCTGCCGCCATCGCAGGTGAAGGTGACGGTGCATCCGCAGTCGACGGTGCACTCACTGGTGGAGTACATCGACGGCTCGATACTGGCGCAGATCTCGGTGACAGATATGCGGCTGCCAATCCTGTACGCGCTGAGCTATCCGGAGCGGGTGGCCAGCGAGCTGACTTTTGATATGCGAGCGTTGGCCGATCTGCATTTCGCAGAGCCGGACTTCGTGCGCTTCCCCTGCCTGCGGCTGGCGTATGAGGCGGCGGAAGCGGGCGGGGCTCACGCGATCGCCTTGAATGCGTCTGATGAAGTAGCCGTTGCGGCATTCCTCGAAGGACGTATCTCGTTCACGGACATCCCGCGTACAATCGAGGAAGTTTTGCAGCTGACCCCGTCCAGCCACCCGGCAACAATCGAGGAGGTGCTGGAGGTGGATGCGGCGTCCCGGGAGCGGGCCCGCATGGCGGTGAACGCAAAGAAGGACACGGCAGTCCGCGCCTAGGCCACTCGAGGCTGCGGAGAGCGAGCACGCTGGAACCGCCAGGAAGGGAATCAGGCTCAACCCCTCACTATGCCTTTCGTTGTCATCAGTATCCTCTCCACTCTGGTTGTATTGGGCATCATGGTGCTGGTGCACGAGTTCGGGCACTTTGCCGTGGCCAAGCTGTGCGGCGTCAAGGTAGAGGTCTTCTCTGTCGGCTTCGGCAAGCGTCTGTTTGGCTTCCGCCGCGGCGAAACCGACTACCGCATCAGCCTGCTGCCGCTGGGCGGGTACGTGAAGATGCAGGGCGAGCTGGGTGGAGACGGCACGGTGCAGGTGGGGCTGGGCGGCGATGCCGAAGGCCACACAGATGCCGAGGGGAACGCGACCGGGCGGGTGCGCGATCCGGGTGATCTGAATTCGAAGCCACGCTGGCAGCGGGTGCTGATCGCAGTGGCCGGGCCGGTGGCCAACTTCATCCTGGCGCTGGTCCTGATGACCTGCCTGTACATGATGCACAACGAGATCGAGGTCTACCGGACGCAGCCCGCGACGGTGGACTTTGTGGCGCCCGACTCACCGGCCAGCGAGGCTGGCATCGAGCCGGGTGACCGGATCGCGCAGTTTGAGCGTGTCACCAATCCGAGCTGGGAGCAGGTGTCGCTGCGCTCCGCCGTCAATATGGGGCAGACGGTGCCGGTGACGGTGGACCGGGGCGGAAAGCCGGTCGAGACCAAACTGCACATCATCTCGCCGCGGGATTCGGACGATCTCTCGCTGGGATCGCTGGGCCTGATCCCACTGGTGCAGCCGACGCCGCTGGTGGTGCGCAGTGTGGAGCCGAGTATGCCGGCGGCAAAAGCAGGGCTGAAGGCCGGGGACAAGATCCTCTCGGTCGATGGGCATGAGCTGCACTCCGCTCCGGCGATTCTGGCCTACCTGCAGCAGAACAAGGGCGCGATGGTCCGGGTAAAGGTGCAGAGCGGAAGCGCGGTGCGCGAGCTGACGATGCAGCCGGAGATGGGGGACGTGGGGCAGGGCCCGAAGGTGTACCGGCTGGGCTTTTCGCCGGAGCTGCCGCCCTTCAAGGTAGAGCAGCTGCCGCTGCCTGCTGCGGTGATGCAGTCCGTAAGCTTCAACCTGAAGAACTCCGGGCTGATTCTGGAGGTGCTGCACCGGATGGTGACGCGCAAGCTGGCGGCCAACAACCTGAGCGGGCCGATCGGCATTGCACGGGAGACCGGGCTGGCGGCGACGCAGCCGGGGTGGCAGCCAATCATCGGCCTGATGACGATCATCAGCCTGAACCTCGGTATCTTCAACCTGCTGCCGATTCCGATCCTGGACGGCGGGGTGATCCTGCTGCTGCTGATCGAGAGCCTGCTGCGCCGCGACCTGAACCAGCGCTTCAAGGAGCGGATCTACCAGGCGGCGTTCGTGCTGCTGCTGCTGTTCGCGGCCTTCGTGATGATCAACGACATCACCAAGTTGTCGCTACTCTCCAGGGTCAAGCCGTAGGTGAGTGTGTCTGCCTCGACACAGGCGTCGAGCCTGGAGATGGCGGAGCCAGACTCTGTTGCGCGCGGCAGCATGGAGCGTCTGCTGCGGCGCTTCCTCGCCGGTTCGGTGGTCCTGATCACCACCGGCTACTGCTTCCTCGATTACTGGAACTTCAGCACGGCCTCCCATGGCAGCGGAGGCGTGGAGTGGGATGCACTGCTGGCGGGGCGCAGCTACGCGCCGGCACAGTACCGGATCGGCGTGGTGCAGACGGCGGCGCTGCTGGCGAGGCTGACCCACACGCACCTGCGCCACATGTTTGCCCTGATCGATTTTGTGAGCCTGGGGCTGAGCCTCAGCCTGCTGCTGTGGCTGATGACGCGGGCGGTGAGCTTCCGCCGTGCGAGCCGCACCGGGCAGTGGCTGCAGGCGACGATGGCGCTAGGCTGCTTCCTGCTGTACCTGCTGTGGACCTTCTGGTACCAGAAGCCGGAGACGCATGCCACGCTGCTGCTACTGGTGCTGAGCGCGGTCGCGGCCGCGTGGCGTCAGCGGGCCGTGGCGGCTGTGTGCCTGGTGGTGCTGGCCGCGGCCGGCGCGACGGTACGGGCAGATGCGATGGTGGCCTTCCACGTCGGCTTTCTGGCGGCGTGCCTGCTGCCGCAGGCGCGGAGCCTGCCCCTGGGGCGTGGCGTGCAAGCGGCGGCAAGCCTGGTAGCCGCGATGGTGGCTGTGGGGATTCAGTTCTTCATCATGCATCGGCTGTACCCCCATGCGCCCCGGCAGGTGGCAGCGTTCCAACTGGTGAGCAACCTGACGGGTTGGGGCAACTACCTGGTGCTGGCGTGCGCACTGTTTCCCTGGTGGGTGACACTGCGGCTGGCTGCGCAGCGGTGGCGCACGCTCGATGGCTGGATGGCGGGCCTGATACTGGGGTCAGTGGCGCACTTCGCGCTGTTCTACACCCTGGGGCTGGCGGGTGAGGTGCGCATCTTTCTGCCCTTTGCCATGACGCTGGTGCCGATCACGGTGATGCTGGCTGCGGCGCGCATTGAGCAGAGCACGGACGCGCCGTAGTTCGTCAGCGCGAGCCGCGCTGCGCAGCCGAGCACCGCATCGATGCAACGGCAACCTCTACACTGGAACGACATGCGCCCCGGGCATACGGTTTCGATTCGCGTTCGCTATGCAGAGACTGACCAGATGGGGGTCGTCTACTACGCCAACTACTTTGTCTGGTTTGAAGTAGGGCGGGTGGAGCTGATGCGCTCGCTCGGCTTCGACTACAAGCAACTGGAGGAGCAGGAGCAATGCTTTCTGCCGGTGGTGGAGGCAAACTGCCGCTATCGCGCTCCGGCACGTTATGACGATCTGCTGACGTTGGAGACGCGGGTGTTGAACCTGCGCAGTTCCGTCGTGCGGTTTGGCTACCGGCTGCTGCGCGAGGTGGAGGGGGCAGCGGTGCTGCTGGCCGAAGGTGAGACGGTGCATGTGGTGGTGGACCGGGCGATGCAGAAGACGCCGCTGCCGGAGCGATTCCGCGAGGCACTGCAGACATTGGGAACCGTTGCGACCGCTTCCGACGCGGCGGGGGTATAGAAGAAGTACACATAGCGGGTCATTGCCATTCGCAAGGGCGCGAGCTATCTATGGAGGTATGAAGAGCCTCGCCCTCGTCCTCCTGCTTATGGTGTTCGCCAGCAGCGCCACGCCAGCGTTTGCCGCGCGCCACCATCGTCACCATCGCCATCACCACGCCGCCGCCCAGCCCCAGTAAACGGCCGAACCAAGAACCGAGCGGGGCAGGACGCATCGACGTCCGCCCCGCTTTTGTTTTTTGCGTGTGGTGGCTAGACGGTCAGGTCGCGCGGCTTGACGTGCTCACGAATGAAGCTGACGGTCGCGTCGAGCGAGGTACCGGGGCCGAAGATGGCCGAGACCCCCTGCTCCTTGAGGAAGGCTATGTCCTGCTCCGGGATGGTTCCACCGACTACGACGAGGATGTCTGCGGCGCCCTTCTCCCTCAGTAGCGACGTGACACGGGGGACGATAGCATTGTGCGCGCCGGAGAGGATGCTGAGGCCGACGCAGTCGACGTCTTCCTGGATGGCAGCGTTAACGATCATCTCCGGTGTCTGACGCAGACCGGTGTAGATGACCTCCATGCCGGCATCGCGCAGCGCACGCGCGATCACCTTGGCGCCGCGATCGTGGCCATCGAGGCCAGGTTTCGCGACCAGCACGCGGATGGGGGCTTGGGTATCAGGCATAGGACAGACGAGGCTATCACATACCCTGGGGGGCGGTTGCGCCGGCCATTCTGTCAAGCAGGGCGACGAAGCGGGGCTGCTCGCGCAGGCTCACCAGGTCGGGGTCGTTGTCCAGCCACTCCTTATGACCGAAGCCGTGGTGGACTGCCTGCTCCAACAGCTCCAGAGCACGATCGACTTCGCCCATGAGCGCGTGGGTGCATGCGACGTTGTACAAGGTTCCGCTATCCTCCGGAGCGATGGCGAGCGCGCGGGCGAGCCAGGCCCTGCACGCCTCGGCGTTGCCGGCCTGCCAGTACGCACCCGCACCCAGATACAGGGCGCGCGGGTCGTTGGGGTGCATTTGCACGTGGCGCTCTGCGCGGGCTATCGCCGCATCGCGCGCCTGTTCCGCTTCTTCCGTTCTGCCAAGATCGCGGAGGCACATCTCGAGGTGATTCTGAGACTGGTAGTCGGCGGGGTCCAACTCGCCGGCCCGACGGAAGTGTTCGGCGGCTTTCTCCTTCTTTCCCTGAGCAAATAAAGACCGTCCATAGAAGTAGAAGGCGTCGTAGAGATTGGGATTGAGGCGGATCGCCTGCTCGAAATCCTTCTCCGCGGCTTCGTACTGCTTGCGCAGGCTTTCTGCGAGACCGCGTGCGGCATAGGCGTCTGCGGACTCGGAGTCGAGGGTTACGGCGCGGCGACTGGCGCTGGCGGCCTCCTTCAGATTGTCCTCGGTCGCTTCGAAATACATGTAGAGGAAGCAGCTGCAGTTGGCGACCCCGGCGTAGGCGGCGGCGTAACCTGGATCAATAACGATGGCGCGAGCGAACATCTGGCGGGCGAACTCGAGGCTCTTGCGGCGCAGGTCATAGAAGACGCGGCGGCCGCGGAGGTAGTAGTCATAGGCCTGGACATCGCGCGTGGGCACGCGCTCAATCGCGCGCTTTTCTGTTTCCGAGAGCATGACGCGTAAGGCACCGGCGATGCTCTGCGCGATGTCGTCCTGAATCGCGAAGACATCCTCGATCTGGCGATCGTAGCGCTCTGCCCAGACGGAGTGGCCGGTGCGGGTCTCCGCAAGCTGAGCGGTGATGCGTAGGCGGTCGCCGGAGCGGCGCAGGCTGCCATCGAGCACGTAAGCGACGGCGAGTTCCCTGCCAATCTGGCTGACCGGCATGGGGCGCTCGCGAAAGGGCTGCACGGCTGAGCGCGGCAGCAAACGCAGCGTGTGGATCTTGGTCAGCTCGGTGATGATGTCTTCGGTCATGCCATCGCGGAAGTATTCGTCATCCCTGCTGCCGCTGAGATTGGCGAAGTAGAGGACGGCGATCGAGTTCTCCGGTCGCGCGGGGGGTGCGGCCATGCGCTGCAGCGCAGCAATTACTTCGGCCATGGTGCACCGCTGCGCCGGTGCTTTTGCCAGGCAGCGCTCGATCAGCGCCTCCCACTGCGGGTCCACGTCGGGCACCAGCCTCCGCAGGGGCGGGTAGGGAGAGCGCAGGATGGCGTGGAGGATGTCAATTGCGGTTTCGCCGTGAAAGGGCAACCGGCCGCTGAGGCACTCATAGAGCACGATACCGAAGGAGAAGACGTCGCTGCCGGCGTCTGCCGGCTCGCCACGAATCTGTTCCGGAGACATGTACGGGATGGTGCCGCTGGCGGCCGGCTGCGCGGTGGTCCGGGTGACGAATGTCTCCTCCGTCTCCGATGGCTGGCGCTCGCCGCGGGCAAGCTCCGAGAGGCCGAAGTCAAGAATTTTGACGCGTGCATTCTCGTCCAGCATGATATTGCCCGGCTTGACGTCCCGGTGGTAGACGCCGCGGCGATGCGCCTCACTAAGGCCGTCAGCGATCTGCGCGGCGACGCTGGACAGTTGCGCGCGGGTGAGTGTGCCCTGTTCGATGGCGTACTTCAGCGTGCCTCCCTGCACCAATTCCATGGCGATAAAGGGCGTGGCATCGGTCGCGTTCACCTCATAAATCGTCGCGATGTTCTGGTGGCTGAGCCGCGAAGCCGCCTGCGCTTCCTTCAGCAGACGCGCGCGAGCCTGTGCATCGGCTGTCAGCTGCTGGGACAGGAATTTGAGCGCGACTTCCCGGCCGAGAGTCAGGTCCTGCGCCTGATACACGGCGCCCATGCCGCCCTCCCCCAGCTTGGCGTGGATGCGGTAGTGCGAGATGGTCTGGCCGATCAAGGGTGTGTGCGCCACGGGACAGCGAAGGCTCCATGGTATCGCTTCTTCGCCGGGCGGCCCACCGCAGCCGGATGAACCGGAGCCCAACCGAAGCGAGATATGCTGACTGGCATGAAGAAGCGGACGGCCAATTCAGGCTCAGAGCTGAAAGGTGCGCTGGCGGCGGCGGGGGCGGGCGCTTTGCTGCTGTATGGATCGCGGGTGCTGATCAACCTGTTCGGGCCTGAGCCCGAGTTTGTGATGAAGGACGACCTGAAGGTGGCGCTCGACTCCGAAGAGTTCATCCAGTTTCTGAGCATCGTGACGGATGGCACGCGCCGCCGCTCCCAGTTGCGGCGGCTGAAGAACGGCGGCGAGTTCTACCCGGAGTATCTGCGGGCGATCGGCGCAGCGCAGCACGCCATCAACCTCGAGTTCTACGAGTTTCTGCAGGGAGAGGTGAGCGCGCGCCTACTGGAGGCGCTGACGGAGCGTGCGCGTGCAGGCGTTGAGGTGCGAGTGATCGTGGATGCGGTAGGCAGCTTCGGCACCAGCGACCACTACTTCGACGGCCTGCGCGCGGCGGGCGGGCAGATGTGCTGGTACCACCCGGTGCGCTGGAACACGTGGGAGAAGCTGAACCAGAGAACGCATCGCAAGCTGCTGATCGTGGATGGGCGGACCGGGTTTATCGGCGGTGCGGGTGTCGCCGACCAGTGGCTGCATGCGGAGGGCAAGGAACCGGAGTGGCGCGACACGGTGTTTTGCGTCGAGGGTGAGGCGGTGGCCGGGTTGATCTCAACCTTCAGTGAGAACTGGCTGGAGGCGTCGGGCGAGATACTTTCGGGCGCGAAGCAGTTCTGCTTTCGCAGTATGCCGGAGGGTTCGGAGAGCTTTGTCGTGCCGAGCACGCCGCGCGGCGGCGGCACGCAGGCGCGGATATTGTTTCAGGCGCTGATCAAGAGTGCGCGCGAGTCGATCCGCATTACGACGCCATATTTCCTGCCGGACCGGAGTGCGCGCC
>CAXUMX010000025.1:7526-28968 GCA_964252395.1 uncultured Acidobacteriaceae bacterium | reverse complement strand
GCGCGCCGGGCGCTGGCAGAGGCGGTGGAGAAGCGCGGCGTGAAGGTGCAGATCCTGACCGCGGGTCCGCATATCGACCACAAGATCATCCGCACGCTGAGCCGGCACAGCAGCCGCCACCTGCTGGAGGCGGGAGCGGAGATCTATGAGTACCTGCCGTCGATGATCCACGCCAAGCTGATGACGGTGGATGGGCAGTGGAACGTGGTGGGGTCTACCAACTTCGACCATCGCTCGTTTGCGTTGAACGATGAGGTCAATCTGGCCGTGCTGGATCGCGAGCTGGCTCGCGTGATCGAAGCCGACTTTGCCGACGATCTAAAGCAGAGCCGGCGACTGACGCTGGAGATGCTGCACGACCGGACGCCGCTGGGCGCGGTGCAGCGGGTGCTGGAGCATGCGGTGGAGGCGGAGAGCTAAGAGCAAGGCTTGAGGCTTCAAAACTTAAGACTTCTTAGGATTCAGGTTGCGCGGGCAATGCTTCACTAGGGATGGCAAACCAAAGGAGAAAACCCCATGAGAAGGCTTTTTTGCATCTGTCTCTCCGTTTTTGCACTGGCGGCGCCGGCCTATGCGGCCGAGAAGCACGCAGCATCCTTCGATGTGGCGCAACCTACTCAGGTGGGTGCGCAGACCTTGCAGCCGTATACGACCTACTCCATTCACTGGGAGGATGGCTCGGCTACAGCCTCGATCATCGGCAAGCACACCAGCATCACGGTGCCCGTGCGCGTGACCAGCCGGCAGGCAACCGATTCGGTGGCGACTTCCAGTAAAGATGGCAAGACGATACTGAGCAGCGTCCAAGTCAAGGGCTATCTGTTGACCGTGGTAGATTCGGGAGCGATAGCAACCACTTCAGTCGCGGCGGGGTCTGGAGCGCAGCCATAGTTCGGAGCCGTTTCCCTGATGCTGTGCTCAGCGGAGAGTCACTTGGTGTGGCCTTTCCTATCGAGGAAGGCCACGCGGGCTGCCGCTGGACGTGGGGCAGCTACAGGCAAGCTACTCTAGCTTGAGCCGCCCCGCCCGCTGGGGAGGTCATGACTGCAGGCTATGGCGTTACCAACGAAAGATGGCGCCTCGACGGTAGAGCTGACTGCGCAGGAGCCGCAGCTCTCCCTGCTGCTGATCGATGACGATGTTGCACTCTGCCGGTTGATGAGCCTGTATCTGCATCGATCCGGATTTAGGGTGGTGTGCAGTGCAGATGGCCAGGATGGTGCAGCACGCGCCATCGCAGAGCCACACGATCTGGTACTGCTGGACGTGACCCTGCCGGTACTGGACGGCTTTGCGGCGCTGCATCAGATACGCAGAAGCAGTACGGTCCCAGTGATCATGCTGACCTCGCGCAACCTGACCTCAGACCGGCGCACCGGACTGGACAACGGGGCAGACGACTATCTCTGCAAGCCTTTCGATCCGGATGAGCTGGTCTCGCGCATTCGCGCGGTTCTTCGCCGATCCCAGACTCCAACGAGTGCGGAATGGGAGTCGCTGGGGCCGCTGAGGCTTTCCGCCACCAGGCGCGAGGCATTCAGCGGGAGTGTGCGTGTCGATCTGACCGCAGTCGAGTTCGAATTATTGCTGATGCTGGCCCGGTCGGCGGGCCGGGTGGTGAAGCGGGATGCACTGACGAGTGCCATCCTGGAGCGACGACCGAGTCCCTTCGACCGGAGCCTCGATGTGCATATCAGCCATCTGCGGACGAAGCTGGGAACAGCGGGCGCCTGTGTGCAGACGGTGCGCGGCATCGGCTATGTACTGTTAGCCGATCCGAAGTGATGACCGTGACCCGCTCTCTGACGACTGCAGTCGCCCTGGCCTGCGTCTTTGTCTTATCGGTGTGCTTGGTCATTGCGTACGGGATCTCACAGCAGATGGAGCGGGTTCGCGTGGAGCCGGTGTTCGAGACCATGGACCGGATCGAGCTCGAGGATGCGCGGACCGCATTCGAGCGCGGCGGTGTTCCAGCGATGCGAGCGTATCTGGGACGTCTGAACGAGGAGTTTGGCGGGAACCACATGCTGCTGGACAGCGCCGGCCGCGACCTAGATGGGGGAGCCGACCACGTCGACCTGCTGCCGCCTGCCCCGCTGACGCGGACACGAGGCCAGAAGAACAGGCAATACGCGCTGGCGCAGCGCTCCGACGACGGCCGCTACTGGTTTGTCGCCACGACGGTGCTCTCCCCGGACACACGGTATTTTGTCGGCTTCTACCTGCTGGCAACCGGAATTGTGCTGAGCCTGGGTCTGCTGTGCGCGGGCTACATCGTGCTGCCGCTGCGCAAGATGGCCGGTGCGGTCGAACGCTTCGGCATGGGCGACATGAGCGCGCGTATCCGAATCCGGCGAGCGGATGAGATCGGAACCCTGGCCAAATCCTACGATGTGATGGCGGACCGGCTGGAGGCCGCATTCAAGAGAGAGCGGCGGCTGCTGCAGGATGTGTCGCACGAGCTGCGAGCGCCGTTGACCCGGTTGCGCTTTGCCACCAACCTGGCGCAGACCGGGCAAGATCAGGAGTCGGCGCTGGACGAGATCAAGCGCGATCTGGATCGCCTCTCCTACCTGGTTGCTGAGCTGACAACGTTGAGCACCGGCCCACTGGGCGGGGAGGGTCTTGCCGCGCCGAACGAACTGGTGGACCTGGAGGGAATCGTCATGGCGTCAGTCCAGGACTGCGAACTGGAGGCCGGCGCGAAGCAATGCTCGATCGCGTGCACCGGTTCCGCGTCCGAGTTGATTGCGGGTGGGCCGGAGCCGTTGCGGCGCGCCGTCGATAATGTGCTTCGCAATGCGGTACGCCACTCACCGCAGGGCGGCAGGATCGATGTCGAGTTGCAGCAGACGGCGGAGTGGTCGTCCTTGAGTGTGCGGGATTTCGGGCCGGGTGTGCCGGAGCAGCTGCTGGAGAGGATCTTCGAGCCCTTCTTCCAGGTAGACCCGGCGCGCTCTGCCGCGCAAGATGGCCTGGGCCTGGGGCTCTGCATCGCGAAGCGATCGGTAGAGATGCATCATGGCTCGATCGCGGCGGAGAATGGTCGGCCGGGTTTGCGCATCCTCCTGAAGCTGCCGAGTGGTGACCGCTGCTTCGAGCGGGCCCGCGCAGCAGATGAGGAACGAGAGTCGAGACTCCCGGCGTCCGATGTGCAGATACGGTGAAGGTGCGGCTACTTGTCGCGCGCGACAACGAAATCGGGCATCCAGAGCAGGGCGCGGCGCTCATCGCTCTCCGGCAGATCGAGCACCAGGCTGCGCGCGAGGTCGGCGTAACGGAAGGCCGCGGCCAGGGCGTAGTCGACGGAGCCGTAGCGCTCCAGGATGGCGAGTATCTGCACGTGTGAGACGTGATCAAAGGACTGATCGACGAGCACGCGGTCGATGAGGGCGCGCTCCTCCGCGGTGCCCGCCTGGTAGGCATGGATGACGGGCAGGGTCGCTTTCCCCTCGCGCAGATCGCTGGCGACGGGCTTGCCCAGTGTCTTCTCGCTGGCGGTCAGGTCCAGTACATCGTCGACGATCTGAAAGGCGACGCCCAGGTTGCGGCCGTAGTCGCCTGCCTGCTCTTCAAGGTCGCCGTTGACATTGGCCAGCACCGCACCGAGCCGCATGGAGACGTGGAAGAGGCAGGCAGTCTTGCGATAGATGAGCTCGAAGTATTCCGACTCCGAGACCATGCGGCCCAGTGTCTCGGTCTGCAGCAGCTCGCCCTCGACCATCTGCTGGGTGAGGCCGATGAGCAAATCGAGCACCTTGAAGTTGCGCTCTTCGAGCGCAATGCGGAAGGCCTGCATGTAGAGCCAGTCGCCGGCCAGCACGCAGCGGGAGTTGCCCCAGGTCGTGTTGGCGGAGGGACGGCCGCGCCGAGTGTCGGCCGCGTCGATGATGTCGTCGTGGACCAGAGTGGCGGTGTGCACCATCTCCACCACGGCGCCCAGCCGCACACTGCCGGTGCCTCGGTAGCCCAGGGCGCGCGCAGCGAGCAGCAGCAGGGTGGGGCGGATACGCTTGCCGCCGCCCTCGCGCAGGTAGCCGGCGATCTCTGTGATGGCCTGGACCGACGAGTCGGAGTCACGGGCGAGCTCACGCTCCACGGCACGGAGATCATCCCGCAACAGGTCGAACACTTCCTTCGCCGTTGCCAATGCCTGTGTGCTCACGCGGTTGCGGCTCCCCCTGGTACTAGTGTAGCCGGTCAGGCGGATGGCGCCGGCGCGCCGCGTTGGTGCATTGAAGCATTTTTGCCGATGTTGCGCAGTACGAACATCGAGGCTGCATGACCGGGCCGAGGAACGGTGAGGGCCCGGGCAGACGGGGTGAGAGCCTGCGTCGGACTGGCCTAGTTCGAGCGGTAGTTGGTGAACTGCAGATCCAGGCCGAAGTCGTGGCTGCGCAGCAGGGCGATCGCCTCCTGCAGCGTATCGCGATCCTTCCCGGTGATACGGACGGTCTCCCCCTGGATGGATGCCTGCACCTTCTTCTTGGAGTCCTTGATGAGCTTGACGATGTCCTTGGCCTTCTCGCTAGGGATGCCCTGCTGCAGTGTGACCTTCTGGCGCACGCTCTTGCCCATGGCCTGCTCCAGTTTTTCAAATTTGAGCGACTTGAGCGAGACGCCGCGCTTGACCAGCTTCTGCTGCAGGATCTCCTTGACCGCATCGAGCTTGTACTCGTCGGCCGAGGCAAGCTGAATCACCTTGTCGTCTTCGAGCTTGATCTCGGAGTTCGAATCCTTGAGGTCGAAGCGCGCCCGGACTTCCTTGACTGCCTGGTCGATGCCGTTCCGCACCTCCTGTATGTCGACTTTGCTGACTACGTCAAATGAGTTCTCTGCTGCCATGTGGTTTCCTTCCGAACAACGGTCGTTCCTGCACAGTATCCATGCCGGGCGATGGAGCGACGGATGATGAGTCGGTCGCTAGATGACTCGGGTTCAAGACGTATGCCTTGCCATCCTAGTGCTTCAGCTTCATCAGTCGCTCGAAGTTCTGGGAGGTGTGCGCGGCTATCTGCTCGGGTTCGATGCCGTGGAGAGCCGCCAGTGTGCGGGCGGTCTCCGTTATATAAGCGGGCTCATTCCGCTGGCCCCGCCGGGGCACGGGCGCAAGGAAGGGCGCATCCGTTTCCACCAGCAGCGAGGTGAGCGGCAGGGACTGCGCGGCGTCGCGAATGGGCTGCGCCTTGGGAAAGGTCAGGTTGCCGGCGAAGGATATGAGGAAGCCGTAATCGATGGCGCGGAGCGCGTGCTCCCGGGTGCCGGCAAAGCAGTGCAGGATGCCGCCGAGGCCGGTCTGGCGCCAGTGGCGGTCGAGCAGGTCCAGGGTGTCGTCCCATGCCGCGGTGTCGCCGGTGCCTGCGCGCTCTGCGGCGCGGCAGTGGATGACGATGGGCAGGCAGTGACCGGCGGCCAGCTCCATCTGCTGGATGAAGGCCTGGTGCTGCACCGGGCGTGGCGCCGTGTCCCAGTAGTAATCCAGGCCGATCTCTCCGCAGGCGACTACCTCCGGCGCCTTGAGCAGCTGGTCGAGCATGGCGAGCGAAGCGTCATCCACCTGCGCCGACTCGTCGGGATGGATGCCGGCGGTGGCGTAGAGCCGAGGCAGGTCCGTGCGCCCGGCGTAGATGCGGCACAGGTCGAGCGCGCGATGCATGGTCTGTGGCCCGTCCCCGATGCCGATGGAGAGCACGGTGCCGACGCCGGCTGAAAGCGCGGCCTGCAGCATGGCCTCGCGATCCTGCTCATAGCGCGGGCTGTCGAGATGGGCGTGGGAGTCGGTGAGCATGGTGAGTGGTGGATGCAGTACAAAGACAGGCCGATGCGCCGGCGGGGGCGCCGGATTCGTGCTTACTTCACCCGGGCGCCCAGCGGTACATCGTCGAGAAAACTGGCGAGCGCAGCCTTTCCGCCTTCGATGGAGCCGGCGAGCAGCATGCCGTTCGACTCAAGCCCGCGCAGCTTGCGCGGTGCCAGGTTGGCAACCACGACGACTTTGCGGCCGATGAGTGACTCCGGCGCGTAGGACTCGGCGATGCCGGCCAGGATCTGGCGGGTCTCCGTGCCCAGATCGACCTCGAGGCGAAGCAGCTTGTCGGCCTTGGGAACGCGCTCGGCGACCTTGATCTGCGCGACGCGCAGCTCGACCTTGGTGAAGTCGTCGATGGTGATCTGGCCGGAAGGCGCGGTGGGCGCCGGTCCAGTCGCGGTGGTTGCAGCGGGAGTGGCAATCGGCGCGGGAACGCTGGGGGTGTTGACGGCTACCGGCTTGGGCCCGGCCTGGGGCGCAGAGGTGGCGGATGTTGCGTCCTGCGCGGTGGCGGCTTGCGGAGTCGCGGTGGGTACGGAGGCGAGCGCTTGTTCGAGCGCGCTCTGCGGGCGATTCTGTTCGATGTCCAGCATGCGTTGGGTCGCGTCCTTGTCAGCGCGAGGGAAGAGCGGTGCAGGCTCTCCGAGTTGGCTGCCTGTGGGCAGTCCGCCCCAGGTCAGATGGGTCAGGTCAGCCTGTGCGATGTCGCCGAGTCCGAGCTGCCGCCAGACCTTGTCGGCAGAGTCCGGAAGCACGGGGGCGACTAGAGCGGTGATGATGCGGATAGCTTCGGCGCAGGTGTAGAGGATGTCGCCAAGCTGACGCCGACTGGATTCGTCCTCCAGCGCGCCTAACTTCCACGGCGTGGTTGCGGTGATGTAGCCATCGACGGTGCCGACCAGCTGCCAGAGCACCTCGAGCGCGCGCGAGAAGTCGAGGGCATCCATCTGCTGGCGGAAGCTGGCGATGGCCGCCTCTGCCGACTCATGAACGCGCGCATCTGCTGTCCCGGCCGGCACCGCTCCGCCGAAGTAGCGGGTGATCATGGCCAGGGTGCGGCTGACCAAGTTGCCGTAGCCGTTCGCCAGGTCCGCGTTGTAGCGCTGCACCAGCGCGTCGAAGGAGAAGCTGCCGTCCTGACCGAAGACGATCTCGCGCAGCAGGAAGTAGCGCAGCGCGTCGGCGCCAAGCACGTCCTGGATCGTCTCCGCCCGCACGATGTTGCCGCGCGACTTCGACATCTTGCTCTGTTCAAACAAGAGCCACCCGTGCGCGAAGACGGATTGCGGCAGCGGCAGTCCGGCGGCCATGAGAAAGGCCGGCCAGTAGACGCAGTGGAAGCGCGAGATCTCTTTGCCGATGATGTGCAGCGGCGCGCCGGCGGGCCGCAGTTGCGGCGAGGCCCAGAACCGCTGGTAGAGCGAGTCATCGTCCGAGCCCCAGCCGAGCGCGGTGATGTAGTTGGCCAGCGCGTCCATCCACACGTAGATGACATGCTTCTCATCGCCGGGGACGGGGATGCCCCAGGAGAAGCTGGTGCGGCTGATGGAGAGGTCGCGCAGGCCGCCACGCACGAAGGAGATCACCTCATTGCGGCGCGTCTCCGGGCGAATGAACTCCGGGTGCTGCTCGTAGTACTCGAGCAGCTTGCGCTCGAACGCGGAGAGCTTGAAGAAGTAGTTTTCTTCGGTGACAGTCTCGGTGATGCGGCCGCAGTCCGGGCAGGGCTCGCCGGGTCCGACATCGACCCAGGCTTCATCGGTGACACAGTACTGCCCGGTGTAGGAGCCCTTGTAGATGAACCCACGGTTCTGCAGCAGCGTGAACAGGTGTTGCACGCCCCGGGCATGGCGCGGCTCGGTGGTGCGGATGAAGTCGTTGTAGCTGAGGCCGAGCCGATCCCAGAGGCCGCGAAACTCCTTCGCTACTTCATCGACGAAGGCCTGCGGGGTGCAGTTCATGGCGCGGGCAGAGCGCTGGATCTTCTGCCCATGCTCATCGGTGCCGGTGAGGAAGAAGACGTCGTAGCCCTGCGCGCGCTTGTAGCGGGCGATGGTGTCGGTGACGATGGTGGAGTAAGCGGTGCCGAGGTGTGGCCGCGCGTTGACGTAATAGATCGGCGTGGTCAGGTAGAACGGTGGGCGTTCGGGCATCGGCAGGGCTGGGCTTTCCGGGTCGGGAGCTGTTGGGCTGGTGGCGCAGGGCGAGTGGCGGCCATACGCTGCGTTCGCGCCCTTGCTCTCATCTTAGGTACGGCGCGATGGACCGTCAATCAGGCGAGCTGGTCGTGCTCTGCTAGAATCGGCAATAAAATCAAGGCTTTCGCGCCTGCGGGCAAGGCGGCGCCTGCTGCGGCAGGGGCCTTTCTGGCTCCGGCACCGGCCCGTTGAGGACCCCCTTCTTTGTACAGAGCAATGCAACAGCAGCTGCGCGAGCGTCTGCGCAGCCTCGTGCTTGATCGCTATGGCGTGGCCAACGCCAACATCGCCATCGAACAGCCGCCGCAGTCCGCGATGGGTGACTTCGCAACGCCGGTCGCCTTTGAGCTGGCGCGCCCGCTGCGCCGCGCCCCGAAGCAGATTGCAGCGGAGCTGAAGGAGGCGCTTGCCAGCGAGCCGCTGGCCGGCTTTGCAGGGTATGAGGTGGCCGGTGCAGGGTACCTGAATGCGCGCCTGGAGCGCGGCGATGCGCTGACTACCATCGCCGCAGCGCAGGATGACCTGGCCTTCGCGGCCGGCGTGCATTCCCTGGTGGAGCACACCAGCATCAACCCGAACAAGGCAGCGCATGTGGGGCACCTGCGCAATGCCATCCTGGGAGATACCTTTGTACGGCTGCTGCGGGCTGCGGGCCAGCAGGTGGATGTGCAGAACTACATCGACAACACCGGGGTGCAGGTTGCCGATGTGGTGGTGGGGCTGATGCATCTGGAGAACCTGTCCGGGGTGCAGGTTGCGACGCTGTTTCGCGAGCTGGCGAGCCGGGGTGAGCGCCTGGACTACTACTGCTGGGATGTCTATGCGAAGGTCTCTGCCTGGTATGACTCCGGCAGCGACGACGCAGAGAAGGCGAAGCGACGTGCGCTGCGGCTGGGAACGCTGCACGCGATCGAGGCGGGTGGTAACGAAATCGCCACTGCTGCGGATACGATCTCTACAGCGGTACTGCGCCGGCACCTGGAGACGATGCAACGGCTGGGCATCGAGTACGACTTCCTGCCGCGAGAGAGCGAGATTCTGCACCTGCACTTCTGGGATCTGGCCTTTGAGCAGTTGAAGCAGCGCGGCGTGTTGTACCTGGAGACGGCGGGGAAGAACACGGGCTGCTGGGTGATGCGGCGCGCCGGCACAGAGGGTGTGGCGGTCGAGGCTGCGGACGGCAGCGGGGCGGACGCTCCCGACGAAGATGCGAAGGTGATCGTCCGCTCCAACGGAACGGTGACCTATGTGGGCAAGGACATTGCCTATCACCTGTGGAAGTTTGGACTGCTGGGGCGGGACTTCGGCTATCGCCGGTTCTTCTCCTACCCGGACCACACCTGCTGGATCTCTGCGGAGCAGGGGGAGAGCGACCATCCGCACTTCGGCGGGGCGCAGGCGATCTACAACGTGATCGATTCGCGTCAGGCCGACCCGCAGGCGAATGTCATTGAGGCACTGCGCGGCATGGGGTACACGGATGCGGCGAACCGGTACGTGCACTTCTCCTACGAGATGGTTGCGCTGACGCCGCGCTGTGCTGAAGAGCTGGGCTACACGCTTTCGGCAGAGGATCGGGGCCGGGCGTATATCGAGGTGTCCGGCCGCAAGGGCTTCGGAGTTAAGGCTGACGATCTGATCGACCGGCTGATTGCTGCTGCCAAGGCCGAGGTGGACAGCCGGCATCCCGAGCTGGCCGAGCCGGAGCGGCAGAGCATCGGCAGAAGCATCGCCATCGGAGCGCTGCGCTACTTCATGCTGAAGTACACGCGGAACTCGGTGATCGCGTTCGATTTCCACGATGCGCTCAGCTTCGAGGGCGAGACCGGTCCGTATGTGCAGTATGCGGTCGTTCGCGCGCGCAGTATCTTCCGCAAGGCGGGCGTGACTGCGGCGGCGGCGCTGGCTGCAGTGGACGGGCCGGCCTTGAGCAAGTATGTTGAGGGCGAAGAGGGAAGCGATCTGTGGGAGCTGTGGCAGACGGCGGCCAAATCGTCACTGCTGGTGGAGCAATGCATTGCGACCGCGGAGCCGGCCTACCTGGCCAAGCATGCGTTTCAACTGGCGCAGCAGTTCAACAACTTCTACCACCGCTTCCACATTCTGAATGAGCCTGACGCAGCGCGCCGCACGCTGCTGCTGGCGACCGCGGCGGTGGCGGAACGCGAGCTGGTGCGAGTACTGGGTTGGCTCGGGATCGACGCGCCGCAGGTGATGTAGAGGAAGTAGGCCGGGTCAGCGGACGCAAGCGGAATGCAATCCGCTGACCGGTTGTGGCGTTGTTACTGCAGCTTGTTGCCTGCGGCAGTCATCTGGTTCAGCACGTTCTGATCGTTCTGCTTCAGTCCGTCAGGAAGCGGTGCGTAGTTAAGGGACGAGGCGACGCTTTGTCCGTCGCTGACGATGTACTTCATGAAGTCCTTGATCGCTTGCCGCTTCTCCACGTCAGTGCCGTCTCTGGGCACAATCAGGAAGGTCAACCCGGCAATGGGGTAGGCGTCTGCCGCGCTGGCCGGCGGGTTCACGATGGGCTGACGCGGATCCTGCTGCAGCTGATTGAGAAATCCATTGATGGCGGCGGTGGTGCTCTCCGGGCTGGGCAGCACGAAGCGCCCGGCCTGATTGCGCACTGCGGCGATGGGCAGGTGGTTCTGCTGCGCATAGGTCAGCTCCACATATCCGATGGAGCCCGGAAGCTGGCGAATCTGGCCAGTAACGCCCTCGCTGCCTTTGCCGCCGTTTCCAGCGGGCCAGCTTACCTGCGTGCCTTTGCCTACCTTGGCTGCCCATTGTTTGCTGACATCGGCGAGGTAGGTAGTGAAGATGGCGCTGGTGCCGCTGCCGTCTGCGCGATGCACCACAGTGACCGCGGCCTGCGGCAGACTCACTCCAGGGTTGTCTGCCTTGATCACCGTTTCCATCCAACTCTTAATGGTGCCGAGAAAGATGCCGGCCAAAGCATCCGCCGAGAGATGAAGAGGCTGCTTCAACTCCGGAAGGTTGTAGGTGATGCAGACTGGTCCAGCCGACTCAGGAAACTGCAGCATGGGCTTCATCTCTCCCAGTTGCTCGTCGGTTAATGCAGCGTCCGAGGCACCGAAATCGACGGTCCCGGACTTCACCTGCTGGATGCCGCCGCCGCTGCCGATGGACTGGTAATTGATCTGCACATTTTTGTGCATCTCCTGGTAGTCGTGGGTCCAGCGGCCCATGGCGGGGTAGATAAACGTGCTGCCGGCGCCTGAGATCTGTGTGGTCTTGGTGGTGTTGCATGCGGTGAGGGCAAACAGTGCAGCACTGGCAGCGATCCATGCCAGGGGGCGTCTTACAGTGTGGCTCACGCGATTGTCTCCTGTCCGATTAGGACTCGCAGATGGGATGCAGACAAGGGCTACCCGACTACTCCAGCGAACAGAAATTGCATGTGCCGCGTCCATAGGAGATGAGGCAACAAGGGCACGGAGCAGCCGACTCTAACAGCGTAGAGAGGTGATTGATGAATTCTTCATTACAGGGACGACGGATCGCGCTGCTGGCGACGGATGGTTTTGAACAGGTAGAGCTAACCGAGCCGAAGAAGAACGTGGAGCAGGCCGGCGCTACCACCGAAGTGCTCAGCGTGAAAGAGGGATCCATCAAGGGCTGGAAGTCTACGGATTGGGGCGACAGCGTGCCGGTCGACCGCCTGGTGAGCCAGGCAAAGGTGGATGACTACGACGCACTGATCCTGCCCGGTGGACAGATCAACCCGGACAAGCTGCGCATGGACAAGGACGCGGTTGCGTTTGTGAAGCGGTTTGTGGAGAGTGGCAAGCCGGTGGCAGCCATCTGCCATGGCCCGTGGATGTTGATTGAGGCGGGTGTGGTGAGAGGCAAGAAGGTGACTTCATGGCCGAGCCTGCAAACCGATCTGAAGAACGCCGGCGCGAACTGGGTGGATGAGCAGGTGGTAGAGGACGGCAACCTGGTTACCAGCCGCAAGCCGGACGACATCCCGGCATTCAGCCAGCGGCTGATCGAGAAGACGGCCAAGAGCGCGGAGCTGCAGCACGCGCACTAGACGCTGTCATGGTCGGAGGATGGGGGAGCAGCCTGACAAGCGCTCGCTGCCATCCTCCGATGCACGTTTCGCGGGCTACTGCGCGTAGGTGCGTACCCATTCGGCAATGCTGCGAACGCCGAAGCCGGTAGGGCCGGAGGCGATGAACGACTTCTGATCGTCGTTCCAAGCCATCGCGGCGATGTCCAGGTGCAGCCAGGGAGTGTCGCCGACGAACTCCTTGAGGAACATGGCCGCGGTGATGGCGCCACCGAAGCGGCCGCCGGTGTTTTTGATATCGCCTATCTGGGAGACGATGGACTCCCGATACTCATCCTCGACGGGCAGCCGCCAGAAGCGCTCACCGGAGCGCTGCGTGGCCTCGGTGAAGTGTGCGTAGGCGTCCTCGTTATTGGTGAAAACGCCGGCATTGATCTGACCTAAGGCGACGGCCACGGCGCCGGTCAGCGTGGCGGCATCGATCAGGTGGGTGGCGCCCAACTGCTGCGCGTAGTGCAGCCCGTCTGCGAGCACGAGCCGGCCCTCCGCGTCGGTGTTGATGACCTCGATGGTCTTGCCGGACATAGCGGTGGTGACGTCGCCGGGGCGATAGGCGGTGCCGCTGGGCATATTTTCTGCAGAGCAGATGATGGCAATCACGCGAACGTTCGGCTTCAGTTGCGCAATGGCGCGCATGGCGCCGAGCATGGCTGCCGCGCCCGCCATGTCGTACTTCATCTTCTCCATATTGTCGGCGGGCTTGATGGAGATGCCGCCGGTGTCGAAGGTAATGCCCTTGCCAACCAGCCCCAGGGTGGGTCCGTCAGCCGCGGCCGAGGGTGGCTCATAGCGCATGACGATCAGGGCGGGCGGCTGGGCAGAGCCCTGGGCGACGCTGAGGAAGGCGCCCATCTTCAGCTCCTTGAGCTTGTCGGTGGAATGGACCTCGCAGGCCAGACCGTTCTCCGCAGCCATGGCCGCGGCGCGACGGCCCAGCTCGGTTGGGGTCAGGACGTTGCCGGGCTCATTGACCAGGACGCGGGCGAAGTTCTGTGACTCCGCGATGATGACGCCCTCGCGATGACCGGCTTCGTACGCGGCCTGCCCGCTGCCCTCCGGCACCAGGAAGACGGCGCGCTGGATGCTGCGGTCCTTGCGATCGGAGCGATAGGTGTCGGAGTCGTAGTCGGCGATGATGGCGCCTTCGACAACAGTGCGTGCGGCGGCCGCGGCGGCGAAGTCACTGCCTGAGGGCAGGAGGATGCTGAGCGAACGGATGCGGCGCGGCTTGGCGTAGCGGACCGCGGCGCCGGCGGCCTTGCGCAGCTCTGCCAGGCTGGGACGCGCGAGCCCGACCAGCAGCAGCCGACCAGCCTTCAGACCATCGGGGCGATGGAGCAGCAGGGTCTCCGCGCTTCCGGCGGAGAACTCACCGCCCTCAAGAGCCGCGGCGGCGGCGCTGGTGATGGCCTGGTCCGACGTCAGCAGTTCGACGACCGGAGCCACCTCGGATTTCGCCTGCTTGTCCTTCTTCTCTGCTTGGTTGACGGCGAAGACGACGAGCAGTTCCGTCTCATGAGCGGCGGGCGCTTGCGATGACAACTCGGTGTGCATGGATCTCCTGAAAGGGGTGAGGTACTGCGAGATATCGAGGCAGGTCTGAGCGCAGTTAGATATCGCGGAGTTATCCATCTGCGGTACGGCGCTGACTGCGCACAATGGCGGCTTTGGCTTCCCGGTCAGCTTCGCGACGGCGCTCAGTCTCCCGCTTATCCCAGTCCTGCTTGCCTTTGGCCACGGCGAGCTCGCACTTGACCCGGCCATTGCGGAAGTAGAGGCGGGTAGGGATGAGCGTGTGGCCCTTGATCTGCGTCTTTCCCAGAAGCTTCCTGAGCTCGTCGCGCTTGAGCAGCAGTTTGCGGGTGCGGAGCGAGTCGTGGTTGCTGATGTTCCCGTGGGAGTAAGGACCGATATGCGCGTTCAACAGGAAGGCCTCTCCATCCTTGATCAGGCCATAGGCGTCCTTGAGGTTCGCCTTTCCTTCGCGGATGGATTTAACTTCCGTGCCGCGCAGAGCAACACCGGCCTCAAATTTTTCGAGCAGGAAGTAGTTATGGCTGGCGGACCTGTTGACGGAGGCATCCCGCTGCCCGGAGGCGACGGGGTCGCGCTCCTTCGCCTTCTGCGGCTTGGATTCAAGGCTGTGTGTGGTCTGGCGGGACATAGACAGAAGCTTCATGTTAGAGCATTTTGCCGGCGGCTGCGTCTGGTTGGGGCAGTGCCCAATGGGACGGCGGGGCCGCCTAAGCCCGCTGCCGCATGGGTCCGCCCGTTGACGGAGGCTTGTGGATGCTTTGCTATACTTCACCAGCAGCGAGCCTGCTCGCATGAAAACCGTTGCCCGGCAGGAAAGCAGTCACACGCCGCTGCGTAACCCCGAAGGGTTTGCCGCACGCACACGGCAGAGTTTGCCGCAATGCCGAGCGCGCCATCGTTCCTCATTTTCCTGGAGTTTCATGAAGCACCGCACACTACGCTGGACCCTTCCCGCTCTTGTCCTGCTCTGCTTACCGGCGCTCACTCCTGTTGTGCAGGCCAAGGGCAAGTCGGCGAAGGCTCTGTACAAGCAAGGCCAGCAGGCTGAAGCGAAGGACGACTACCTGGCGGCCTACGCAGCGTACGCGGAGGCGTTTCAGAAGGACCCGAACAACCTCTACTACAAGACCTCTTACCAGCGGCTGCGCTTTACGGCAGCGGCAGTGCATACGCACCAGGGAGAGAAGCTCCGCGACCAGGGAGACATCAGCGGGGCGCTGACCGAGTTCATGCGTGCGCTGGAGATTGATCCCAGCAACGAGCTGGCGCAGCAGGACATGCGCCAGACGAAGGAGAAGATGAACGCGCCCGCGGGCGAGTCTTCTGTGTCTCCGGAGACGACGGGCAATCCGCTGAACGATGTCGCGTCCCCGGCCGAGCTGAGGCCGATGTCGAACGAGCCTATTTCGGTGCATTCGGTCGAAGACTCGAAGGTGGTGTATCAGACGGTGGGCAAGCTGGCCGGAATCAACGTGCTGTTCGATCCGGACTACACGGGCAAGCGCATCCAGGTGGACCTGCAGAATGTATCGCTGCTGGATGCGTTGCAGATCATCGGCACGATCTCCAACACCTTCTGGCGGCCGATTACCAGCAACACCATCTTTGTGGCGCAGAATACGCGCGCCAAGCGCACCGAGCTGGACGGGCAGGCACTGCAGACCTTCTACCTCGGCAATGCGTCGCAGCAGAACGACCTGAACGACGTGCAGACAGCGCTGCGCAATGTGCTGACCAACGCGAAGCTCTACGCAGTGCCAAGCCAGAACGCGATTGTGATGCGGGCCACGCCGGATGAGCTGCTGCTGGCGCGCAAGCTGATCAGCGATCTGGACAAGGCGCGGCCGGAGGTTGTGGTGGACGTGGCGGTGCTGGAAGTGAACCGTCAGCACGAGCGGAATCTGGGTATCACGCTGCCGCAGCAGTTCAGCGCGCAGCTGCAGGGCACCACGACCACCACGTCCGGCAGCGGTGGGACCGGGGGCACCGGCACCAACGGCACAACCACGACCACAGGCAGCAGTACCAACGGGCTGACGCTGAATACGCTGGGCAATCTGAATGCGAACAACGTCGCCGTGACCATCAGCCAGGCGACGGCCAACCTGCTGCTGACCGACAACGACACGCGCGTGCTGCAGAATCCGCGCATTCGCGCTGTCGATGGGCAGAAGGCCGATCTGAAGGTGGGTTCGAAGATCCCGGTGGCGACGGGCTCCTTCCAGACCGGTGCGGCGACTGCGGTGGTCAGCTCGCTGGTCAACACGCAGTTCCAATATCAGGATGTCGGTGTGGAGATCGAGATCACGCCGGTGATCCACTACGACCGCGACGTGACACTGAAGCTGAAGCTGGCTATCTCGCAGGAGAATGGCTTCGCCAACCTGAGCGGTATTCAGGAGCCGATCTTCAGCCAGCGCACTGTCGATCAGACGATCCGTCTGCATGAGGGCGAGGCGAGCATCCTTGGCGGATTGCTGCAGAAGAGCCTGACCAACAATTACAGCGGCACGCCCGGGCTGGCGGAGATACCGATCCTGAAGTACATCTTCGGCAACAACGACAAGATCACCAGTCAGGACGAGATTGTCTTCCTGCTGATCCCGCACGTGGTGCGCGGCGAGGAGCTGAGCCCACTGAACCTGCGGCAGATCGACACCGGTACCGGCGCCAGCGTCTCACTGCGCCGCATCGCCACCATCAAGGTTCCGGCAGCGCCGCCCTCCGCGGTGCCAGGCGCGCCTGGGGCTGAGTTGCCGCCTGCCGGGCAGCAGCAGACGCCTGCGCCAGCGGCAGCGGCTGGACTGCAGCAAGGCGCACAGCAGGCCTTGGACCAGGCAGCAGCCGCGGCCAACGGTGCTGCTCCGGTGACGGTAGGGCTGGCAGCTGTCGGCGCGGCTCCCAAAGTGGGGACGAACTTCCAGGTGGCGGTGAATGTCTCCGGCGGCAACGACATCTTCTCGGTGCCGCTGCAGGTGCAGTATGACCCGGCGAAGCTGACCCTGATCAACGTGGATGCCGGCGCCTACCTGGGCCGAGACGGCCAGGCCGTAGCGCTGGTCCATCGTGACGACGGGACGGGCGGTGTCGCTATCTCCGCGTCGCGTCCGCCGGGCGTGGCCGGGGTGGGTGGCGCAGGGCAGCTGTGCACGTTGACCTTCCAAGCCAAGGCGGCTGGCGACAGCATCGTGAGTGTGACGAAGGCCGCGGTGCGCGACAGCAAGCAGCAGGCGCTGCCAGTGGTGACGGCCGGCACCATCGTGCACGTGCAGTAGCTGCCGCCCAGGCGCTCGCCAGCGTTGCCGTTATCGCGTGCAAGCCAGCTGGCGTCAAACGGATGAAGAGGGGAAGGACAGGGATGTTGCGCAGGTTCAGCAAGCGGAGAGCCGGCTGCCCGGGCGATGGCCAGGCTGGTCTGACGCTGGTGGAGCTGATCGTGACGGTGGCGATCCTGGCCATTCTGGCGTCTGCGGCCGTGCCGCTGGCCCGCTGGAATCTGAAGCGGGTGAAAGAGCGGGAGCTGCGCCAGGATCTCTGGGAGATGCGGAAGGCGATCGACGCATATAAGGACGCAGCCGACAAGGGCGGCATCCAGACCAAGGTGGACAGCCAGAACTATCCGCCGGACCTGGAGACGCTGGTGAAGGGGGTCGAGATCCAGGGCAAGAAAGTTCGCTTTCTGCGCCGCATTCCGGTCGATCCGATGACCGGGAAGGCCGAGTGGGGGATGCGCTCCATGCAGGACGAGCCGGACAGCCAGTCCTTCGGCGGGCAGAACCTCTTTGACGTGTACTCGAAGTCGCAGGGAACTGCGCTGAACGGAACCAAATATGCGGAGTGGTAAGCGGCTGCGCCGAGTTTCCGACGAGAGGGCTGGTCGCGCCGACGGCGGCTTCACGCTGATTGAGCTGATGGTGGTGATGCTGATCGTGGCCATCCTGTCCGCGATCGCGATTCCGGCCTACCTGTCATCCGTGCGCGCAGCAAAGGAGGCCGTGCTGAAGGAGGACCTGCACGTGCTGCGTGGAGCGATCGATGCCTACACGGCCGACAAGGAGAAGGCGCCGCAATCGCTGGACGACCTGGTGCAGGCAGGCTACCTGAAATCCATCCCGGTGGATCCGATGACGCACACGGCGAGCACGTGGGCGCCGGTGACCGACGACACGCTGCAGAGTATCGACCAGACCGACCCTGGCATCACGGATGTGCATAGCGGATCTGACCAGCAGGGCAGCGATGGCCAGCCGTACGCGAGCTGGTAAACGCATCCTACTGACCAGCATGAGCCAGTCGCCTCCAGCTGTTCCGACAACCGAATTCGCGGCGCTCTCCGCTGATCGTGTCCGGGTCTTCTATCGGGGGCTCTGCGCGATTGCGGATGCGCACTTTGATGGCACACTGGGCGGCCGGATGTTGCTGGCCGACGGGTTGAGTCATGAGGGCGACGCACTGCTGACCGCGGCCAGCATCGCGGGCGCGGCGTCGCTGGTGCTGGACACGACGAGCGAAGCGGTGCGTCACTCCATCCGCAACGGTATTGTGGACTTTGCGGTGAAGAATCTGGACGAGGCGCTACGCATCCTGAAGAACGAGATACGCAAGCACCAGCCGATTGCCGTGCTGCTGCAGCAACAGACGGCGACCGCGATGGCGGCTATGGTGGAGCGCGGCGCGCAGCCCGATCTGCTGCGCTGCGTAAGCGAGACGGAACTTGTCGCGACGTTGCGCGAGCGGGGTGCTGTCACTGTGCCTGCCGATCCAGGCGGGCCGCTGGACTTGACCGGTGAGGTGCGATGGAGTGCGGCAGAGGGCGGCAGCGCCGCATTGCGCTACGTTGACCAGGTGGTGCAGCAATTGCTGCCAGCCGAAGATGCCGCACGGCAAAATTGGATTACGCGCGCACCCAGATACCTTTCGCGCGCGATGCGGCTGGAGCGAAGTGTGCCGATGAGTGCAGCGGAGGCAGAGTCTTTTCTCGAGGCGCTGCAGCAGCGCGCACACGAAGGCGTGCTGCCGAGCGCTGTCTCTGTCCAGCATGACGGGCGCACGGTGGTGTTTACCCCGTCCCGCTGAGCACTACGGCTGGACCGTCTCCATCGCACGCAGCCTGCCCCATAACTCCTTCAGGCCGAGCTCGGTTTTGGCTGAGCAGAGTAGTAACTCGTCGAGTTGCAGATCGCGCTTCAGTGCTGCGGCCGACCGCGTGCGCTCATTGCCGGAGAGCCGGTCTGCCTTTGTGCCCACGACGAGATAGCTGCGTCCGACATCCTTGAGGTATTGGATCAGCCTGGCGTCGTTTTCCTGCGGGGGCACTTTGGTGTCTACCAGGCAAATGCAGAGCGCGAGGGTGGGACGCCCAGCGATGTAGGGCTCGATGAACTTCGGCCACTCCGCAGAGATGGAGCGCGAGACTTTTGCGTATCCGTAGCCGGGCAGATCCGCGAAGATGAGCGCTGGCTGTGTTCGGACAGCAGACTCGTGCAGGGCAAAGAAGTTGATCGCCTGCGTGCGCCCCGGGGTCGATGACACGTGGGCCTGCTTGGAGCCAAGCAGCGCGTTGATGAGGCTCGACTTGCCTACATTGGAGCGGCCAAGGAAAGCGATCTCCGGCACAGTGGGAGCGGGGAAGTGCTCCGGGGCGGTGGCAGAGAGCAGGAATTTGGGTATCAGGCGCATCTATCCCGATTCTCGCAGATGTGGCCCGGATGCCACCTTGAATACGGGGACCGCAATCCGATTGCGCACGCTGTAGCTGGGGTATATAGTCCAGCTCAGCCATTCCCTCCTCCGGCTCCTGCCGCTTTCTCCAGGCCCCTTGCGGGCAGGCTATCCCCAGTTGCGCACGTTCTACTGACAGCCATTGTTCGAGGGAGCATCCATGTTCAGCAAGGTTTCTGGCTTGATTGCCGGTGTGTGTCTATGCGCCGGAGGGTTCACTGGCGTTGCCATCTCTGCCGTTGCACAGCAGTCTGCGTCCGAGCTGCCGCCGCCCAAGGTGCTGGTGGCCGTGGTAGAGGAACTGAAGCCCGGCAAGTCCGGGGCCGTGCATGAGAAGGCAGAGAATGCGTTCCAAGTCGCGCTGAAGGAGAACAAGTCCAATACTCACTACCTCGCGATGAACTCGCTCTCCGGTCCACCGCGCGCGATCTTCCTCTACCGCTACGACTCCTTTGCAGCGTGGGAGAAGGCGCACATGGCGGACTCCGCGAACCCGGCCTTGGCGTCGGCCCTGGATTCGGCAGACGCGGCTGACGGCGAGCTGCTCGAGAATCTTTCGTACAACGCCTACAGCTACCGGGAAGAGATGAGCAATCCGGTTCCCGCGGACATGGCGAAGATGCGCTACATGGACATAACGCGCATCACCGTAAAGCCCGGGCACCGTGCCGAGTGGGAAGAGTACATGAAGCTGTCGAAGGCGGCCGTGACGAAGGTGAAGCCAAACTCACGGTGGACCACCTACCAGAGCGAGTATGGCTGGCAGAATGGCGGAATCTTCCTGATCTTTCGCCCGCTGCACTCGCTGGACGAGGTGGATGCGCGTATCGCCGACACCATGAAGGTGCGTGAAGCGACGGGCGACGGAGCGAAGAGGGTGGCGGAGTTAGCCGCGTCCTGTATCGAGTCCAGCCAACGCAACCTGTTCGCGTTCGATCCGCAGATGAGCTACGTGCCGGAAGACTGGGCGAAGTCGGACTCGTTCTGGAAGAAGAAGGGCGAGTAGCGCAAGAGCTCCGCGCGCAAGTCCAGCATGCGATCCGTGGTGGCGACTTCCGGTGAGAGGTCGCTGCCTTTCTCAAGTGCAGAGCTGGGCTTGTTGTGCGGCGTACCGTTTGCCCCCGAAGCCGTTCACGCCTTCTCACAGCAGCACGCGAGGTCAAAGGTATGCAGAAGCAATCAATCATTGGAGTCTTTACGGGGCTGTGCCTGATTTGTGCCGGTGGTGGCAGATGGGCCCATGCGCAGACGACGAGTGATGCGCCGAAAGTCCTGGTGATCCAGGTGGAGGAGTTGAAGCCGGGAAAGACGGGTGAGATCCACCTGAAGAGCGAGGACGCCTTTGTGAAGGCTATGAAGGAGGCCAAATCCAAGGATTACTACCTAGCCATGACCTCGATGAGCGGTAGCTCGCGGGCGGCCTTCCTGTTCGGCTACGACTCCTTGGAGGATTGGGAGAAGACTCGAACCGACGAGGGCTCGAATGCGCCGTTGGCGTCTGCAATCGACAGCGCTACGCTGGCTGATGGGGAGCTGCAGTCGGACTACCTCACAGCCGTCTACAGACTTCGTCCGGACATGAGCTACGGAACGGCCCCCACCAACATCGCGCACATGCGCTACTTCGACGTGGGCCGCTACAAGGTCAAGGTGGGACGCGAAGCGGAGTTCGCCGAGGCAGTGAAGATGTGGGGCGCGGCGATGGGAAAGCTTGACCCAGACCTCCAGTGGTACACGTATCAGAGCATGCTGGGCAAGGAGAACGGCGGAGTGTATCTGTTCTTCACACCGATGAAATCATTGAGCACACTCGATCAGATCTACGGCAGACTGGACAAGCTGTCCGAGGATGCGAATGCGAAACGGATGGCGGAGTTGTTCGCGTCATCGGAAGAGAGCCATCAGCACAATCTCTACAAGTTTGACCCGAGAATGAGTTATCCCTCGCCGGTTTGGGCGAAAGCCGACGCCTTCTGGCAGACGAAATAGGTGGCACCAGACGAAGAGAGGGCGCGGCCGCGGCCGCCGCCAGGCCGATGGCCGATGGGCGTACAGGGGGGGGGGGGGGTCGGGCGGGGG
>CAXUMX010000025.1:0-7516 GCA_964252395.1 uncultured Acidobacteriaceae bacterium | reverse complement strand
CTTACTGGTGCGCGTGAGGCTCTGGCTGGGAGACGGCTGCGTGCACACCGACCAGCGCTTCGGGAGTCTCTTCCTTCAGCTCCGGCAGGGGCGACTCGAGCGCGATGGTCAGCACCTCATCCATCTGCTCGACGAAGTGCAGCTTCATCGCCTTCTTCAGGTTCTCCGGCAGCTCGGCCACGTCCTTCTCGTTCTCCTTGGAGAGGATGGCTTCGAAGATGCCGGCGCGGTGAGCGGCCAGCAGCTTCTCCTTTAGCCCGCCGATGGGGAGGACCTTGCCGCGCAGTGTGATTTCCCCGGTCATCGCGAGATCGCGGCGCACAGGAATTTTCGTGAGCGCGCTGGCGAGCGCGGTGGCCATGGTGATGCCGGCGGAGGGGCCGTCCTTGGGAATTGCGCCTTCCGGCACATGCACGTGGATGTCGACGTTGCGGTAGAAGTCGCGGGACAGGCCAAGGTGCTGCGCGCGGCTGCGAATGTAGGAGAGCGCGGCCTGCGCCGACTCCTGCATCACATCGCCGAGCTGACCGGTGAGCGTGAGCTTGCCCTTGCCGTCGAGGACCTGCACTTCGGTCGACAAGATGCTGCCGCCCATCTCGGTCCACGCGAGGCCGGTGACCAGGCCGACCTCGTTCTTCTCATGCGCGTGCGAGTCGCGGAACTTGGCCACGCCCAGGAACTCGTGGATGTTGTCGCCGGTGATCTCTTCTTTGTGCTTGAGCCCGTTCTTGACCACGCGCCGAGCTACCTTGCGGCAGATGTTGCCGATCTCGCGCTCCAGGTTGCGGACGCCTGCCTCGCGGGTATAGCCGCGCACGATCTCGGTGAGCGCCTCGTCCGTAAAGGTGATGTTCTGGTCGCTGAGGCCAGTGCCTTCGAGCTGCTTCTTGACCAGGTACTGCTTCGCGATTTCGATCTTCTCAACTTCGGTGTAGCCATGCAGGCGGAGGATCTCCATCCGGTCCTGCAGCGGGCCCGGAATCGTGTGCAGCACGTTGGCCGTTGCGACGAACAACACCTGCGAAAGGTCGTATTCGACGTCGAGGTAGTGGTCCTGGAAGCTGGTGTTCTGCTCCGGGTCCAGAACCTCAAGCAGGGCGGAGGAGGGGTCGCCGCGGAAGTCCGAGGCCATCTTGTCGACTTCATCCAGCATGAAGACGGGGTTTTTGGTGCCGGCCTTCTTCATCGATTGGATGATCTGCCCGGGCAATGCGCCGATGTAGGTGCGGCGATGGCCGCGGATCTCCGCCTCATCGCGCACGCCGCCCAGCGACATGCGGACGAACTTGCGCCCGGTGGCCTTGGCGATGGACATGCCCAGTGAGGTTTTGCCGACGCCTGGAGGTCCGACGAAGCAGAGGATGGAGCCCTTAGGGTTCTTGACTAGCTGACGCACGGCGAGGAACTCAAGGATGCGCTCCTTGATCTTTTCAAGGCCGTAGTGGTCCTGGTCGAGCACCTTCTCGGCGGTCTCGATCGAGCGCGTCTCCTTGGAGCGCTTCTTCCACGGCACGGCGAGCAGCCAGTCGAGGTAGTTGCGGGAGACGGTCGACTCGGCCGACATGGGCGGCATGGCTTCGAGCTTCTTCAGCTCCTGCACCGCCTTCTCGAAGACATCCTTGGGCATGCCCGCGGATTCGATCTTCTTCTTCAGCTCGTCGAACTCGTTTTTCTCACCGCGGCCAAGTTCCTTCTGGATGGCCTTGATCTTCTCGTTAAGGTAGTACTCCTTCTGGGCGCGCTCCATCTGGCGCTTGACCCGGCCCTGGATGGAGCGGTCCATGTTCAGCTTCTCGATCTCCATGTCGAGCAGGTCGGCGATGCGCGACAGACGCTCGGTGGGATCGAAGAGGTTGAGCAGCTCCTGCTTCTCGTCGACCGAGAGCTGCAGGTTGGCGGCAATGGTGTCGGCCAGCTTGCCGGGCTCGTCCATGCGGGCGGCGGCGACGATCGACTCGTAGTTCAGGCTCTGCTGCAGCTTGACGTATTGCTCGAAGAGGCTGGTGACCTTCTGCATCAGCTGCTCGGTCTGGGGACCGGGGGCGGCCACCTTCGGGATGCGCACCGTGGCGACAAAGAAGCCGTCCGAATCGTTGATCTCGGTCGCTTTGGCGCGCTCCAGGCCTTCGACCAGGACCTTGATGTTGCCGTCCGGCATCTTGACGCTCTGGACGATGTTGCCGATGGTGCCGACGGTGTAGACGTCGTCTGCCTTGGGCTCGTCGATGGAGGCGTCGTGCTGGGTGGCGAGGAAGATGCGGCGGTCCCCGGTGAGGGCCTCTTCCAGGGCGCGGACACTGGATTCGCGACCCACAATGAAGGGCGTCATCATATACGGGAAGATGACCATCTCACGGATGGGCATCATGGGCAGCTTGCGCGTCTCGCCCCGCTCTTTCGTCTCTTTCGGTTCTTTGGGCTCTTTGGTTGCCACGGTGACAGTCCTTCTGCTCACGTATGCCGGTGAGCGCCGGCGACGGCCGGTATGGGCGACAAACGTCCTGAGATTTGGACGCGCAGCCACCCGGCCTGGGCGGGACCCATTTGCTATCGAGTGTGAGATGTACCAACGCCCGCGGGAGGCTCACCTTCAGGCGAAATGCTTTCCATGCCGGACCAACTGATTCAACCGATCAGCCGGCCTTCTCCAGCAGCTGTTCGGAGAGATCCCGCTTCTGCACCATCTCGGCGGTGATGTCCAACTCCTTAATCTGCTTCTTACTTGGCAAGTGATACATCAAGTCCAGCATTAACTCTTCCAGGATCATACGCAGGCCGCGAGCTCCGACCTTGCGCTGTAGGGCCTCGCGGGCCACTGCCACACTGGCATCCGCACTGAAGTTCAGCTTGACGCCTTCATAGTCGAACAACTTCTGATACTGCTTCAGGATAGCGTTGCGTGGCTTGGTAAGGATCTCAACCAGCGCGACCTCGTCCAGCTCGTCCAGGATGCCGATGACCGGCAGGCGGCCGACGAACTCCGGGATCAGGCCGAACTTGATCAGGTCCTGGGGCTCAGCCTGTCGCAGCAGCTCGGTGTCTCGCTGCGCCGCAGTGGCGCCCTCCGCCTTAGCCTGCTTCTCGGTCAGAGCCTTGAAGCCGAGTGCCTTCTTGCCCACGCGACGTCCGACCACCCGCTCCAGGCCGACGAAGGCTCCGCCGCAGATGAACAGGATGTTGGTGGTGTCGACCGGAGTGAATTCCTGGTGCGGGTGCTTGCGTCCGCCCTGCGGCGGAACGTTCGCTACAGTACCTTCGAGGATTTTGAGGAGGGCCTGCTGCACGCCCTCGCCGGAGACGTCCCGGGTGATGGACGGGTTCTCGTCCTTGCGGCCGATCTTGTCAATCTCATCGATATAGATGATGCCGGTCTGGGTGCGGGCCACGTCGCCGTCGGCTGCCTGCAGCAGCTTGAGGATGATGTTCTCGACGTCCTCGCCGACGTAGCCGGCCTCTGTCAAGGTGGTGGCGTCGACGATGGCAAAGGGCACGTCGAGCATCTTGGCAAGGGTGTGGGCCAGCAGGGTCTTGCCGCTGCCGGTGGGGCCGACCAGCAGGATGTTCGACTTGGAGAGCTCGACATCGTTGCCGCGGGTGCGATTCATCTGCACGCGCTTGTAGTGGTTGTAGACCGCTACCGCCAGCTTCTTTTTGGTGGTCTCCTGACCGATCACGTACTCGTCCAGGAAGGCCTTGACCTCCTGCGGCTTGGGCAGGTGGGCCGGGGCGGCTCCGGGCTGAGTCTCTGTCCGGTCGTCATCCAGGATGGAGTTGCACACCGCGACACACTCGTCGCAGATGTACGCACGCGGATAATCGCTGGGGGAGGAGATCAGTTTTGCTACAGCGTCCTGCGATTTGTGACAGAACGAACAGCGAAGCGTCTCGTCGGAACCCGTGCGCGTTTTCATCGGAACTGCTCCTTCTCGCCGAGCCAGCGACCGCCCTTAGGTGCGGGGACGATCGATGATCTCGTCGATGATGCCGTATTCCTTCGCCTGGGGTGAGTTCATGATGAAGTCACGCTCCACATCCCGCTCGATGCGCTCGAGGGACTGGCCGGTGTGCTTGGACATGAGCTTGTTGGTGATCTCGCGGATGCGCAGGATTTCGCGCGCGTGGATGTCGATGTCGGTGGCCTGACCGGAGAGCCCACCCATGGAGGGCTGGTGGATCAGAATGCGGGAGTTGGGCAGCGCGAAGCGCTTGCCGGCGGTCCCGGACATGAGCAGGAAGGCGCCCATGGAGGCTGCCTGGCCGATGCAATAGGTCACCACGTCGTTCTTGATGAACTGCATGGTGTCATAGATGGCGAGGCCGGCGGTGATAGAACCACCTGGCGAGTTGATGTAGAGCTGCAGATCCTTCTCCGGGTCCTCACCAGAGAGAAACAGCATCTGCGCGATGACCAGGTTCGCGATCTGATCGTCGATCGGCGTGCCCAGGAAAATGATGTTGTCGCGCAGCAGACGGCTGTAAATGTCGTAGGCGCGTTCGCCCCGGCTCGTCTGCTCAATCACCATCGGTACCAGTGCCATGCTTGTCCTTCTGCTCCTTATACCTGCTCGTAAGGGGCCACCGGTTCGTTTACGTCCGGCTGGCTGGATCGTGCGCGTGCGTTCTAAAGCCGTTCGTACAGCAGCTTCGCGGTTTTGTCGCGTCTCAGTTGTTCACGGATTCTAGCGGTGGACCCATCACCCGTCAATCGCACGCGCAGGGCATCGACCGGCTCACGCATCTGTAACGCGAGCATTTCGATTTCCCGGTCGAGCTCTTCGTCGGTAACCTGAATGCCTTCTACATCGGCGATGCGATCGAGAATGAGCAGCGACTTGACCTCGGCGATGGCGGAGTCGCGCTGCGCGGCGCGCAGGCGAGCAAAGTCCAGCTGCCGCATATCTTCTTCACGCATGCCCTGCGAAGCAAGAGCGCGCAGACCTCGGTCGAGCCGCGCATCCACCTGCTGCTGCACCATCGACTCAGGCACGGGGAACTGGAAACGCTCTGCAAGCGCGGTCATCAGCTTGTCGCGCGTCTCGGATTCGGAACGACGATCTTTCTCCGCCTGCAGGTTCTCGCGGAATTTAGTCACGAAGTCTTCGTAGCTCGAGTAGTCGCCGAGCTCCTTGGCGAAGTCATCGTTCAGCTCCGGCTGCACGCGGCGCTTGATGCCCTTGACACTGACATCGTAGGCGACCGTCTTGCCGGCCAGGCGCTTCTCGCCGAAGTCTTCCGGGTAGGTGACTTCAAATTTCAGCTCCTGCCCGACGCTTGCGCCGCGCAGCGACTCCGAGAAGGAGGCCAGTGTGTTGGTGCCGCCAATCTCAAGGATGACGTCCTCGCCGGTGATCGGGCCGGGATTGTCCTTGCCGTCGATCGACTGGCCGTTCTCCTGGAAGCTGCCGGTAAAGCTGATCTGTGCCCAGTCGCCGTCGACCATCGGGCGCTCTTCCTCGACCGGCTCCATGGTGGAACGGGAGTCGCGCACACGCTCGAGCTCGGCGTTGAACTCTTCGTCGGTGAAGGCAGTGGTGGGCTTTTCCACCTTAACGTCGCTGTAGCCGTCGACGGAGAACTCCGGCATGACCTCAAAGGCCGCCTTGAACCACAGAGGCTGGCCATCTTCCATGCTCATGTCGATGACTTGCGGCTGCGATACCAGCTGGAGATTGCCCTCGGTGATGGCGCGCTGGAAGTGCTGCGGCATCACGGCCTCGAGCACCTCCTGGCGGATACCCTCAGCAAAGCGCGCGCGCAGCAGAGACTCCGGAACCTTGCCGGCGCGGAAACCGGGGATACGCGCCTGCTTCTGGTACTTGCGCAGGGTGGAGCGCATGGCGCGGGAGACCTCATCGGCCGGGATCGTGACCTCAACCTCGCGGGTGACTTCTGGATTGAAGGCCGGGCCCTGCTGATGGTTGTGAGTGTGATCGTGTCCGGTGTGGTCGTGGCCGGTCTCATCGTGGGCCGACTGGACTGCAGCGCCGGTCTCGGCCGGGGCTTCCGTGTTGCTTTCGGTAGGGTGCTGGGTGTCAACAGTGTCTGTAGTGCTCAAAGGGTGCCTTCCGCAAATGTGTTCGCCTGCGCTCGAGTGGTGGGACGGGCTGGAAGTGGCGGGCGAGTGATAGAGCAGTGCTCCTGCTGTATGGCAGACGACCAGCCGCTGCCATGCCTCAATGGTATGAGGCTTTGGGGAGGGGGTCAAACTGCGAAGATGTGCATCCATGCGCCGGAGTAACCAGAGTTCGCCGGGCAGCGCGGCCTGGTTCAGGCAGCGGAGCGCTCCGAGGGCAGGGCGACGCGCACACGTCCCACGAAGTGTGTGTCACAGGCGCCGCACGCAAGGAAGTTGGCGCGCGCCGCGGTGAGGCTGAGCAGACCATTGGCGCCGCCGCGGACGACATCCGCGTCGCTCTCATCCTGTCCGTCGTCCTGCCACCAGCAGACCGGGCACAGTTCAAACGTCGCGGGCGTGGTGAGAGTGAGGTTGCCGCAGCACAGGCAGCGCACATTGGTCGGTCGCATATGGCCTTCTGACGCGATCTTGCAGGGCAAGTTGCAGGAAGACAAGAAAAACGTCGCGCGCCGGGATCCGCTGGTACTGCATGAAGAGTCGCAGTTCCACTTCCGGAATTCAATCGGACCCGACACGATTGCGAACGAGTGGATGGAGCGCAGATGCGAGGAGGCGGAGCTCCGGAAGAAAGCTCCGCCGCATCGGGCGTTTGGTGCGCAAGCCGTTATTTATTCGGCGCGAAGAGCTCTAACTTCACCTTCCAGGTTACGGAGGCGCCCGGCTTCAGGGTCACCATGCCGGTGTCGGTGCCATGCCACTCTTTCCCGAAGGGATCAGCAAAGTTGAACTGCTCTTCAATCGCGGCAAAGGTCTTCCCTGGATCGGTAGGAGCGTAGACCTGCACTGTCTTGATCTCTGGCGACTCGCCATAGACGTGCAGACCGTAATTGACCTTGGGATCGATCAGTTGCACATCGACTGCGCCGTCGGTACGGGTGAGCTTGGAGAAGTTGTCGTCAAGGAAGTTGTTGTCGAGCGGCTTGCCCTCGGGCGCGTTGTAGTCGTAGGGCGTGCCCTTGACCGGCTTGAGCTTGCCGGTGGGGAAGACGTCGTCATAATTGTTGACAAGTGCAAGCTGGGCGGCCGGGATGTGGAGCCGCGCCTGGGTGCGGTCGCCGGAGGGAATGGCGAAGTAGGGATGCCAGCCGATGCTCATCGGCTCCTCCTGATCGCCGACGTTCTTGGCGGTGATGGTGGCGGTGACGTCCTTACCGGTGAGCTCAATCGAGAAGGCCAGGTCGGTCTTTGACAGCCAGCGCCCGCCGAAGTCCCCGGCGTGGATGGTGCCGGTGACAGTCTGCCCGTCGCTGGTGGTCTGCACATTGACGTCATCGGTCTTTACGTCGTTGATGAGGCCGTGGATGGAGTGCAGCTCTGCGCCGGGCTTCTTGACGTAGATGTTGGCCGGCAGCGTCAGCTTCTTGCCATGCCAGGTGGTGG
>CAXUMX010000024.1:30968-38978 GCA_964252395.1 uncultured Acidobacteriaceae bacterium | reverse complement strand
GCAGCAGCCCGCGTCGACACCCGAAACCGCTCCCGCTCAATCGAACGCGCCTGCGCCCGCACCCCTGCCAGAGCAGGCTCCGGCAGCCTCCCCTGCTCCGCCAGCTCCGAATCCAGCTTCCGACACGACGGCGCCCGCACCCGCGGACACGCCATCCGCGCCTGCAGACAGCCCTGCAGCCCCCGCGTCCACCTCAGCCCAGGCAGGCAACGATCCTCAGGCCGTCAATCCATCTCTGCCCTCGCGCCAGGTGAATGAGCCGGCGCCCCCACCGGCCTCACGGCTGGACATCTTCGCCGGCTACGCCTACCTGCGCCCCTCCGGCAGCATCGGCATCTACAAGTTTCCCAGCAACAACACCCGTGGCTACATCGCCAGTGGCACCTATTACTTCACCCGCCACCTCGGCGTGCAGGCGGAGTACAGCCATAGCGAGTATCCGCTGGGCACTACCGGTCAGTCGCCCGCGCCGCCGTTCATCCAGCTCGGCGGCGTTACCGACAACTTCTATACCGTCGAGGCGGGCCCGGTGTATCGCTTCTTCCTGGGCCAGCACGTCGTTCCCTTCGTCCATGTCACCGGCGGCGGCGCGCGCATCGCCGGACCCAAATTCCAGCCGCCCACCTGGGGTTACGGTGTGACCGCTGGTGGCGGGGTCGACATCATCCTGCCGCACACTCACGACCACGTCGCCTTCCGCGCCGCCCAGGCCGACTTCGAATACATGCACGCCGACCAGGGTGCCATCCAGCAGTACGATCTGGCCGGCGGCAGCCAGGATGTGAACGCGCTCCGGCTCTCTGCCGGCTTCGTCTTCCGCTTCGGCGAGCAGAACCCTGTGCCCACCAAGGGCCTGGCCTGCGACGCCAACCCGTCAGAGGTCTACTCCGGGGAGAAGGTCACGCTCGCGGCCAACCTGCGCAACTACCACACGCAGCACATCTTCGCGTATCGCTGGGAGCTGAGCGGCGGCAAGCAGGTCGGCTTCGGCCCGGTCATCTTCGTCGACACCACTGGCCTGGCCAGTGGCACCTATCACGCCACCGCGCACATCTCGCTCAAGGAGAAGGGCAAGCAGTTCGCCCAGTGCTCCACCAACTTTGTGGTCAAGGACTCGCCGGCACCCACCTTGAAGTGCTCGCCGAATCCGTCCACGGTCGTACCGGGCGAGATCTCGACCATCACCTCCTACGCAGGCAGCATCGCCCAGCGCCAGCTGACCTACAGCTACTCCACCTCCGAAGGACAGATCGACGGCACCACAGAGACGGCGCAGCTGCACACTGACGGCCTGCCGCCGGGTGTCGCCAACATCACCTGCCGTGTCCGCGACGACCTGGGCCGCACCGCGTTCGCAACTACAGAGGTCACCATCTCCGCGCCGGCACTGCCGCCCGCACCCAAGGCGCAGCCGCTGTGCACCGTCTACTTCAACCGCGATGCGCGGCGTCCTGCACGCGTCGATAACGAAGGCCGCGCCTGCCTGGACGATGTCGCCCTCACCATGGAGCATCAGCCCGATGCGCGTCTGGTGCTGATCGGTGAGCACTCCGAGATCGAAGCCGACGGCCAGATCACCGCGGCAGAGCGCGCCATCAACACCCGCGCCTACCTGGCCAATGAGAAGGGCATCGACCCGGCACGCGTCGACGTCCGCACCAGCACCACACCCGGCCGGCAGGTGCAGACCTTCCTGCTGGCTCCGGGTGCCGTCTTCGATCAGCCCACTGAGGGGCGCATCGATGAGAGCAAGGTGAAGATCCACGGCCAGCAATACGTCAACCAGCGCAAGCGCCCTACCCAGGGTCCGGCCGGCGAGGGCGTCTCTCGTCCGCCGAAATAGTAAAGCAGCTCCGGCTGCGTCGGGGGCGGCCTCTGTTGTCCAGGAGGCCGCGTCTCGATCCTCTCGCCTCTCCCCCGGCAGTTGGATACGATACGTTCGCGATCACAGACCGGCGCAGCAGCTTCGCCTTCGCGGCGAAGAGCGCGATCGTCGCGTCTTGCTGACTCCGGAATTCGCGCTGGAACACCGATCCAAAATGGGTAAAACTTTCGTGATATTGAAGTGGTCACGGGAGCCCGTTACTGTCCCCTGTATCTATCCCGCGGCCAGGCCGCGGCCGGCGCACGTGGATCTGGAGAAAGGGCGAGATGAGTGAACTCCTGGATCTGCTGACGCTGGGGCTGCTGGTCCTTCTGTTCACCTCGATCTACCGTAAGCGCCCTACCCTCCGCGTCCGCTACTGGCTCATCGGCTGGTGCTTCATCCTGGTGCACTTCGCCACCATGCTGCTGCGCCCGGTCACGCCCGTCGGTACGGCTGCGCAGACCTTTGTCTTTCTCTCGACGCTGGTGCTGGGCGGCATCGCGTTCATCCTCTCTACCCCATCGGTGCGCGATGTCTCCGGACGCTGGCTGGCGGTCGCCGTCACCCTGGGGCTGCCGTGGCTGGCCGCCATCGCACTCTCCTGCTTTGCGCCCGCGGCCACGCGCCCGCTCTACCTGGCTACCATCGCGGGACAGGCCGCTACGCTGGTCGTCATCACGCGCGTAGCCCAACGGCGTCCCATCCTGCTGTTCTGGCTCTTCCTCTCAGACCTCGGCTGCAGTCTGTGGCTGATCCACGCCATCCGCCTGCATCAGCTGGACACGCCGATCTCCATCCTGCTGACACAGGTCTACCTGCTGCTGGCAGTGCTTTACGGCGCCAGCGTCTCGCGCTACACGGCCGGGGTGCGCACAGTCGTGCTCAGTCTCTATGCCTGGGCCGCTGTGTGGCCCGTGGCCACTGCGCTTGAGGCGCTTCTCCCCTCGGTTGTGGCGCCGCCCAGCCTGTGGAACCTGCCCAAGTACCTGGTCGCCATCGGCATGATTCTGTCGCTGCTCGAAGAAGAAATCGTCAGCGCGGAGCAGGCCGGCGCTCACTACCGCGTGCTGTTTGAATCCAATCCCCACCCCATGTGGATGTACGACTCGGAGACGCTCGCTTTCCTGCGCGTCAACGATGCTGCGGCCCAGCAGTATGGCTACACCCGCGAGGAGTTCGCCAGCATGACCATGGGAGATATTCGCCCTGGTGAGGACTTCTCCAAACTGGTAGCCGAACTGAAGACCACGGGCGAGACTCCGCTCAGCGGTCCCTGGCGTCATCAGCGCAAGGACGGTACTTTCATGCTGGTCGACATCGCCTCCCATCAGCTCGAAGACCAGGGCCGCAAGGTCACCTTCGCCCTGATGCAGGATGTGACGGAGCGCTATCGCCTGCATGAGCAGCTGGTCCACCAGGCCAACCACGACATCCTGACCGGCCTGCCCAACCGCGCGCTTCTGGAAGATCGCATGGCGCAGACTGTGGCCCATGCCAGCCGCTATGGCCACAAGGCTGCGCTGCTCTGCCTCGATCTCGATCGCTTCAAGCAGATCAACGACACCTACGGCCATGTCGCCGGCGATATCTGCCTGGAGGAGATTGCACGCCGCCTTACCAGCCGCGTGCGCGCCGTCGACACAGTCGCCCGTACCGGCGGTGAGGAGTTCACCGTACTGCTGCACCAGATCAATGAGTCCGAAGATGCCGGCCGCGTGGCTACGGCGCTGTTACAGGGGCTGGCAGAGCCCTTCCGCCTGAACGGCTTCGACATCGACCTGACGGCCAGTGTCGGCATCGCCATCTATCCGGATAACGGCACGGATCCCGCCGTGCTCTGGCGCAATGCGGACATCGCCATGTATCGCGCCAAGAAGTCAGGCGGCAACCAGTACACGCACGTCTCGCAGGAGATCTCCGCCTCCACACTTGAGGCTGCCGAGCTGGAGCGCTATCTGCGCCGCGCCCTCAAGGAAGGCGGGCTGGAGCTGCACTACCAGCCGCAGTACACACGTGATGGTCAGCTGTGCGGGCTGGAGGCTCTGGTTAGGCTGCACCATCCGCTGCTTGGCATGATCTATCCAGACCGCTTCATCCCCATCGCGGAGGAGAGCGGTCTCATCGTCCAACTCGGCAACTGGGTGCTCGATGAGGTGTGCCGGCAGACCCGGCAGTGGCAGGAGCAGGGGCTGCATCCAGTCCGCGTCGCGGTCAACGTATCGCCTTTGCAGCTGACGCGCTCGGATTTTTCCAGCCACATCCTCGAGCGGCGGCGCGTCTACCAGCTCTCGCCCTCCATGCTGGAGATGGAGGTCACCGAATCGACCGTGATGCGCAACCTCGGCCAGGTTTCGCGGCAGATCGAGACCCTCGCGCGCCTCGGCATCCACTTCTCCGTGGACGACTTCGGCACCGGCTACTCCTCGCTCGCGCACCTGCATCAACTGCCGGTGCAGACCTTGAAGGTGGACCGCTCCTTTGTCGAGCGCATCACGGAGCCGAACGGCACCTATGCCATCGTGCAGGCCATCATCTTCCTCGCCCACAGCCTGGGTCTGATGGTGGTGGCGGAAGGCGTGGAGCGCGAAGATCAGTTGAATCTGCTGTGGCAGCTGGACTGCGACCGCGTGCAGGGCTACCTGTTTGCCCGGCCCATGCCCGCCTCGGCCATCGCGCGGCTGATGCGCGACCGCAGCGCGATCTCCATGCCCCCGCAGCCGGTCGCCCTTCACCTCGGGCGTCCTGCACCCACCGCCGTCGGTTAGATCAGCGCAGCGCCAGCACTACGATCCGCCCGTCGGAGTGGAACTCGCCGCCGGTCGCCGTTCGCGCAGTGCGCACCGGATCGACGGGCGTCACATAGGCCGCCCACTGCAGATTGCCGGCCGCCGCGAAGCTCTGCTCGATAAAGTCCCGCTCCTGGTCGATCTCGGGATCGATCTTGTGTGTGACTCCGCCGTTGCGCTGGTCCTTCTCAAACCCCACGTCATGCGTGGCGGAGCCCACCCATAGCGGCTTCCCGTCCACCACCTCCGTGGTGCGCCATACGCGGAGATGGTGCCGCTGCGCCGCAACCGTGATCGGATCGGCGCGCGCATAGGAGAGGTCCTGCGGACGATCGAACAGGAACAGGGTGCTGACTGGAACCTCCAGGTACGGCTTGTGCTCAAGCGTGGCCATCAGCCCGTGCACCACGGCATTGCCCGTGCTGGTATCCACCTGCACCCATCCCGCGTTCTCAAAGGCCTTGGTCACCTGCGCTTCGCTGCCCACCAGCGCGAAGTTCACCATGTCGCCCAGGTTGTTCTGCTGGTCGCGCACCCGCCGCGGAATCTCCGCGAACAGTGCAGGGGACACCTCCTTGGTGGCCACCACCGCCGCGCTTACCTGCTTACGTGCGCTTGCCGCCTCACGAGACAGCTTCAACGCGACCGAGTAGGTGCCCTCCGGAGTCAGGTCGCTACTGGCGTTGATGCGCAGGTACAACTCGCCATTGGTCGTCACCTGCAGTGTCTTGGTCGCGCCCACTGCAAACGGCACCACCGCAGGGTCGCTGCCGATGCGCGCTACCAGCGCGCCCGCCGGTGAGCTGTTATCGGGGAACTGCCGCAGCAGATCCTTCCAGCCGCGCGTCACTCCATCGGCTGTCACCTTGCGCCCGTCGCTCAGCGTCACATCGCCCTTCGCCGTGATGGCGACAGTGTCGCCCGGCGCCACCAGCAGATGTGTGTCCACCCAGTCGTCCCCGGTCACCTTGACGCTGTAGCTGTCTTTCCGCGCCTGCAGGCTGGTCGTGCTCGGCTGGTTTAGCGGAATCGCCTGCACCGCTCCCGGCGCCGTGCCCACACGTGCTGCGCCGGGCGCCGTCTGCGGCGTCTCTGCCGGTGCAGTGCTGGTTGCGGGCGCGGCCGCTTGTCCCGTGGGAGTCTGTGGAGTGCTCTGGGGTGTGCTCTGAGGCGCGGCCTGAGTATTGCTCTGGGGCGCGTTCTGCGGCGTGTCCGGATCGTTGAAGACGCGCGGGGCCCCCTCGGACTGCTGCGCGGAAAGGGAAGAGGTCGCCAACGCCAGCACCATTGCCAGTCTCATCCCCGGCCGCCAGTGCCACAACTTACAAACAGACTGCATCGTGAACATCCTGCACTTTCTTTCGCGTCTGTTAGACGCTAAGCATCCTGCGGAGGTCTCGCGGGCCCCGCATGGATGGGAGCGTCCTTCTCCATGCGGCTGCATCGAAACCCTCGCTCTATGCAGACCCGCATTCAAGGCGAATGCTTCGCGGCCACCCGCTCCGCAAAGGAGAATGCCTGCCCCGCGTACCCTCCCCGCGCACCGCAGTCCGATGCGCGACAGGCGCCGGTAGGATCGGCCAGCTCTACGCCTTTGGCCGTCGGTCGCAGCTCGAAGAAGCACTCCGCCCCTGCGTCCTCGCGGCTATGGTCGACAAAGCTGCCGCTCTGCCGGTACTCCGCTGTCCCACTGCGCGAGCACTGGTGTCCGTTATAGAACGACAGCTCGACCGAGTAGGCGATGGATGTCTTGGATGCGCGGCGCACGCTCAGGGTGTCCGTCGTGCGATAGCTGCGCCCCGTAATGTCGCCGTTGCGCACCGCGCGGCGGTAGCGGCCGGCGATGGCGCGGACCTTCCCGTCCGCCTCCTGCGTATCGCCCGGGGTCGTCTCTGCCTGCAGCCATTGCTGCTTGGCAGCGTCCAGCTCGCGCAGTTGGCGATGGTATTCCGTACGCAGGCATTCCGCTGCCGGGTTGGCGTCAGCGCACCTCTGCTGTGGAGTCTGCGTGGTGGTCTCAGGCAGGCGCAACAGCTCCTTCACCTCATCCGCGCGCCGGCCCCACTGCGTCTCGAGCGCCGCCAGTCCGGCATCCGCGCAGACGGCACGCTCTGCCGCAGACTCCGCTGTGTAGCACCGGTCGGGATTATCGCCGGTGAACAGGGTCCGGCTGCGCAGCGCGAACTGCGCCTGGAAGGTGCCGCCGGGGGTGCAGTAGTAGCTGCACTCGGCCCCGCTCGCCTCGCTGGCAATCGCCTCCTGCGCGCCTTCGGTTCGTGTCAGCCGCACTGCGCACCTCTGGTCTGCTACGGAAGGCAGGTGCAGCACTGCGGAGGCATCGCTGGTGATGGTCAGCTCGCCCGCGGCGTCGCAGTACGCGTCTGGCCTGGTGGCCACGCGCATCGCTGCCCTGCAGCTCTGCGCAGTGCAGGCAGAGATGGTCAATCTGGCTCCCGTATACGCCGGATACGGAGCAGTCTGGACACGCGTCATGCTGCCCCACTCGCCCTGCCACGGCTGCTGGGCGAGCAAGGGCTGCAGCGTGCCCGCCGCCAGCACCAGCAGCCCGGCCGCGCGGCTGCTCCACCGCGTCTTGCCGCACTCCGTTCCGTTTCGCATTCCGTTCCTCGCAGGCATACCACCGCACCGGCCCGACCATAGCATGCCGCGCTGTAAAATCGATTTTGGCGCAGAGTGCAGAGGCGCAGAGGCAGGTAGGACGATGGCCACTCCGGAGAAGCACTACGCCCACCACATGCTGCGGGAGATTGAGGAGCAGCCCACCGCCCTCGCAAGGACGCTCTCTCACTACGCGCCGGCAGGCGCTCTCGATGCGGCCGCGTTTGCATCCGTCTACCAGTGGTTTCGCGACCATCATCAGGTCGTCTTCGCCGCCTCCGGCTCCAGCCGCCACGCGTCGCTGGCCGGCGAGATCATGATCGAAGACGTCACCGGTCTGCCGGTCGATGTCGAGTACGCCAGTGAGTACGTCTATCGCGAGGTCAACACGCTCACCAATCCCGGCGTCATCGTGGTCTCGCAATCGGGTGAGACGGCGGACACCCTGGGCGCGCTGCGCGAGGCCAATCTCCGCCGTCATGGCACCATCGCGGTGACAAATGTGCCGGAGTCCACCATGGCCCGCGAGGCGGAGATCAGCCTGCCCACCTGGGCCGACCGGGAGCGGGCCGTACCCGCGACCAAGAGCTTCACCACGCAACTGCTGGTCCTGCACCTGATTGCGCTGGCGTCGGGAGCAGTGCTTGAGACTCGGACGCCGGAGCAGCTGAAGGAGCATCTTGCGGACGCGGCGGCGCTTCCCGCGCGCATCGCCGGCCAGCTGGAGGGCTGGCAGCC